>DFEG01000021.1:0-2484 GCA_002369075.1 Bacteroidales bacterium UBA3808 | reverse complement strand
AATGTTCGGAAACGGCTTTTTCTGTGTCAAACAAGGCTCGTATTGGTACGCCGTGGACCAAGAAGGCGACAAGATCTCCGGCGTCTATGGCGACGATATCTTCCTCCTCAACAACGGCACATGGAAATGCATCCGCGGCAGTTATGTGACGTATGTAGAATAATTCTTACGCAAAAAACGCAGATTTCTTCCATTTTTGAACGATTTTACTTGCATAATTCAAAAAAAAGCAGTACTTTTGCACTCGAAATGGTTACACTACTGTAACCTTTTAATCAAAAATTGAATTATGAAGCAAGTCAGTTTTAAGAAAGCAATCAAAGCGTGGCAAGGGATTCAGCCTGTCTCTAACAGAGACCGCGAGAGGCTGAGTCGCCGTTTTACAATCGACTACAACTACAACAGCAACCATATCGAGGGCAATACCCTGACCTATGGCCAGACGGAGATATTATTGCTGTTCGGTAAGATTGTCGGCGAAGCCACAGTCCGAGACGTGCAGGAAATGACCGCAAGTAATGTCGGCTTGAAGATGATGAGCGAAGAAGCGAACCTGCCAAACATGCCCCTCACCCAGAACTTCATCCGCACCTTGCACAAGACACTTCTGCGCGAGGATTACACCGTTTATCGCAATCTCCCCGGAGGCATACAGACCAGTTACACCATCCATGCCGGACAATACAAGACCCGCCCGAATAGTGTGATTACGCGTTATGGTGACCGCTTTGAATACGCTTCGCCGGAAGAAACGCCTGCCCTGATGACCGATCTCATAAACTGGTACAATTCCGAGGAGGAACTGGGGCGCTTGTCGCCTGTAGAGTTGGCGGCGCTCTTCCACTATCGCTATATACGCATCCATCCCTTTGAGGACGGCAACGGACGTATCGCGCGATTGCTCGTCAATTATATTCTTTCGCGTCACGGTCTGCCGATGATTGTGGTCCGCAGCCGCAAGAAACAGGAATATCTGGAAGCGCTTCATCAGGCAGATTTGAATGTAGGTCTTGTCCCGAGTCAGGGAGCGCATGCTTCCCTTGAAAACATAGAGCCTTTTGTGCAGTATTTCCATAAACTGGTAGCCAACGAGATTTACAATGACTATCTTTTTGTGACCCGCAAAGAGGAAAACGTCTGGTGGTATGACGGAGAAATGATTGAGTTCCGTACGCCGAATTATGCCAAACTGCTACGGTTGATGCGGACGCAGCCTGTATTGACACTGGAGGACATGACGGAGGAACTGGGCATTAGCATGACCGCTGTACGGAAATTAGTCAACCAACTGATAGAAAAGAACTACGTCGAGAAGAACGAAAAAGACAGTTCCTGGCGTGTAATCATCACCCCCTCCATATAAAAACGTTATTAATCCGCTATAAAACACGTAAACGACACGTAAACGAGACGTAATCGACACGTAATCGAATCGGGAGAGCCTCGGAACAACAACGGTAGAACCTCGGTCCAAAACCATAGTATCGACCATATATGGGCGATCTGATAAAATACCCATAGCATCGACCATATATGGGCGATCTAAAAAACACCAACCACAATGGCAAAAGCTGAACTGGACATTTTATTGAACAAACTGCAAGGCCGCCTCACCGGCGACAGCGAGTTTTATGTTACCAACCGTCACGGCAAGACGGTCATTAGTAATTATCCCTTGCACAAAAACAAGAAGAAACTCACCGCCAACCAGCGCGCCACCTTTGCTTCTTTTGGCGAGTGCTCCAAACGGGCGAAAGCGGAACTCTCCGACCCAGCCCGTCTCGCCTATTGGCAGGAGCAGTATGCCGAATACAAGCAACTTGCCGCCAAGAACCTCAACCGCGCCAACCGGCGTTTCTTCGGTGAGAACTCCACCGCTGCCGCGCAAGGAAAGTATTATTCCATCCTCCGCGGCTTCATCATCGCACAACTGCGAAAAGAAACAGAATAAACAAAGAGCATGACCAGTGCCATGAGCTATGGCAAGGAATAAAACAGATAGGACGTGCATATTCTTCCATTGCTCCGACTGCCAGTCGGGAAAAAAAACAAACAAAAACTGAAAAAGAATGAAAATAACCGAGAAATATAAATTTGGCTTTGACGCATGGGCATTGGGGTTGTTCGTTTTAGTGATGATACCTAATCTCTTCTGGTTCGGTGTGCCGGCTCCAAACGACATCTTGCGAACGGTATCCGTCACACCGGTAACAGACACCATCGGGGCTGCGCTGCAAGTACTGATGATTGCAAGTCTGTGTATGGTTAAAAACAAGAATGCCGGTAAAATGCAGCTCTCGCCTCTGATTATTGGTGTGATAGCGTGTCTGGCGGCGTACTATACAGGCTGGTGTCTGTTCTATTCGGGTATTGTTGGGAAGCTTGTTATCGGGCTTTTGACCCTGCCTCCGTGCATAGCCTTTGTGCTGTATGCCACAGACCGAAAGAATCTCCCTGCAATACTCTTTGCCTCCGGCTTTATGC
>DFEG01000031.1 GCA_002369075.1 Bacteroidales bacterium UBA3808 | reverse complement strand
GTATTGCCGGTGGTACCGGTTCCGGAAAGACAACCGTCGTCCGCAAACTCACAGAACGCCTGCCTAAAGGCGAAGTGGTCATCATTCCTCAGGATTCGTATTACAAAGACAGCAGCCACGTGCCCGTCGAGGAGCGACAAAACATCAACTTCGACCATCCGGATGCTTTCGATTGGCCCCTGCTGACCAAGCACATCGCCATGCTCAAAGAGGGCAAACCCATCGAGCAGCCCATCTATTCGTACATCACCTGCACGAGGCAGAAAGAGACCATTCACATCGAGCCCAAAGAGGTGATCGTAGTGGAGGGGATCATGGCGCTGCGGGAGTACAAGATGCGCGAGCAGATGGACCTCAAGATCTTCGTGGACGCCGATGCGGACGACCGTCTGATACGCGTCATGAAACGTGACGTCGTGGAGCGCGGACGCAGCGCCGAGCAGGTCATCGAGCGGTACCAGAAAGTGCTCAAACCCATGCACGAGCAGTTCATCGAGCCCTGCAAGCGGTTCGCGGACGTCGTCGTCCCGCAGGGCGGGCATAACAACGCAGCGATCAACATGCTGGCGAAATTCGTCAAGCAGCAGCTGAGGGAGAGGGATTAAGAATTTGTTCTTCCAACTATTTTGGACATATTTGAAGATCGGGACCTTCACCCTTGGTGGAGGTTACGCGATGTTACCCCTTATCCAGCGCGAGGTGGTGGATCGCAAGGGTTGGATTGACGAGGAGGAGTTTCTGAATATGATCGCCTTGGCGCAAGCTGCTCCGGGCATCATCGCAGTCAATAGCGCTATCTTCATCGGCTGGCGGATCGGCGGCTGGCGCGGCGTGGCAGGTGCTGTCTTAGGCGCGGTGCTGCCTTCTTTCCTTATCATCTTAGGTATCGCCGTGGTGTTCCGCGAGTGGAAAGAACTGCCGGCGGTGGAAGCCGCCTTCAAGGGCATCCGTCCCGCCGTAGTAGCCCTCATCGCCGCCCCGCTCGTCAAGATGGCAAAGGCAGCCAAGATTGGCTGGCTTACCGCCCTTATCCCCATTGCCGCTGCCCTTCTCATCTGGCTCGGAGGTGTCAACCCCGTCTGGGTCATCCTCGCCACCATCGTCATTACGCTTGGGACGGTATGGATAAAGGACAAAATGGTAAATGGTAGATGACCAAATCGTAAATGTCTTTATGCTTTACCTCCAGCTCTTCATATCATTTTTCAAGATCGGGCTCTTCGGTTTCGGCGGAGGGCTGGCTATCCTGTCGCTTATCCAGATGGAAGTGGAGCAGCACGGGTGGATGAGCCAGCAGGAGTTCGTGGACATCGTCGCGGTGAGTCAGGTCACGCCGGGACCCATCGGTATCAACTGCGCCACGTACGTAGGTTACACCACGGCGGGGTTCTGGGGCTCGGTGCTCGCCACCACGGCGATCGTACTGCCGAGCCTCATCATCATGCTCAGTATATGCAAGGCGTATTTCTGGCTGAACAAGAAGTTCAAAGGCAATCCGTATTTCGAGCAGACGCTCCGCATGCTGCGTTTCACGGTGCTCGGTCTGATCGCCTCTGCGGCACTCATGCTCATCAAACCGACCAATTTCATTGACCCCGTCTCGTGGATCATCTTCGGCGTGGTGGCATTCTTCACCGTATTACCACAAATCACCACACCGTTTATTTCAAAAACAACCCCTCCTCTTAGGGAGGGGCTTGGGGTAGGTCTTAATGTTCTCTCCCACCCTATTCTGTTGATCATCCTCGCCGGTGTGGCAGGGTACTTCATCTACCGTTAGACCCGGTCGAGTTTGGCGTGGGTCAGGAGGAGCGTCTTCGTGCCCTGGGTATCGAAGGCGATCTCTATCTTGTCGTTCTCTGTCACCTCATCGCGATAGACGCGGCTGACCGTACCGGTGCCGAACACGCGGTGCGACACTCTGTCACCGGCTTTCCACGCTGCCGAAGCGATCGTACTCGTAGCACCGGACACCGGCGTACTATAACTACTAGGAACATTATAAATCCTATGAATACTAGGAATACTAGGCCTACTGGGAATACTCGGTGTCGGAGTCTTGGCAGTTCTCTGTATATCGAAGAACTGCTTGTCTATGTCATTGAGGAAGCGGCTGGGGGACGCGAACGTGAACGAGCCGTTGCGGAAACGCTGCCGCGCGAAAGACAAATGACACTGCTCCATCGCCCGGGTAATCGCCACATACAGCAACCGCCGTTCCTCTTCGACCTCCGCGGGCTTGACCGCAAACTGCGAGGGGAAGAGGTTCTCCTCCAGCCCGACGATAAAGACGACCGGAAACTCCAGTCCTTTGGCGGCGTGAACGGTCATGAGCGTCACGCGCTCGGTGGTGTCGGCGAGGTTCTCGTCCTGATCGGTCTGCAGCGACACCTCGCTCAGGAAATCAGTGATGGGCGTGTAATCAATACCTTCGTTGGCGCGCTGTTCCACGAACTCGCGGATGGCATTGAGCAGCTCCTGTACGTTCTGTGCCCGGTCGATACCTTCGGTCGTACGGTCGAGCGCCAAGGCGGTCAACACACCCGAGGTACGGAGTACCATCTCCGTGAAGGCGAAAGCGTCCATCTGTTCACTCTGCTCGCTCAGTCCGTCTATGTACGCGGCGAACGTCTGTAACCTCTTGCTCGTCGCAGCAGCCACCTCAAGCCCTGTGTCCTCCGGATGCCGCATGACATCAAGATAAGACTTATGGTGCTCAATCGCGTTCGCCGCTACTTTCTTCATCGTCGTCTCGCCGATGCCTCTGCCGGGGAAACCGACGATACGGAGCAGCGCCTCGTTGTCGCGGCCGTTGACCGCCAGACGCAGGTAACCCAAGGTATCCTTGATCTCCTTGCGCTGGTAGAAAGAGGTGCCGCCGTAGATACGGTAGGGTATATTGAGTTTGCGTAACTCGCCCTCGATCACACGGCTCTGGGCGTTGGTGCGGTACAGCACGGCGAAAGAGTCGTAGCCTTTCTGCCGCTGCCGCTGGATCTGGGTCGCTACGCCGAGTGCCTCCGTGCGGTCGTCCATGTACGCCTGCATGTGCAAGGGTTGCCCTTCCTCTTTCTCCGAATAGACGGTTTTCTCGATCTGGTTGACGTTCTTGTGTATCAGCGAATTGGCAGCATTGACGATCATCTGCGTGGAGCGGTAGTTACGCTCCAGTTTGAAGAGTTGCGCCTGCGGATAGACCCGCCGGAAATTGAGGATGTTCCGTATGTCCGCTCCGCGGAAGGAGTAGATAGACTGCGCATCGTCGCCCACCACGCAGATGTTGTTCTGCGGCTCGGCAAGTTTCTTGACGAGCAGGAACTGGATATAGTTGGTGTCCTGGTACTCATCCACGAGGAGGTAGCGGAACTGCTCTTGGTACCGCTCACACGCCTCGGGGCAGTTCTCCATGAGCCGCAGCATATTGATCAGCAGGTCGTCAAAATCCATGGCATTGGCGGCTTTGAGGCGCGCCTCGTAAAGCTCATAGATAGCTGCGAAATCGTACATGCGGGCTTCTCTGTCCTCGCGCAGCAGTTGCTGGTTTATGCCGTACTCACGGGTGCTGATGCCGTTGTTCTTTGCCATCGAGATCCGGCTCTGCACTGCGCCCGCTTTATAGACCTTCTCGTCCAGGCCGCGTTCCTTACAGATGGATTTGATGACGGACTTGCTGTCCGCGGTGTCGTAGATGGTGAAGTCACGCGTGTAGCCTAACTGATCCGCATAAGGGCGGATGAGACGCGTGCACACGCTGTGAAAGGTACCCATGCAGAGGTAGCGCGCGTCCTGCGCGGAGACCAGGCGGGCGATGCGCTCTTTCATCTCCCGCGCCGCTTTGTTGGTGAAGGTGAGCGCCATGATCCGGCTCGCAGGAACGCCCTGCTGCAGGAGGTAGGCAATCCTGTAGGTCAGTACGCGGGTCTTGCCCGAACCGGCACCCGCTACAATCAGCGAGGCGCCCTCGGTACAGGTCACCGCCTCACGCTGGGAAGTATTTAACTGTTCTAAAAAATCCATAAACGGCTGCAAAATTAGTAAAAAATTTGCACATGTGCAAAAAAAAGTGTATCTTTGCACCAAATTTTATGTTGCCTGTCGAATTCATAGAACAGATGCATCAGCAGATGGGAGCGGAAGCCGCTCAGCTGATCCGGGCGCTGGAGACGGAGCCCGTGACCTCTATCCGGCTCAACTCCAAGCTGGACGTCCTCACTTTTGAGGGCGACACGGACGAGGTGCCCTGGCATATCGACGGGTACTACTTGAGCGAGCGGCCGCAGTTCACGCTCGATCCCCTTTTCCACGCGGGTTGTTACTATGTACAGGAGGCATCATCGATGTTCGTCCAGCAGGCGCTGGAGCAGTACGTCGATCCTTCCTCTATAGTGTTGGACCTCTGCGCTGCTCCAGGCGGTAAGAGCACCCTCGTCAGCGAGTACCTCGGTTCGGACGGTCTGCTGCTGAGCAACGAGGTCGTACGGCAGCGGGTGTTCATCCTCTCGGAGAACATCCAGAAATGGGGCAACGGCAACACCATCGTCACCCATAACACCGCGGCGGAGTACGGCGAGCGGTGCAAGCATCTGTTCGACTGTATTCTGGTGGACGCTCCCTGCTCCGGCGAAGGAATGTTCCGCAAGGACGAGCAGGCGCGCGCCGAGTGGAGTCCCAGGGCGGTACTGCAATGCGCCGAACGGCAGCGCAGTATTATGATGGATGTATGGGACGCGCTCAAGCCGGGAGGCATACTCATCTACTCCACCTGCACCTTCAACGAGGAGGAGAACGAGAAGAACGTGGAGTGGTTTGCAGAGACCTTGGGCGCCGACGTACTGCCGCTCGACTACGAGCCCTCATGGGGCATCACCGAAGGCTCCGCGGGCTATCATTTCTATCCGCATAAAACCAAAGGAGAAGGGTTCTACCTCTGCGTCCTGCGCAAGTACGACAGCGAGATGCTGGACCAGGCGCGCATCAAAGCGCCCAAGAAAGAGCCCTCCGTCTCCCATCCGGAGTTCCTGCCCGTGATGCGGTCATGGCTGCAGCACCCCGACGACTGGGCGATCCGGTACACCGACCGTTTTGCCACCGCCTACCCGCTCAAATACAAAGAAATCATCGAATGGCTCTCCACCCAACTGACCTGTATCTCTACGGGCTTCGGTCTGGGCGAGGAACGCGGACGGGGTATTGCGCCGCAACACAGCCTGTCCATGATAAAAGACCTCCGTAAAGAGGCCTTTCCGAATATTGCGCTGACGCGCGAGCAAGCGCTGTCGTATCTCAGGACTGAGGCTTTGGCGCTGAGCGACGCCCCCCTCGGTTTGGTCCTTTTGACCTACGAGGGTGTCCCCCTCGGTTTCGCGAAGAACGTCGGGAACCGCCTGAACAACCTTTATCCGAACGAGTGGAGGATCCGTCACTTGTAGGATCCAGGAACCGCTCAATCCTTTTCCAGTAATGTTTATCCTCCGGGCTGACGAAGGTCATCGCTTCGCCGCTGTTCTCGGCACGTGCAGTACGCCCGATCCGGTGGACGTAATCCTCCGGCGCGTGCGGCACGTCGTAGTTGATGACGAGTGGCACATCCACCACATCGATCCCCCTCGACACGACATCCGTCGCCACTAACACCTCCACCTTGCCGTTCTTGAAATCCAGCATCACCTGGTCGCGCTCATGCTGCTCCAGGTCGCTGTGCATCGCACGCGCGTCTATGTGTAAGGAACGCAGCGTGCGCGTGAGGTCCTTCACTTTCTGTTTCTTGCCGGCGAAGATGATCACTTTCTTCAGATTCCTGCCTGCCAGCAGTTCGGCTACCTTGGCGGGTTTCTCCCCTTCGTTCAGGAAGAGGTGCTGCTGGTGGATGCTCTCGGGCGGACGGGAAACGGCTATCTGCACCTCCTGCGGGTTGCGCATGATCGCCTTCGCCATCCGGCGGATCTTGTCCGGCATCGTAGCGGAGAACATGATCGTCTGGCGGTCCTTGGGCAGCTTGCGGACGATGGTCATGATGTCGTCGTAGAAACCCATGTCCAGCATCCGGTCCGCCTCGTCGAGGATGAAATACTTGATGCCCGAGAAATCGACATCGTAGATGTTCATCTGGCTCAGGAGCCGTCCCGGCGTGGCGATGACGATGTCCGCGCCTTTCTGCAGTCCCGTCACCTGCGTGCCCCACGCGCCGTTGTCCTTGCCGCCGTAGATGGCCACGGATGAGAACGGCACGTAATACCCGAACCCCTCCATCTGCTGGTCTATCTGCTGCGCCAGTTCGCGCGTCGGCGCCATGATGATCGCGTTCAGTTTGTCGGGGTCGTGGCCGTCAAACGCCAGATTGGTAAGCAGCGGCAGGATATACGCCGCTGTCTTACCCGTTCCGGTCTGGGCGCACGAGATCACGTCGTGCCCCTCCAGTATAACAGGGATGGTCTTCTCCTGCACAGGGGTACACTCGTCAAAATGCATGTCCCACAGTGCATCCAATACTTCATCCGATAATGCTAATTCGTCAAAATACATTTACCATTTGGTCATTTACCATGTACCACTTATTTCTCCCAACCATTGAAGATTTCAGGGCCGTACACATTGTCCTCGTCTTTGTCGTGCAGCGGGGCCCACAGTTGCGCGAAGAAGGGGTTTTTTCTTGCTACGCGGTCCCATGCCCACGGGCGTGCCTCACACTTCCGCCACTCGCCGTTCACGCGCTCCGTCTCGAACGGGTACGGCATGTCGAACGGACTCCAGTGACCGCCTAACAGAATCAGCCGCGGCGTCGCCTCGAAGGTACGGCCGTCGGCGTCCTCCCACTCCAGTTGGGTGTCCCAGTCGCCTTTCTTCATCGTCTTGCTCAGGCACTTGCCGCCGCGGAAAGCAGCCGCTTTCTGCATGTCCTCTATGGTGAACTCCTCCATCGGTTTCTGCTCATCGTAGCCGTGGTCGAGAAGAACGGGGGTTTCGCTGTTATGGCTGATATCAAAATGCGCCCAGTCGGGGATGGCTTTGTATGCCTCCAGCGTACCGTAATAAGCCGCTATACGTTGGTGGGCTTTCGACTTTCGACTTTCGTCTTTCGACTCTGCGCCTTTGATCCACCACTGGGTACCGTGCTCCTTGCTGTTCGCCATGAACCACATGGCGGCTTTCACGCAGTGCGGGAAGAGTTTGGCGATGTGCGTCTTGGAGGCGAACTTGATCCCCCACGGCAGCGACGGAGCTTTCGCCATCTGCTGGAAGTACTCCTTCACCGGCACGTTGGCACGGAAATGCAGATACTCCTCCAGCTTGTCGCCGTCGATGTACCACATGCCGTGGAAATTACGGGTGGTGAACCAGTTGGCGTTAAATATCTTCTGCGGTCTGGGGCAGCCGATGGCGTCAAGCAGCAGCACCTCGAACTCGTAGTTGGAGAGGCGGTACTCGTTACCCGAGCCGATGTTGTAATAGTGTTTCCAGAACTCCGCCGGCACCTCGGGACGGCACACGCGCTCCAGGAGCCGTCCGCTGTCCTCTACCGTAGCCCACTCCAGCACGCCGCGGATGGGCACGTGGAACATGATCGGGTCGTAGTTCTTGAGGATAGCCGGATAGAGGATACCCGACTGACGGAGGGACACCCAGCACTTGATGCCCGAGTTGGTGATGATGCGCTCCGCCTGCACCTTGGTCAGACCGTAGTGGTCGTAAGCCGACACGCAGATCGGGTCGCCTGTACGCCCCCAGTGAAGCGGCTCGCGGCGGTCACCCATCTGCGCCACCGAACCGATATAGACTACCTTCGGCTGTTTGTCCTCCGGCTGTGCCAGAACGGCTTGGGTGATGTTCTGCGCCGCAGTGATGTTCGTGCGGAGCGTGGCCTTGGGCTTGTAGTCCGCCTGCGGCGACACCATTCCGCCCACGTGCAGGACGATGTCTGCACCGTCCACACCGCGTTTCACGTCTTCGTATTTGGTCAGGTCGCCCCAGATTACATGAAGCGTCCCGTGGGCTGCCTGCAACGGAGCCAGCAGCTCTTTGTTCTTCTTGCTCGGGCGAGCCAAGATGCGAAGTTCGTACTTGTCAGGGCGCTGAAGAATCTCAGTCATGCCCGCGTAACCCATGGTGCCTGTCGCACCCGTCAGAAATACGGTTGTTTTCATTGAAATGTATGATTTATGATTTGTGGTTTCTCCTGTACTTGTGCTGGTGCATCCACGCCGTGGCGCGGTCGAAACGCGCACGCGCCTCACGCCGCATGTCTTCGCGCCACTGCGCCTCTTCCTCCGCGTCGCTGATCATGTGCTGGTAGGTCGCCTGGGCGTCCTTGTCGGAGATCACCAGCAGTTGGTCTCCCACCTGCAACTCACTGGTTCCGGTGGGTACGAAGAAGTCCTCTCCTCTGCGGACCATAATCACCAGTGTGTGCGGCGGGATGGTTATGTCGCGCAGTGTATTGCCTTTCACCAGCATCCGCTCGGTCACCTCCGTCTCGCGTGCCGAGGACTGGATCTCCTCCGGCAGGTCCATGTCGAAGTGTTCCAGCGACCGCTCTTCCTCCGGCTCGGTGTCCAGATTCAGCTTCTTCGCCACTATGGTCAGGGTGGTACCCTGCGTCAGCAGCGACACGATCGTACAGAGGAACACGACGTTGAAGATCATGTCGGCGTACGGCACGTTCTGCGACTTGCAGAGGATAGCGAAGATGATCGGCACCGCACCTTTCAGCCCCACCCAGCTCAGCAGCAGTTTGTCCCGCTGGTGATACTGCTTGAACGGCAGCATGCAGAGCCACACCGCCAGCGGTCGGGAGATAAAGACCATCACAATACTGATGATCAGGCACGGCAGCCACACACGGTAGTTCAGCAGTTCCAGCGGCTCCACCATCAGACCCAGCATCAGGAACATCACCAGCTGGCTCAGCCATGTCAGACCGTTGAAGAACGACCGCGTCTGGCGCTTGCGGGTGAACTTGCTGTTTCCGATGATCAGACCGCCCACATAGACCGCCAGATAAGTATTACCCTGCAGGTAATAGGTGACGCCGAAAATGAAGATACACGCCGTCAGGATCATGATCGGGTACAGCGCCTCGTTGCCTAACTTGACGCGCCGCATGAGCTGTACCAGACCTTCTCCGAACGCGAATCCCAGAACTGTACCCATCACCAACTGCACTACGATGGTCTGCACGATAGTCAGGGCGGAGACGCCGGTGGCGGTATTGGCACTCACCACGATGCCGATAAGCGTGGTCGTCAGCACGTACGCCATCGGATCGTTCGCTCCTGACTCCAGCTCCAGCAACGGCCGCAGGTTATGCTTCAGTCCTATCCCGTTCGTACGGAGGATGGAAAAGACACTCGCCGAGTCCGTACTGCTCATGGTCGCCGCCATCAGCAACGCCAGCCAGATAGACATCGTCGTGATGGCACTAATCCAACCGAAGAGATAATAGATGATGACACCGGTGATGACACAGGTCAGCAGCACGCCCAGGGTAGCCAAAGTCACACCCGGCGCAAGCACCGACTTGATGTCACTGAGCTTGGTCTCCATGCCGCCCGTGAAAAGAATGATACACATCGCCAGCGTACTCAGTCCCTGCGCCGTACCGATATCAATCGAGATACCGTCGGTGCCGAACAGCGCGCCCATACTCCGGGAGCCGAAAAGCATTCCGACCGCCAGAAACAGCAGCAACGCCGGGACACCGTACTTGTACCCGATCTTGTCCGCAAAAATACTTACGAAAAACAGCAGCGATAAAATCAACAGCCACAACTCTACTTGCATTTCAACCTCCTACTTTCTCTTTCACTTTTCACTTTTCAAGAGGAACTCCTCAATAATCTGTTCTATGTTCTCCTTGGGGTACAGCCCCTTGAGCAGCATCGGTTTTCCCTCTACGGGTATATACAGCACCTGCGGGATGGAGTTGATACCGAACACATACGCCAGCTCGCGTTCGCGCTCCGTGTCCGCCTTGTAGAACCATACCTGGTCACAGTATTTCTGGCTCAACTCCTCCATGATCGGCGCCAGACGCTTGCACGGCCCGCACCAGGTCGTATAGAAATCAATCACGCAAGGCTTGTCGCCCCGGTAGTTCCAGTCCTTTTCGTTCCGGTAGTCAAAGATCCGCGCCTTGAACTGCTCCGTCGTGATATACACCACGTCGTCCGCCCGTACACTCAGGACGGAAAACAAGCCTGATAAGATACATAATAATATAATATCTGCTCTTTTACGCATACTACTCCAAATTAAATTCGCGTACAAAGGTACTATTTTTTTTGCGTATATGCAAACTTTTTTGTATCTTTGCCGTGTTTTTCACCAAAAAAGATGGTTTGTACCGATATTCATAGTGCATTGGCACCCGTTCTGGCGCGTTACGACCAAGACCAGGTCGTCTTTGTCGTGGATGAGAATCTCCGCTCTTCATCGGTATTAAGCCGGTATTTCATCGGTATTTCATCGGTATTATTACCTGTGCATGAATCGCAGAAGTCGCTTGAGACGGTGCAGCGGATTTGGGATTTCTTCTTCGAGAGCAATCTCACGCGCCGCGGTCTGGTGGTAGCCGTCGGCGGAGGCGTGCTGACCGACCTCGCCGGTTTTGCCGCCGCCACGTACAAACGCGGTGTGGACTGTCTCAATATCCCTACTACCTTACTGGCGATGACCGATGCCTCCACGGGCGGCAAGACGGGCTTCAACTACCGCGGGCTCAAGAACAGCATCGGACTTTTCGCCCCGCCCGTCGAGACCCTTATCTGGCCCGGCTGGCTTGAGACGCTCCCGCCGCAGCAGTTCCTCTCCGGCTACGCCGAGATGCTCAAGACGGGGCTGGTAGATGTACGAAGGGACGATGTACGATGTACGAAGGGTGACGGATTATGGGAGGCGTTGCTGCGCTACGACCTGGACACCACGCCGCTTGACGCCCTCGCACCGCTGATAGAGGCGTGCGTGGCGGCCAAGGAGCGTGTCGTTGCCGCCGACCCGCACGAGGACGGACTCCGCAAGGTCCTCAATTTCGGTCACACCTTCGGCCACGCACTGGAGGAGATCCAAATGGTAAATGGTAAATCGTCAAATGGTAAATGGCTCCACGGCTACGCCGTTCTCTACGGCATGATTGCCGAACTATACCTCTCCGTCGTCAAACTCGGGTGTCCCAAAGAGCCGTTGCAGCAGCTGACGCGGCTCATGACAGATTACTACGGGCGGCCGCAATGCAAGTGCTCCGACCGCGCGGCACTGATTGCCCTTATGCAGCAGGATAAAAAGAACGAGCGTGCCGCCCAAATCAACTGCACGCTCATCCGTTCGGTCGGTGACCCCGTCATCAATCAGGTCATCACCCCTGCCGAAGCCGGCGAGGCGCTGGATTACCTCTTTAGCCTTTAGCCTATAACCTATAACCTATAACCTATAACCTATAACCTTTAGCCAATAACCTTTAGCCAATAACCTTTAGCCTATCAACTCCCATACGCCGCGACGATCTTCCTGACCAGCGGGTGGCGGACAATATCTTTCTCGTTGAACTCGATGATTCGGATGCCTTTGATGCCGCGGAAGCGCTCCATGGCGTCCCTGAGACCGGATTTCTGGGTCGGGGGCAGGTCTATCTGGGTCATGTCGCCCGTGACGATCATCTTTCCGCCCATGCCGAGACGGGTGAGGAACATCTTGAGCTGCAGGGCGGTGGTGTTCTGCGCCTCGTCGAGGATGACTACCGCCTCGCTCAGTGTCCGTCCGCGCATGAACGCGAGCGGTGCAATCTGGATCGTCCCCTTCTCCATGTATTCGGTCAGTTTGGCAGCCGGTATCATGTCCTGCAGCGCATCGTAGAGCGGTTGCAGATAGGGGTCGATTTTCTCCTTCATGTCACCCGGCAGGAAGCCGAGTTTCTCTCCTGCCTCGACTGCGGGACGGGAGAGAATGATGCGCCTTACTTCCTTATTCTTCAGCGCGCGCACGGCGAGCGCGATAGCCGTATAGGTCTTGCCGCTGCCGGCAGGTCCTACCGCAAAGAGAAGGTCGTTCTCCTCGTACGCATCGACCAGCGCCTTCTGGTTCGCCGAACGGGCATAGATAGACTTGCCGTTCACGCCGTGCAGGATCAGATTGTCGGTCGCCTGCTCCTGCGGCTTGTCGCCGTGCAGGAGCATGAGAATGTCCTGTTCGGTCAGTTTGTTGTTCCGTATGCAGAAGGCCTCGCAGAGCCTCAGCGAGCGTTCGAACTTGTCTATCGCCCCCTCGGCACCCGTGACCTTCATCTGGTAGCCACGCGCCACAACGCGCACATCGGGGTGCTGGTTCTTGAGACACAGGATATTACCGTTGTTCACACCGTAAAAGGTCGGTGTATCGAGGGCATCCTGGAGTGTTAGTATTGTTTCCATCTATTGTGATTGTCTGTACCCCGTTGCTAAGAAGCAGATAGGGGACATGAAAGGTTCTGTTATACGTAATGGCCTGGTCGAGCGTCTTTTGCGTCAGGGGAACCGTCTCCGCCTTGCACTCGATGAGCATGAGGGGCTGCATCTGCCTATACACCACCGCGTCGGCGCGGAAAGACTTGCCGTTCGTCATCGTGAACGGCACTTCGACGGCGATGAGCGAAGCGGGATAGCCGTACTCCTCCACCAGCCGGTGAAGGAGTTGCTGTCTCACCCACTCTTCGGGAGTCAGACGCACCCATCGTTTGCGCCACTCGCAGAAGATCTGCTCCTTATTATTATTTACGCGTGTACGCAAGGGCTTTCTGCTTTGAGCGAAGCGGTCTTTCGACTTTCGACTATTTTAAGTAATTGTCCTTGAGGGAGCAGGTGCGGTTGAACACCAGATGGTCCGGTTTGCTGTCATCATCGACCACGAAGTAGCCCTGTTTGAGGAACTGGAAGTGGTCCTGTACCTTCGCCTGTGCGAGGGAGGACTCCACTTTGGCGGTCACCACCTTGAGGCTGTCGGGGTTGAGCAGGTCACGGAAATCGCCTTCCTCTGCGGAGGGGTTCTCTACCGCAAAGAGGCGGTCGTAGAGCCTTACCTCGGCATCGAGTGCAGACTTGCACTCCACCCAGTTGATGGTCGCCTTCGTCTTGCGGTTGCCTCCCTCGGTGCCGGACTTGGAGTCGGGATCGTAGGTGGCATAGACGGTGGTGATATTGCCGTTCTCGTCCTTCTCGCAGCCCGTTGCCTGAATGATGTACGACGCTTTGAGACGCACCTCGCGTCCGCCCGGAGAGAGGCGGTAGAACTTGTTGTCCGCCTCTTCGAGGAAGTCGCCGCGCTCGATCCACAGTTCCTTGCCGAACGGCATCTCGCGGGTGCCTAATTCGGAATGTCCGTCAATGTTCTCGGCGATGATGGTCTCACCCTCTCCTTCGTAGTTGGTGATAACCAGTTTGACGGGATCGAAGATGGCGCATACACGCGGCGCCGTCTCTTTGAGGTCCTCGCGGATGGTGTGCTCCAGGAGCCCCTGGTCAATCATTCCCTCCACCTTGGTGTAACCGATCTTGTCCATGAAGTTACGTATCGCCTGCGGCGTGTAGCCGCGGCGGCGCAGACCGCAGACGGTCGGCATACGCGGGTCGTCCCAACCGGCTACGAGCCCTTCCTTGACGAGCTGCAGCATCTTGCGCTTGGACATGACCGTGTAGGTGATGTTGAGGCGGTTGAACTCGCGCTGCTTGGGGCGGTAGTCCGGTCCGTAGGGCGAGAGACCCGCGAAGTTGGGTCCGGTTATCTGGTCGAGGAAATAATCATAGAGTGGGCGGTGCACTTCGAACTCCAAAGTGCAGATGGAGTGGGTCACGCCCTCGAAATAGTCGCTCTGCCCGTGCGCGAAGTCATACATCGGATAGACGTTCCAGCGCCTTCCCGTACGGTGGTGCGGGTGCGAGGTGATGATGCGGTACATGATCGGGTCGCGGAAGTGCATGTTGGGGTTCGCCATGTCTATCTTGGCGCGGAGCACCATCTTACCCTCTTCTATCTCGCCGGCTTGCATCGCCTCAAAGAGCCGGAGGTTTTCTTCGATCGGACGGTCGCGGTAAGGCGACGCTACACCGGGTTCGGTAGGCGTACCTTTCTGCTCGGCAATCTGCTCTGCGGTCTGTTCATCGACGTAGGCTTTGCCTTCTTTGATAAAGCGGATGGCGAGGTCGTAGAGCTGCTCGAAATAGTCGGAAGCATAGAAAATCTTGCCCCACTTGAAGCCGAGCCACGCAATATCGCGCTCAATGGTCTCTACGTACTCCGTGTCCTCCTTGGCGGGGTTGGTGTCGTCGAAACGGAGGTTGCACACGCCGTTGTACTTCTCGGCAATGCCGAAGTCCATGCAGATGGCTTTGACGTGACCGATGTGCAGGTAGCCGTTCGGCTCCGGCGGGAAGCGGGTCTGGATACGTCCGTTGTTCACTCCCTCGGCGAGGTCTTTCTCTACGATCTGCTCAATGAAATTGAGACTACGCTCTTCTTTGCCTTCAACAGGCTGCTTTACTTCTTCCATATATATTGGTTTTCTTTATTTTCTTACGCTCTCACCACCCCCCGGCTCGAACCCTTGACGAAATCGAGGATCGCGTCTCTCTCTGCGGAGGCGGGGATGGCTGCCTCTATCTGCTCCAGTGCCTGGGTGGTGTTGAGTCCGCTGTTATAGAGGAGGCGGTAAACCTCCTGAATCGTGTGAATCTGCTCGGGCGTGAAGCCGCGGCGGTTGAGTCCCACGGAGTTGATGCCGCAGAAAGCGATGGGGTCGCGCGCCACGATAGCGAAGGGCGGGATGTCCTTGTTGATCTTCGAGCCGCCCTGTATCATGCAGTGCGCACCGATATGCGTGAACTGGTGTACGAGCGTGCCGCCGCCGATGATGGCGTAGTCGTCCACCTCCACCTCGCCGGCCAACTGCGTGGCATTGGACATGATGATGTGGTCATGCAGGACACAGTCGTGCGCCACGTGGCAGTACGCCATAATGAGGTTGTTGTTTCCCACAACCGTCTTGCCCTTGGACGCCGTGCCGCGGTGGATAGTGACGAACTCGCGCAGCACGCAGTTGTCGCCGATAACGGTGTATGTCTCTTCTCCGCGGTATTTGAGGTCCTGCGGCACCGCGCCTATCACCGCCGAAGGGAACACATGGCAGTTGTCGCCTAAAATCACATTATCGTCTATATACGCAAAAGCGTCGATGGTGACGTTCTTTCCGATCTGAGCCTTCGGGCTCACATATGCTAAAGGAGAAATCATTATTCCGAAAGTATTTGGTTTCTAAGTCGTCGTACGCACTGGGTGTTGAAGGTGTGTCCGGGTTTGTAGGCGGTGATGCGTCCCTGTATGCGCATGCCGAGCAGAGACAGGTCGCCTATCACGTCCAGCAGCTTGTGTCGCGCCGGTTCGTTGAGGTAGTTCAGGGGCGAGAGGTAGCCGAGTTTCTTGGCGTCGAGGTGCTCCTGCCCCATCTTGTCGCAGAAATAATCCATGCCTTCCTGGCTCATCTCGGTCTCGTAGATGACGAGTGCGTTCTTGAGGTCGCCGCCCTTGATGAGTCCCACGCGGAGGAGCGGCTCTATCTCGCGCACGAAACAGAAGGTACGCGCGGCGGCTATCTCCTTGGGGTACTGTCTGAGGTCCGTCAGGGTGGCGTGCTGCTCACGGAGGAGGTTGGAGTTGAAGGCGATGGTCACATCCGCCTCGTAGTGGTCGCAGGGCTCGATGCGCATCCGGTGTCCGTGCTCGGAGACGTACTCCACCGGCTCCTGTACCACATAGACCTCCTGTTCCGCGTCCTGTTCCTCCAGTCCCACGCGCTGTATCGCCTGCACAAAGAACTTCGCCGAGCCGTCGAGGATAGGCATCTCCGGCGCATCCACATCGATGATGCAGTTGTCCACGCCCATGGCATAGAGGGCACTGAGGGCGTGCTCCACCGTACTCACCTTCCATTTGCCGCGCTCCAGCACCGTGCCGCGCTCGGTAGCGGACACGTAGTCCGCCAGCGCCCTGTGGCAGGGCTGTTTAGGCAGGTCCACACGCCGGAGGCACACGCCGGTGTTCGCCGGCGCGGGGTGGAAGGTCGCGGTCACGTGCAGACCCGTGTGCAGGCCTACCGAACTCAGCGTAAAGCTGTCTTTAATCGTATGTTGTTTCATTTCTTTCCACTTTGTTTGAAGCGCACCACAGCCCTGCGCCAGATCCCTGCGTCAATCGCCGGATAGCCCATGTACATACCGGGTTTGCGCACGGAGTTGGGGATGCCGGACTGCGCACCGAAGACGCAGTGGTCGGCTATCTCTATGTGTCCCGCTGCGCCTACCTGTCCCGCGAGGATGCAGTGCCCGCCGACCTTCGTGCTGCCGGCGATGCCGACCTGCGCGCAGAGGAACGTGCTCTCGCCCACCTCCACGTTATGGGCTATCTGGACGAGGTTGTCTATCTTCGCGTTACGGCGGATGACGGTGCTGCCCATCATCGCGCGGTCAACAGTCGTGTTGGCGCCTATCTCCACGTCGTCCTCCACAATCACGTTGCCTATCTGCGGGATCTTCCGGTTCACGCCCTGTGCGTCGGGCTCGAAGCCGAAACCGTCGCTGCCTATCACCACGCCGGCATGCAGGATACAGCCCTTGCCGATGCGGCAGTTCGGATAGACCTTCACGCCGGCGTAGAGGATTGTCCCCTCGCCTATCGTGACGTTCTCGCCTATATAGACGTTCGGGTATATCTGCACCCCTGCGCCGAGGGTCACGTTCCTGCCGATGTAGGCGAACGCGCCGATGTAGGCGTCCCCGGGCACTGCCACTCCTTCGCTCACGAACGAGGGCTGCTCCACCCCTTTCTTAGGCGGGTTCATCGTCTCGCTCACTATCTTGAGCAGTTCGCCCATCGCGCCGCGGGCGTTCTCCACAAAAATTAGTGCTTGACCGGTCTTTGCTCTTTCAGCGTAAGCGGTCTTTGCTCTTTCAGCGAAGCGGTCAGAAACAAGCACGACTCCGGCGTTGCTTGTTTCTATGGATGGCAGGTATTTCTCCTCCGTCACGAATGACAGGTGCTTCGCCTCCGCCTGCTCGATAGGCGCCACGTCGCTCACTTTCGCGTTGGCGTTGCCGTATAACTCTCCGCCCAGGAGGGCTGCTATCTGCTGTGCACTGAATTCCATCAAGTTATTTACCATTTAGTCATTTACCATGTACCATTTATTTGTCAAGGCGATATTTGAACAAATACCGCTTGGTGGGTTTGCGGGTCAGGGCTTCGAGGTCCAGTATCTCGCTCGCCTCGGCTATGTCGCGCACCGTGCCGTCCGAATAGAGAATGTCTATCGTGTCGGCTTTCTCGGAGTAGGTGTTGCTCGTCGATACATGCTCGGACCAGCAATAGGAGGCTTCCGCCTCGCTCACACCGAGCGCCTCCGCGTACTGTTTGTCCAGCGCGTGCTTCTCGTTCTCCGTCAGCGGCTGTTCCAGTAACTCGCCGCGGAAAAGCTGCCGGTCGATAAAACTGCGGCTCAGGGCGCCCAGCACCTTGTCCCCGCAGGATATCCACGCCTTGATGGCGGACAGCACATCCGTGTCGTCCAGCAGCGCATATCGGTCCAGCGCCTCGCTCCTCACCGCAAAGTCATCGAAAGTGACATGGTTGTACAGGAAATAATGCAGCGCCGGCGAGCAGAAGAGCTCTCCGCCGTTCTTCGCGAGTTCTTTTGCACGGCTCAGTATCTTGATCAGGTGCTGCTCCGCCGCCACGGAGGTCTTGTGCAGATAGACCTGCCAGTACATCAGCCGCCGCGCCACCAGGAACTTCTCCACGCTGTAGATACCCTTCACCTGCACCACCAGTCTGTCGCCGCGCACGTCGAGCATCTTGAGCAACCGCTCGCTCGCCACGCGCCCTTCCTGCACCCCCGTGAAGAAACTGTCCCTGCAGAGGTAGTCCATCCGGTCCACGTCCAGCTGGGAGCTGATCAACTGGTGCAGAAAATGCTTCGGGTACTCGTTCTTGAAGACGGCAATCGCCATATCCAGCGGCTTTGCCTCCTTCGTACATTGTACATCCGTCCTTCGTACTTTGGACAGGTCTTCATTGATCCGCTCCATCATCAGGAGCGATATATCCTCGTGCGTCACGCCGTCCACCAGCGTGTGTTCCAGCACGTGCGAGAAAGGCCCGTGGCCTATATCATGCAGCAGGATCGCTATCTGCGCAGCCGTCGATTCCTCTTCGGTGATCTCCACGCCCTTCATCCTCAGCGCCGTGACCGCCTCCTGCATCAGGTGCATCGCGCCGATGGAGTGCCCGAAACGGCTGTGCAGCGCACCCGGATAGACCAGGTACGACAATCCCAACTGCCGGATACGGCTCAAACGCTGCACATACGGGTGCTGCAGCACGTCATATACCAACTCGTTTGGTATCGTCAGAAACCCGAACACCGGGTCGTTTATAATCTTCCGTTTATTCGCCATAATACAAAAAAGCGTGCAAAGTTACAACTTTTTTCTGACATATGCAAATTATTAAGAAAAAAATGACCAAATAAATGAGAGGAGCTTGCTCACCGGGCGGCATAGCGGACTAATATCGGAGTAATATCGGAGTAATATCGGAGGCAAGTCGGACTAATATCGGAGTAATATCGGAGGCAAGTGCTGTCAAGAACGGGACCATCACGGGACCATCACGGGACCACGTCCCGAGGACATCGGAACGACACCGGAGCCACAACAGACCGACCGTCCCGCCCTCTTTTTATCACTTTTATACGACAAAATGCAGATTTTTGGCATTTTTTTTCTCATTTTCTTGCATTTTTCAAAAAAAAGCAGTAATTTTGCTTGATTTTTAACGTCTGCATTATTCACGTACGTATGTGTGAGGGTATTAATAGTCGTTGCCCCCGGGCACAATAAGTAGCATAAGAATGAGCAAGAATAACACAAAGGTACAAAAATATATGAAAGGTACTGACCGGTTACGGAAGATATTATCGGCTATTATGCTCCTTTTGTCTTTTGCTGTAATAGCAAAGGGGCAGGATACCATGTCCGTAGCCGAGCGAAATGCCTTGCAGGGCTTCAACGATACGATAGACCGTGAGGCAGACGACTTTGTGACAGTCAGTTTGGTTGTCTGCGACCCGGGTGAGGTGCTGTATTCCACATTGGGACATGCCGCTTTGCATCTGCAATGCCCTACGTTCGGGTTAGACTATATCTATACGTATGAAAGTGAGAACGTAAGGGATAAGATTCTCACGTTTTTGAAAGGGAATTTGCGGATGGGTATGTTTGGTATTCCCGCTGAAGAGTTTACGCAATCCTATGTAGAAGAGGGACGCGGCGTGAAGGAATACAAAATGAACCTGTCCCCCAAGCAAAAGCAGGAGTTATGGCGCGTCATTGACCAACACGTGGCAGAAGGAGCGGATGTTCCGTATGACTATTTTCATCGCGGCTGTGCCAAGTCGGTTGTCTATATTATCCACGAGACCATCGGTAAAAAAGCCATCTATTATGCCCCGTGGCAAGACAAATACACCAAGCAAACCCAACGTGAGTTAGTGCGCAATTTCCTGACCGAAGCACCGTGGGAGGAGTTTATGATGTATTTTCTGATAGGAACAGAAGGAGACAAGTCTTGTCCGCCGGAGCAGAAACTGATTATCCCTACTGATTTGGTAGAGGTCTGGCAGCAGGCAAGATTGGATAATGGTAAAACAGTGATTGACAGCACAGAAAATATATTAGCAGTAGTTCCTTCTCAACATAAAGGTACTTGGTGTACACCTTTGTTTGTAAGTTTCGTGCTATTATTGTTAGCATTGTTTAGTGTGGCTGCTATTAAGATGAATCGAAAACAAGTGCAAATAGCAGGCCTTGTTGTGGATTATATTGTTTTGGTGATAGCAACCTGCGCAGGAGCGTTGATGACCTATTTGGTAGTTTTTTCAGGATTGCCTTGTACGGAGTGGAACTGGCTAATCATACCGTTCAATATACTTCCTGCAATAGGTTGGCATTGGCGCAGGTATTGGTCGCTGCCTTATGCTTTAGTTATTTTGGTCTGGTGCGTTATAATGGCAGGACAATTTGTTTGGGGACACGTGTTGGTGGATTGGGCGCATATCGTTCTTGCCTTGTCGTTTGGCGTGGTGCTGCTCAAGCAGAGGTACGCGGCACGCTTGGCTGAATGAGGCGTACTATAGCTAAATGATACTCGCCCTTGTAAAGGAAGGACATCGGAAGAGCGAAGATGAGTAGAAGTGAAGAATAGAAGCGATGAACATATAAAACAATGATTATAAACTAATAAAAAAATCTATCTAAACATATGAAGAAATTAACATCTTTTGAATTGAAAGTCTATAGTCGGTTGCGGCTGCCGATAGCCGTTCTGCTGTTTGCGCTCTTTTTGAGTGTGGCAAATGCTTGGGCAGGTGGCGGCGGGACGCACTATATCAGTGCAACCACAGCCGATCCGGCACAAGGATTGGTGTATATGAGTACAAGCTACAAGGAATCCGTAGCGAATAGTGAATTCAAGAATTATCAGCCGGGCGGTAGTATGTTAGGAAGTTCTTCATATGCAGACGACAGTAATCGTAATGGGTGTTATATAGAAGGTAATGATGAAGGCTGTACACCTTCGACGGAGTATTACTGGGCAAGACCTGCGCGTGGCTACGTATTCAGCGGAAACTGGGGACCGCGTCCGATTGGAACCTCTGGAGCGAATAGTGGATTGGGTTATACTGCGCATCCGTCTTCTGCAACAGGAGGGTGTAATACTGCAGATGAACTTAACTTAGGTCCTTGGACTGGTGTCGCTGATGGTATACAGAGTTCTGCAGGTGGTTCTGCCGCTACTTGGCAGCGACCGATTGCATATTTCTCTCCAGCTACAAAGTATGTGATTACCTACGCCATTCCTGCTGGTGGATCCTATTCGGTGCATTATGGGTATATCACTACTTATGACACTGGGATAGAAGAAACTGGAGGAAATCATGTTTGGAGATTCAAAAACGATGGTTTTGACTTTACGATGACCACTGCGACCGAAGAAGCACGAGTGGAAGATTCCTACGCCGATGATACAATCACGTTATCGGTGCCGTCCACAGCCACGGGTTTTCTCGGATGGTATCAAGACGGGGAATTTTTATCCGCAGATAAAACCATTCCCTACACAGCGCTCGGTAACGCAACCATCAGTCCTCTGTTCAAGGAAATTGGCTGGGGCGATGCCTCCGGCGATTTGACCGTCAATGTAGGTACGGGTTCGGAAGCCGAATTAGGCACGTATGGCGATAAGACGGTCTATGTGGCTTGTCCTACATTGGTAGGTCCCTGGACGGATGATGATTTTACGGTAACAACTTCCACGCTAACAAACGATTATGGTTCGGTAGCTTTGGGTGCGGTAACGTTAGATCAGGAAAACCACCGCTTGGCTATACCTTATACCTATACGGCTACGCACTGGGGCGGTGTGTCGGTGGATATTACTATTACGCCGACTTACGGTGAAGCAAAAAAATTCACTATAGCTTGTTCTTCGGAAGAAGTGGTTGATTATGAGGCTTGTATCGAAGAAAATAAGGTGCGTACTCATACCGGTACTTTAGCAGCGATGATGACACAGGCGAACATGATGACCAACAAGCCGATCGTCAAACTGATGAACCCTGTCACTATCACTACTCCTTTGTCGTTCACCAAGTCGATGACCTTTGATGTGAACGGCAAGGTGCTGACAGCTAACTGCGCTTCCGCCTTCTCGATTGATGCCGCAGGTATTGATGTTAAGATTATCGATGGCAGTTTCACGCAGATTGGCGAGATTCATACGTCTTTCGCTACAACAGGAACAACTCCTGTTAGCGTAGTAACCTTTACGCAAGCCGCCAAACTGACGATGAACGGCGGTACACTGTCATCTACCAACACAAGCAGCGGTCGTGCATACGGTATATTGGTTCAGAACGGAAGTGTGTTCTATATGACCGATGGTAAGTTGACCGTTTCTTCTGCCACCGGCGAGGCACGCGGTGTACAAGTAATGACCGGCTGTTATGCCACAATCAATGGCGGTAGCATCTCTGTATCGGGAACAGGCCAAGTGTATGGTTTCAATTCACAAGCAACAAGCAACCTGACCGGTACAACCATTGAGGCTACCACAACCGGTTCTAATGCCTGCGGTGTCTTCGTGTATGCCGGCACTACGACTTTGACGGAAACGAGTGTATCGCTCACGGCAGGAGCGACTAATGGTTACGGAGCATACGTAAAAGCCGGTCGTCTGAATGTCAATGGCGGTACGATTGATGCCAAAGCGGCTACTTCCGGTGCTTATGGTGTACATATTGATGCGGGCGCAACGGCTATGTTGCAGCAGAATGTCGTCGTAACGGCAACAGCTACAGGCGCAAGCGGTACGAATGTGTTCGGTGTGGATAACCTCGGTACCGCAAGTTTGAATAACATTAGTGTTACTGCTACTTCGCCCACCAATAATGCTAAAGCAATTAATTCTGCTACAGGTGCTGTCTCTACCACGATTGAGGATGGCTCCTATACTGCCAATGCGGAAACAGGATCTGTCTATGGTTTGCACCACCAATCTGGAATACTCAATGTGGAAGGCGGTACATTCAAAGGTATAATTAAAACAAGTGGTACAAATGCCTATGGTATATGCGCTACATCTAATGCTACAATCGCCAATGCTACGATATTGGGCGAGGCAAAAGGAAACGGCAATACTGCATACGGTTTCAAAGGAGATGCAGTAAGTAAGGACATAACGCTGACCAATTGCAATATTACGGGTAAGTCGAATACGAACACGGCGTGTGCCATCTATTCGCGCGCCAATGTGTCGGCTACGGGTTGTACGCTGACTGCTACTACGTTGGGGACGGATAAAGCGTATGGTCTGTATGCAGAGAACGGCACGAACAGTCTGACTAATAGCAATGCTACCGTTACGGCGCAGACAATCACAGCCTACGGAGCCTATCACAAAGCGGGCAGTTTGAGTATATCAGGCGGCACCTTCACCGTTGATGCCAAGCAAACAAGTGCTTCAGCGGCCCAAAACTCACAGTTATATGGTCTATATAATGAGGCAAGCCAAACGACAACGGTGACAAATGCAACCTTTACGGTGTTGGCTTCCAATGCGGCTTATTCGCAGAATGTGTATGGTGCGTATATAAACGGAACGCTGAACAGCACGGGTGCGACATATACCGCGCAGGCGAAACTGAATGTGTGCGGTATATGGGGTAACACGGCTTCCACGCTGAATCTGTCGAACAATACGATCTCTGCTACGGCAACCAACGGCACGAAGAGTTATGGCGTATATGCCAAGAAGAATTTTACCATTGACGGCGATAAAGTGAGTGCTGTTGCCACCACTACGGATGTCTTTGCGTTATATTTCGATGCGACTTCTGTCGGAGAGGTACGTGGCGGTAAATTCAAGGCTGCCAGCAACGGCACCACCACCTACGGTCCGTTGAACGCTACAGCTACAGCAGGCAATGTGCAGTTGAAGGGTGGTGTGTACGACACCAATACCAACCTTGCCAAATATAAGGCTACGGGGTACAATATATATAATATTGATGATACCGAAGCCGATTATGCTGCAGGTTACCACTATGTGATAGCGACCGAGAACCCGAGTCCGTATGTATGTAAGATTGTCGGCGGAGCGCATTACACGACGCTGGAAGCGGCCATGCAATATGCTAAAGACAATGAAAACAAGAATTGCACCATCGTCATGACACAGAATTATACGCTGCCTGCAGGCGATTATGAACTGCCGTCCAATGCGACCCTGCTCATTCCCCATATCGTAGGGCAGAACGCCATTTACGGTACGGGTGCGGACAATAGTAATAAGACAACCACTTCTAAAGATATAGTTGAATTTATGCGTCTTACTCTCGCCGCAAATGCCAAATTGAATGTTTCCGGAAAGATTGAAGTGAGTGCCCAAATGTATTGCCGTGAAACAGGACACATCAGTTATATACAGGGTCCGTATTCCCGCATCTATATGAACGCGGGTAGTCTGATTCAACTCAACAGCGGAGCGGTTCTCTATGCTTGGGGTAAAGTGACAGGTTCGGGCGAAATCAAAGTGAAAAACAATGCGGAAGTACGTGAGATGTTCCAGATTTACAATATGCCGTCTATGAGTAATCTCGTGTATGTGTATAACGACAACAATCACAAGTTCTTCCCCGTACAGCAATATGAAATCAATAATATCGAAGTGCCTACCACCTATTACTACAATTCCCGACTGGTATGCGGTATGAGCAATTACTACAAAGGCGTGGTAGGTATTGGTTATAACAAGGATGATAATATCCGAGTGGTGGGTACACAAAATGCCCTGTTTTTGGTCAATGATGACAACGAGTCTTCTTGGGTGCGCAAGAGTTATGCAAGCAGTTATCAGGTTTGGGAGGTGAACAGCAGTGCAAAACTCGGGTCACTGCAAATCGTTATGGAGGAGGCTACGATGAACTCCGCCAACTATATACTGCCTATTACGACGAACATGAAGATCCATATCTTAGACGGTAACTTTACGATTACGCAGAGCGCACAATTGTTGCCCGGTTCGCAAATCGAGATTAACAAGACGGGAACACTGACCATTAATGAGACGGACACTAAGAATCAACCGGTCAGTCTATATGTATTTGACAAGGATCAAAGTACCTTCACTTCCTACCCGGATGCGTTGTTAAATGTACATGGCAAAATCGATGTGAAGGGCAGCCTGTTCACAACGAAATCCATTGCTAATGGAACCAATGCAACCCATGGTGCAAACATCTATTCCAATAACGCCGATGCTGGTACGATTACCTACGGAGCCGCTGCCGCTGCCGCCTCCGCTATCCAATTGATTACCGGTGTTTCCAACAGTAGTGCCGTAACTCGTCAGGTGGATATGGAACCTGCTCAACTGAAGAACAGCAACGGCACCTATACGGCGAGTGCCGAAACTGCTTCAGGTGAAGCATTTGCATATCTCAACGGAATATGGACAAAAACATACACCAACGGCTGCTTTGAGGTGATTGGCTCGACTGTTTATGCCAAACCGTCCGAATATGTAGCATTAAAGAAATCGCAGACCGATACCAACAGCAAGCTAACGGGCGTAGAAGAAGCGAACCATACTTATCTGACCGCAGATGACAAGATACTAATCCTGATGGACGAGTGCCAGTGGTGGGAAGTCGAGGCTACTTCCGATCCAGCTGTCTTTGAATGTAAGAAAGAGGGTTATGAAGGATTCTACTATTATGACCAAACGGCAAGCAAGTGGAAACTCAAAACGGTTACAGTTACTTTCTACTCCGCGGAGACAGGTGACGATGTGCTCAAAACCATCACGACGGACTATAACGGAGTTCCCGATCAGGCGGTAATTGCTTCAAACCCAACGAAAGAGACAACCGATGCTGCCACCTATCAGTTCTACGGCTGGAAGAGCAGCGTAACGGGGACGGAATATCACTGGACGGCTACGTTGGAAACGGCTACGGCAGATATGAGTTATCGCCCTGTATTCACGGAGAATGCAAGACACTACACGGTAACCTATGTTGATGCGAACAACGGAGCGAGTGTGCCTGTGGAATATGCATACGGCGAAACACCCTCCTATGCAGCGGTAAAAGAGCCGACAGCGCAATACACCTATTACTTCCAGTACTGGTTGGCAGCAGACGAGACGACGCAATACGCAGCAGGTGCCGAGATGCCTGCCGTAACGGCTGCAACCACCTACACGGCAGTTTGGTCGAAGACGGTCAACAAATATGCGGTCGTATGGAAAAACGGCGAGGAGATATTAGAGACGGACAGCAAGCAGGAGTATGGAGCGGCTGTTTCGTATGACGGTGCAACGCCGACCAAGGATGCGGATAATGCATTTACTTATACGTTCGACGGCTGGTCGCTGACCGAGGACGGCGAGAAATTGGCTTCACTTCCCACCGTCAATGGCGCGATGACTTTCTATGCACACTACAGCACTACGCCGCGCTATGCCGTTACCTTCGCCAACTACGATGGTACGGTACTCCAAAAAGAGCCGGTAACGTCTAATGAGAATCCTATATATAAAGGATTAACGCCCGGACGTGCGCGCGACTTGGACGGTTACTACCGCTTTATCGGGTGGAAGAACAGCGTGGGAACGAATTACGCAGCCGATGCCACCCTGCCTGCTGTTACGGGCAAGGAGACCTATACGGCGCAGTACGACTACGTGAACGAACTCTACATGATAACGCTCAATAATGTGGACGGTACAGGCGGAACGTGGTCGGGTAAGTTCGGCGTGGGTTCAACGCCTTTCTACAACCGCGACAACAATGATGTAGCCGTAGAACCGACAAAAGCAAGTACCGCCCAATACGAATATACGTTCTCGGGTTGGGATCCTGCGCTTGTACCCGTTAATGGCGTAGCTACTTATACAGCACAATTTGAACAGCACACTCGTAAGTATGAGATTACCTTTGCCAATTTAGACGGTAACGGCGCAGAACAAACAATTGAGGTAGAGTATGGTGAAACGCCTGTCAGCCCTGTTACTCCCGAAAAGGCGACCGCTACCCATACGTATGCCTTCTTGGGTTGGGATAATACGCTTGCTTCCGTATCGGGCGATGCTACCTATACGGCGCAGTTCAGCGAAACCGGTACACCGCGTACGTTCCCCATTACTTTTGATTTGGATAACGGAGTGGACGAGCCGGTAGTGATGAATGTGGCATACGGCGAAACGCCTGTTTATGGCGGCGCAACACCTACAAAGGCCGGTGATGCTGCCAATACCTATACGTTCTCGGGTTGGAATCCTTCTATCGCTGCCGTAACAGGCGAGGCAACTTATACGGCGCAGTACACGCCGACCGTTCATACCTATACCATTACGTTCAAGGACTATGATGGTACAATCATCAAAACCGCTACATTGGCTTACGGCGCAACACCTGCCGCTGACGATCCTTATAGAGCTTCCGACGAGGTGAATAGAAAGATGTACACGTTCACGGGTTGGTCGCCTGTTATTGCAACCGCTACGGCGGATGCCACCTATACGGCACAATACAGCGAGATGACCTACGTAGCTTCCGTAACCACATCCGGCAATGAAACCACGTATTATCCTACGTTCAATGATGCCATTACAGCCGCCAATGGTTCAGCAGGTTCAACGTTGAAAATACATACGGACGTAACGTGCAGCAACAATACGACCATTAGTGGTAATTTCACGCTTGATTTGAATGGTTATACTGTTTCTTGCACAATGAGCGGGACATCGAACACTTGTATGCTGTATGTGTCCGGTTCATTAACTCTTGAAGATTCCGGGAATGGCGGCAAACTGTCCTTTACCGGATCCGGGAACGCTGACTATTATGCAATAGATCTTCGGAGTAAATCTTCTATACTTACTATCAATAGCGGAAGTATTGAATGCAAAAAAACAGGAGGTTCATCCAATAAATACGCTGCTCCGATACGAATATACTACGGTAAGGTATATGTAAATGGTGGAGAGTTAATAGCCACCAGTACAAAGTATGCCTATGTTGTCTATGACTGGGGAGAGAGTTTGACGGTAACCGGCGGTAAATTGAAAGCATCCGGAAGCGGTACGGTCAAGATGTTTAATAGTGGAAGTAGTACCAATATATCGGGAGGTTATTTCTCGTCCAACAATTTTGGTTCTGCCAAAATTACCACAGGTTGCGGTAAGTTTGCAGTCCGCGATTCCGATCCGGCGAAGACGGAAGGTTATCTCTATAAAGTGGCTCCCGGATTCACGATAACGTGGCTTAATTGGGATGACTCGCAGATAAGACAGGCCTTCGAGGAGGCAGGAACGATGCCTACCGCCCCCGAAGAACCTTCAAAAACGGTCGATCAATATGTTTACGGTTTCGCCGGTTGGAGTCCTGCTGTTGCATCGGTTTCTGCTGACAAAACATACAAAGCAACCTTATTCAATTACCCAACAGGAATTGATGCTCATGCAACTGGAACTGAACCGCCAACGCCGGTAACCATTAATACCACCATGCAAGTGATGACGACAACCGTACGCACTACTGGTCAATTGGAAGTTACAGAAGGGAATACCTTAACAACAACAAACCTCATCCTTGAAGCATCAGATGATGCCTCTGGTCAGATTATCGAAGAAGGTACGGGTAATATAGTTGCGGATAACGTTTACTACGATATTAAGCTCAATACTCCTGCTCGTCATTGGCACGCGTTCGGTGTTCCATGGAACGTAGATGTAACGGCTAACCCGATTACGGAGGTAGAGACCGGTCGTACACTCACCATCGGTCGCGACTATGAGATTGTATACTATAACGGCGTTACCCGTGCGGAGCAAGGTCCCGGCCCTCATTGCTGGGAGTACCTTAAGCATTATTATACGGATGGGCAAGTAGAAGTAATGACGCCGGGTAAGGGCTATATGATTGCCTTTATGAGTGCTGTACAGACCATTCGAATGACCAAGGCAGAGGGCGCACCTATTATATTCAATGGCACAAATAGCGTAACCGGAGGAAGTGGTGTTGACGGAGGGTGGAATGCTATTGCTAACCCGATGGCTTACCACACTACGCTGGATGCAGATGATGCTACAGTAGGTTACGTACATGATGGCGGCGCAATCGGCAGCGACGGCTATGAACCATATGACATCGAAAATAAGAAATTTATCGTAGGCAAGATGGTCTATGTACAAGTTAATACAACTACTTCAGTGTCAGTCACTGCTGCCGGTAACGAAGAGGCTATTTCTCCGTTTGTTGCTGCTGCGCCGAGACGTGTAAAAGCATCCGTTACAGATAAAAAATACCTCTCTTTAAGCGACTATTATACCATCTCGCTGAGTAATGGAACCAAAACAGCGAAAGTGTATGTTCTGCCGGAAGAGGGGAAAACAGATGAGTACGTAATTGGTCATGACTTGAGCCAATTCAGTTTGAATACGCAAAAACCGCAAATCTGGGTAAACCGCTATGACAATAATCTGGTGCTGAACACAACAGCTCCTATTGCCGAAGTTGCAGAGTTCCCTCTGGGTCTCTACGCACCGTCGACCGGAGAGTACACCATTACATTGCAAGCACAGCCCAATGATGAATATATCGTTTACCTAACCCACGATGGATCTGCAATATGTAATCTGAGTAATGGCGAATATACGATAGACCTGTCCACCGGCACCTATGAACAATACGGTATCCGCCTTAGTGCCCGAAAGGATACAGAAGCTATTAACAACATTGATGAAGCCCTTGTAGATGCCCAAGGTAAGATACAGAAGGTAGTAATCGAAGACAAAGTATATATCATCCGTGGTGGTGAAATATATGGTATCGATGGTAAAAAAGTGAACTGATTATTAACAACTGAATATTTATAGTGATTATGGAAAAGAAAAAATATGTTTGTCCGGCTACGGAGATAACGGATCTCCGTGCAATTGACGCTATGATGGATAATCCTGTTTTGGGTCCGGCCAGTATGCCTAACGATAATTTCAATGGTAATAAGGCTCCGGGGCGTTACATAGGTTGGTAGAGTTTAAGTGTGATATGAAATCGATAAAAAAGATACTCTGTATATTATCCTGCGCACTTGTGCTTGTTCCAATACATGGACGAGCACAAGAGGGTTCGAGTTGTAGCAACCCTATTGAGATGGGGCGTGAATATAGTGATCATATATCGGGACCATGTACGATTTGGTACGTAGCTAATACATTTGACCTGCCGCTGACGGTAAAATACTACGCAAATGATAATATGGCGGCACCGGATCTATATCTGGATTTTAGTTGCACTCCAGGTGTGTACGAAGATTCTATTATTTGCAGTATTTTCTGTACGGAAAATTCGATTGTACCCATGCCTTATCATGTAACTCCGGTTTGGAAGTTAGACGAAAACAATAATCCATATTATGAGGTTTCCATGGGAGAATGGTATCGGGATGTATTATTACAGCATGGCATCAGTTATAATGTAGAGGTTTATATTAAAGCTGTTTTTTATGGAGTCGGGGATATCGTCCTTTCACCCGATGCTGATTTCTCTCAATGTATGGAGACCGAGGATTGGCTATTGTTTGGCCGCGACCTTCCTGTGGCGGCGGATGATGATGAGTCTTATTTCATTGCTCCGTATGCCAGTTGGGAGGACGACTCCGTTCGTTATATCTGGCAGGGAACAGATTCGGCAATGATAGTATTCGGAACATCATGTAAATTTGATCCGCGGGACGAAATGGATGACACTCGTATTGATGTAATGGAGATGAAGGCCGGTTGCGACACCGCAAAACATACGAATGAGGATATTGCTTACTATATGACCTATATGACTAATCCCACCAACACGGCAAAGGGCGGTGTCTTTTATGTCAAGGTACTTAGCGAAGGATCCGGCACGTTGAAAGTGGAACGAATTTCTGCAGTTCCCCCTGGTGGAGATGCTCTATTGCTTAAATACGGAGAAACAGCTGATGTGTACCGCAATGACACATCGCGTGTGTATGCCATCCCACGCAGTTGGACGAAGGCAGTGCGTTTCTTTACTCCTACTGATCATGTGTTTAAGATGTATCTCGGTGCATCAGCGGACTTCACAACTACGGAAGCATTTGCTTCTTATCAGTTCGATAAGACAACTGAAGGACACGAATTGTGCCTGCTTGATGTAGAAATGTCCTCTTTGTGGGCGAACAAGCTTGCTGGAGAAAACTATTTGTACATACGTTTTGAATGTACTGACAACACTACCATTTTACCTATGCTGTGGACTCCTTCTGATTGCGAGGCTAAGGCAAAAAGAATCAAAATGGGGCAGCAATTTGAAGTAGCTCGTAACTCAACTGCTATCTATCGTTTATATCATGAGGACATTAAGGGCGGAGATATGACGATCGCTTGGAATAGTATCCAGACGGCATGCCCGTTCTATATCGCGGACACATGTTTAATTTCTACATCGAATACAAGCCACGTATTTTATAGAGGTTCAGTTCCAAAAAATAGTAGTGTCATATGTACTCAAGACACTATTGATTCGTGGGCGCAGTATGTAGATGCCGAAGGCTATTTATATGTTTTGTTTGCGCCTATTGCAAAAGCTAAAATTACAGTAACCACTTCTGCTCCGGAGGAGGTAGATCCTCCGTGTAACACCGTGGATTCTGTCGCTACCGTTTTGGCATGGGATTCCTATACATGGAGAGGTAATAGTTATACAGAGAGCGGACAATACATCGAAGTGACGAACGATACTTGGTGTCCGGATAGTATATACACTCTCAATTTGACAGTAGGTACTACCTCGTATGATAGTTTCTCCGCCACCACGTGCGACAGCGTAGTCTATAACGGCAAGAAATATACGCAATCCGGCGAGTACAAGGACACCCTCCTAACCTCTGAAACAACCCGTACCATCGTGTCACTGAACCTGTCCATCACCCCCACTCCCGTGAGCGAGGAGCGGACCGAAGTGGTATGGGACTCCCTCGTATGGGAAGGTCAGACCTACAAGCAGTCTGGCGACTACGTGCTCCGCCTCACGTCCGGAAACGATTGCGAATACACCAAGTCGCTGCACCTCACCATCCATACGACCTCCTATGAGTCGCATACCCTGCATGGGTGCGACAAGGTGCTATATGAGGGAAGAACCTATACGGAAGAAGGCATCTATGTAGATACCATCCCCGACGGCGAGAACCGCATCATCCGCACCGTAGAAGTAGTGTCGCTCAACGAGTGCCCGAAAGACAGTTTCGTCTATTTCTGCAAGGGTCTCAACCATGAGCATACCGTAGAGAGAGACGGTTATATCCTCCACTACAAGGCCTACACGTATGAGGAACCTGGAGAATGGGCTATGGAGGGAGTAGTGCTCTCACAAGAAGCCAACCGCACGTTGGTGGACCTCAAGAAAGCGGAGGAGAATATCTATGCCCACTATACGGACGGTCTGACGCCGGTGAAGAGCATCACCTGGAGCCACCGCCCCAACGGAGCGACCAACTACACCGTCATCACCGCGACCGATACCCCGCAATGGATCGACGCCGGCGCGCTCGGCGTGTCGATACGGTTCATCTGCGGCGAGAGCTTTTATAGCGATTTCGCTACCGATATAACCTCCCCACAGAGCGGAGCCTCCGGACAGAAAGCCATCATCGACGGGCGGCTGGTCATCATCCGCGGAGGCGTGAAGTACAGCGTATTGGGACAGAAGATTGAAGATGAGCAGTAGAAATTTAGTCATAGGGATACTGATGACGCTGTCGCTCGTAGCGAGAGCAGCGGAGCCGTGCGACATGTACGACGCGCTGTTTGATGCACCGGATCATTATTGCGAGTGCAAGTACAACTCGTTCGCTTTCGCTTTTCCGATAGACTCCGTCATGACGGAACCGGTGTGGTTCACCGCCACCATCGACGATCTGAAACAGGGAATGACTGCTTATTGGTTCTCAAGCGACTCAGTCGTGATGGATGTATATGCGTTCTGCACCAGTACCGAACCTACTTTCTCCATGACGATCGGACCTAACAACATGGCAGAGATGGATGTGGAGGAGCTGAACAAGAAACTGGAGGAAATGGGCGCGCTTTCAACTTTCCTGTCAGGAATCACACCGCATATCCATGTACACACGGCGCATGGCGGAACGGGCCAGGTCTATTGCTATCCCTACGACCAAGGTCCGCACTCCACCTGCTCCGATGCGTTGGAGATGCGCCCCGGGATGACGTATGTGTGCAGCGAGGAGGAGAACGTGTACCGCCTGCCGTACAGCTCCCTGTCGTCACGCGGCAAAGCGTTCCTCCAATGGAAGCACAAACCCAAGAAAGCGAGCCAGCCCGTCGAACCGGCTGAGGTATGGCTCACCTTAGGCGGCTGCGAGGGAGATACCGTAGGCAGTACTACGCTAAGCGACTCGCTCCATGTGTTCTTCCCCGACTCCGCCGTACTGGCGCAGGCGCGGGTGACACAACAGGATCTGTGGGTACACGTGCGGCACGCGCAAGGCGTTGCCGGAAGGGTTCGGTATTACAACAACCCCAAGTATGCAGACCCGCTGCCGCCTTACATACAGACCACCTGCGAGGGTAAAACACTCACCCTCAACCACCGTACCTATACTACGGATACGGTATTCACGGACACACTCTGGGTCAACCGCGACACCCTGCAGATACAGGATATAGACATAACCTTCACGAAAGACGAACGCCACGACACCGTGACGGTGAAAGAGTCCGAACTCCGCCGCGGATATGTACACAGCTCGGGCTTCGTGCTGCGTGCGTACGGCGACACGGTCGTTGAGACCACCCAGCCCAATGCCTGCACCGTCCGCTATTACATCACCGTCCTCAACCCGACGGGCACAGAGGAGATCAGCGGCAGCCGCAAAGCCCGCAAACAGATGGTCAACGGAGAGCTGATTATCCTGGTGGACGACAAGAAATACAATGTCTTAGGACAAATCATAGATAAATAAAGATAACTGAATTATTAATTTAAAACTTTCAAATTTCATGAAAAAGTTACTACTACTTGCCATGGCGTCGATGATGACCGTCTTTACGATGGCTATCGGACGCAACGATGGCAGTACCAAAGCTAATGCCAAGGAGTTTGATTGGGACAAGGGAATTACTCACGATGGCGGCACCGCGTGGTACCGCGTGGATCTGGCTCCCCTGTACGAGGAGGAAAATCCGTCTCTGACCTTGTACCTGACCAACCCGAGCAACACGGTAGGTACCTCTGTTGACGTAAGCATGCAGGCGAACGTAGCGGGACAGACGGAATCGAAAGATTACACGATTGCCGCCCGTCAGTACAAAACCTACACGGCTAACGCCAAAATGTTAGTCACGCTCAAACAGAAAGAAATCTATCTGACTCTGACAACCAACGGCACAATCAAACTGAGTGCCAAAGTCTTTGAGGCCGCCGATCTGGATGAGACCTGCAAGGACGCCCGCACCTTGAGTTGGAACACCGTGGCAGTACAGAACCCGAGTTACTCGGCATGGTGGAAAGTAAGCCTCAAGCCGATCAAGGACGTGACCGCCATTGACGGCTACGACGCCAAAGTGACGCTCACCAACACCGGTTCAGCCACCGTCAACCTGAAGGTAGGCCAGTCGCTCGACTGCCCGTCCTCCGGTACGACCAAGCGTACCTATACGCTGGCTCCGGGTGAGGCTGTCATCGACACCATCCCGCGCAGCATGATCAACAACGTGCAGCCGGATGAACTGTATTTCGGTATCGAGAACGTAGAGTCGCAGGTATCGATTCTCGTAGAGCGCGCAGCACAACCCTCTACCGCCGTCATCCCTGCTCCGGCAGACATGGCCGCAGCCGGCATCACCGGAGAGATTAATCTCCATGTGACGGATACTCTCGTCATCCCCGCCGGCAAGACCCTCTACCGTATCAGCGTAGCGGACATGGACTCTATCGCCAAGTACGAGCCGGAGTTCACCTACCGCAACGAAGGAACCGATACCGCCAAGATGACGATCAAGATGGCTTTCGAGCGTCCGGCTTACGGTACCAGCAACACGGAATACGTACTGGCTCTGGGCGAGGAAGAGATCGTGGTTTACAAGAAGAACATGCTCGAGGGTATGAAGGACGGCGTAGATTCCATCTACCTGCTCACCATCACCGACCGGCCGGTTAACTTCTACGGACGCTTCAAACACGTCCGCGAGGGTAAGGCTTGCAAGACCAACATCGATTTCAACTGGGAGACCGGTCATAGCCAGGAAGCCCGCACCACCCAGTGGTACGCCATCAATGTAGCCGACGCACGCAACAACCTGAAAGATATTATGGTGTATGTCGTTAACCCGGGCGGTTCACAGGCTACCGTCAAGGCGTCCATGGCATTCTCCTGCCCCTACATCGACCTGCAGGAGATCACCCGTTCCGTCGCTGCCGGCGACACCGTCACGCGCCGCATGGGCTATTCGTCCTACGCCATGATGCCCGACACCGTGTGGATTGGTCTGGAGACCAGTCAGGACATCCGTTTCTGGGCAGATACAGTAGATGCTCCCAGAAAAGCCGTAGCCGACACCACGTGTCTGAACGCCGTTGATTTCAACTGGGCGGAAGGTGTCAAGCAGAACGGCGGCGACACCGTCTGGTACCGCGTCAACATGAATGAAGTACGCGAGCAGGCCGCCAAGTTCCCGACCGTATATGTACAGAATCTGAGCACCACCAATACCGTGACCATCAAAGCCGAGCTGTCGCTTGAGTGCCCCGATTCCATCGAGAACCAGAGCCGTTCCCTCACCATCGCGCCGAACGGCACGTACAGCAAATCGCTCTCCCGCAACCTGTTTGAGAACATCGTACAGGACGAGATCTATGTGCGCGTCATCACAAACGAAGACATCGCGCTCATCGTCCGTCTGACCGAGGAAGCCGAAGGTGCAAGCTGCGCCTCCGCTATCCCGTTCAACTGGCAGACCGGAAACACCCAGGCAGCCAACGCCAACCTGTGGTATATCGTGGATCTGCGAGATGTGATGCAGCAGGGTAATGACCTGAAACTCCACCTGCAGAACCGCGACAACCAGGAGTGCAAGGGTGTTATCCAAGTAGCGTACACCTGTCCTATCGGAGACGCTCCGTCCATCCAGAACTTCAAGCTCGCCGCACAGGCCACCAAGGATGTCACTATCCGGAACAGTTCGTTCGAGGTAGTAAACGACAGCATGGTCTATGTGAACCTGCAAGGTACGACCTCCCTCCGTTTCTGGGCAGACACACTGGCTGTAGAGCCGTTTGACACCATCCAAGCTGCCGGTCTGACGCTCATCCCGCTCCACTGGGACAGCCTCTATACCCAGACGGCGGATACCGCATGGTACATCATCCCGAAATCGGAGATCGACCTCGTCCGCAATCTGGACGAGAAAGTAAAACCGGTAGCACACCTGATCAATCTGGGTGCCGCCCAGACAATCAAAGCCGAGGGTGCTTTTGCCTTCCCGATCGTGAAGAACATGATGACCAAGAGCCAGGCACTCAAAGCCAACCAGCACTACAAGGATACGATTCCTGCCGGTACGTTCGAGCAGGTTCTCAAGAAGGACTCGATTATCCTCCGCGTGACCCGTCCCGCCGGCGGCGCAGACTTCCAGTTCCGCGCCGAGCTGGTCAAAGCCTTCAGCGGTAACACCCGCGCAGACGCGCTCCCTCTCCTTCTGGGTAAGACCATTGAGCAGGGTGCTAACACCGAGATGTGGTATAAGATCAAAACTGCTGACTGGAAGAAAGATCAGACTCTCTGGGGCAAGAGCATCCATGGATTTACCAAGAACGTAGGCACCCATACGGCAGATATTACCGTGGAGGTTTACGACGGTCTGCTGTCAGATGTCAACCTCATTCAGGGCCGCGGATCTATCCGCTCACCGAAAGGTGAAGTACGTCAGCATAGTTTTCCGGCACAGGCCGTATATGGTCTGGGCGATGTAGAGCTCTATGTCAAAGTGAAGACAACGGACACTCTTGTGTTCAAGACCACTTTTGCCGACTACGAGACCATCACTACTCCCGATCCGGCACAACAGAAAGCCACATTGCTCGTACCGAACGTGGATTACGTCGTACCGGGTGACAACCAGAACCACTGGTACATGGTATGCCTGCCGTACATGCAGAACAACTACACCTATACCGATTCTGCCCGCTTCGTCTATGAGCTGAACGGCACCGCTACTATCGAGGGTACCGCTACGCTCCAAGATACGATGACGTTCCAGATGCCGGTTCGCAAACGCACCATCAACAGAGCCGGAAAGCACTATCAGGGCTCCAAGCCGCTGCGCGAACTCATAGAGCGTGGTGCCAAGAAGGCAGGATTCAACCTCTCTTTGGCGGAGACCGCTCCGGATTTCATTGACAGCATGCTCCACCGTTTCGTAACGAAAGACTCGATTACCTTCTATGTACGCCTCAAGACCGACAATGACCTGAAGGTACGCATAGACATGAAACAGCACAAAGGAACGGATAACAACTGTCTCAACGCAATGGCCTTCGACTGGGAGCACGGCAACGTGAATCCGAAAGACCAGCAGACCTGGTACGCCGTATCACTGGATCAGAACAAGATCCCCGAGAACAAAGACCTTCGTCTGCATATCGACAACTGGTCAGACCAGGCAGCAAGCAGTTCCGCCAAGCTGTATTTCGACTGCGACGAATCCGCCCAGTTGAACATCACCCGTCAGGTAACAGCCAACAACAGCCTGACCAAGGATATATCGCGTGATTTCATCGCCCTGTCCGGATGGCCCGGCGAGATGTTCATCGACTACCAGTCGGCTCAGACGACCCATATCTGGATCGAGCTCATTGACAAAGCACCGCGTAACACCGTCTATGGCACTGCCAACCTCTTCGTATGTCAGGGCACCGACACCCTCGGTCATATCATCGATGCCGATATGACATGGAACGATACCATCACTGACCTCAAAGACTCCGTCCGCGCAGTGGTTTATGACTCCATCTGCGTAGTACACGCTTTCGTTCTCCGCGATCCGAAGACCTATACGGTAGAGGAGATTGCAGCAGACTCAATGCCTGTCATCGAACGCGGCAAGGTGCTGGATGTAACACTGGCTACCCTCTGGCTCACAAAGCACTATACAGCCGACAAGACCGACACCGTCAAGGCTGTCAGCAGCCTCGCATGGCAATACAGCACCGATGGTACAAACTACCGTGCATTGCCGGCTGCACCGATTGCATCGGAGCTTCTCAACCTGCAATACACTCTGCTCACGGAGTGCGGTGAGACGTTTGAGGTGCTGTACAAGCATGTTGTCCGCGACACGACGGAGGCTACCGCATGCAACACCTACACATGGGAAGACTCGACTTACCTGTCTTCCACGCTTGATTCCGTCTCCTATCCGTTCACGAACATGGGCGACAGTATCGCGTATCTCCACCTCACGGTCAACCACCCGTACAACGATACCCTCGAACTGGTATCCAAGTACAGCGACCGCCTGTTGATGATCAACCGTCTGGAGATCAACAAACTGCTGGCAGACACACTTGATTTCAAAGGTGACACGGCACTGGTAAGCTGGTTCATGGAGGATAGTCCTGCCGACAAGTTCTTAGGCCACGGTTACTATTACTGCAAGCCGAACGGCGAGGTACTGGATGCCGGTACGTATTATGCCGTCATCAATATTCCGCCTACCGACGGCAGTGATTGCGGAGCCAAGGGCGAGACCAAACACCACACCGTCTCCGGCGCAGCTGCCGCTCCTGCTCTCATGCCGTCGCTGGCACGACCGGGTGAGGATATACAGATCGTCAACCTGGATCCGGAGCAGAACAACCTGATCCGTATCTACACGGCAGACGGAATGCTACAGAACTCTTACACCATCTGCGGACAAACCCGCTTCACGGTGAAAGCCGCAGAGGCTAACGGTTTCTACATGGTAGAGCTGAGTAATGACAGCATGAAGACAACCCTACGTTATATTGTTAAATAAGAATAGGAGGTAGCACAATGAAAACTAATAAAATCATGTTAGCTTTAGCTACACTGTTAATAGCATCCTCTTCGTTTGCTCAGCACACGGACTCCGCAGCCCCGGTCAAGGTAGATACCATCAAAACGGCTGATTTCGATGTGCTTGAGCTGGACAGCGCAGCCACCGCCCATGCGGATTCTCTCGCTCAGGATTCCATCAACGGGATTGCCAAACGCAAGGGGTACGACCGTTTCACTATCGGTCTCCGCGGCGGTGCCGCAGGATTGCTGCATAATCTGCAGCGCGGCAACTGGAATGTCGGAGGAGACGTCATTCTGGATCTGCAGTACGCGCACTACTGGTCCAAACAAGGCATGCCGATGGATCTGGGTATCATCACCGGTGTGGGGATCGGTTACTCACAGTCCGGCATGCGCACCGCGGTGGACACCACCTACTCCATGCCTACCGGCGAGGGTGACAATGTAGATTACACCGTACGCGCACAGGACATCAAGGAGAATGACGGACAGATCCAACTGGAGGTACCGGTCATGTTCTCCCTTATCCATGAGAACGGTCTGTTCTTCAATGTCGGTCCGAAATTCATGCTCCCTGTTTATACGCCGTACAAGCAGTCTATCCGCAAAGATGAGACCACGACTATCGATGCCCACTTCACCGACTACGGCGTACACGTAACGGACGAGGTGCTCACCGGCAAACTGGCGGACAACCAGTACCAACTCAACGGTTCGGACAACGGAAACCAGTTCTCCATCAATGTCATGCTGACCGCCGAAATCGGTTATGAGTGGCGTTTCAAGAACGGTCATTCGCTCGGTTTGGGTGCATTCGCCAACTACTGCGTCTATAACAATTTCAAGAACAAGGCTACAGCCAAGTCGCTGATCGACGTCACTCCGCCGTCCTCCACCGAGGTGGCGAAGGTGGATGTGCTTTCCGCCACAAAGACTTATGCCAAGGGTCTGGGTTATTTTGACGCAGGTATCAAACTGGCTTACCATTTCAACTTCTACCCGAAGATTGCCAAACCCGAACCGGCGTCCATCTATCTCGACCCGTCATACATGCACATCGCTGTCGTGGACGCCGAGACGAAAGAGCCGGCGAAAGTACACGTATCCATCTACGAGAAGGCGAAAGACGCAACCATCGAGCGCGATATTGAGAATAGCGAACTGTACATGCGTACGCATCCGGGCGAGTATGTTATCTCCGCTACCGACGGTCTCTATTTCCCAGCCACCGACTCTGTCTCGGTTACCGAACACGGTGCATTGGACAGCGTAGTCCTGGAGGTACGTCCGCGTCCATGGTTCCGTCTGCTGGTTACCAACGAGGCAACGGGATCCCCTGTTGCTGCCCCCGTAAGACTGTATGACACCCACACCGGTGACAGCCTCATGACGCTCCATACCGACACTGCCGGCTACCTGCGCGAGATGTTAGACAAGAGCCGTTCGTACACCCTCCGCATCAGCCGCACCGGTTACGAGGACTTCGAGCAAGCCGTTCCGTCTGTATATGACTCGCTGCACGTCGTTCTCAAACCGATCAAAGCCGGTCAGAAGGTGATACTCCACAACCTGCTCTTCGTTTATGGCAAGACCTCGCTCATGGAGGAGTCCAAGCCGGCTCTGGAAGAGTTGTACCAGTTCTTGAAGGACAACCCGGGTGTCTGCATCCGCATTACCGGCCACACGGATAACCGCGGTTCAGACAAAGTCAACAACAAACTCTCTGCCGGCCGTGCCAATGCGGTACGCGACGAGATGCTCAAGCGCGGTATTGACAGCACACGTATCACCGCCGAAGGCAAGGGCAAGCGCGAACCAATCGCTACCAACAAGACCGAGGAAGGACGCGCCCGCAACCGTCGTGTAGAGTTCTTCATCACTTCTACCGGTGGTGCTAACATAGAACAAGTTAAATCCGAATAAGGTTCATGACGATCTTATGTATCGAAAGTAGTACATCTGTTTGTTCGGCCGCCATCTGCAAGGATGGCGCGCCGCTCAAACAGTGTATATCCACTGAAGGCAGCAACCATGCACGGTTGTTGCCTCTGTATATTGCCGAGCTGCTCGCTTTTGCACGCGAGCAGGGACTCGTGACGGAGGGCATAGCGCTCTCGGAGGGCCCGGGCAGTTATACCGGCCTGCGGATCGGCACCTCGACCGCCAAAGGTCTCTGCTACGGGCTCGACCTTCCGCTGATCCCCGTCCCCACTCTGGATATCCTCTGCGAGGCGGCGAGACGGCAATCCGCAGTCTGCAACCAGCCGTCGGCAGTGTTGGTACCGATGATTGATGCCCGGCGAATGGAGGTCTATACGGCAGTACAAAGGGACGAGGTACTAAGTACAAAGGAAAATCGGGCGCGGGCAGTGGTCGTGGAGAGTGAGGACAGTCTGTACTCTGTCAGCGAGCAACGCGAGCGGCCTGTACTCTGCCAGTCTGAAGGACGGTCTTATTTCTACTTCGGCGACGGAGCGGCTAAGTGCCGGGCGGTACTGAAGTCCGACAACTGGCACTACGTACCCGGGATAGTACCCGAGGCACAGTACATGGGCACGCTGGCGGAGAGCCGTCAGCAATCAGCAATCAGCAACCAGCGATTAGCCTATTACGAACCCTTCTACCTCAAGGAGTTCGTTGCCGCACAAAGTCATGTCAAAGGACTGAAATGATTGATAATTGACAATTGATAATTGATAATTGATAGTTAATTGGGATGAATAAAATCATCAATCATAAATCATTATTCACAAGCGTTATCGCTCTCATGGCGATAATCCTCTCTTCCTGCTCCACCCAGAAAAATACCTGGGCGACACGTTCATACCATCAGACGAAAGTCAAATACAATATTCTCCATAATGGCAATATAGCCTATGAGGAGGGACTGAAAGCCATCCGCGATGCCAATACGGATGACTACACACGCATCCTGAACCTCTACCCTGTCTCCAACCACGATGCGGCAGCGGCGAGCACATCCCAAATGGACAGGACGATTGACAAATGCCGCAAGTGCATCAAACTGCACTCCATCAAATCGAAACCCAAACGTGACCCCAAGAAGGCGAACGATCCCAAATACAAATTATGGCTCCAGTCAGAGGAGTTCAACGCCAACATGGACTTAGCCTGGCTGCGACTCGGTCAGGCAGAGTTCCACAAGGGCGATTTCCTCGGCGCAGTCAGCACGTTCAATTATATCATCAACCATTACCAGAACGATCCGGACATGATTGCCCAATGCCAGTTATGGGTGGCGCGGGCATACGCCGAGATGGGATGGCAGTACGAGGCGGAAGACATGCTCAACCGCGTGCAGACCGATGCGCTGAGCCGCAAGCACGCCAAACTGTACTCCGCCGTCAAAGCGGACGTGTTGCTCCACGGCGAGCACTACCACGAGGCAATCCCGTTTGTGAAGATAGCCCTTCCGTACGAAAAAAGGAAGATCTACCGTCCGCGCTTCGCCTATGTATTAGGCCAGCTCTATGAGCGGGAAGGCAAGACCGAAGAGGCCATCCATGCCTATAAATCCGTGGTACAGATGGCACCGCCCAACGAGATGGATTTCAATGCCCGCATCCGGATGGCGGAACTGGGCGGAAAGCACTCGCTGCGCTCACTGCGCGGAATGACCCGACAGTCCAAACACAAAGACCGTCTGGACCGGATTTACGGCGCAATGGGTAATATCTATCTGGCTGCCAAAGACACCGCCAAAGCTCTTGAGATGTACGAGAAAGCCATCGCCGAATCGACTCAGGGCGGCACTGCCAAAGCGGCGGTACTCGTACGTGCAGGCGATATTTATTTCGAGCGCCACGATTACCCGAAGGCGCAACCGTGCTACCGCGAGGCGGTAACCATCCTTACGGCAGAGAACGACGGCTATGAGCGCGTACAGAAAAGGTCAGAGATACTCGATGAACTGATTGCCGCCTACACGCAGGTCGAGCTTCAGGACTCGCTCCAACGCCTCGGTCATATGACGGAAGAGGAGCAGCGCGCCGTAGCCGAGAAGATCGTTGCCGACCTCATCGAGGCGGAGAAGAACGATTCGCTCAACCAGGCACAACAAGCCCGTGAACTGGCGCTGAACGACAACGGTCCCAGAAGCGTCAATACCGCCAACATGCTCGGCGGCGCAGGCGCACAGAAAGGCGAGTGGTATTTTTACAACCCGCAGTTGGTCAAACAAGGGCAACAGGAATGGCGCCGCATATGGGGCAACCGCAGTCTTGAGGATAACTGGCGCAGACAGAACAAACAGGTGGTAGCCACCGATGAAATGCAGACGGACGAGTTTGCCGAAAGCGATTCCACCCTCCTCGCCGCGGACTCGGCAGCCGCTCCCGAACAGCAAGTAGTATTGGAGACGGATATACACAAACCCGAGTATTACCTCCAGCAGATTCCGCGTACCGGACAGGACTACGCCCTTTCTGACAGCCTCTGGCGAGAAGGGCTGGTCGCGCTCTACTATATCTACCGCGACAAGTTGGAGGACCCGGAGCTGACGGAGGAGACTCTACGGATATTGGACACACGGTTCGGCACGCACCCCTCCGTATCGGCTATCCACGAGGAGGAAGAGCTGCGCGAGTTGCGGCACGACGAGGCGTACATAGCCCGCATGCGCAAGATGCTCAACGCCCAGGACTCGCTCTATGCCGCCACCTACAAGGCATACACCAAGGGTGAGTACACTACCGTCAAGGCGAACAAGAACCTCGCACAGAAGGAGTACCCGCAGAGCCGGTTGATGCCGCGTTTCCTCTTCCTCAACGCCGTTTCCGTGGCACGTACGGAGGGGCAAGAGGCTTTCGTCCGTGAGTTGCAGGCACTCGTAGCCGACTACGGCAACACCGAGTTGGGCGCGATGTCCAAGGATATGCTCGCCATGATGGGTCAGGGAATGGAGAGCCGCAAAGGCGGTGCAACCGGTTCCTTAGCCGACATGCGCGGACAGGTCGATACAGCGACTGAAGAGGAGAAACAGATAGCTGAACAGGAATGGGACAACGACCGCAAACAGCCCTCCGTAGTGCTGCTCATCCGTTCCGGCATCAACGAGGAAGCGCTCAACGAACTGTTGTATCAAGTGGCGTTATTCAACTTCTCGCAGTTCCTCATCCGCGATTACGACTTGCAGAAAATACCCACCTTCGGGCAAGGCAGTGCCCTGCGCATAAGCGGATTTACGGATTTGGACGAAGCCGAGTGGTGGGTGTCACTCGTTCAGCAGAACACGGAGATGCAGACCGCTCTCTACGGCATACGGATAGTTGCCGTCACCGAGCCGAATATCCCGCTGGTGAAATAAAAAAAACGGAACCCCGAAGGATTCCATTTTGTCGGGGAGACGTGATTCGAACACGCGACCTCCGGTCCCCCAGACCGTTGCGCTACCGGGCTGCGCCACTCCCCGTTTCACCTTCGTTTTTACGAAAGCGAGTGCAAAGGTACTGCTTTTTTTTGAATTACGCAAATATTTGAGAAAAATAATGACAAAAAAATTTTATATTGAGACATACGGATGCCAAATGAACGTCGCAGACAGCGAGGTTGTGGCAGCAATCATGGAAACTACCGACGCCGAGATAACCGACCGGTGGGAGGATGCGGATATTATTCTGCTCAACACCTGCTCCATCCGCGACAACGCGGAGCAGAAAGTCGGTGCACGTCTGCGCGAGCTGAAAAGTCTTTCAGAGAAGCGGTCATTGCTCTTACAGCGAAGCGGCCTTTCAGGTGTAGCCGGTCAGTCCGCCCGGCGGACTATTATCGGAGTTATCGGCTGCATGGCAGAGCGGATGGGACAGGAACTCATTGATAGCTACGGTGTTGATTTCGTAGCCGGTCCGGACGCCTATCTGGACATCCCTAACCTCCTTGCGCAATGCGAAGCGGGGCACACGGCGATGAACGTGGAGCTCAGCACCACGGAGACCTACCGCCAGATTATCCCCTCGCGCATCGGCCGTTCCATCAGCGGGTTCGTATCTATCATGAGGGGCTGTAATAACTTCTGCTCCTACTGCGTAGTGCCCTACACCCGCGGACGCGAGCGCAGCCGCGATGTAGAGTCCATACTCAATGAAGTGCGGGATCTCTACTCACGCGGTTACAAAGAGGTCACCCTCCTTGGCCAGAACGTCAACTCCTACCGTTATGTGCAATCCGACGTCAGCGGTCAGCCATCAGTGGTTGATTTCGCGGACCTTCTGGAGATCGTAGCCGAGGCGGTTCCGGACATGCGTATCCGGTTCACCACCAGCCACCCGAAGGACATGTCCGACAAGACCCTGGAAGCCATCAGCCGGCATAAGAACCTCTGCAAACAGATACATCTGGCGGTGCAGTCCGGCTCCAACCATATTCTCAAACTCATGAACCGCAAATACACGCGCGAGTGGTATCTGGACCGCATTGCGGCTATCCGGCGTATTCTGCCGACTGCAGCAATCAGTACGGATATCTTCTGCGGTTTCCACGACGAGACGCCGGAGGACCACCAACAGACCCTCTCGCTTATGCGCGAGGTAGGATTTGACTCCGCGTTCATGTTCAAGTACTCGGAGCGCCCGGGTACGTATGCGCACAAGCACCTGCCGGATAATATCGCCGAGGAGGAGAAAGTGCGGCGCCTCAATGAGATCATCGCACTCCAGACACAACTCTCGCTCGAATCCAACCGCCGCGAAATAGGCAAGACCGTCGAGGTACTGGTGGAGGGCTTTTCCAAACGCAGCCACGACGACATGTACGGACGTACCGAGCAATACAAGACCGTTGTTTTCCCGCGCTCGGGACAGAAGACAGGAGATCTGGTGCAGGTACGCATTACGGACGCCTCTGCTGCCACTTTGAGAGGTGAAATTGTCTCTGATTGATAAAAAACAGCCGTTTTTTGTGGAAAAAACGTTTTTTTAGAGGAAAAATTTGGCTATTCCAAAAAAAAGCAGTAATTTTGCACCGAAAACAAAATTTTCATAGTTAAGGTTTAGGTTTAATGGCGAAAGGAGGCTGTGAAGTTTCCTTTCGTTTTTAGACAAGACCGACTATTGTAACCCGGAAAACAAGGCCAGTAGCCTTCTTTTTTTATGGCAGACGAAAAGAAAAATATCACTCCTCTTCCTGATATGACGGACATGGAGGAGGTACGCAAAGCAATCATCGCGAGCGAAATACTGACTCGTAAGTATTGATTATTGATAATTTATAATTTTGAACAGATACTATGGCAACGTACATGACCGAAGAAGGTCTAAAAAAATTGAAAGAGGACATCCAGTACCTGGAGACTGTGGAGCGTCCGCGTATCATCGCCGCTATAGCAGAGGCGAGAGAGAAAGGTGATTTGAGTGAAAATGCAGAATACGATGCAGCCAAAGAGGCTCAGGGTGCGCTGGAGACCAAGATTGCGCTCATGAAAGCGCGTCTGGCGGAGGCACGCGTGCTCGATGCGTCGGATATCAAAACCGACGAGGTACAGATTCTCACCAAGGTGCGCGTCAAGATGCCTAACGGCGCAGAAAAGACGTTCCACCTCGTGACCGAAGGAGAAGCGAATCTCGCAGAGGGCAAGATCTCTGTTACCACACCGATCGCAAAGGGTCTGATGGGCAAGAAAGTAGGCGAGATTGCCGAGATCCAGGTACCCGCAGGATTGATGAAATTAGAGGTGCTTGAGATCAGCCTCTAAATGAACAAATGGCAAGTAACTAAATTGTAAACCGTCAAATCGTACATCGCAATGACTATTTTCACGAAAATCATCAAAGGCGAGATACCGAGTTACAAGGTAGCGGAGGATGACAAAAACTATGCGTTCCTGGACATCAATCCGATTGTCAAGGGGCACACGCTCGTGATCCCCAAGCTGCCGGAGCCGGAGGCGGATTATATCTTCGACCTCACGGATGAGCAGTTACAGAGCCTGATCACTTTCGCCAAGAAAGTAGCGGTCGGCATCAAAGCCGCAACGGGCTGCAAACGCGTAGGTGTAGCCGTTCTGGGCATGGAGGTGAACCACGTGCATATACACCTTGTACCGATGAACTCGGAGAAGGATATGCTCTTCACCAACCCCAAACTCTCCCTGCCGGCAGAAGAGATGGCCATCATCGCCAACTCCATCGCCGAGGCGATTGAGAAAGACCGGCCGAAGGCCTAAAAGAGTAAAGACCGCGGCGTAGCCGCTCAAAGAATAAAGACCGCTGCGCTCAAAGAGTAAAGACACAATAAAGCCCGCAAGTTCTGCGGGCTTTATTGTTGTTACCAGATGCTTACTCGGTTCTCCGGTGCCACGTACATCGGCGACTCCGGGGTTACGTTCCATGCATCGTACCAGGCGTTGATCTGCGGCAGCGCGCCATTCACACGCCAGCGGCCGAGCGAGTGAGGATCGCTCTTCGTGCGGTTGAGGATCTCCTCGGGACGGATGTTACCAGCCCACACATTGGCGTATGCCAGGAAGAAGCGCTGAGCCGGTGTGAAACCGTCGCGGGTCTGCAGACGGTCTTTCTCCGCCTTGGCTTCCTCGTTGAGGGTGAAAGCGAGGTAGGATACCTGCAGACCGCCGTGGTCGGCGATGTTCTCACCGAGGGTGAAGGCGCCATTGGCATGTACGCCCGGAGCCACCTCGATCTTGTTGAACGCCTCTTCCATCACTTTGGTGCGCGCATCGAAAGCGGCTTTGTCCTCTGCCGTCCACCAGTTGGCCATGTTGCCGTCCTTGTCGAACTGGCATCCCTGGTCATCAAATCCGTGGGTCATCTCATGACCGATGACTACGCCGATGGCGCCGTAGTTGAAGGCATCGTCGGCGCTCATGTCAAAGAACGGGTATTGCAGAATACCGGCGGGGAAACAGATCTCGTTGGAGGACGGGTTGTAGTAGGCGTTGACCGTCTGCGGGGTCATGTACCATTTCTTCTTGTCCACCGGTTTGCCGAGGAAGGAGAGGCTGTACTCCTGCTCGAACTTGGCAGCGCGCTCGAGGTTGGCGTAATAGGTATCGGCGGGATTGATCTCCAACTTGCTGTAGTCACGCCACTCGTCCGGATAACCGATCTTGATGGTCATGGCGTTCAGTTTCTCGAGGGCTTTGTCCTTCGTTTCGCGCGACATCCATGCCAGGTTCTCAATACGGATACCGAGTGCTTTCTGGAGGTTATGCACGAGCGCGAGCATACGCTCCTTATTCTCCTCTGGGAAGTATTTTTGTACGTACATCTGACCAACCGCCT
>DFEG01000041.1 GCA_002369075.1 Bacteroidales bacterium UBA3808 | reverse complement strand
CTGGTGGAACTGGAAGATAAAACCGATATGCCGGTTTCGGAATGCCGCCAACTGCTTGTCATTGAGTGCAAACACGTCCTGACCTTCTATCACCACCTTGCCGCTTGACGGGCGGTCCAGCGTACCGATGATCTGGAGTAGGGTAGTCTTGCCTGCACCGGACTTGCCTACAATGGCGACAATCTCGCCTTTCTCCACGCTCAGATTAACACCCTTCAGCACTTCCAACTCGCCGAAAGATTTATGTATATCCTGTACTTCTATCATAGCTCAATAGTTAGTTTGCGGTCGCCGTTCTCCATCGGCGTGATCTTCACATAGACGGTGTCTTCCGGCAGGAGCGCCTCAATCATCTCCGGCCACTCGATGAAACAGTAGTTACCGGAGTACAGATAATCCTCCGCCCCGAAATCTATCGCCTCACGGATATCTTTCAGCCGGTAGCAGTCGAAATGGTACACCTCTCCCTTGTACGGTTGTTCCACATCGTACACATTGACGATTGCGAAAGTCGGACTGTTCACCACATCCTCCGTACCCATCGCCTCGCACAGACTCTTGATGAAGGTCGTCTTCCCGGCACCCATCTGTCCCTCGAACGCAAAAACCCTCTTCGGTTCGCACACCTGCAAAATCTCCAGCGGACTTACTTTTTCCCCCCGCTCGTTGAGAAGAAGGAGTGATTGCTGACTTTCGGAGTCCTCCGCCTTTTGACTTTCGACTTTCGACTTTTGACTTTTGACTTTTATCGTATAAATACTCATGTTCGTGATTTTTATTCAATTCTCAGACACTTATTTTGCCCTGAAAATACTCGTAAACCATTGATCCTCTGGCAGTTCCGAGCAATTCAATCCATTCTTCTTTTGGAGCAGTTCTGGCGCGTTTCACAGACCCAAAATGCTTCAGAATCTTCTCTTTCGTGGCTGCTCCAACACCCTTTATCTCGTCTAACTCGCTGTGAATAAACGACTTAGATCGTTTCTGCTTGTGGTATGTGATCGCAAACCGGTGTACTTCGTCCTGAATGGCGGTCAGCAATCGGAAAACTTCACTCGTGACAGGCATGCTGATCTCCGCCGGAGGAAAACCATAGAGCAGTGTCTGCGTCCGGTGCTTGTCGTTTTTCTTCAGACCCGCAATCGGAATACTCAGCCCCAACTGATCCTCCACCGCCTCACGGATGGCATGCATCTGTCCTATACCGCCATCGGCGATGATCAAGTCCGGCATGTGCCCTCCCTCGTCAATCAGGTGTTGGTATCTTCTCCTTACTACCTCGCGCATACTCGCGTAGTCATCGGCACCGTCCACCGTCTTGATCTCAAACCGCTTGTAATCGCCCTTGCTCGGCTTGGCCATCCGATATACCACGCAGCCGGCTACGGCGTTAGTTCCCTGTATATTGGAGTTATCGAAACAATCAATCCACCTCGGCAGGGTAGGCAGTCCCGCCATCTTCTGCAGCTCCGTGAGGATCCGCACGCCCCGTTGCTCCGGATTCAGCTTGTCGTCCTGTTTGAGCCGGTCCAATTTGTACTGCCGTACGTTCTGCATCGCCAGTTCGAGCAACTTCTTCCTATCCCCGCTTATGGCGATATGCACGTGCAGCGTCTCGTCAAAAACCTCCGGAATGAACGGCACAATCACCTCTTTGGTCTTGCTCTCAAGCCTTTCTCTTAGCTCCATCATACCCAGTGCCAGTAACTCCTCTTTCTCTTCCTCCATCTTGCGCCGGTACTCAATCGTCTGACCCTGTACGATACACCCGTTATGTACGTGCAGCATGGATATATAGACCTTGTCGTCCTGCTCGTCGTAGCCGAACACATCGATGTCCCCTGCGTGCGTGTTAGTGATGATGGTCTTGCTTTTGAACTGCTCCAGGAGTTCTATCTTCCGTTTGATGTCCGCAGCTTCTTCATACTTCATTTCTGCCGCTTTCATCGACATTTCTTCCTCTAACTGCTTGCCTATCTCGTGTGCGTCGCCCTTGATCAGCTTGCGTGCCTGGTCGATCCATTCCTGGTAATGCTCACTGCCCGGACGCATCTCACAGATACCGCAGCAGTTATGCAAGTGGTATTTTAGGCATACCCGTACTTTGTTTCTCTCGATGGATTCGGCAGAAAGAGGTATATTGCATGTGCGAATAGGGTACAATTTATGTATTAGCTCAAGTACGGTATCTACTGTATTGCCGAAACTGTACGGACCATAGTACTCTCCGCTCCGCTTATTGATAGTCCTCGTCTTGAAAATCCGGGGGTAGGGTTCTTTTGTAATGCAGATAGAAGGGTAGGACTTGCCGTCCTTGAGCAATATATTATAATGCGGCTGGTACTGCTTTATGAGATTGTTCTCTAACAGAAATGCGTCCTGCTCGCTGTCAACAACCACATACCGGATATCTGCTATGTGCGCAACGAGTTGGCGAGTCTTGGAGGACTGATGGTCTTTGTTGAAATAGCTGTTGACGCGCCGGCGCAGGTTCTTGGCCTTACCCACATAGATTATCTGCCCGTCCTTGTTAAAGTACTGGTACACACCCGGCTTCTCCGGTATGCGTTTTAACAGCAATGCTATATGTTCATCCTTTGCCGCCATTCACTTTTACCCTCATTCATCTACCTCAATCTCAAGCAGACAATCTATCTCAACTCCTCTTTCCTCCAAGAACTTCCGTCCGTTCAGTCCTTCTAACTCAATGAGGCAGTTGGTGTAAATCTTCTTGACACCTGCTTTCCGCACCAACTCTACAGCCGCCATCATGGAGCCGCCGGTAGCTAAAATATCGTCATGTATCAATACTACATCTCTCTCACTTAGAGCCCCCTTGTGCATCTCAATGGTATCGGTGCCATACTCTTTCTCATAACTTACTTTGAGCGTCTCTGCGGGTAACTTGCCCGGCTTGCGGATAGGTACAAACCCCGCGCCCATCTCTATGGCTACAGCCGGTCCGACGATAAAACCTCTGGACTCTATGCCCACTACCTGGGTGATACCCAGATCTTTATATCTTCTCACCATCTCGTCCCGCAACCATTTCAGACACTCAGGTTTGGCAAGGGCGGTGGTAATGTCTTTGAATTGAATTCCCGGAATAGGAAAATCCGGTACATTGCGGATAGCCGCGATTACTTCATTTGCTGTCATTGTATATATGTATTATTAAATCTCTATATGAATCTCTATATGTCGGAATGTTTCACGTGGAACACTCATAATTAGTTTATTTATAAACTAAAGTTCGTTATAAAACCCTCAAATCCCAAATGTCAAATCCCCCTTTATCTTCCCATCAGTACTAACAGTACGCTAATGTCATTGGGACTTACGCCTGGGATCCGTTGGGCTTCGCCGATAGACCTTGGACGGATACGTGTCAGTTTCTGGCGCGCCTCGGTGCTCAGGCTTTGTACCTCCTCGTAGTTGAATGTGTCGGGTATGCGTATCTGCTCCAGTCGCTGCAGTTTGGCGGCTTCCGCCTGCTCGCGCTTGATGTAGCCGGCGTACTTGATCTGTATCTCGCAACTCTCAACCACCTCGTCTGTTAAATCGGCAATCCTCTCCTTGAGCGCCGGTAGAACCTCTGCCAATGCCTTAATGCCTACCTGCGGGCGTAGTATCAGATCGCTTATCTTGCATCCCTCATGCAGTGCACTGCTGCCTGTTTGCTCCAGCCATCCGTCTATCTCGCCTTTGCGTACGGAAGTGCTCTGCATAAATCCGATGAAATCGGTACAGGCTTTTTGCTTCTTCTTTAGCAACTCATATCGGTAGCTGTCCGCCAGCCCCATCTCGTAACTCCGTTGTGTCAGCCGCTCATCTGCGTTGTCCTGGCGCAGCAGAATACGGTACTCCGCACGGGAGGTGAACATCCTATAGGGTTCGTCCACGCCCTTGTTGATCAGATCGTCTATCAGCACACCGATATAACTCTCGTCTCTGCCCATCGTGAAAGGTGTACCTCCGTGTACGTTGATATGGGCGTTCACGCCGGCTACCAGTCCTTGCCCTGCCGCCTCTTCATAGCCGGTAGTGCCATTGATCTGACCGGCAAAAAACAGATTTTTAATCTGTTTGGTCTCTAATGTATGGTGCAGTTGGGTGGGATCGAAGAAATCATACTCGATGGCATATCCGGGTCTGTACATCACTACATCCTCCAGTCCCTTGATCGTTTTCAGCCCCGCTAACTGTACCTGCCACGGCAGACTGCTGGAGAAGCCGTTTACGTAATATTCATTGCTATCCACGCCCTCCGGTTCCAGAAATATCTGATGCGCCTCCTTGTCGGCAAAAGTCACAATCTTGGTCTCGATACTGGGGCAATATCGCGGACCGATACTCTTGATTTGTCCGTTGAAAAGGGGAGAATCTGCTAATCCTGCGCGTAGCGCTTCGTGCGTCTTTGGGTTGGTATAGGTAATCCAGCAGGGCATCTGTTTGAGTCCTCTGTGTATGGTGTCCAGATAACTGAACTGATGCCAGTCGTTGTCACCGTCCTGACGGACCAGCTCCTCGAAATGGATAGACCGTGCATCTAACCTCGCCGGTGTGCCTGTTTTCATCCGGTCACTTCTGAACCCTAACGCCACTAACTGCTCCGTAATCCCGTATGAGGCAGGCTCAGACGTGCGACCGCCCTGTATCTGCGTCTTGCCGCAGTGCATCAGCCCGTTGAGGAACGTGCCGTTGGTCAGCACCACCGCCTGCGCCTCCATCTCGATACCCAGAGCGGTCTTCACACCGCATACCTTATTATCTTTGATAATAAGAGACACTACGGTGTCTTGCCAGATAGACAAGTTATCAGTTCCCGAGAGCACCTTCACCCATTCCTCTATAAACCTTTTCCGGTCGCTCTGGCTGCGCGGACTCCACATCGCTGGACCCTTGCTCTGGTTCAGCAGCCGGAACTGGATAGCACTCCTGTCCGTCACGATCCCCATCTGACCGCCTAAAGCATCTATCTCGCGTACAATCTGTCCCTTGGCGATACCGCCTACTGCCGGATTGCAACTCATCTGCGCAATCTTGTTCATGTCCATGGTGATGAGCAGCGTACGGCTACCCATCCGGGCGGCTGCACTGGCCGCCTCACAACCGGCATGGCCGGCTCCTACTACTATGACGTCGTATATAAAGTTCATTCGATTTGATCGACTATTTTCTTCCTGTTGTTTTGTTTCTGTGTCCCCATTTCCATTGCCCGTTGAAGCTCCCGGAGGAGATCGTCCGCACGTGAGGCACAAAGGCGTTCTCCAAGTGGTTGCGGTACGTGATTTCGTTGGTCTGCGGGTTCACTATTATACCGATAATATCGAACCGCGGCAATTTGTCCACCTTATGATACTTGATATATCCGTTGGCAGCCGCTACCATCCTTCGTTTCTTGTTCTCGTCCACATACTCCTCCGGCCGGATATCACCGAATGTACTGGTTCTCGCTTTCACCTCAGCAAAGACAATCTCCGTCTTGCTCTCGGCAATCAGATCCACCTCCAGATGTCCCATCCGCCAGTTGTGTTCGACGATGCGGAATCCTTTCTTCTCCAGCATCCGTGCGGCCTCTTCTTCGCCGATTATTCCTATGGGATTCGTAACAAACGCCATCTTACCGCAATTGCTCCATACGTGCTGCATCCAGCCTCAGCAGGATAAACAGCAGCATCGTGAATCCCCATAATGAACTGCCACCGTAACTGAAGAACGGAAGCGGAATACCGATTACCGGCAGTAATCCCAGTACCATTCCTACGTTGATAGTGAGGTGGAAGAGAAATATACCGGCGACTGAGTAGGCGTAAATCTGCGTGGATATATTTCTCTGCCGCTCGGCGATCTCTATCAGCCTCAGGATGAAAAACAGGTAGATCAGCAGCACGCCTACAGACCCGACAAATCCCCATTCCTCGCCTACGGTGCAGAAGATAAAATCGGTATCCTGCTCCGGCACAAACTGCAGTTTGGTCTGTGTGCCGTTGAGGTAACCTTTGCCGAAGAACCGCCCGGAACCGATGGCAATACGCGCCTGATTGACGTTATACCCTGCGCCCGCGGGATCCTCTTTCATACCTAACAACACCTCAATACGGATCCGCTGATGGGGCTGTAGCACCTTCTGGAATACAAAATCGCAAGCATGCGTGTATCCGATACAGAACAGCGTGAACGCCGCTACAATCAGCAGCATGTATTTCCGCCAATAAAGACTGACGAACACGTTATATAATATCAGTGCAACCACCACACCCATCGATATCCAGTCAAAAGGCACCTTTACCCATATATTAATAAGGAGACAGATCCCGTAAATAACAACCACGCTGCTTGTTAATATCAGTGCCTGCCACCGCATCGGGTGCTCTTTGCAGATGAAATAAATCTCCACCGCCGTCAGCAGCAGCATGCAACTCAATATACCCACGCTGCCTGTGCCCAACGGCAGGGGCACGCCGCCGAACCGGATACTGATGATAAACAACGCCACTGCCGCTACACCCATCCACAGCACGTATCCGCTCATTCCCTGACGGTAGAAGACCAGCAGAAAGGAGGCAAAGACAAGCGCCGAACCGGTCTCTTTCTGCAGTATCATGATGATGAGTGCAGGCACACCGATGAGTGCAAAAGGTACGATGAGATCGCGCCAAGTGCGTACTTTGTAGTC
>DFEG01000017.1 GCA_002369075.1 Bacteroidales bacterium UBA3808 | reverse complement strand
TCGTCGCCGAAGAAGGGTTGGAGTGCCGCAGGGATGCGGATGCCTTCGGGTGTCTGGTTGTTCTCCAATAGAGCCGCCACGATACGGGGCAGCGCAAGCGCCGAGCCGTTGAGGGTGTGGCAGAGCGTCACTTTCTTGTCCTCCGCACGGCGGTAACGGCATTTGAGACGGTTTGCCTGGTAGGTGTCGAAATTGGAAGTCGAGCTGACCTCAAGCCAACGGTGCTGTGCCTCGCTATAGACCTCAAAGTCATAGCAGAGAGCGGCTGTGAAACTCATGTCACCGCCTGAAAGACGGAGAATACGGTACGGCAACTCCAGTTTCTTCAGCAGACCTTCTACGTGCGCCAGCATCTCTTTATGCGAAGCGTCGGAGTGCTCCGGCGTATCAATACGCACGATTTCGATCTTCGAGAACTCATGCAGACGGTTCAGACCGCGTACGTCCTTGCCGTAGGAGCCTGCCTCGCGACGGAAACACTCCGTGTACGCGCAGTTCTTGATAGGAAGTTCTTTCTCGTCGATGATGACGTCGCGGTAGAGGTTGGTCACCGGTACTTCGGCGGTCGGAATGAGGTAGAGGTCGTCCACCTCGCAATGGTACATCTGTCCCTCTTTGTCGGGCAGCTGGCCTGTGCCGTAACCCGAAGCGGCGTTAACCACCGTAGGCGGCATAATCTCCGTGTAACCGGCTTTGTTGGCTTCCGCGAGGAAGAAATTGATGAGGGCACGTTGGAGACGTGCGCCCTGACCGATATAAACAGGGAAGCCTGCGCCGGAGATTTTCACACCGAGGTCAAAGTCTATCAAATTATACTTTTTCGCCAGTTCCCAGTGGGGCAATTTAGTTGAGAGTTGAGAGTTGAGAATTGACAATTTCTCTTCTGCAATCTTCTCGTCGGTCGCTGTGTCCCAGTCGCGGAGCGCTACTGCGCCGTCTTTGGCGATGGCGTCGATCATCGGCTGGTTGGGCCAGTTGCCGATGGTGACAGCGAGGTTGTCCTCTGCGGAAGCACCTTCGGGAACGATGTCGTACGGTACGTTCGGGATGGTGAGCAGCAGTTTGGTCTGTGCCTCCTCGGCCTCCGCCATCTTGGTATCATACTCGGCGATCTGTGCTTTGAGTGCGCCTGTCTGCGCCTTGGCAGCCTCCGCCTCGTCGCGTTTGCCTTGCGCCATAAGTGCACCGATGGATTTAGAGATCTTATTCATCTCTGCCGCCGCAGCATCCTTGAGTTGCTGTGCGGATTTGCGCTCGCCGTCCAGACGGAGCACCTCGTCTATCGCCTCTGCGGCTCCGGTGAAGTGTTTTTTCTCCAGCCCAGCAATCACACGGGCTTTATCGTCATAGATTTGTTTTAAAGTTAACATATCAAAAAGTTTACTTTTGTTAAGATTTTTTACCTACGTCTTGCATAGCACTTACATAGCACTTGCATAGCAGATGACCCCGACAAAATGCAAAGGTTAAAAGGGAGGTAAAAATATACTATTATTAAGATTTGTGTTCAAATAAAAATCTCCCACCTAAAGCCGAAGCCCTCGGTAGGAGACAATAAATCCTCTCTCGCCGATTTATGCTTCTGCAGCTACCGGCTGGATGGAGACGTACGATTTGTTGTCGCGTTTCTTGCGGAAGGTTACGATACCATCGCAGAGAGCGAACAGTGTGTGGTCAGAACCCATACCCATGTTTTCACCCGGGTTGTGCACGGTACCACGCTGACGTACGATAATGTTACCTGCCTTTGCGAATTGACCACCAAAGATCTTCACGCCAAGACGTTTGCTTTCTGATTCACGGCCGTTCTTAGAACTACCGACACCTTTCTTGTGTGCCATACTCTGTTGTCCTTTCTTTTAAGCAATAACAATTTCTTTAACAATTACGTTGGTCAGATCCTGACGGTGACCGTTGAGTTTGCGATAGCCTTTGCGACGTTTCTTGTGGAAAACAAGGATTTTGTCGCCACGGCACTCGTTGTCGAGCACTTCGCAAACCACTTTCGCACCCTTTACATAAGGAGCACCAACTTTTACTTTACCCTCGTCGTCGAGCAGCAGCACGTTCTCAAACTCAACGGTTGCGCCCTTCTCGAGCTCGTTCATGCGATTGATGAACAGTTTTTTGCCAGCCTCTACTTTAAACTGCTGGCCTTTCATTTCTACAATTGCGTACATCTGTACATAGCTGTATTTAATGTGATAGCGGTGCGGCGTCTCGTGCTCTGACGGGAACTTTGTCTAGCCTGTCCGCAAAAAAGCGTGCAAAGTTACTGCTTTTTTTTGATATGACCAAATTTTTGGGCAATTATTTTTGTTTTTTCGCTAATTTTATCACCTCTTCGGCTATTCTCTTAGCGGAATCGGTCTGCGCCAACTTCAGCACGTTGGTATGCAGGGTCTCCAGTCGTGCATCGTTTTGAATGAGCGCCAGTGCTGTCGGAATGAGTTTCTCAGCCGCCTCTGCATCGCGTACCAAGACTGCTGCGTCCTTGTTGACGAGCGCCATGGCGTTGTGGGTCTGGTGGTCCTCGGCTACGTTAGGCGAGGGGACCAGAATAGCGGGTTTGCCGAGCAGGCATAGTTCGGAGATCGAACTGGCACCGGCACGGGAGATGACGAGGTCGGCATTGGCGTACCGGTCCGGCATGTCGGAGAGAAAATCATGGATCTCCAAGTCCCCCTCGGTCCCCCCATAGAGGGGGGAAGATGAGAGTTGATCGATGATTTTTTTGTAGTAGGTCTTGCCGGTTTGCCAGACGACATGAATACCTGCTTTCTGAAGTGCTGGAATACCTGCTGCAACGGCCTCGTTGATGGTTCTTGCGCCGAGAGAGCCGCCGATGATAAGGAGGTTCTTTTGACTTCCGTTTTTCGACTTACGGCCTTCCGTCAGGTTCTGGCGAACAGGGTTGCCTGTGAGGATAATCTTGTCGGCAGGGAAGAACCGCTCCATGCCCTCGTACGCCACACAAATCTTGGCAGCTTTGTTTTTGAGGATCTTGTTGGTCACTCCGGCAAAGCCGTTCTGTTCCTGAAGAAGAATCGGAATACCCATGTTCGCTGCCTGCCACATGGCTGCGCCGGAAGCGTAGCCTCCCACGCCGACACCCACGTCGGGGCGAAAATCACGGATGATCTGTTTGACTTGTCTAAGCGACTTGAACAGGTCCCAGAGCACCGACACGTTCTTCCACGGCTGCGCGCGGTTGAAACCGCGTACCGGGAGGCCGATGATCTTGTAGCCGGCTTGGGGCACACGCTCCATCTCCATGCGCCCGAGGGCTCCGATGAAAAGGATCTCTGCCTCGGGATCCAACTCTTTTAATGCATTAGCGATACTGACTGCGGGGAATATATGTCCTCCGGTTCCCCCTCCGGAAATCAAATATCTCATGTTATTCTAAAGTTACAATAGGTGCGTCTTCCTGGCTGTCGATGAGCGTTTCGTTGACACGTTCGCGGAGCGCGAGCTGCTCACGGCTGACCCCCATCATAATGCCGAAATAGATAGAGGTGATCAACACCGACGTACCGCCCCTTGATATCAACGGCAGCGGTTGTCCCGTGACGGGTCCCAATCCCACAGCGACGAGCATGGAGATGAGTGCCTGGCAGGTGATCATCAGCGCCAGCCCCATCGTCATCAGCATCGCCGGCATATCCGAATAACGGCTGGACACATTGCACGCCCGGAAGAGAATCGCCAGATAGAGAAAAATTAGAAAACCTGCACCGATCACGCCGCTTTCCTCGACGATGATGGCAAAGATATAGTCCGCAAAAGCAAGTGGCAGATAATCCCGTTCCTTGCTGTTACCGGGAAGCACACCGAGGGGCGAAGTACCGCCGCGCGCGATAGCTACGGCTGCATAAACCTCCTGGATGTTCTCGTCAGTGAGGGTGTATTTGTCCGTGTCTTCGTTCGCGAAATGCCGGTCGATACGGGCGACCCAGGTGGTGGCACGTTTGAAAGGGCCGTGCATTTGCCGTCCCGGACGCACAAAACCGAACTCCACAATCGCGTAGCCTAAGACGAGCACTACCGCCGCTATCCCTACCACGGAAAGCGTATATTTCCAAGGAATGCGCGCAAGAACCCAGAGACAGAAAACAATCAATCCAATCAGTATAGCTGTGGAGAGGTTGGACGCCATGATAGGTAGCATGACCACACCGGAGATGATGAGCGTCCGCCAGAAATACTTGCTTTTGTCCGCTTCCGTGCGGATTCGCGCCAACTGGTCCGCCACTACGATGATGAGACTCAGTTTGGCGAGCTCGGAGGGCTGGAACGTGATACCGGCTATTCTTACCCACCGCGCGGCACCGTTGATGGTGACAACAAGCGGGTTGCCGGGAATCATGGTCGAATAGACGAGCAGCGTACTGATGCCAAGCAGTATGTATCCGCCGAACCGTATCCAGTAAGTGGGTATGAACTGAATGACATAAGCTGCGACTACGCCCAGAACGATAAACACGATCTGTGACCCGATAGGCCCTAAGACCGAGCCGCGCTGATAGACCAGCGTGGATGACGCCGAGAAGAGTGCTATGACGGCGACCACGATCAGGATCCCGAAGAGTCCCCAGAAAGTCTTGTCTATATTTTGGAAGTTCAGTTTGAAATTCATACCTGTCAACTATAATGCTCTGACGGCTGCCATGAATTGTTCCCCGCGGTCCTCGTAGGACTTAAACAGATCGAACGACGCGCAGCAAGGGCTGAGAAGCACTGTGTCCCCTTCTCGGGCGGCATTGTACGCGCCCTGAATAGCGTCGTGCAGATTGTCGGTGTCAATGATATTGAGACCGAAACCGCCGAAATGCTCCCGTAGTTTCTCATTATGCAGCCCCATGAACACCAGCGTATGGCATTTCTCTTTCACCAGTTCGTCTATCTCGGAATAGTCATTGCCTTTGTCCTTTCCGCCGAGGATGAGGACGGTCGGCGTCGTCATCGCCTCGAGGGCGTACCAGCAGGAGTTGACATTCGTTGCCTTGGAGTCATTGATCCACCGCACGCCGCGGACGGTAGCCACGTACTGCAGACGGTGGGGGACACCCTGGAAGGTCATGAGGGACTCGCGGATCACCTCTTTCTTGATACCCATGACGTTTGCCGCGATGGTGGCAGCCATGGAGTTGAGCACGTTATGCCGGCCTTTCAGAGCCAGTTCGTCTTCGCCCACAGGAAGCGGGTTGGGTTGCGTGAAGCCGTATGGATAGAGGGTGGCGCCCAACTGAATCTTCTTCATCTCCCGGTCAATAACCGGATCCTCCGCCCAATAGATGAAACTGTCCTCTTTGGTCTGGTTGCGCGTGATACGGAACTTGGCGTCCACGTAGTTCTGGAACTTGTAGTCGTACCGGTCCAGATGGTCCGGTGTGATATTCAGCAGGATGGCGATGTCCGCCTTGAAGTCGTACATGTTGTCCAACTGGAAGGACGAGAGTTCAATCACATAGTAGTCGTGATCCTCGTGCGCCACCTGCAGCGCCAGCGAGTTACCGATATTACCTGCCAGACCCACATTGAGGCCTGCCTGCTTCAAGATGTAGAAGATCAGCGAGGTGGTGGTGGTCTTGCCGTTCGAACCGGTGATGCAGATCATCTTGGCGTGCGTATAACGTGCCGCAAACTCAATCTCACTGATGATGGGTGTACCTTGCGCCTGCAGTTTCTGTATCAGCGGCGCAGTCAGCGGAATACCCGGCGATTTGATCACCTCGTCGGCATTGAGAATGAGCTCTTCGCTGTGCTTGCCGTCCTCCCATTGGACACCGTTCTGGTCCAGTAACGCACGGTAGGGATCACTGATTGTACCGCAGTCGCTGACGAAGACGTCAAATCCTTTCTCTTTGGCGAGGATGGCAGCGCCGCTACCGCTCTCGCCCGCACCTAATACTACAATTCTTTTCATTTTAACGGATTTTAAGGGTTAGGATAGTGACGGCAGCCAGAATGAGGGTGACGATGCAGAACCGCAATACGATCTTGGTCTCGTGGTGCAGATTCTTGCTGCCCTTGAAGAGGATCGAGCAAGTCGGATCGTTCTTCAGCACCTGGTCCACCGATGTGCGGAAATGGTCATGCAGCGGCGTACGTTTCCACACACGCACGTGACGCCCGCGTTTCTTATAATATTTATATACCTGTGTCTGGAGAATCACGCTCACGCTCTCCATCAGGAACACACCGCACAGCACCGGCACCATCAGCTCTTTGTGGATCACCATGGCGCACACGCCGATGATGCCGCCTACCGTCAGACTGCCCGTGTCGCCGAGGAACACCTGCGCAGGGAACCCGTTGAACCACAGATAACCCACCAGCGCACCCACAAAAGCGGCGAGGAAAACCACGATCTCCTCGCTCCCGGGGATGTACATCACGTCGAAATACTCCGCCCAGACCACGCTACCGCTGGTGTAAGCCAGAGCCAGTAGAGCGATTCCTATTATCGCAGAGTTGCCGGCACACATACCGTCCATGCCGTCGTTCAGGTTCGCACCGTTCGACACCGCTGCCACCACAAACACAGTCAGTATCACGAAGAAAATCCACCCGAAGCGGTATTTGTTGTTCTCACCCGTCCAACGGAACAGGTCGGCGTAGTTGAAGTTATGGTGCTTGACGAACGGAATAGTCGTTTGTGTGGACTTGATCTCCGGTGTCTTCTCGACTACCACCACATTGTTCTCAATCCGGCTGGTGACCACTTCGTTCATGCTCACTGCCGGACAGAAACGCAGCGTCAGACCCACGATCAGACCCAACGCCACTTGTCCGCCTATCTTCACCCAGCCGTTCAGCCCGTCCTTGTTCTTCTTGAACGTCTTGATATAGTCGTCTGCAAAACCCAGCGCACCCATCAGCAGCGTGGTGACAATCATCAGAATCATATAGACGTTCGTCAGTTTGCCTAACAGCAGACACGGAATAAGGATGGCTGCAATGACAATCAGACCGCCCATCGTCGGCACACCTTTCTTGCCTACATTGAAGGGGTCGGTTTTTTCGTCACGCTGCGTCTCGGAGATGTTGTGACGCTTCATGTAGTTGATAAACCAGTTCCCGAACCAGATACTCACGAGCAGACCGATCACGCCTGCCGTGATAGCGCGGAACGAAATATAGGTCATCAGTCGCGCACCGCTCAAATGCCCGTAAGCTGTTGTCAGATAATTAAACAGATGGTATAGCATGTCCTTTTCGATTTTTCGATAAATCGATATTTCGATATATCGTATTAAATAAACTGTCTCACAACCTCATGGTCGTCAAAATGGTGCTTCACACCTTTGATAATCTGGTAGTCCTCATGACCCTTGCCTGCCACCAGAATCACATCGCCGCTCTGCGCCAACGTGCAAGCGGTCTGGATAGCCGCCGCGCGGTCCTCGATGACCAAAGTGCTTTTGAGTTCCTCTTCCGTCAGTCCGGCTTTCATATCATTCAGGATATCTGCCGGCTCTTCGTCGCGCGGGTTGTCGGAGGTCAGGATCAACTGCTCGCTCCCTTTCTTCGCAATCTGCGCCATCATTGGTCGTTTGCCTTTGTCGCGGTTGCCGCCGCAACCGATTACCGTAATCAATTTCGGCTTTTGACTTTCGGCTTTTGACTTTCGACTATCTAGAATCTCCCTAATCGTCTGGATCACATTATCTACGGCGTCCGGCGTGTGGGCATAATCGACGATAGCCGTCCAGCCTTTCGGGCTGCGGATGGTTTCAAACCGTCCGTTCACGGGCTTCAGCGTACTCAGCACACGCAGCACTTCCAGTTCATCAAAACCCAAGCACAGTGCAGCGCCGTAGATACACAGCAGGTTGCTCACGTTGAACCGTCCTACCAGTGGCACAAAAACCTCTTTGCCGTTGATATTGAGCATCATTCCCTCGAACCCTTCTTCCAGTATCTGCGCCTTGTAATCCGCCAGCGAACGGGTGGAGTAGGTATGTACCGCGGCCTTGCAGTTCTGCGTCATCACCAAGCCGTTCTTGTCGTCCTTGTTAGTCACAGCAAAAGCGCTCTTCTTCAGACCGTCGAACAGCCTTTTCTTCGTGTCGCGGTAGTTGTCAAAGGTCTTATGGTAGTCGATATGGTCCCTCGTGAGGTTGGTGAACAGCGCCCCGTCAAAATCGAGTCCGGCGATACGTTCCTGGGCGATGGCATGGCTGCTGACCTCCATGAACGCGTACTCGCAACCGGCATCTACCATCCGCCGCAGCAGTCCGTTCAGTTCGATGGCGTCCGGCGTGGTGTGCGTCGCGGGCACTGCCTCGTCCTCGATATAATTGACCACAGTGGACAGCAGACCGGCCTTGTGACCCATCGCGCGCACGAGTTTATATAATAAGGTGGCGATGGTCGTCTTGCCGTTCGTGCCGGTCACACCGACCAGCGTCAGTGCCTTGCTCGGCTCGCCGAACCACTTGCTCGCCAACAGCCCCAGTGCCTTGTCCGTGTTCTCTACGAGGATGTATGTAACTTTCGCCTCTAACTTTTCGCCTTTAGCCTCTTTCGGCAGGTACTTCCTGTTCGAAAGTACCACTGCACCTGCGCCCTTCGCGACACAACCATCAATGAACGTGTGTCCGTCTACTGCTGTGCCGACTTGGGCAACGAAAAGGTCGCCTTGACCCACTTTGCGGCTGTCGAAATGAATGCCGCTGATCTCATTGTCCGTCGTACCGATCACCTCAATCGGCTTAATCGCTGTCAATAACTCGCTGAGTATCATTCGTAATCCGTAATTTTGAATTCGTAATTTTTAATTAGCGTTTTTCCAAAACGCGCTCGCCTTCGCGATACACATAGCACCCCGTGTACGCCATCGTCTTCTCGGCAATCACCCTCACTGTACTGCCGCAGTCCATACCTGCGTCGTAAGGATACTGCGGGTCCTCGATCATGCAGATGCACGTGTACCGCGGGTTCTCCTCCGGGAAGTACCCGACAAACGTCATTCGGTGGCGTCTGCTCGAATAGCCGTGGCCGGGGATGAACAGCTGCGCGGTACCCGTCTTGCCGGCTATGCTCACTAAATTGCTTTGTGCTTTGCGGCTCCATAGCTTCTTCGCTGCCGTTCCCAAATGGTCGTCCCACACAACATCGTGCAGTGCCCCTTGTATGTCACGCAGCGTGCGGTTGCTGCAAATGGACGACTTCACCACCTCCGGCCGGAACCGTTCAACGTCCTCGCCGTTCTGCTGGATACCGCTCACCAACATCGGACGCATCATACGCCCGCCGTTGGCGATCGCGTTGTAGAACATCAATATCTGCATCGGGCTCATCTCCACCGAGTACCCGTAACTCATCTTGCTGAGCGTCACCGTGTCGCGTGGCACATCGATACGCACTTTGTCTGCACCCGGGATCTCGCAATAGACGCTGTCCGTCAGTCCCATCTTCTCTATCCGCCGCACGAACTTGCGCGCCGAACCCTCGTAACTCCGCGTAATCAGTTTGGCGAGAGCAATGTTACTACTTACCGCCAGCGCGCTCCGGACGGTCAGCAATGTGTCCATCGGGTGCGCGTCCGTGTGCTTTACGCTGAAGTACTGCCACGGCTTGCGGCTCACGCTCACCGTGTCGTCTATGTCGATCTTCCCGTCGTCCAGAGCGGCAACGAGAGCAATCGTCTTGAAGGTCGAACCCGGCTCCACACGCTGCACGGCGTGGTTCTGCGCCTCGAAATACTCGCCTTCCTTGGTGCGGTCGATGTTGGCGATGGCGCGGATATAACCCGTCTGCGTCTCCATCAGGATGGCGCAGCCCCATTTGGCGTTCCGCTCGCGCGTCTTCTCGGTCAGCGCGTTCTCAACGATGTCCTGCAGATTGGCATCGATGGTAGTCAGCACATCCAGGCCGTCTTTGGCTTCTTCCACGGTCACTGACTCGTACCGCCCGCCGATCTTCTGGATACTGCTCAAACCGTCCTCGCCGCGCAACTCCTTGTCAAAACGCTTCTCCAGACCCGAATTACCGCTACCGCCCTCGCCGTAGATGCCGCCGATGGTGCGACTCGCGAGGATGCCGTAAGGCTTGATACGCCGGTGCTGGTCCTCAAAGAAAATACCGCTCTTGTACTTGCCTTTCCTGATTAGTTTGTTCTTCTCCAACTCCTGCCGCTGCAGGTAATTGATCCGATGGTCGCATACCCTCAGACGCTTGGCGCCTTTCTTGTAAGCCTGAGTGATGCGCGTCTTGTACTCCGCCTGCGTGTGGTCGCCTACGATGGTTGCCAAATCCAGTGCAAGGGTGTCAATGTGCTCCGTGAATAACTGTCCGCCTTTCTCGTGCAATGCGGGCACACGCGTATCCATATAGACATAGTACTGTGGCATACTGGTGGCGAGCAGATGACCGTTGCAGTCGAGGATGTTGCCTCGTGTCGCTTGGATGGGGCGGCTGGCCGGCACTTGTTTTTCTGCCACTTTGAGCCACTCGTCACGCTCCACTGCCTGAATATAGATGATCTTGCCGAGCACGGCTACGAAACCCGCTGCAATCACAATGAATATGATTGCAAACCTCCATACCGTATTTCTTTGCTCGTCACTCATAAATCTTCACCGGCGGCACTCTGTTCTCCTTCAACTCGCTTCCGTTCGCTTGCAGGGCCTCTAATATCTGGCTCTGCCGTGTGGTGTTGGTCAGCTGCGCACTGACCGTCATGTAACGGAACTTGGCGTCTAACATCTCTTTCTTCGTGTCCGTCAGTCTGTGTTGCTGTTTGACGGACTGGTAACCAATCAGGATATACAGAAACAGGAGCCCTACAATCAGTCCGATCAGCGGATACAGCTCCCTGATCTTCTTGCTCCGCAGCCTGTCGCCGTTCAGCCACGATTGTATGTCATGTGCATCTGCCATTATTTTTTCTCTGCCACTCGTAATTTCGCACTCCGGCTACGCGGGTTCCGTTCTACTTCATCCTCGCTGGCTGTACGCCCTTTCTCGATGACATCAAACGGAGTGAGCGCGTTTCCGTAAAAGTCTTTCTCTATCGTACCTTCCAAGTTCCCGCTTCTAAAAAAGTTCTTCACCAGCCGGTCTTCCAACGAGTGGTAAGTCAGAATGGCTATCCTGCCGCCGGGTTTCAACAGATCCCGTGCTGCCACTAACATCTCCCGCAGTGCCCCCATCTCGTCGTTCACCTCTATCCGCAGCGCCTGAAACAGCCGCGCCAAGTCTTTCTTGTACTGCGCCGGTACTTCTATTTCCTTTGTATCCGCCATGCATGGCGGATTTATCTGGAGGTTCAGTGCCGCGTTAATCAGTTCTTCAGTCCGTAAAATAGGCTTCTGAGAACGGGCTTTGCATATATTCCTTGCGATGCCCCTCCCGTTCTTCATCTCGCCGTAAAGCCAGAAAACTCTCGCTAACTCTTCTTCGCTGTACCCATTCACTATATCCGCCGCCGTACGTTTGGCGGTCTGGTTCATACGCATATCCAACGGCGCACTGAAACGGAAACTGAACCCTCTCTCCGGGCAGTCGAAATGGTGAAAACTAACCCCGAGGTCTGCCAGCAACCCGTCTATCTCTTTCACTCCGTAATAATCCATCCAGTTCTTCAGATACCGGAAATTGCTATGCACGAACGTCCACTTCGGGTTATTGACGAATACCCCGTCATCCTTCGTACATCGTACATCGTCCCCTTGTACATTCTCATACGCCTCTATATCCTGGTCAAACGAATACAGGTGTCCGCTTTCCTTCGTACATTGTACATCGTCCCTTTGTACATCCGCGTCCATCCTTGCAAGGATAGCGCGGCTGTGTCCTCCTCCGCCGAAAGTGACATCCACATACACGCCCCCGGGTTTGATTGCCAAACCCTCGATCGTCTCTTGCAGCATCGCCGGTATGTGGTAAATCTCACTCTCCATCTTACGTCCTTTCTCCTATCTGTTTTACATAATTCTTTAGTTCTTCTTTAGTTCTTATTTAGTCCTTTTTTGGTTCTTATTTAGTACATCTTTGTTTCTTGCTATTCCATTTCTGTACTCTTTCTGTACTAATTGACCCCTGTTCGTTTCATTTTTGCCCGCAACCGTGCCGCCAGCTCACTCTGGCTGAGCCGTTTCGCAGCGAACGTCTCCGGTGCCCAGACGGCAAAGCGGTTCAGCATACCTACGAACAGCACATCCTGTTGGGCGCCGATCGTCTCGAGGTTCTTCTTCTGCAACAATATTCGGCCCTGACCGTCCATATCCAGATACTCGGCGTCGGCCATGAACTGCATAAGGATCAACTGGTCCTCCGGGTCCCACTCGTCAAGCGTTTGGCGCAACTGCTCGACCTTCTCGTTCCACACCTCTTCCGGGTAGAACATCAGACACTCGTTGTCCGTGTCGCGGCGCATCACAATACGCTTCGACTCGGCTTCTGCCAAAATCTTGCGGTAAACCGCCGGAACGAATATGCGCCCCTTCTCGTCCAGCCGTCCTTCGATATTTCCGATAAATGTCTGCATAAACGTCAATTTCTATCCTTTTTAAGGTTTTGTCTGTTGTTTTCTTGTAAGGCGAATTATAAATTCGCTGCAAAGGTACGAAAAAATAATAATATTCACCACATTTCCCCACAAAAAAATCTTTCAATTGTTTTATTAACAACTTTTCAACAACTATAAACATAATGAAACCCGTGTAAACTCAGGAATTTACACGGGTTATAAACAATTTTACTGAAATGTGGGGTGAAGTGGAGTGCAACTCCACTGTCAATTAAAGCTCTGCACCTAACAGGTTGAATTTCTTGTCACCCTTAACGATTACAATCTGACCGTTCTCGATGGCTTTGTGGGCTTTGATACCATCCTCAACGCGGTCGAGAGCCTGCGTGCCGGACTCGTCTATAGCTGCGTTAACTGAGATAAGGGCGTTTATTCCAAAGAGGTTACGGAACTTACCGTTTCCGATATAGTATGTGTCACCATAGCCGGCATAATCTGCACCGTCGCCATATAAACCGAAGTTGGCACCCTCGCCGTTGAGACCGCTGATGGTGATGAAGAACTCACCGGTGATGTTCTTTTTAATCGGGAAGGTCACTACACCCATGGTATGAGAAGCACCTTGCTGGTCTTGTACCGTATGGCTGAACGTGATATCAACATCGGTAGCCGTATGGCTTGCCAGCTCCGTATCCGTGTCTATCAGGTATTGGTTGCCTTGAATGGTTACGGGGTGGAGAGCCAGTTTGAGGCTGTTACCGATTTGAACGGAAGTCGAATTGCGGGATATTACAAAGATAGTGATACTGTCTATCTTGGTGGTCATCCCTGCAAAACCCCAAGGAGTACCGATAGTATCAACCTGACCCATACCAATGTTCGGATATGCGGAAAGATCAATGCCTGAACCAAACAGATAAGGCATTTCCGCAGTTAACATCCAGGGAGAGTAGTCGCTACCATCCTCACTAAAGACTGTGCTGGTGTACATATGGCATTTGGTCATATACAGGTATGCGTCAGGACTGAAAGTGTACCAGTACTGATGCTCTTCTGTGCCGCCATATTTGTACTCTGCGCCGCTGGCGGTGGCAAAGATAGGGGTGGCTTGGTAACCTGCACCGGCCTCTATCTCACCCGCGGGGATGACTAAATCGGTGTCCTGAGAAAGCATATATTCGTCTGATACCTCGCCCAGGAACCAGCCAAACTGCTCCTCCGATGCGAATACGGAGAAATTATAGAATGTGACATCCTCGGTCGCCTTGGTCAGAATCATCGGATAATACATACCTGCAGTAGGGGAAACACCGGCATACAAACCATCCTCCATCTTAAGCAGGTAGAAAGCCGTGTCGGCTGCTGCCGCTGCGGCTGCTGCACGAGGGGCAATGTGACGGGGAAGAGCTCCGTTCTTGTACACCTTGAAATCAGGGGTGAGTTGCTCCATCGCGATACGGGTGGTCCGGAGACCGGAATCGGTTGCTTTCTTTGCACTCAGCTCGGCTTTGGTGGCTTGAGACTGTGCCATTACACTGATTGCCATCCCGGCAATAAGCGCAAGAGTAAAAATCTTTTTCATACTCATTCTTGTTTTTTAATTGAACAATAGGATTTCTCCTGTGATTATTTGTTATTGTATTTTTATTCCTAATGGATTGTATAGTACGCCGTTTTTGCGGATGACCAGCATACCGTTCCGGAGCAGTTTCTCCGCCCGGGCGTCCGGGACGCTTGCCTCCTCAATACCTTGCGACTCTTCGCCCACCTGGTCGATGCGGAAGACAATCTGCTTGCCGGCTTTGCCGATCTTGATAATATCGCCCGCTACAGGGGTGGAAGTGGCATAGATATGCATCGTGAACAACCGGTAGTAAGACCAGATGGTGATGGGATCTTCGTCGTCTCCGCCGATATTGGTCTCATAGTCTGCGTTGATCTCGATGTAGTCGGGCTGGGAGATCTCCAGGTTCCATGTGCGGTTGATCGAGTCGTAAGGGGTAAAAGTGGAGTAGAAGGCAAACTCGCTGTTCCGGCTACCCCATTCTTTGTAAGCCGCGGTGTAGTGATACTTGCCGGACTCGTATTGGATCATCTTGACCGGAATGGTGTCGCCCACTTGCCCGGTCTTTGCGCCACGGCTGGCGTAAAAGTCCTCCAGAGTGGGGTAGATACCGTTCAGCATGATATACGGCTCGTAGTCATTGACTGCAGTCAGCTCGTTCGCATAGACCATCTCCGATTTGCTCTCATACACACTGCATTGTGCGGCATAAACACCAAAGTTGTCGCCCTCTTTGAAACCGGAGATACTTACGTAGAAAGGCTGGTCGATCAGCAGACCCTCGCTCAGCAACTCGCCATAGGCAGTCGTGTCGCGCATCTGGAACGTCAGCATTTTGCCTTTCTTGTAACTCATGCCGGAGAGGTTCGCCATCGTTGCTGCCGATTGGGCTAACGTGTCGCCGCTCTCCGTGATGATGGCCATGTACAGCGTGTCGAAATGGAGGTCGGACTGATTGAAAGCAGAGTATTTGTCACTACCGACTGCCATCGTCACGCTCTTGATATATAGCGGTGCCTGGGGCTTGTCGTAATAGGTTCGGAGCTCTACCGGCTGTACGCGGGTATAAACAATGGAGTCGGCTGTGTTGGCGGCATTACGGACGAGCGTTTCGTCAATGTTTAAAGCAGACGAACCGTATAGGTAATGCACATAACCGTCCGAGTCGGTCGCGGCTAACAGATCCATGCTCACACCCGAGCCGGTGATGTTAATGGCGTTGGTCAACGGCCACAAACCGTCACTGCTGTTACCGCTGGGAAGACCGCCTACGGCGAGAGGACAGTTACGGGCGGAAGGAATCCACGCACTGCTGAGCAGCATGAAACTGCTACTCGTGCCGTCCTCATAAGTCACGGTCTGGAGAGGAGTTGCTTGTTGCCACAGGTAGCCGGCATCGCCGTCGGCATCCATGGCATAAGCGTCCTGGTAACCGCCGCGGGCTACGATGGAGTCGTAGAAATTACCTTTTGTATCCACATAGTAGTTCGCGTTCTCGCAATAAGAGGGGTACTCGTTGGAGAAGGCGGTCGCATATTTGATCGTCTTGTACTCCGTGATGGTGTTGTTCCATTTCCAGCACTTGATACTGTCCGACCATGCGCCGATAACACCGGGGGTGCTGAACCAGGTTCCTTTTCCGGCTTCGTCCATACCCAGGAAAAGGGTGCCTTTGGGATTCGTATAGCCTTTGATTAGTGTGCTCGCGTCTGCTTTCGGAGCGCGTGCCGGCTCTGAGGCAGCGGGGAGATTGTCCTCGTTCACATAGACTTCCCTGCCCATCGCGGGGGCTCCCTCCAATAACTCCAAGAAAATATCGGAGTGCTCCGGATAGGGAGTGACAGGCAGCTTCTTGGGTGCTTCGGCAAATACGCTGGTACTTGCTACCAATAGGGTCAATATAGTTGTCTTTTTCATCATAATTCAGTGTTATATAGTATTCGCTTACATAATGATCTTGTCAGCCTGTATGCGGATCGCGGTACCGTCCGCTTTCTTCATCAGCAGCTGTGTCATGTTGAGCTGCGAGCCGGTATAAGACTCCGGAGTGAAAGTGCCGCTGAAGATGTCCGCCAATTGCTGTGCGGCATCGTCAGGATTGGCTGCTATGCGGGCGAACAGGGGACGCAGGGCGCTCTCGTAATCCTTGTATTGCAGGCTGATGGTGGTGTCGGTCTTGCTGTAAGTCAGGTTGATACGCCCGCTGAATAGTTTACCCTCCGCACGGTAGGATATGTGAAGCGCGTACGCATAACTCTTGATGCCTCGTGAGTTGACCGATGTAGTCCGCTCGTAAGCGATGGTATGGATCGTGGCGCCCTTGGCTTCAGCGGCGGCGTTCAATGCCTCTATGGCGGCAACGGTCGCTGCGTCACTGCCTTCGGCTACATAGATCCAACGGCTGTACTTCGTAAACTTGAACGCGAAGAAATCAGCGGCATTGTAGTTGCTGGTGATGAAGGCACTGCCGTCCGTGGAGACCAACGCGCTCTTGTCTTCTCTCAGTACAAAATCGTTCACCTTGTTGACGCTGTCTGCCAGCAGGAAACCTTCGTACAGATGCAGACCCGTCGGGGTCATGATGAAGCCCTCCACAACATCCTCTCCCTTGGCGTTCTTATACGTGAAGCAGCCGTCATTATACGTGATGGAAGTGCTGTTCTTGCCGTCATAATAGGTCATGTCAATACCGTTGTTGTCGGTAAAGAGGTTGTCGTTATACTCATCGACTGCCGCAAAATAACTCTTCCACGTCATGGCTGCCGGTACAGGTTCCATGGTGATGTACGCACCATGTTTCTTACCGATCAGTTTGATGTAGTCAGCTTCGTTCTTGAGTACCACGAACTCATAGTCTCCTCCGTAACCGATACCATCCGATCCCGGGTCGGCAAAAATGGTCAGGAGGTTGTTGTACGAATGGAAGGAGAGTACGCAACCCTGGTTGGAACTTACGCCCCAAAGGCTCGTCTCCTCGGCATATAGGTTGTTGCTCGATGCAGGGTTCTTTGCCGCAACGGTCACCTCACCGTTTGCATTGAATTTCAGCAACAACGCATAACCGGCAGAACTCGTGGTCGGGAAATAGCGCATCTCCCATCCGTTCGCCTGACCCGCCAGGTTCTTGCGGAGTGTCTGCTCGTAGTTTTGTATGCGTTCCGCCGCCGACTGCTCAAACAGGTTCGCCTCCTCGCGGCAACTATTGAGCCCGAGCAGAACCGACGCGGTCAGCATATATGTTAATGTACGTTTCATATCTTCTGGATTTGTCTCTGTTAGTCTTATTTACCGTAACTGTCGTTCATCACTACATCGTAGGAGAGAGCCTCCTGACGGCGCTGTACCTCGGCGCGCATGGAGTCAAGGCTGTAGTTGTATTTCTCTTGCAGCCAGTCCTTGCACATGTTCACCTTGGTGGTGAGAATATCCGTACCTTCCTGCGTCTCGTCAATCGATACAATGTGGGTATGGTCTTCCGCCATCGTAAAGCCGCGTTTGGCCCACTTCTCACGGGTGTCGGTGATGTAACACGAGATCACCTCCACGAAATCCTCATGTGCCTCACTCATGGAGTAGGGAGTCACAAAACCCATCTTATAGGCTTCCTCGTCACTGCGGTACTGCCATGACTGCGAGTCGTACTTGCCGGCGGAGATCTGCTCGTACTCCTTCGGGAACGACTTGGTCTGGTGCAGAATATGCGAGAACTCGTGGTGCATCGTGTGGAAGATGTAGAAGTTCAGCCACTCCAGATCATTTAGGTCGATATCGTTCATGTTATAGAGCGTGATCTTGATACCGCCTTCTGCCACACCCAGTGTCTCGGTACCCTGCGCTGCATTGATGGCGGGAGAGCCGATCACGTTGATAATACGCGGTGCGTACATTTTCAGGAAATCCGGACCCATCTGGGCGGAGTAGGCATCTATCCAGAGGAACTTGATGGCATGCGCTACAATCTGGGCCTTGTCATAAGCCACCGGTACCAGATTGTAATCCACATCCGTGGATTCATCCGCTAATTTGTACTGGAAAGCGATGTTATACGGTTTCTGATAACTCTCATAGAGATACTTGTCGAACGCGTAGGTCGCCTGCGTGGAGTCCAATACAGGGAGGTTGGGAAAGATCGAGTCTTGATCCAACTGCTCGCGGCAACCCGTTAATGCAAGGATGGCAAACAGAGCCATCGTAATATGTTTGAAATACGTCTTCATCTTTCTAATTCTCAGTCTGTTTATTCATTAACCGGTTCTTTCGTCAGGGAGCTCATCTCGTTCTGTAACTGCAAGAAGAGTTCAAGACCATTCACGTTGCCGGACGGACCATCGATAGTCACGGAGTTGTTGTCGCCCATGTTCTCACGAGGGTTCGCTTTCTGTCCGCCGATCAGCGCCTCCTGCGGCAACTGGATTGCACGGCGGTCATCGTTCCAAGTCAAGGTCTTGGTCACTACAGGATAGCCGATCTCGTGGGTGATCTCAATGCCGTAACGCTTGATATCAAACCACCGCATGCCGTCATGCAGGGTCTCTATGCGGCGGAAATGAAGCGCGCACCACAGGTACGGCAGCTTGTCGTCGGAGATGGTCCACTCGGGACACATGTCCGTGTTATGCAGTACCGGAGTCTGGTGGACGTTTTTGTTCTTGCGGAAGAAACTCTTGATGTTCGCATCCGTCAGATTCTGGGTGCAGAGATAGCCCTTCGCCCATACATTCATGTCCTCTACCGCACCGCTCAGATCATTCTTCATAATCTTTGCTTCCGCACGGCACAGCAGGGTCTCACCGGTGGTGAACTCTCGGCGGATCGAGTGAGGATAGCCGATACCGGCTACCTTGTCGGTGTACTCGAACGGCTCGTACAGCTTGCTTAGGAAACCGCCGAAGTTTGCGTCAAACCGCCAAATACTGACACCCGGGAACAGACCGCTCCAGCACGGACCCGAGCCGTTCACCGTGTAGTCACGGGGCGCACGGTTGAAGGTATATCGGCAGGAAGTGTTCACGTTGCCGTACAGCGCAAAGGAATAGGTACTCAGAAGCAACAGATTGGCAGGGGAGGCTACATCCGTCCATGCGTATAACTCCAGCTCGATGTTACCTTTCTCCTTGCAGTTCTGCGCATCGAACATCAACATCGAAGCCTCGCTTGCCGTGTTGCCCAATACCTTGTCCGCGTACGTGATAACCTGGTCGTAGTCACGTTTGAAAAGGTAGAAACGCGCAGCAAAAGCATAGGCAGCCTTCGCGTTAAAGTGATACTTGGGGACCGCATAGTACTCGTCGCTGACAAACGGCAGGGCGGCGAGCAGGTCCTTCTCTATCAACTGGTATACCTCCGTCACGCTGTGACGCTCGTAAACAGGTTTAACCTCCGTCTCCGGCTTGGTCATGTAGTGGACACCCGGATCGTTCTTGCTCAACTCATCGCTGCGATAAGCCTTGCCAAAGATATTCACCAGGATAAAGTGGTTGTAGGCGCGGCAGAGCAACGCCTCCGCTTTCTCGGCGCTCATGTCCTGACCTTTTTCCTCCAGTTTGGCGATCGCCTCCAATGCCTGGTTGGCTACTGCGATGTTATGATAGCAGTGATCCCAGATCCAGTAAGGACTGTCCTGACCGGCAAAAGCCGTAACGTCCTGCCATGCGAATATCTGGTTGTATCCCTGGTCAAACGGCTGTTTGGTATTCACGTGACCTACAGCATCGGGAGTGTTGTTGTCGATGATGTTATCGGAACTGAACTCACCGATAGGACCGTAGTTCGGTGCATCGTAGGCGTTGACCAACAAGAGACGAACTTTCTTTTTGCTATCTATCTCGGTACGGTTATCCGGGTTCTTGTCCAGAAAATTGCAACCGGACAGGGCGATAACCGAAAGTAGTATATATAGTATGTTTTTCTTATTCATATTCATCGTGATTTGCATGCTTAGTCATTAGAATCCCAAACGGAAAGTTAACGTAAACTGGCGCGGTACAGGCGAACTTACACCACCTGAACTGTAGAACTCGGGATCCTGTCCGTTCAGTTTCTTGTCTGCATACAGCAGGGCAAGGTTCGTTCCGCTCAGCTTGGCGGAGAAGGACGAAACGGCCTTCTGACCCTCAAACCATTTCTGCGGGAAGGTGTACTCCAGCGATACTTCCTTCAGACGGATGAAATCGCCTTTTGCTACGCGCTGGTCGCTGTAGTTGTATGCCGAGTAAGCGTAGCGCAGACCGTCGATCGTCTCAAACTGACGTTTGGAAGCAATGACAGGGATGGTCGTCTTCGCCTCGTCACCGGCTACGATCCAGCGGTTCTTCATCTCACGCATGTTGGCGCTCAGATCGTTGTACTCGCTGGCATATACGTTGCACAGGTTGTTCAGACGGATCACGTTGCCTCCGCGGAAAGTCAGGAAGATACCCACCTTGAAGTTCTTGAAGATAGTGAACTCGTTGCTGAAACCGCCATCGATAGTCGGGTCAATCGTTCCCTCGAACTTCAGGTAATCCAGATTCTCGTAGTCCTGGAAATTGATGTCTCCGTAGTTGGAAGGGTTGAAGGTCTCGGTACACTCCTTGTTGGAGTAGAACAGCGGCAGACCCTGCTCCGTGAGACCCGCAAAGCGGATGGAGTACAGAGAGTACAGAGGCGAACCTTCCTGACGGCCGTAACCGTTAAGGAGCGTGTACGCGCGGTCACGCGAGTCCAGACGGGTAATCTTGTTGGTGATATGGCTGAACGCGATGTTGCTCGTCCATTTGAAGTTCTTGATGTCCACATTCACCGTGGAGAGCGCAATCTCGACACCGGACGACTTCATGTTGGCGTCGTTGGCGTATTTGGTAATCGTACCGCCGACACCGGCTGTCTGTACCGGACCGATCAGGTCGTAGTTGTTACGGATGAAGAAGTCCACATCCAGATTGATACGGTTGCGTACAAAGCCCAGGTGAGTACCCACGTTGAACTCGTGTTTCTTCTCGTAGGTCAGCTCCGAGTTGGCAAGATCCACCAGCTCGATACCGGTCTCCGTAACGCCTGCCAGCGGTCTCCACGGGTTGTATGCCTGGAAGATAGCCAGAGAGTTGCTTACCGACTCCGGACCACGGGTGGCGGTCAGCGAATAACTCAGCTTCAAGCTTGCAGCCGTCCACCACTCGCCGAAAGTCGGACGCCAGAATTTCTCTGCGTCGGCATTCCATATACCGCTGACGTTCCACGTCGGCAGCCAGCGTGCCTTCATCGAGTGGCCCAACTTATTGGAACCCTCGTAACGGATCGTTCCGGTTACGGAATAACGCGATTGGTAAGAGTAGGTCGCTGTGGCGAAGAAAGCCAGGTTGCGGTCGTAGTAGTCGCTGTTGGCGTAGTACTGCGTTCCTTCCTCTTTCATCTGCTTGAAGGCTTTGTAGTCGAAGGACGGAATACCGCCGTTCTCGTACTGGTAACCCCAGCCCTCGAACTCCGATACCTGACGGTCGGTGGAGTTGCTCTCTACACCGGCGTAGAAGTTGATGATGTGATCCTCCCCTTCGCTGCCGTCATTGGCAAAACCGTGGTTATAGGATACCGAGGCACGCAGATCGACTGCCAACAGACGTTTGAAACGGTCGTGGAAAATACCACCGTTCGGCAGTACTGTCTGGGGCAGTGCGCCCGTTACGTCCGGGTCCGTATAGAGGTACTCGTTCGCGTCACGGATCAGATCGTTCTCTACGTCACCTTCGTCCAGACCCAGACCGGCGCGGTAGGCGCGTGCCTGGTTGGAGAAATCCATCACGTGGTGCTGGATCTCGTCGTTGTGGTAACGGATACTTGCCAAGCCGGCTACTTCCAGTCCCTTGACCGGCTTCCAACTCAACTCGCCCTGGAACTTGACATCCGTCTGAGTCAGACCGATGTAGTTCTGCTTCAACTCGTCGAAGATGTTGAAATCGCAGTAGTTACGGCGATAAGTAGCCTTGGGGTCCAAGGCACGCGAGGAGTTCATTGCAAACGAGAACGGGTTGATATCGAAATCACGGCTGATGGCACCCGATACAGGGTCCGTCGTCTGATTGACCGATCCCGGAGCCTCCTGGCGGATATAACTACCGCCGGTGTTGATACTCAGCGTCAGGCTCTGCTTGCTCGGCTTGGGCAGCAGTTCAAAGCTCGCTTTCACGTTACCCGTATAGCGCTGTACCGACGATTTGAGGTACCACCCCGGGTCGTACATCGCCGACAGCGAAGCATAGAAGCGTGCGCGCTCCGTACCGGTGGACAAGGACAGTGAGTGGTTCATCATCACATTGTCGTTGAACAACTGGCTGAACCAGTCCGTGTTGCGGTACTCTGCCTGACGCAGATAGTCGTTGAAAGCGCTCTGGTTGTTCTCCAGCTCATAGCGACCGGTGGCAGGATCGTATGTATCGATCATGTGGAACATCTTGCCGTAGATACCGGAGTTCTTGGCGTTGTTCAGCACAGACGCCTCCAGCCATCCTTTGTCGCGGAGCTCCTGATAGATAGCCATCTGCTCCTGCGAGTTACATACGTTATAATCGGAGTACAACGGCTTCATGCGGTAGGTGAACTCACCGGTATAGTTCAGTTTGGTCTTACCCGCCTGACCTTTCTTGGTTGTCACCACAATCACACCCGACATCGCGCGTGCACCGTAGATGGAGGTAGCCGAACCGTCCTTCAGGATCTGTATGGACTCGATGTCGTCCGGGTTCAGACCTGCGATGGCGTTGGACACCAGTGTCTCGGCGTTACCGCTACTGAGGTCGTCCGCGCCCATGTTCGTCGTACTCTCCATGATCACGCCATCCACCACCCAGATAGGGTTGGAGGTTCCGTAGATAGAGGTTGCACCACGTACACGGATCTTCGGTGCGGCACCGAAGGTACCGCTCACCGTCTGTACACTCACACCGGCGGCACGGCCGTCCAGACTACGGCTGATATCCGCCATACCGTCCAGCTTGGTCTCCGAGGCGTCAATCTTCGTTGCTGCTCCGGAGAATATACGTTTGTCTTGAGCAACCATACCCGTTACAACCACCTCTTCAATCAACTGGGTTTCCGCTTCGAGTTTGACCTTCATGCCCGACTTGGCAGCTACCGTCTGAGTCTTGTAGCCCATGTAGGAAATCACCAGGTTCTTCTTACCTGCCGGCAAGGTCAAATCAAAATTACCATCCAAGTCCGTCGCTGTTCCGGTCGTCGTGCCCTCAACCATAACGCTCGCGCCTATCGCAGGCTCTCCCGTTTCGTCAAGCACGATACCTGATACCCGAGTCTGAGCGAAGACGCCCAGAGGCAAGAGAAACAGGCAGACTAATGTAATGTAAAAATGCTTCATTATGTTTGTATTGTTTATTATTTTGCTATCAGTTATCCGCTCCTTCGTTTTGTATCATGCGCATACGCAATTATATATAACATAGGATTGCGCACACGCGCAACACGAAAAAAGCGCACAAAGGTACTACTTTTTTTTCAAATATACAAATATTTTAATAAAAAAATGCTGAATTTTTCGTTTTTGCCCTATTTGTATGTCAAAATGTAACGATTTTGGGTATCAAAAATGACATTTGCAACTTCAAACAGCTTTTGCGGTGACGTTTTTGCAATTTTGGCAAATGTTTCCTGCCATTCGGGAGATTCGCCTCTGTATAACACCGACTTTGCCATCGCCAGCGCACTGTTTTCCTGGTTCTGCGCGGAGATAGCCAACTGGCCTCTCAACTGCTCCAAAGCGTGCTTTACGGACGCCTCGCTCATCGGCTTCTCGCACAGTTTCTCCAGCTCGTGTTTCACCAGTTCCAGGCTATGCCCGTAATCCTCCGGGTCGCACGCCCAATAGACGCACCAGTAGCCGGTGTCGGAGAGCGGCGTATAGGTGGACTCCACCGTATAAACCAGTCCGCGGGACTCCCGCAGACTCAGGTTGAGCCGGCTGTTGAGGCTTCCGCCGCCCAAGATATTATTGAGCAGGAACATCGCCAACTGGTCTTCGTGCCCGATTTCATAAGCCCTGCCGCCTAACATCGCGTGGACCTGATGGGTGTGTTTTTTGTAAGACCGCTCGTGTTCACGAGCTGACAGACCGCTGGCGCTGACAGACCGCGTTGCTGACAGACCGCTCGTTTCACTCGCTGACAGACCGGCTGCGCCTGATAGATGTCCGAACTCTTTTTCAGCGAGGCGGAAGAAGCGTTCGGGTTTGAGGTTTCCCTGACAGAAAACAACCATCCGCTCCGGTGTGTAGCGGGTTTTCATCCATTCGAGCGGGTAGGAGGGCTTGGAAGAAATATGGCGGAGCGTCTTTTTCGTGCCCAAGATCGGCAGTGCCAGACTGCTTCCGGCAAAGACCAGACTCTCGAAATCGTCGTAAATCAGTTCGCTCGGGGAGTCGTTGTAACTCTCTATCTCGTCCAGAATGACCATCCGTTCCTTGTCCGTCTCCTCTTTCTTGAAAAGCGGCTCCAGAATCATCTCGGCAATCAGGTGGAGCGTCAGTTGTACGTGCTCGCAAAGGATGGCGGCGTAGAAAGTCGTCTCCTCTTTGGTCGTATAGGCGTTGATCTCGCCTCCGATACCTTCTATGGACTGGATGATCTGGCGCGCCGAATGGTGCGCCGTGCCCTTGAATACGCAGTGCTCGATATAATGTGCCATGCCGTTCTCTTCGGGCGCTTCGTCCCGCGTGCCGGCACCCACCATCACACCTACGTACGCCACAGGAGAAGGCGTCCACCGGTGTACGATTTTGACGCCATTTGGCAGATTATGATAAAAAGTTTGCGTATTTTCTTGCATAATTCAAAAATTCTTTGTACCTTTGCACCGAATTTCATTTGCAGCCGACGGCATCAAATGGAATTCTTAATCTCCGCGGCATTGGCGGAATTGGTAGACGCGCCAGACTTAGGATCTGGTTCCGCAAGGAGTGAAAGTTCGAGTCTTTTATGCCGCACTCCATCCAAGAGGTGTATTCTTGTTCTTCTCTCAGCTTTTCGTTAGGTAGACGTCAGCCAAGTCACCCACTAATCACCCACTAATCACCCACTAATCACCCACTCCAATATCGGTGAGGGATGCTTAATTCATCGTTTTTGCTTCGTTCCAGAGTGCGTCCATCTCGGCGAGGGTCATGTCTTTCAGTTCGCGGCCCTGCTCTTTGGCTTTCGCCTCGATGTAATTGAAGCGTTTGATGAATTTGAGGTTGGTGCGCTCCAGGGCATTGTCGGGGCGGATCTTATAGAGCCGCGCGGCGTTGATGAGCGAGAAGAGAACATCACCAAATTCATTTACCATTTGGTCATTTACCATTTGGTCATTTATTTGGTCATTTTCGCATTTTCTCATTTCGGCTTCAAACTCGGCGATTTCCTCTTTGACCTTCGCCCAGACATCCTCGCGTTTCTCCCAGTCGAAGCCTACATTGGCTACTTTGTCCTGTATCCGATATGCCTTGACGAGGCTCGGCAGACTGTCGGGAATACCGCCCAAGACGGTTTTGTTGCCGCCTTTCTCTTTCAGTTTGACCTGTTCCCAGAGTTGGCTCACCTCCTCCGCGTTCTGTGCTGCGGCTTCGCCGTACACATGCGGGTGACGGAAGATGAGTTTGTCGCAGAGGCGGTTGCACACATCGGCTATGTCGAAAGAATCGCGCGGCTCGTCTTCCCCGGACGAGCCGGAGAAATTCCATTTCTCTTCGGAGCCCATCTTGGCGTAGAAAACGACGTGGAGGAGTACGTCGCCCAACTCCTTGCTGATCTCGTTCATGTCGCGGCGCGAGATGGCTGTGGCTAATTCGTAGGTCTCCTCGATGGTGTTCTGGCGGAGACTGTCGAAGGTCTGTTTGCGGTCCCACGGACATTTCTCCCTGAGATCGTCCATTATATCCAGCAGCCGGTTGAAGGCGGCTAATTGTTCTTCTCTGCTATGCATATACGAATTACGAATTAAAAATTATGCAGGGTTAACTGCCCTTTATTGTCGAGTTTGGCGTAGGTCCATTGCTGGAAGCAGTCGCCGAGGATCACCACTCGGCTTTCGGAGGCTATCTGCAAGTCGAGTTCTATGTGCCGGTGCCCGAAGATATAGTAGTCTCGGTGGTTGCCCTGCGCCTCCTGGTCTTTGGCAAAAAGCACCAGTTCCTCCTTGTCCTCTCCTTTGTAGTGGCAGGGGTTGGCGATTTCCTTGAGGCGGCTCTTCTTCGCCCATCCGTAGCCGAGTTTGTTTCCCCATGCGGGCGGCAGGCAGCGGAAGAGGAACTGCAAGGTCGGGCTGTTGAATATGCTTCGGAGCTGCATGAACCGCTTGATCTTCTTCATCACCGGTTTGGGGTAGAGGCTCTCCCAGTCGGAGGGCAGCAGTCCGTCGCCGTGCGCCAAGTAGATTGACTTGCCGTACCGCATGATCGTACAGGGCTCATAGTGAATCTTCGCGCCCGTGAGCTGCGCCAGCCCTCCGAAGGTCCAGAGGTCGTGGTTGCCGATGAACATATGGACGTTAATGCCTTTCCTGACCAGTTTGCGGATCTCTTTGCAGAAAGGGTGGAACTGCCGCTTCGACTTGTCGTGAATGAAATACTCCATCCAGAAATCGAACATGTCGCCTAACATGTAGATGGAGACGGCATCCTTGCTCATCTCCTCCAGAAGGTCAATCAGTTTTTTCTGGTGTACCCAGCCTCTCTCAATCGCCAGGCTGCCCAAATGTGCGTCGCTTAAGAAATAAATCATACCATTTACCATTTGGTCATTTACCATTTACCATTTACCATTTGGTCATTTACATAAAGCCAAGTTCGAGTTTGGCTTCTTCACTCATCATGTCTTTGTTCCACTCGGGCTCAAAGACGATATTCACGTTCACATCCTTGATGCCCTCCACGGAGCCCACTTTCTGGCGGATGTCCTCCACGATAAAATCGCCCGCGGGACAGGACGGCGCGGTGAGGGTCATGGTGATCTCGCAGAGCCCGTCGTCCTTGATGTCTATGCCGTAAATCAACCCCAAGTCATACACGTTGACCGGTATCTCGGGGTCAAAAACGGTCTTGAGCATCTTTAAAATCTGTTCTTCTGTTTCTAAAAATTCGTTCATACTTGTGCATACTGTGTTTTCTCGGAGTGCTCGGAAGCACCAGCCGCAAAACGGCTGCAAAGGTACTGCTTTTTTTTGACATATGCAAGGGCAACTGCCATTTTGGCAGATATTTTCCTGCTGGCACAGAAATTGAAGATAGTTGTTCGGAGTATTGATATATCGATATATCGGTATGTCGAAAAAGTGAAATTATTAAAAAAAACAATAAGATATGAGTAAAGGTAACATCGGGGTAACGAGCGATAATATCTTCCCCGTCATCAAGAAGTTTTTGTATTCCGACCATGAGATCTTCCTGCGTGAGCTGATCTCCAATGCCGTCGATGCCACGACCAAGCTGAAAACCCTCTCGTCGGTAGGCGAGGTGAAGGGCGACTTAGGCGATACGCGCGTACGCGTAAGTATAAATAAGGAGAAGAAGACCCTCACGGTCTCCGACCACGGTATCGGCATGACCGCCGAAGAGGTGGACAAGTACATCAACCAGATCGCTTTCTCCGGCGCCGAGGAGTTCGTCAACAAGTACAAGGACAAGACGGAAGCCATCATCGGTCATTTCGGTTTGGGTTTCTATTCCGCCTTCATGGTCAGCAAGAAAGTGGAGATCTTCAGCCAGTCGTATAAAGAGGACGCGAAAGCTGTTCACTGGAGCTGCGAGGGTAGCCCCGAATATACGATGGAGGACACCATCAAAGCCGAGCGCGGTACGGATATCGTCCTGCACATAGACGACGAGTTCAGCCAGTATCTGGAGGACGCCACCATCGAGGGTCTGCTCCGCAAGTACTGCAAGTTCCTGCCTGTGGAGATTGCTTTCGGCAAGAAGAAAGAGTGGAAGGACGGCAAGGAGGTGGAACTCGACGAGGAGAATATCATCAATGATATCAACCCCGCGTGGACCCGCAAACCGTCGGAGTTGAAGGACGAGGACTACGACAAGTTCTACCACGAGCTCTATCCGACCCAGATGGAGGAGCCGCTGTTCCATATCCACCTCAACGTGGACTACCCCTTCAACCTGACCGGTATCCTGTATTTCCCGAAGATCAAGTCCAACCTCGACGTACACCGCAACAAGATACAGCTCTATTGCAACCAGGTTTATGTGACGGACGAGGTGGAGAACATCGTACCGGAGTACCTGACGTTGCTGCACGGCGTGATCGACAGCCCGGATATTCCGCTGAACGTCAGCCGTTCCTACCTCCAGAGCGACAACAACGTCAAGAAGATCAGCGGCTACATCACCAAGAAGGTAGCCGACAAGCTTGCCGAGCTCTACAAAGCCGACAAGGACGAGTTCGCCAAGAAATGGGACGACATCAAGATGTTCATCCAGTTCGGCATGCTGACCGACGAGAAGTTCTACGAGAAAGCAAAGGATTTCGCCCTTCTCAAGAACCTGGACGGCAAATACGCCACCTTAGAGGAGTACAAGGCGCAGGTCAAAGAGGCGCAGACCGACAAGGACGGCAACCTCGTGCTGCTTTACACCAACGACCCCGACGCGCACTACACCTATATAGAGCGCGCGAAAGCGAAGGGCTATGACGTCTTGCTGATGGACGGCGAGCTGGACGTACACGCGATGTCCCAAGCCGAGCAAAAGAGCGAGGAAGGCAAGCTGCGGTTCGTACGCATTGACTCCGACACCATCGAGAACCTCATCCGCAAGGAGGAAACCGCCAAGGACACTTTCTCCGACGAGCAGAAAGAGGGACTGCGCAAAGCGTTCGAGGGCTTGCTGCCGAGTGCCGAGGACAAACTGCGTTACTTCGTCACCTGCGAGGCTGCGGCTGCGGACGCACTGCCTGTGTTCCTGACGCAGAACGAGTTTATGCGCCGTATGAAAGAGATGTCCGCTCACCAGCAGGGCATGTCCTTCTACGGTCAGATGCCGGACCAGTACAATCTCGTTGTCAACACCGCGCACCCGCTCATCCAGGAACTCGTGGCAAAAGAGACGAGCGAGCAGGTAGAGGAAGAGGTAGAGAAGAAAGCAGAGAAAGAAGGCGAGGAGCCTAAAAAAGAGACCGTCATCAAGACGGTCTGCAAGTTGGAGGGCGAGGATGAGCGTATCAAACAACTCATCGATATCGCGCTTCTGGCTTCCGGCCAACTGAAGGGCGAAGCACTCGCCAAGTTCGTCAACCGGTCGGTAGAACTGCTTTAAGCAATCACGGAGTCGAGGAAGCCCATCTTAATGGCTTCTTCGGCTTTCATCCATTTGTCACGGTCGCAGAGCGCCTCGATCTCATCGATGCTCTGACCGCTGTTCTCAGCGAGGATCTTGTACAAATCCTG
>DFEG01000044.1 GCA_002369075.1 Bacteroidales bacterium UBA3808 | reverse complement strand
ATCGCAGGACCCTCGTCCAGCGGTAAGACCAGCACCAGCCATAAACTGTGTCTGGAACTGCTCGCGAAGGACAAACAGCCGGTGGCGTTATCGCTGGATAACTGGTTCCTGGAGGCGGATCAGATAGTGCCGGACGAGACAGGGAAGAAAGACTACGAGTCTGTCTATGCCCTGGACCTGGAGCAGCTGTCGAAAGACCTGAACGGACTGATAGCCGGCGAAGAGGTGGCGTTACCGACCTTCAATTTCATCACCGCCAAACGCGAGTACAACGGCGAGACACTGCAGCTGAGCCGTGATACCATCCTCGTCATCGAGGGTATTCATGCCTTGAACCCCCTGCTGACCGAGCACGTCGATCCCGCCTGCAAATACCGGATCTACGCCGCGCCCATGAGTCATGTCACCCTGGACGGCGAGCGGATGGTACCGACTTATGTGAACCGGCTGCTGCGCAGGATGAGCCGCGATCTGCGTACCCGTGGCAAGTCGCCCCGGGATACCATTGCCGGATGGCCGGCGGTCATCGAAGGCGAAGCGCAGTGGATAGAACCTTTCCGCGCACAAGCCGATGCCGAGTTCGATACATCGATGACGTATGAACTGTCCGCCATCCGCATGGCGGTGGAGACTGCCCTGCAGACCGTACCTGCCTTCGCACCCGAATATGAGCAGGCGGAGCAGCTGATTTATTTCCTCGGTTTCTTCGAACCGCTGGAGGCATCCTATATTCCCCGAACCTCCATCCTGCGGGAGTTCATCGGCGGCAGCCAGTTCAATGTGGGCTAAAGTGCACTTTTTTGACTAAAAAATGCAAAAAAAATCAAAATAATTTGCACATGTCAAAAAAAAGCAGTACCTTTGCAGCCGCTTTCGTCAAAACGAAGTGTTGGCGGGATAGCTCAGCTGGTTAGAGCGCATGATTCATAATCATGAGGTCCCCAGTTCAATCCTGGGTCCCGCTACAAAAAAGGCAACCATCTCGGTTGCCTTTTTTCTTTCTACTTTCTACTTTCTACTTTCTACTTTCTACTCTCCATCATCCTACCTGTGCACCGTTGTGTACAGGTGCGGAGACGGTAGTGACTACCAGTTTGCCGTCCGCATCCACCGCGGAGAGGATCATCCCCTGCGACTCGATACCCATCATCTTGCGGGGCGGGAAGTTGGCGATGAAGAGCACCTGTTTGCCCACGAGCACCGACGGGTCGGGGTAGGACTGGGCGATACCGGATAGGATGGTGCGTCCGCCCATGCCGTCGTCCAACTTGAACTGCAGCAGCCGGTCGGATTTCTTCACGTTCGTACACTCCAGAACGGTCGCTACGCGGATGTCCATCTTGTCGAATTCATCAATGGTAGTCGGCTCTTTGGCCGGTTCGGGACGCCAGTTCCTGAGCGCCTCGGCTTTGGCTGCCTCTTCGTTCTCCTTCTTGATACGCTCCAGACGGTCGAGCTGCGACTGAATGGCGGCATCCTCGATCTTCTCAAAGAGGAGCGACACTTCGCCTAACTGTGCTCCGGCAGCGAGGAGGTCGATACGGCCCAGATCCTCCCATCCGGCGGCCTCGTTGAGACCGAGCATGGTTTTCAGTTTAGCCGAAGAGAACGGCAGGAACGGCTCGAAAGCGATAGCCAGATTGGCTGCTATCTGGAGGGCGAGGTGCAGCACGGTAGCGGTGCGGTCCATGTCGGTCTTGGCGAGTTTCCAGGGCTCGGTGTCGGCGAGGTATTTGTTACCGATACGGGCGAGGTTCATCGCCTCTTTCTGCGCCTCCCGGAACTTGAAATTCTCCAGCAGTTCCTCCAGCGTCGCCTTGACGTTCTTGAACTCCTCGATAGTCTCTTTGTCGTAGCCGGTCAGTTCGCCGCAGGCGGGTACGCGTCCCTCAAAATACTTGTTGGTGAGGACGAGCGCGCGGTTGACGAAATTGCCGTAGATAGCGACCAACTCGTTATTGTTGCGCGCCTGGAAATCCGCCCAGGTGAAGTCGTTGTCCTTGGTCTCCGGCGCATTGGCGGTCAGCACATAGCGGAGGACGTCCTGTTTGCCGGGGAAATCGTCAAGATACTCGTTGAGCCATACCGCCCAGTTGCGGGACGTGGATATCTTGTCGCCCTCGAGGTTGAGGAACTCGTTGGACGGCACGTTGTCGGGCAGGTTGTAGCCCTGCGCCTTGAGCATGGCGGGGAAGACGATACAGTGGAAGACGATGTTGTCTTTCCCGATGAAATGGATCATTCTGGTATCCTCCTGCTTCCACCATTTCTGCCAGTCGCCGTATTTGTCGGGGTTGGACTGGCATAGCTCGATGGTGTTGGATATATATCCGATCGGGGCGTCGAACCATACGTATAGCACCTTGCCCTCCGCGCCCTCCACGGGTACGGGGATACCCCAGTCGAGGTCACGGGTGACGGCACGGGGTTTGAGTCCGCCGTCGAGCCAGCTCTTGCACTGGCCATAGACATTGGGACGCCACTCCTTGTGGCGGTTGAGGATCCAGTCCTCAAGCCACGACTGGTATTGGTCGAGGGGCAGGTACCAGTGCTTGGTCGCTTTCTTGGCAAGCGGGTTGCCGGTCTCGGCATTGTAGGGGTTGATGAGCTCGTCGGGCGAGAGGGTGGCGCCGCATTTCTCGCACTGGTCCCCGTAGGCGCCGAGCGAGTGGCAGCGCGGACACTCGCCGCGGATATTGCGGTCGGTCAGGAAATGACCCGTCTGAGGGTCGTAGAACTGCTCGGAGGTCTCCTCCACGAACTGCCCGGCATCGTACATCTTGCGGAAATAGTCCGCTGCGAAGCGATGATGGGTGGGAGAGGTGGTACGGGAGTAGATGTCGAACGAGATGCCGAAATCGGCGAAGGAACGTTTGATCAACTCATGATAGCGGTCCACGACCTGCTGCGTCGTGATTCCCTCTTTGCGGGCACGTATGGTAACGGGCACGCCGTGCTCGTCACTGCCGCAAACAAAAAGCACCTCCTTGCCTTTGAGTCTCATGTAGCGGGCGTAGATGTCCGCCGGTACATAAACACCGGCGAGGTGTCCGATGTGTACGGGACCGTTGGCGTAAGGGAGGGCTGCTGTGATTAAAGTGCGATTAAATGCCATATTTTGTGTAATTTTTATACTAAAAAGTAAAAAAAAGCTTTTTTTATTTGCGTATATCAATTATTTTTGCTACTTTTGCACCGCTTTTCGGGTACTTTTTGCAAAATCGGGTGCAAAGGTACAACAAAAAAATGAAAAATACAAATAAATCTGTGAAAAAACATCAATCATATTGGCTTTTATTGCTTGCCGTCCTTTTTTGCGGCACGTTGGAGGCAAAGGTGACCAATTATATCGGCGCTTACGGCCAGTTGGGCGAATGGACTTTTCTGCCGTCGGGTAGCAAGTTCGGTCCGAGTTTCGGCGTGACCGGCGGCGCAGGTTTTGTATATGAGATGCAGGCAGGCCCCACGTACGGGCAGACCCGGTTTTTGCTGCAGTTAGGGTTAGGTCCCCAAGCCGGCATGACTTCCTTCATGCAGGGCAGCAACATGATTGTGGAAAGGGCTAACCAGACAGATTTGCAGGGCGATCCGTTCACTTATGTATATGAGATTGCCAACCGCCGTGACCAATACACCAATGTCGGTGTGCAGATTCCGGTAATGGTGGGCGTGCAACACCATAAGTTCTACATGCTGGCGGGTGTCAAGGTGAACGCCAATCTGTACAGCAGGGTGAACACCCGCGCCGACATCAATACCTTCGGGCGGTACGAGGATATACCCGACCTGCGCAACATGCCGGAGTACCAGTTCTTCACCAACTACCCGTTGAAGGGCAGTGCCAAAGCCAATATCAGCATGATAGGCATGGACCTGAGTCTGGAGATGGGAGGCCGTTTCGGCGGAATCATCACCGACGCCGTGGGTTACGATGTGCCCAAGAGAAAGATCGAGTACCGTCTGGCGGGCTATATCGACTACGGGCTGCTGGATATGCATGCCAAACGTGACTTGGAGGGTTTCACCGCCCCGCAGGACTATAACGGCGCCACCACGGCTCCGGTGTACGGCACGCAGTCGATGATTACGGGATTGCAGGTGAACGATATCATGTCCACCGCCAATTTTGCCTCGAAAGTGTCGGGCCTGGTGGTAGGTCTGAAATTTACGGTACTCTTCCAGTTGCCTGAGGAAGGCAAGTGCGTGATCTGCCAGGACAACTACGTCAGCTCAGTCCGCCGCGGCGGTAGAAGAGGCATGAAGTACGAGGAATAATTCATCCTCTTTCACCTCTTTGATTTTTCCGGCTTCCGCAACGGAGATAAGTCCGGTCTCTTCCGACACCACAATACACGTGGCGTCGGATTTTTCTGTCAGTCCGAGTGCCGCGCGGTGGCGGAGTCCGTAGTGCAGCGGGATGTCCTGGTTCTTGCTGACGGGCAGGATACAGGCGGCGGCTAACATCTTGCCGTCGCGGATGACGAGCGCGCCGTCGTGGAGCGGGGTGTTCTTGAAGAAGATGTTTTCAATCAGTCGCGCAGAGACTATGGCATCGAGTCGCTCGCCGGTATCCACGATCTCCTTGAGACTGCCTCCGCCGGCAATGACAATGAGCGCACCGGTCTTGGTGGAAGCCATGTGGCGGCACGCCTGGATGATCTCCAGTATCTGCTGGTTGGAACCGGCTTTGTGCGCCAGGGTACTGGGACGGAAGATGCTCCAGGACGAGAAACGCGAACCGACCCGGTAGAAAAACATGCGTATCTCTTCCTGAAAGATGATGATGAGGGCGATAGCTCCGACGGAGATGATGCGGTCGAAAAGCGCACCGGTAAGGTCCAGCTGGAACACAAAGGAGACCAGGAACCAGACGAAGAGGAATGCCAGAATACCCCAGAACAGATTGGAGGCACCGGTCTTGCGGAGCAGACGGTAGGTCTCGTATAGGATGATGGCTACCAGCAGGATATCGATCACATCCTTGAAACCGAATGACAAGGCGAGGAAATGCATGATGTTTGTAGTTTTGCGTTTAGTGTTTAGTGATTAGCGTTTAGTGTGTTCCATAGAGTTATTATATTTTGTGTATCGCGTACGTCGTGCGTGCGCAGAATGGTGGCGCCGTGTTCGAGCGCGTAGAGTTGCAACGCCTGTGTGGGGGCGAGGCAGGTGTCGGGCGTAAGACCCAAGGGCTTGTATATCATGGACTTGCGGCTCACCCCTACCAGCACGGGGCGGTTGTATGCGCGAAGAGTATCCATCTTGCGCAGACACTCATAGTCGCGTTCCACGCCTCCGCAGAACCCGAATCCCGGATCGAGAATCCAGTTGGCAGTGTCTCGCGCGGCAAGGAGGGACAGCCGGCTGTAGTCACCCGAAAAAGTATAGACATACGGCACACCGAAACGTGCGACGAGCTCGTACATCTCTTCTGTTCCGCCGGAAATGTCGTTGATGATCATGGGTCCGAATTGCTCCAACGCCCTTTGGGCGACAGCAGGGCGGAAGGTGTCCACCGAGAGCTGTGCGGCGGGGCAGAAAGTACGGAGGGCTTCCAAAGCGGGTGCGAGGCGTCTCCACTCTTCCTCTTCGCTCACAGGCGTGCTGTCTGGCCGGGTCGAGCAGGCGCCTATGTCGAGGATGCCGGCACCGGAGTCCAAAGCCCGCTTCGCCCATTCCGTAACGACGGAGGGGACCGGTCCGGAGTCCGTACCCATCAAGCGTGATCCGGCATAAAAACTGTCCGGAGTCACGTTACCGATAGCCATAATCTGTACTTTCACGGTGCAAAATTACAAAAAATAATGCAAATATGCAAAAAAAAGTGCTAAAAATTTGCGTATGTCCCAAAAATGTTGTACATTTGCAGGCTGAAACGTGTATGAGAAAATAAAATGTCAAAAAAATAGGTATGAAAAACGTAAAGTATCTTTTGATCGTTTTGGTTGCGATGGGTGCAGTATCGTGCCAACAGCGTGAGCTGAACACCCGTGTGAGCAACACCACGGGTTGGAATTATTTCGACCAGCGTACTACGAATTTCCAGGCTAACGAAGGCGTCGGGAATGTGAATCCTGTGGGCATGGTGCCTATCCAGGGCGGTTCGTTTACGGTAGGCGAGAAGGACGAGTTCCTGACCGCTCCGCGTAACAACGAGACCCGTACACTGACCGTCAGTTCGTTCTATATGGACAAATACGAGGTGACGAACCTGAACTGGAACGAGTATCTGCACTGGCTGGAGTTCGTCTTCGGGCCGGTAGCGCCGGAGTTGGTGGACCGGGCACGTCCGGACCACAAGGTATGGCGCGAGGATCTGGCGTACAACGACCCGTATGAGGACAACTATTTCGAGCACCCGGCGTTCTCCTTCTACCCGATCGTGGGTGTGAGCTGGGAGCAGGCGATGGCTTACTGCCAGTGGCGTACCGACCGCGTGAACGAGATGGCACTGATCAACGCCGGCGCGATTGTCGTTCCTCCGTTCGGTGATCTGCAGCCTACGGACGACGAGGGATACAAGGACGAGTGGGAGCAGGAGACCGGTTACGAGATGTTCTCCTATGAGGAAGTGAGTCCCGAGGATCCGGAGCAGACGGTAACGATGTACCGCCCGAGTTACGAGTGGATCCGCGACAAGTTCGTCTTCAATACCGAGAAATACCTGATGGATGACAGTTACGTACCGGAGTACGGCCGCCGTCCTATGTTTGACAGTTACGGAATCGAGCGCAAGGTGAATATCGCCGATGGTATCTTCGTGACGGGCTACCGCCTGCCGACGGAGACGGAGTGGGAGTTTGCCGCTTATGCGCCTGTTGCCGGCGAGGACGGTCTGACCGTCGAGGGTAAGGTCTATCCGTGGAGCGGTTATCATCCGCGCGGCATGAGCAAGAAGAATCTGGGTCAGATGCAGGCTAACTTCGTCCGCGGCCGCGGCGACATGATGGGTGTGAGCGGCGCGCTGAACGACCGCCGCGTGATCACCAACCCGGTGGACGAGTTCGCTCCGAACGATTTTGGTCTGTATAACATGGCGGGCAACGTGAACGAGTGGGTGATGGATGTCTACCGCGAGACAACCTCCCAGGAGACGAGCGAGTATAACTCCTACCGCGGTAATATCTACAGCCGTCCTGTCCTGGACGAGAACGGCAAGTTCGAGCTGGACTCCGTGGGTTGCGTGAAGGTGACCTGGGGCAAAGAGGACGATAAGCGTGACGTTCTGGACGGCGATTTTGCAAGTCTGATCGAGACCGACTATCCGCTGGACACGGTAGGCGTAGCCAACCTGTCGGAGGCCAAGAACGACCCGACGGATATTCTGGCACCGCGTGTGACCAAGAACACCCGTGTCTATAAAGGCGGCTCGTGGGCAGACCGCATCTATTGGCTCAACCCGTCCACCCGTCGTTATATGGATCAGGACAAGTCTTCGTCCAAGATTGGTTTCCGCTGCGCAATGAGTACGCTGGGTGACCAGATCCCGGGTGTACCGGTGAAGTGATAACGGTGATGGATAATTGGTAATTGATAATTGGTAAGAAATATGAATTTTCCTGAAAATATTAAATACACGAGCGAGCACGAATGGATTCGCGTAGAGGGCGGGGAAGCCTATGTAGGCATTACGGATTACGCCCAGTCGGAGTTAGGTGAGATCGTCTTTATTGACGTGCCTACGGTAGGCGAGACGGTTGGTCAAGGCGAGGTCTTCGGGTCGGTAGAGGCCGTGAAGACCGTGAGCGACCTGAATATGCCTGTTACGGGCGAGGTGCTGGAACTCAATGAAGAGTTGGATGCCGCGCCGGAACTGGTGAACAACGACCCGTACGGCAAGGGCTGGATCATCAAGATCAGCGTGAAAGATGCGGCTGAGTTGGACAAACTGATGGACGCAGCGACATACCAAGCGAGTCTCTAACGCGCATACGTGCGACAATACATAAGGAAGAGCGGCCCCAAAAGGGTCGCTTTTTTGAACATTTTAATGTTCTATCATTCTGTCTTTGAAATGCTAAATGAACTTTACAAAATACACATTTTTTGCAGTTTTATTGACAAAATGTTGCTAATTCAAAAAAAATTGTGTAATTTTGCGCCCTATATTTGTATATTTTATGCAAGTGAAAATCAACATACGTAAAAAGTAATGATAATATATAGTAGAATTATGAGGAAATTTTTACTTAGTGTATGGGTATCGGTAGTAGTGATGAGTCTCCCTGTAACGGCTCAGAATGTGTCGTTGCCGTACCAGATGAACTTCGAGGAAAACGAGTCGGCGGAGTTGAATAATTGGAATCTCAATCCCGGGGCGAATGCACCGGCATTGTTAGACCAATGGGTAGTGGGTAACTCGGTGCACTCGGCAGGCCGTCAGGCACTGTATATCTCGAATAACGGCATGGATGCGATGTTCGACTCCATTCCCGCTCTGCAGTATGCCTACCGTGATCTGCTACTCCCTGCCGGAACGTGTATCCTGACGTTTGACTGGTTCTGTATCGGCGGTGCCACCTCGTCACTGTATGTAGGTGTAGGGGATTTCAGTGCTTTGTCTCTGGTTGCCAATGCGAACGGTACACTGCCGAGCACGCTGAACAATCCTGTGCAGAGTATGATGCTCCCCGCGCTCTCCAACCTGAAAGGGTCGGAAACATGGACCAATGCCTCCTATACGTTTATATCCGACGGTGTCACCCCCACCCGCATTGTCTTCGCATGGGTCAGCAAGAACCGCGAGAGTGCGGCTTGTACGGTAGGTGCCTGTATCGACAATATTGTTATCACCAATGACAACTGCCGTCGTCCGAGCAACATATCCACCCAGATGATTACGTGTGATTCTGCCCGTGTGAGCTGGACCGGTAACTCCCAAGGGTATGAGGTTAACTACCGCGCGGTAGGAGCCTCCAACTGGGTTTCCGAGATGCGGTTTACCATCGACCCGACTGATTACACCAAGTCCTCGGCGATCATCACCCACCTGACGGAGGGCAACTACGAGATCCGTGTACGCGGTATCTGCCCTCCGGATACCAGTGCCTGGACATATGCACCGGAGTTCGTGGTGTTCTGTCCGGAGATGCACTGCGTCAATTTTACTGATCTTACCGCACCTACTGTAACCTGTACGTACGGTAATACCAATGAAGGGTCGGGCTCAACGAGTTACGACAATGTATCGTCCCGCAACCAAGCGTATGTTCATCCGGGTATCGTGGATTACGGCAGCGAGTCCATCCTCTCCCGCCATACGGTGAACTGGGACAAGAACGCTACCGATCCCCGTACCGGCAATGACCTGACGCTGATTCCCAAGGGCGGATATGCATCCGTCCGCTTGGGTAACTGGGAAGACGGCTACGGCGCAGAGGCGATCACGTATGAATACACCGTGGACAGTTCCAATGCCGTGTTGCTGATGCAGTATGCCGTAGTGCTGGAGGATCCGGACGGTCACGGCGATGACTCGCCCCGGTTCCTATTAGAGATTCTGGATGAGCACGACAACCTGATTGAACCTACTTGCGGCAAGCGTAATTTCGTAGCTACGGATGTGGACCGCAACGAGTGGCGGACTTACAGGCCTAATGACGGCAGTTATTACAGTACACCGGTGGTGTACAAGCCTTGGACCACCGTTGGTCTGAACCTTCGTGAGCTGGGCATTCAGGACGGTCAGGTGATCAAGGTCCGTCTGACAACTTTCGACTGTTTCTGGTCTGCGCACTACGGATACGCATATTTTACGCTGGACTGCGCGAAAGCGACCATTGAGACCTCCTCATGTGCCAAGGATGCCGCCGCCACGATGACGCTGATCGCACCGGACGGATTCAAGTACCAGTGGTATGACAAGTATAACAACGCTATCCCCGGAGCAACCACACGTATTTACGAGCCGCAGGATACGGCTACGTACCGCTGCCGTCTGACCTCTACGGAAAACAATGATTGTTATTTTGACCTCTATTCTGCATGTGTGCCCCGTCTGCCGGCTCCTGAGTTCTCATGGACGGTAACGGAAGAGAATTGCCAGAACATAGTGGATATTACCAATACCAGCCATACGCTGATTATCCAGAACAGCGGTGTAATTGAGGACCGCAACGATCAGTGCAACGAGCACCTCTGGACAATCTCCGGCACACTCACGGGCGGGCAGGCTTACGGTCCGTTCCAGAGTGGTGCTTATTCCCCGCAGTTCGTACTGCCGGCGCAAGGCGGACATTTCTCCATCGCTTTGACTGCTTCGCTGATAGGAGGATGCGATTCTCTGCTTGTACGTGAGTTGGACGTACAGGATATATCGATTAAACCGGATACCGTCAGCCGTGTGCTGTGCAGACCTGTGAACGAACCGGGCAAACCGGCATGGCTGGACGAGATGGGCATATGGGTGAACGAGTCCGGATTCTATTCCAAAACCGAACGGGCTGCCAACGGCTGTGACAGCACCACCGTATATGACGTGAAGGTAGGGAATTCCTATAGTATTTGTCTGGGCGACACAACGCTGTGTTATGGCGAGAAACTGCTGGTAGGCAATACACTGTATGACTCACAGACAAGGGGCTCCGGCCAGTGGGGCGATTTCTCGCTTCACACATCGCTCGGCTGCGACAGTGTAGTATATTATAATGTCAAGGTAGCGGATGCCATCAAGCCGGTTCTCACCGTAGACGGCGAGGTATTGGAACAGCCGTACGCACTGGTTTATCTGGAGGACGGCGAGGTATCCGTTGATATCGCGGTTGGCGGTACGGGCTTTGACAGCTACACCGTATCTTATAACGATGCCACCGGTCCGAAGACCGATACCTATACTCCCGCGGATGTCCTGTTGCGCGACATGCCGGTAAATGAATATATCTTCACTTTTGCGAATGCCGACGGATGCGAGCTGGTGGATACCGTTCTCGTAGGCGGAGACACGCTCTGTGTAGATCTGTTGAGTCAGATTAAGTGCGCTTGCGGCAAGCCGGTACTGGATATACCGTACCGCAAGTGCCAGCCGGCTAACAAAGCCCGTCTGTCGTTCTGTGCGGTGAAGTTCTCGGATGCGGACAAGACGGCGCAGGGATTTGAGGATGCTTTCATCACGGGGCTGAACGCGGAGGACACGATCCATATCGCCGTACCCGCCGGAGCAGAACCGGGTGAGTATAAGATAGACTTGATTTTCGATACGGTTATCGGCGGATGTATATGGGGTCAAAATGCGTTCCATACATCGATCCAATTGACCTATGATTCGTCTGTGATCTTCCATCGCTGGACCAGCAATGCCATTATCTCGTTGGCGGGTGCCAATGTGGCGAAGAAGGCGGACGGGTCTGATTACGCGCTCTATGCATTCTCTGATTTTCAGTGGCTGCATAACGGTGAAGAGGTAGAGGGCGGAACGCTCTCGTACATGGAGCAGCCGGGTGTGCTGAACATGTCCGACCAGTATGCGCTCCGTATGACCCGTTCGGACGGACAGGTGTTCACCACCTGCGCTTACGTGCCGGGTAACAACTCTCCGTCCGGTCCCTCGGGCGCAGCTCCGAAGGCATCGGTGGCACCGGGTGATCCGATGGCGGGTACACCGGTCGAGCTGACGGTAACGGAGGATGCCGAGGTGGAGATATTCACCATAACGGGCAACAAAGTCTTTGCCGGCTCGTTTGACAAGGGCGTATCGTCCTTCCGTGCTCCTACTGCACAAGGTATATATATAATGAACGTACGCATGCGCGGTGAAGCACAGACACTTCGTTTCCGTGTGCGTTAAGGTACGAGAACAGTTAACCATAGCAATAAACCAAATAAAATGAATATGAAACATCGGTTACTCTCTCTCCTGTTTGCCTGCTGTATAGCGGTGACAGGATTTGCAGCGATTCCTTATTCGCTGAATGAAAGTTTTGAGTCGGGTATCCCCTCTACGTGGACGCAAGAGGTGGTGAACACCGTAGCGGGCGGTGAATGGATACTTGACACATTGGCAACCAACCCGACCGGTGCGTACGACGGCGAAAAACGCGTTGCGCTGCGTGCCGAGGGCGGTAACGTGGGGTATTGTGTCCGCCTTGTGACTCCCGAGATGGATCTGAGTCAGGTGAGCAATCCCCAGTTGTCTTTCGCCTATGCGCAACCCCGTAGGGGCAGTTCCGCTATCGGCTATTTCAGCGACACACTGTCGGTCTATTTCCGCACCTCTTCCTCCGCGGAGTGGATCTTGATCCGCAAGTACAGCGATTATCAGGCAGCATGGTCGCTCCAGACAATCGACCTGCCTGCAGCCGGCAAGACAGCCACCTGCCAGTTGGCTTTCGAGGCAAAGGAGAACGGCGGTTACGGCGTGATACTTGATCAGGTGCGCGTATTCCCGCAGTCCCAGTGTATGGATGCCGATCTGTTGGGTGTGACGGTCGGCTCCAATGCGGCGCGTATCAGTTGGGCAGCCAGTCCGCGCCGGTTCGAGGTGATCGTATCCACATCAGCCATAGCAGATCTGTCTAACTATGATACCTCTTCGGCAGTGTATTATGCGAATAACCTGACGGGTAACGGCGTGACGATATCCAATCTGCAGCAGGCAACCCATTATTACGCGTATGTCCGCACTGATTGTGATGACAATGAGTCGGGGTATACCAACTGGGTGTCAACGGACTTTACGACGGTAGTCGGTCTGCCTTACACCCCGGGCATGGGAGCGATTCCTTCCGCCTGGTCGCAGAAACAGGGAGCGGTAGCCGCTTCGGTTGCTGCATCCGGATTGACGGACAACTCCTCTTCCTATAAATGGAACGCTACGACGAATACGGCAGTCTTCGGAGCTGCCCATCTCTATGCGCAGAGCGCAGGTACGCCGTCATGGCTGCTCACACAGTCTCTGGATATCACCAATATTGAGGAGGGCTCGAGCGTGCTCCTGTCCTTCCAACTGGCATTGACCAAGAGTGCCACGGCTACCACGGCGAGCACGGAGAAGGCTACATCCAATTTCCATGTTTTTGTTTCGCCGGATGACGGAGATACATGGGTATTGCTCCGGACGATAGCAGGAAGTGAGATCAGCAATACGGGTTCGGCTTTCAAGGTGACTTTGGATGAGTACATACAGGCGGGAGCCGTGCGTGTGGCTTTTGTGGCCGATGCACAGTCCTCCGAGGCATTCTTCCATCTGTATGGTGTAAGCCTGGTTGAGAGTGACGGGCTCTGTCTGGGACTCTATGGTTTGAAACCCATCGTATCGCCGACCGCCATCACTCTGAACTGGTCCAAGATAGGTCAGAGCGCTACGGAAGTCACCCTGTCGGATGCTGCGGATTTCTCGCACATACTCCAACAGCAGACGGTTGCAGGTGTGTCCCATACTTTCAGTGGTCTTACCCCGAGCGGGACTTATTATGTCTCCGTCCGTCAGGATTGCGAAGGCGGGGACTCCCTGTCCATGCAGCTCAAGACGCCGTGCGTGCCGGGTACGATTACCACAGACGCAGTTTATACGGAGGACTTCGAGTCTTATACCGGTGCAGCATTCGATGCCACGGACGGCGTGTCACCCGAGTGCTGGATGGTCTATACCGACGGATCGGTCCTGCCGCATGTGATAGACTCCGTAGGCATACCGAAAAAAGACAAATATGTATATACGCACAGCGGTGAGAAATCATTGACATTTTACGGCAAGGGTAACTGTTACGCAGTGCTGCCCGGTTTCACGAACGAGCTCAATACGCTCCGTCTCTCTTTCTGGGTACAGATGGAGAATGCCAGCAAGGGAGAACTGACATTAGGATATATTACGGACGGAGATGTGAACATGAACACATTCCATGAAATCAGCACCTATAAAAACAATACAGGTTCGATGACGCAATATACCGTCGATCTATCCGAACTCCCCTCCGAGGCGAAGTATCTTGTATTCCGTTGGTATTATAATATCCAGTACAGCTGCTGTATCGATGACGTGGAACTCCGTCTGCTGCCCCAATGCAAGAAGGTGAAAAATGTGGCAGTCGTTCCCGGTTTGGTTTCCTCTACGCTGACTTTCACAGCCAATGAGGCACCGGGCTATGACGTACTGGTAACTACACGGAGAATGAATCCGGATACCCTGCAGACCACCGTGTTCACCGCCTTCCGCGATACAGTGACGGGTGACACCGTTGCCATCACCGGTCTGGCACCGACCACGACCTATTATGCCTATGTGCATCCGATATGCAGTGCGCAAGAGGCAGACGTAGTCGTAGACTGGTCTGATGCAGTATCATTCACCACGCCGTGCGGAGCTATCTCAGTTTCCCGAGACAAGCCCTGGACGGAAGATTTCGAGAGTTATCCGGGGTCAGCATATAATGTATATAACAATGACCTTGCATGCTGGGAAATGGGTGGTACTACCACTTATATGCCGCACGTGGCTAATTCCGGTACTTACGGGTATTACGTGCATAGCGGTACCAAAGCTCTCTCCTTTTATGGTAGTTCATCCAGTCTCAGTTATGCCGCATTACCTATATTCTCAGAGGCGCTTAACCTGCTGCAAATAAGTTTCTGGGTTCAGATGGAGAATGTATCCAACGGAGTTATGAAACTGGGTTATATAACGAACAATGACCCGGGGGATTTCAGCACTTTCACGGAGATAGAGACCTTGACCAGTGTTTCGTCAATGACGAATTATGACAAAGAGTTCTCTGCACTTCCTGCCGAGGCTTACCGGCTTGTCTTCTGTTGGGAATATAGCGGCACTACCTCTTATTATACGGCATGTATTGACGATATAGAGATCAGTCTTATCCCGACTTGCCATAAAATGGGTGCCGTTTCCCTGATGACGGCAACTGCTTCCTCGGCTACGCTGCGTTTTGAGGCTACCAATGCGAGTCAGTATCAGGTAGTGGTATCTACAAGCCCGATCAATCCGGCTACGGCTAATCTGGCATCCGATACCGTTATTTTCAACCAGTTGGTATCGACCACCCAGCCCGTTATTCCTTCCCTCGAAGGCAACAACCGTTACTACGCTTACGTGCGTGGCTATTGCGGCGGGGATGATTATAGTACGTGGTCGGCAGAATTCAGCTTCAAGACCCTATGTACCGCCATCACCCCGGAGGCATTCGGCACGGAGACTTTCCGTGACGAGGCGTCCGCAGACTGCTGGACTTTCGGCTTTACGACCCCCGGTTCTTCCACCAATAACGCTTATGCCGGGAGAGAGACAGCCGGAGCGTACGGCGCTTATCTGAAACTGAGCAAAGAGTCGGTCGGCTCGAAGAATGCGGCGAATGTAGATACCGTCTATAGCGACGGTGCGTATGGTGTATCGCCGGAACTGGCGATAGAGGATATCCGTGATTACCAGATTACGTTTGATGCCGCTACAACCAGTACCGCCACCACTAACTACAAACGTCTGAACATCGGTGTTCTCGTTGATCCGAACGATCTGAGCGGTATAGACATTATCAAGACCATCAATCTGGACTATGCGGCAGACTCCACTGCACTCAAGACCTATACAGTCAGTTTCGCCAATTACGAAGGTGACTATATGGGCCAGTTCGGCAAGTATGTGATCTTCCAGCTCAACGAAGCCACCAAGCATGACTCCACCAACTATGTCCTGATTGACAATATCACCTTCGAGCCGGTATCCGGTTGCGAGCAGGTGGTAGAGAGCTCGGTAGATTCGTTAGCCGGCGTATGGGCAGGCGTATCGTGGGAGAATACCGGTGCTGCACAGTACCAGGTGCTGCTGAGCCAGATCAATACCCGCAGACCGGATACAATCAGTGCTCCGTTGCATATGGAGACGGTAAGTGTCAATCATATCCTGTTCACGGAACTGACGGGCAATACTGATTATTACGCCTATATCCGTGCCATCTGTGCCGACGGTGACAGCGCCAAGTGGAGCAATGCGACAGTATTCCATACGACCCAGACACCTGTCGTACCTCCTTATTCCGATGACTTTGAGGATGAAAACCACTGGCTCTTCCTGAACGGCACCGCTGCGAACGCTTGGGCATGGGGTACGGCTGCCAACAACGGCGGTACGCATGCATTGTACATATCCGAAGATAACGGTCTGACCAATACATATGATAACTCCAGTGCCACTACGGTCTATGCGACCAAGTATGTCCGTGTGGAAAGGAACGGTACCTATATCTTCCAGTACGACTGGAAAGCCAACGGAGAGAGTAATTATGACTATCTGCGCGTAGCACTCGTTCCCGGTGAAGAAGAACTGATAGCAGGCGCAGCACCTTTCACCACCACTACGCTTCCGAATACATGGATTGCGCTTGACGGCGGATCCAAACTCAACCTGTCAACGGCTTGGGATACCATTAGGCAAGAAATCAGGCTCTCAGCCGGTTTGTACAAAGTGGTTCTTGCATGGAAAAATGATGGCTCTGGCGGAACCAATCCTCCCGCGGCTATAGACAATTTCAGCATCAATGAAGTCGCTTGCCCCGTACCGACCGGTCTGGAAGCCAGCCTTACTTCGGGTGACGGAAGTGTCGCTACGCTTATATGGAAAAGAGGCGATGGCGAAGCGAATGCGTGGGTGGTAGAATACAGCACACATGCCGACATGAGCGATTCAATCCGTCTGTCGGCGAACGACTCTACAGTAGCACTCAGCGGTCTGATTCCGGAAACGGTATATTATGCCCGCGTAAAAGCCGCATGCGGTCCGGACACTGAGAGCGAGTGGAGCAACATCCTTTCGTTCCTGCCGACCGATGCATACTCGCTGCTGATTAACGACAGTACGGCCACTAACGACTATGTACCTGTTTACGGATACTATGTGGATGACTTCACGCGCAGCCAGTTTGTAGTTCCGGCATCCGATCTGGCATCTATCCAGTGGGGTTCCATCACCCAGCTGACTTTCTACGCCAACGATACTACAATATGGGCGGGCAATCAGTTTGAGGTTTATATGGCTGAGACTCCGGCAACTACCGTCTCCGAACTAACCGACTGGAGCACGATGCGGAAGGTGGCGGATAATGTTTCGCTGTCCATCGTTGACAATAAGATGACCCTCATTCTGAACTCCCCGTACCAGTATGAGGGCGGTAATCTCCTGATCGGTTTCAAGCAGACTGCCGAAGGAAAGTACAAACGCATCTCATGGTACGGCAAGACGGTTGCAGGAGCGTCCATAGGCGGTTATAGTTCTACAGCCACCGGTAACGCTACGCTCTCTCAGCAGAATTTCCTGCCGAAGATGTCCATCTACTATGTACCGGGCGAGGCTCCGGCTTGTCTCAAACCGTCCGGTATAACAGCGGATTACCTTGTAGCCGATACGGCACGTATATCGGTATCTGACCTCGGCGCAGACGGTTATCATTTCGTCGTAGCTACTGCTGCCATCGGCATTGATTCCATTACGGCAGCGGATGCCGCGAAGATCATCTACAATGATACGGTAGCAGGTGATACGGTTCTGAAACTGACGGGTCTGCATGCCGCTACGCTGTATTATGTATATGCGCGTTCCATCTGTAACGATGAACATAGTGCATGGGCGACTCCGTATGTTTTCCGGTCTGCATGCATGGAAATCTCCGATTTGCCGTACAGAATGACATTTGACGATGTGGAAACGGGCGGGATACCTTCCTGCTGGACTGTAGTAGCTTCGCCTGCTTCATCCACGAAACTCCCGTTTGTAACGACGATGTATGCTCATAGCGGATCCAAATCGTTTGCATGGGGTACCTATCCAGAAGGTTACAGTGTGCCGCCTACGACTTGGGTTTCCCTGCCGCCGATGACGGATGATCTCAGTGGCTTGCAGTTGTCATTCTGGTACCGCTCGGCAACCGGAAGCTACACGTGTGACAGTCTGATCGTCGGTGTAATGACGGATCCCGAGGATTCAACGACCTTTGTCCCTGTTCAGGGCTTCCAACCTGTATCCACCACTTATACGCAGGCGGAAGTGAACTTCTCGTCCTATGCAGGTACAGGCAAGTATATCGCCTTCAAACGCGTGCTGGTAGGAGAACAAGAGTATGACGCTTCCGTTGGTGTTATAGGAGGTTACAGAACATACTATGAACCGTTCAATATCGACGATGTCAAAGTGAACGTGATACCTACCTGTCTGCCGGTAACGGGATTAACAGCCGACAGTATCGGCGAGAGCAGTGCGCAGATCCGTTTCAATGAGATAGATAACGCCGCCTACGACGTAGTGGTTGCATCCGCTCTGCTGGATATGTACCATCTCTCGGCTGCCGATTCGGCACTGATGGTGTTCTCTGCCGGTATGATTACAGATACTGTAGTGCCGGTGAACGGTCTCCGTTCTTCCACCCGGTACTACGCTTATGTCCGTACGCATTGCGATAATGCTTCCGCCAGTGAGTGGACGGATGCATATGCCTTTGTCACGGCATGCGGAATTATCAATGCGAGTGCAGACAATCTCTGGTCAGAGTCCTTCAACGGTATCACATCCGGCATACCGGACTGCTGGAGCAATGCGGAAGGCACGACTACATCTGCCGGCTACAAGTGGAGTTATTACGCATCAGGACATGATGGTGCCTGCCTGAGTTTCGATTCATATTACAATCCTTCCGGTAGTACCAATTTCCTGGCCACTCCGTCTATCTACCTGTCTGAAGATTTAGGTCTCTCTTTCTGGTGGAAGAACCCGACAGGAGGTGCCGGAGAAGTGCTTGTCTCGAACGACGGCGGTCTTACGAAGACGTCTCTCTTCAGTAATTTGACCGGTGTGTCCTCTTGGACGCAGTATGAGTTGGATTTGTCCGCTTATACGGGAGATACGGTTATTATCTATTTCAAGGGTACGAGTAACTACGGTTCGGGAGATGCATATCTGGATCTGGATGATGTAGCACTGTATGTCCTGCCGCAATGTAAGAAGGTACAGGATGTTGCAGCGAGCGGCATCACCTCTTCCTCGGCCAAACTTACTTTCTCTCTCAACGGAGCAGCATCATATGATGTACTGGTAACTACCGCAGCGGTTGCTAACCCGGATACCCTGGCTACGGCAAACCTCGTGGTTTTCCGCGATACAGTAACAACCGATACGGTAAGGGTGGACCATCTCGCGGCTTCTTCCACCTTCTACGCATACATCCGTGCATTGTGCGACAATGACGAGCACGGCGCATGGTCCAACGGAGTGATGTTCGGTACGGAGTGCGAGGCAATCAGTTCTTTCCCGTGGACGGAAGATTTCGAGGCGTATGCTACCGGTTCCGGAACCTCTACTGCGGTAGCGGCACCGTTATGTTATGCCTCTCTCAATGCCATGAGCGGTCCTTATGCCTATGTGAACAGCGATAATAGTTACAACTATATTGCTTCAGGCAAGTATCTGTTCTTCAACGGTTCCGGTGGTTCTTCCACCCGGTATGCTCATTTCATTCTGCCCGAGATGGCTTCTCTTAATGAGTTGCAGATCCGTATGCAGTATGCCATAGAGGGAACATCGTCCGGTGATCTGGTAATCGGTTACATGACGGATATTACCAAGCAGAACTCTTTTGTAGCGATAGAGACACTGCCTCGTCCGACGGCTAACAAGACAGCTGTCCAGTCCGACTGGGTGGAGTTGGATGTAATTCCTGATTCCGTGCTCGGTGACGCGCGTCTTGCCATCCGCTATACGGCAACCAGCGGCTGGTATGCCACGGTGGACAACATAGAAGTGGCACTCATGCCTGCTTGTCGCGAGATAAAGGGACTGAATGCTTCGGCAATCACTACTTCTTCGGCTGTCATCAGTTTCTCGAAGAATCCTTCTCCGGAATATGACTTTGTAGTAACGAATGCGGTGATTGATCCTGACACCCTTGCGCAAGTGGCATCTTCGTTAATCGTTCGTCATGATACGATTGATACGGTAAGCGTTGCGCTCAGCGGCTTGCAGCAGCAGACGGACTACCATGTCTATGTACGCGGAATATGCTCCGATACGGAGACGAGTGCCTGGACTTCCACCTCGTTCGCTACGCTCTGTCTGGCAGAGGTGCCGTATAGCGAGGACTTTGATGATGTGAATAATCGCAAGCCCGTTTACTCCGGTGCTTCGTCAGAGATGATTCCGTCCTGCTGGATGGAGGGATATGCTTCTACGTCGTATGTATCCTACATCCAGAACAACACCAATTCCAGCACGTACGCTTATTCGGGTACATCGGCGTTGCGCCTCTATTCGTCCTCGACCAATGGATCGTATGTTGTGCTACCTGAATTGAACGCTATGCTGGATACACTGCAGCTGACCTTCAAGGCACGCGCAATGTATGCGGGATCCTCCATGAACAACTATGCGTCCTCTACATACGCGCACAGTATCAAGATAGGTACCATGACTGATCCGACGGACTTCTCGACCTTCCAACTGATAGATACCTATGAGCTGGCGGAGGTAAGCAGTCCTACTCTTTCGGGTAATTACTGGGAGGATGTCACCGTTTACTTCCAAGGTGCCCGGGGCAAGTACATTGCGCTTGTGTCCGAGTTCGACAAGTCCAACTATGTATGGATTGACGACCTGGAGGTATCGAAGGCACCGGATTGTCTGGCTCCGTCTGGTATCTCGGTAGCACCTGCAACTACTTCCGCGAGCGTGAACTGGAGCAGCAATGCCTCTTCGTTCGAGGTGGCACTCGGTGCCGCAGGCTTTGCATTGCCGGCGGGCGCGGATACAGTCATTGCCGTTTCGGGTGCCAAGACTCTCCTGTTGGAGAATCTGGAGCCTGCTACCGCTTATGACCTTTACGTGCGTGCGGAATGTGGTGAGGGACTCTATTCCGAATGGAGCAGAGTGATCTCGTTCGCTACGGCTTCCGCTGTACCTTTCGTTGACAATTTTGAGGATGCTAACCTTTGGACACTGGTCAACGGTACCTCTACCAATGCATGGGCATGGGGTGAAGCCGTCAGCAACGGCGGTACTCATTCGCTCTATATCTCCAACAACGGAGGTACGAGCTACAGATACTCGCTCTCCTCTTCGGCAATGGTATATGCTGTCCGGAATGTCTACTTCGAGGATGGCGGCTATATCTTCAGCTATGACTGGAAAGGACACGGTGAGAGTACCTGGGATTACCTGCGCGTGGCACTTGTTCCTGAAACGACCAACTTGGTTGCCGGCACTACTGCCACGGGCTTCTCTTCCTCGGCTCTGCCGGAAGGCTGGGTGGCTCTTGACGGCGGATCCAAACTGAACTTGGATTCAACGAAGTGGACCAGTTTTGAGACGGAAGAGATATATGTACCGGCAGGTACGTACAAGGTAGTCTTGGCATGGAAGAATGACGGTTCCGGTGGATCCAATCCTCCTGCCGCGGTGGATAACTTCGCTATCAGCCAGGTTGAATGTTCCGCTCCGGGGGCACCGCGCGTATCGGATATAACCCATAGCTCCGCTGTCATTCGCTGGGATTCGGTTGCTTCCGTTTACGAGGCAGCAGTCTTCGCGGGCGCTGATACGGTTTACAAGCAAATGGTATTTAATCAGGATACGCTCCTTCTGACGAACCTGTCTGCCTCCACGTCATACACGGTCAAGCTCCGCGTTTACTGTGACGACGAGACGGTATCCAACTGGTCTGCACCGGCATCTTTCGCTACAGAGTGCGGAGAGATCAGTGTGTTCCCGTGGCTCGCAGACTTCGATCAGGTAACAGCTGTCTCGAACACGCACGTGCTCCCGATATGCTGGGATTACATCAATACCTGTACGTACCAATCGTCTTATTCGGATTATACGATCTATCCTACGGTACTGGCGAATAGCTCTTCCTCGACTTATTCCAACTCGGGTACCAACTCGGTGAAGTTCTATTCCTATTATAGCACTTACACGGATTACGATCCTCAAGACCAGTATGCTATTCTGCCGCGGATCACGGATCTGGGTAATAAGCGTCTGACTCTTCACGCACGGGCTTACAGCACCTCCTATGACGCTACGTTTACGGTAGGTGTGATGACGAACCCGTCGGATGCCTCCACGTTCGTGGCACTTGCTTCGTTCACGCCTGCATCAACCGATTATCAGGCATTCGTAGTGCCCTTGTACAGCTATACCGGCTCCGGTCAGTATATAGCCATCAAGATGGCTGCTGCAAATGCTTCGGAGACCACACGCGGTCTGTATATGGACGATGTACTGGTAGAGGAAATGGATTTGAGCTGTCTCGGTGTAGAGAAGCTGGTTGCTTCCCATATCACAACCACCAGCGTACAGCTTGATTTCCGTTTCGCGGACGGTCAGGAGCATAATGCCCAAGTCGCAATCAGCAAGGAAGCGGCATACGATGCCACGACGGCTATCGAGACGGCGGATATATCGGATACCACCTATGTCTTTAACCTGACACTGGAGGACGAGACTACCTATTATCTCTATGCGCGTCAGGCTTGTGGCGAGGGCGAGTACTCTGCATGGGAGCAGATATCGTTCAATACTCCGTACATAATCCGTTATGCTCCGGATATGACGGGTACGGATATGCCGGCAGGTTGGGAGAACTATAGCGGTCTAATGGATGACGTAATCAACGGTTCGGCTCAACTGACACCGTTCACCCCGAGTACTTATACCGGGTGGCATGTGGCACAGGGTGATACGCTGATTGCGGATAATCATTTCGTCGGCGATATTTACGGTGGTACCTGGAACTACTGGCTTGTATCGCCTATGGTTAGTCTGGCTACCGGTAACGGCGATCCGAATGTCGTGCTGACATTCACTGCCGCAAGAGTGCCTTACTCTTCTACTTATTCTTCTTCTGCCGATACCGGTGTGGATGACCGTCTTGCAGTATTGGTATCAACCGATAACGGCAACACATGGAGAAAACTGGCAGAGTGGAATAATTCCGGTACGGGCGACTATGTCTATAATGACCTGACGTCGAAGGCGCAGAAGTACTATATAGACCTTAGCGCATACGCTAACCAGTCTGTCAAGGTTGCCTTCTATGGCGAGTCCACGCAAAGCAATGCGGATAATTATGTTCATATCGGCAATGTGGTCGTCAACCGTTCCGTGGCATTGAATTATGCAGGCGATATCTGTGACGGCGCTGATTACGCGGGAGCAAACTACGGCAATTCCTTCTATGTCACGGAGGACGACTATACTCTGGGTAGCAATACTTTCGTAGAGTACCGTCCCGCTGCGAACGGAACCAATCTGCCGGATACCGTCCAGACACTCAACCTCACGGTTCATGCGATTTCCGTCTATGAGCACTCGATGGTACTCTGCGAGGGAGAGCCGGTCAACGAAGAGTTAGACGGAGCTTTGTTCTCCTTCACCGCTCAAGTAGGCATGGCTGATCAGGTTCGTTTCGTGCCGAACGCCTATGGCTGCGAGGATGTTGTTAAACTCCATGTCACGGTGAACGCTAAACAGGAGGAGCATCTCTATGACTCGGTTGCACAAGGCGAAGCGTATAAGTGGCACGGCAAGGAGTACATACAGGCTACGGTAGCGCAGTTTGACACGGTTTCCACGGTGACAGGTTGTGACAGTATAGTATATCTCCACCTCTCTGTTTACCAGAAACCGGTAGATCCGGATGACCAGGCTGTCGATAATATCACGGCTCAGTCGCTGATCATCGCTCCGAACCCTGTGAAAGCGGGTGAACCGATACATATCCTCAATAGCTTCTCGTCCGAGATGCTGGCTGAGGCGCGTATCGAAATCATATCCGCTACCGGCGCACTCGTTTACGCGCAACATGGTGCTGATAAACCGTTCATCTTGCCGGGTATTGCGGTAAGCGGCGTATATACTGTGCGAATTGTTATCGGCAACGAGATATTCATATCTTCGCTCCTGGTTCACTAATCTGACAGTGAATTTTCCCAAAAGCGGTGCCTCTGGAAAAGTGGCACCGCTTTTGGTTTGTTTTGTACACTAAAGAACGCAAAAAGCATTTTTTTCTTACTTTTTTGTTAAAAAATTTGGTGTTTTAAAGAAAAAATGGTAATTTTGCGTACTTTTTTGTGTAAAAACGATAAACTCATAGGTGTCAGGTATATGAAAAGGGCTATATATATAGTTATATTGTTGATGTCGGTGACCGTGCTGAGTGCACAACAGCTGACTTCTTATACCTGTGACTTCGAGAATGTTACGGAGAATGCACAATGGAAATTGAATGAGTCTGCTGCCAGCCGTCCTTTGTCGGAGTTTACCAATAAATGGTTTATCGGTCGAGCAGGCGGTTTCGGCGTAGGTGCTGCCGCTGCTTCCTCGGGATTGTATATTTCTTCCGGTACAGGTGCTGATACCCTCGTTTCCTCTTACTCCAATGCAAAAAGCGTGTTTGTCACGGCTTCCCGAACGCTGCAGCTGGCGCAGGGAACCTACAGCGTTGTCTTTGACTATGAGGCGATGGGGGCGGGTGCTCCGGACGGTGTGTATGTGTTCTGGGTGGAAGGGGCGAACACCCTTACCTATGGTAACTATAGCGATCGTACTTCACTCTCGCTGCCGCCCTATGCTACCAATACTACCCGTTACGGAGGCGTGTCGAATTGGAGAAGCTCGGCTTTCTCCTTCACTACTGCCGGCAATGGCGGTAAACTCGTAGTCCTCTGGCTCAATAGCATGACTCCCCCAGTGGAGCCTGCCGGTAAGGTGGATAATATCATGGTATATCCCGGTACGCAGGTGGCGCCGCCTACGAACGTACGCTATGACGGGAATACCAATACGCTTTCTTGGAACGGATCGGCGTCTTCCTATGATGTGCTCCTTTATAACTATCACACCAAGACGATGTCTTCTTTCTCCGGCATAGCGACTACATCAATGGCAATGCCGGATCTCAGCGAGGAGGGATACTACTATATCTATGTCCGCTCGGTGAGCGATAACGGACATAGTACATGGGTGTACACCGAGAAGTTCGTCTGGATAAAAGGGGCGCGGTGTATTGATATCTTCGACCTCACCCAGGATAATTCGGGAGCTGCCAAATGTTATTGGACGGATCGCTGCGATTATTCGTATGGAGGAACTTCTGCCGGCTATACACCGTATCTATACGATCATGTGGGGCAGGTTTTAGGTCCCAATGGAGCCGATGATGAGACGAGCCGCCATGTCATCCATTATAAGCAGGGAGAGAGAGACCCGCGTACAGGCAATCAGTTGAAGACCATTCCCGATGGCGAAATCGCTTCCATTCGTGTCAATGGTTTCTGGGATAGTGCGGGAGACCACGCCTCTACAATTGAGTACGAGTACCCTGTTCAGGCGGGGGTGAGCGACCTGTTGGTGCTCAAGTTTGCGTGTGTTCTGGAGAACCCGAGCCACGATGAAGATGAACAGCCCCGTTTCAAGTTGGATGTGCTGCAGGGAAATACGGTAGTAAGCACCTGCGCGCAGAAGGACTTTAAGGTCGGATTCGGAGATACCCAGTCCTGGAACAAGATTACGGATGGCCCGTATAAAGATACGGAGTGGTGCGACTGGCAGACGGTTACGGTAAGTCTGCGTGACTATATCGGTTCTACCCTCAAGATCCGTCTTTCGGCGTTTGATTGTACGTTGTCCGGACACTATGGTTATGCCTATTTCACGCTTAATTGTACAGGTGGTGACCTGCAAGGTATAGCTTGTGGCGATTTTACAACTGACCATTTTGAGGCCCCGGAGGGTTTCAACTACCGTTGGTACCGCGCTAATGACCCTGCTAAAACGGTACTTGGCACAAATAGGGAATTCCATATCGGGAACGATGATCCTACCATCTATTTGGTGGATATTATCGACCCCAATAATGCTTCTTGCTACTATACCTTGGAGGCAAACCCGAATCCCCGTTTCCCGCAGTCAAAAGCATCGGTAGCTTCGACCACAGCCGCAGATTGTCATAATATAGTGGAGATAGTTCCCGATTGCCATGTGGTGCGAATTAACCGCCAGACCCTCGATTCGGTACTTACGGACGAGCCTGTAGAGTCTGTCACGTATGATTTTGGAGATGGCAGTGACCCGGTATCCTCATTGGAACCGAAAGTGACCCATCTTTTCCCGGCAGAGGGCGGCGAGTTTGATGTTACCGTGACGGCATCCATCTCCGGAGGTATTTGTACGCATCCGTACATTCTCCATCTGTCTCTGCCGGATATCACGACGCCGGACACGCATGAGGCAATCCATTATTGCGAGGAGGGTACCAACCGCTCCGATACTACGACGCTTAAGAATGGGTCAGGCTGTGAGTATCTGCAGATTCGGGATCATTTCTATCACTCTACCTATGATACCACGTACATTGACCGCATCTGTGAGGGAGGACGCTATTTCTTCCCGGGTGACGGCAAGTACTATACCGCTACGACGGACATGACCCTCCCGCTTACCTCTGTCTATGGCTGCGACAGTCTGATCTCGCTGAAACTGACGGTGGATCCCAAGCTTGAGGTGGAATACCCGCATTCTGTCAAAGCGTGTCTGGAGGACGGGCTCTTCTCAATGCCCTATCGCACCCTCTCGGGCTCGATGGACAGTATCAAGGTCTATTTCTCCGCCAAGGATCAGGAGCAGGGTTTTGCACCGGTCTATCGCTTTGCCAACGGCGAAGAGGTCATCATTCCTCTGCCTGCAGGCGCACGTCCGGATATATATAATGTACAGGTGGAGTTCGGAGGCGAGCGGTGCCAGATGGATATCCAGCCCTTGCAGCTGATGGTGACTTATCCTACGTCCATTGTGATGCAGAACGGCGGTTTTATCGCCACCCAGAATGAGGAATACAACGGCGGACATAAGTTTGTCTCGTTCACATGGTTCAAGAACGGCGAGAAACTCGATCATACTGCGTCCTACATACCTACCTCCGCTTCCGATATCGGTTCCACATACGTGCTGAGCCTCATGCGGGAGGGCGAGAACTATGCGGTGGAGAGCTGCCCGATCTACTATTCGGGAGGCGCCCAGGGCGTTGATCTCCTTGCCGCGGACCGCTTCAGTGTATGGCCTTCCTCCGTTGAGGGAGGAGGTACCCTCTATCGCTCCGCAGGAACGGCGTGCACGGTGTATAACCTGTTGGGTGTGCCCGTGGCGGCTTATCCCAAGACCGATGCAGTAAGCTCTTTTGACGCTCCGGCGCAGAGCGGAATGTATATCATTGTATTTGACAACCATCAATCACAACCGATCATTGTTCGCTAAACGATACATATTGCCTCTGGTCGCACTGACCCTGTTGGTGTTCCCGCTGCCCTTGGCGGCGCAGAAACCGATTACCCAGCATTTCATCACAGCCTCTGTTGCCGGAGGTTCGGGCTTGGGTATGTCGTGCGGTGAGATGATCAGTCCGGTTGCGGGTGCAGACGGTCAGATAGCCCTCTCTTATGAGGTGCTCAGGAGCGGTTTCTTCTTCTCCTTCGGCATAGGTGCCGACTATCGGCTCTCGCGGTTTAACATGAAGAATCAGATGGTGGACCAGTTCCCCTCTCCGGACAGGGACGGCGTGCCCGTGCTCTATCGGTATGTCTATTCGGGCTACCGCGAGCAGGAGCACACGCTCTACGGCTCGGTGCCCGTATGGTTCGGCTACCGCATCAAGGATAAGGTCTATTTCTCGCTCGGCGCGAAAGTCTCCATGCCGTTGTGGAACACCTATTCGGTGACAACCGATATGTACACCGAAGGCAAGTACGTCAACCTCATCGATGTGGTCTCACGCGATGTGCCGTCCTACGGCTATTACCCTACGGTCACCTATGGCTATAAGGGCTCGTATAAAGCCCCGGCGCTCATGGTCTCGCCGATGGCGGAGGTGGGAGGGTTCATCCGCCTTGTGCCGGGCTACTCGCTGCGTATCGGTGCCTATGTGGAGTATGCCGTCCCCGTGGCGGGGAAGCATAATACGGCTGATATTGTCGATTATTCGTCGGTGGACACCAATCCGCTTACCCGTAACCGTGAGAACCTCCAATCCAACATCCGGTTCAACTCGGTCCTGAACGCTCATATGGATCCTGCTTCTACGGCATATGCCGGACAGAATGTCATGAAGTCCGTGAGCCAGTTCATTTCCTTTGGTATCCGGGCTACCTTTAGATTTAACGTCACGCGTACACCTTCCGTTTGTATGTGTGAAATTGATAACTAATTACATTGATTGCCTATGAAGCGTAATGTATTACTTCTCACCTCCCTGTTACTGGCCTTTCTGATGGCAGCGCCACTCCGTGTGGATGCGCAGGCGCGCCGCAAAACCAATACTGCAAGGACTACCAGGACTACCGGTCGCTCGAACGCCAACCGTTCTGCCGGCAGGTCTAATTCCAATTCCAAGTCCAAGTCCAAGAAGAATGATAAAAAGTGGGCTAAGAACACCCTTGACCTCCACCAGATTCATAACTTCTCCATGTGGGGAGGAGTAGGCTATAGCGGACTTGTGAACTCCTATGACCGTTCTGTCAGCCGGTTCGTCGGTGGTGGCGGAGGATTGGTGGGCGCCGGCTATGAGTGGCATTACAAGAAATTCATGCTGACCCTCGGACCCGAGTTCCGTATTTTCTCCTCGCAGGACAATGTGTCTTTCGGTGCGGAAAATCCTTTCTCGGTGGTAGGTACCAATCCGGCATCCCAGTATGTCCTGCCCAACCAGACCAAGTATTACGATTTCGCCAATTTCCGCGAGACGCAGGCGGTAGGGCAACTCATGCTGCCCATCATGGCAGGTGCGCAGTTTGACGAAGCGCGTGTGCCCGTCTATTTCCTGGCGGGTGCCAAGGTCGGTTATACCCTGTTGCATAACTACACCCAGCGCTCGTCGCTCACCACTTCCATCCATGATAATGCGGCTTTCGACCCCTCGTGGGTAGAGGTTCGCGATCTGGGTACCTCGCCTTATGTTTCCAAAGGCAAGAACGGCATGGGGTTGGACGTAGCTCTCTCCGCCGAGGTGGGCGTGAACCTCAATACCTATTTCGGAGAGGAGTGGAATGCGGATAATAACGACCGCAAGTACCCCTGGCATTTTCGGGCGGCTCTCTTCCTGGACTACGGTCTGCCGATTACCAAACTGGGTACCTCTTCTCCGATGACTACGGTCTCCGAAGCGGATATTCAGACCCGCTCCCTGCATGCCTCCAATTATGCTACCTCGGCGGTCAACAGCCTCTTGGTAGGAGCCAAGTTCACCGCCCTGCTCCAACTCAACCGCCCGAAACAGAAGAAACCGCAGAACCCCTATATGGTCCTCCGTTTCATCAACGGCCGTACAGGGCAGCCTCTGGCGGGACAGGACGGCAGGGTCAATGTAGAGGTGCGTAATCCCGAGAAGAACAACAAGGTTGTCAAGCGCGGTGCCACCAATGCCAAGGGTATGTTTATCCAGCGTCTCAAACCGCTGCTCTACGAAGTGGCTGTTTCCAAGGACGGCTTCCTGCCGCATGAGCCGTTTGACCTCGAACTTCTGGAGGGCGAGAACAACGACCTCAAGCAGAAACTCGATACGACGAACATTGTGCTCTATCCGGTACCGGTGCTGAAACTCTCTGTTGTCAACGCCAAGACGGGCGAACCCATCAACGCCCATGTCACGGTCATTGACACGACCGACTCCCGCCGTGTGTTGAAGACCGAGGTGTCGAGGAACGGCGGACAGACCAAGCTGCCGGTGGGGGACACCTATTACAAGGCGCTTGTCGAGGCAAAGGATTTCCATACACAGCTCTATCCGATCGGTGTGCAGGGACTGGACGACATAACGCTCGAGTTTGCGCTCGAACCGATCCTCAAGGGACGTACGTTCGTTATCAAAAACCTCTTCTTCGCTTCCAACCAGACGCAGATCCTGCCGCAGTCCGAACCCTCCTTGCGCGAGCTCTATGAGTTCCTCGCGGAGAACCCCGACATACGCATCCGCATTACCGGACACACCGACTGGATCGGTTCGGATGAGGCGAACCAGAAACTGTCAGAAGGACGTGCCAACAGCGTGAAGAACTCCATGGTGGAGCGCGGTATCGATCCGTCACGTATAGAGACAGAGGGTAAAGGCGAGTCGCAGCCGGTTGATACCAACGAGACGGACGCCGGACGGCAGAACAACCGCCGTGTAGAATTCACGATCCTCGGAGAGACGCTTCCGCAGAATAATTTTGTCAACTAATATTTGGGACTCCAGAAGTAGCCGGTTATCCATTCGGGTATCCGGCTTTTCTTTGGTTTCTCCTGTGCCGCTTCGTTCTTGTAGTCTTCGTTCAGCAACCCTTGCAGGTTCCGCCTCCGCATCAGCGCGCGGTCCAGACGATCCTTTCCGGCACCGAAACGCACGCCTACGTGCGCCTGCACTTTCCAGTTCCAGTTGCTCACATTCACCGTATTGCCCATGGCGGTCGGTTTGGAACGGAAACGGATATTCTCGCCGGTTGCCCAGGCACTCAGGTGAACCCACTTGTTGATCTCCCAACTCACCGCCGCGCGCACGTTACCCGTTACATGAACCGGGAAAGAAGGTTCCAGATTGTACATCGGGTTGCCCGGCAGTTTGTCGGAAATACTGTCCGGTACGTAGTAGGAAATCAGGTTGACTGAATAAGTCACTAACATCGCGTTGGCAGACGCGTGTAGAAGCACTTTCCCTTTGTTGGGCGTATAGTTGATGCCGTAGCCTAAACCGATTGCTATCTGCCGCGTGCGGATGGCGGTCAGGTTATCCAGAACAAGAGACAATAACGGCTGGTCGATATGTAGATCCAATTTCACGGTATCGCGGATATCTATCTGGCTCGACATGTACTGCAGATGGAGTAGCAGCGAGCCCGCTGTCTTCTTCTGGATATAGGATTGTTTGACTGCCGCCTGGTGAGAGTAATGCGCGGCGTTCAGTGCGTACCAGAGGTTCAGGTTGGCATTGGTGATGATGATATTCGCTTTGTCATAATGCAGTAACGGGAGCTCATTATTATTTTTATCTTTATAAATGACATCGGTTTTCATGTTCGTACTTGTCTGGATTGCAAAATCAATGCCGATGAACTTGCTGCCGAACGAGAAACTCAGCCGCTGTTGGTAGGCATGGAGCGCATCCCAGCTATAGCCGAAACCGATACCGCGGTAGCTGGCATGGAATCCTAAATCGACACTGGGGGTCGTGCGGTTGAGAAGATGCATGGTGAACTCATCTCCGGTTCCCACGTGGTTTAAGGACGACACATCGGAGTTCACGCCGATCATCGCATTCGTGTAAGCCAGCCGCCAGCTGTGTTCCGGAAGCGCGATATAGTCCGGGTCGATGCCCCGCATCAGGTACCGGTCCACCCAATCCCCCATACCGTAGAAGAACAGCAAACCCTTGCTCGGCTTTTTTTCTTTCACCCTTTCGCCTTTATCCTCTCCCCTTTCGCCTTTAACCTCTAACCTTTCGCCTTTATCCTCTGCCTCCACACCGGCATTGATGGCATCGCCTACGGGGGGAATCAATGCTTCCTGCGCGCGCACCACGGTGCATACCCACAGAATAATACATATAAGTATCGTACTTTTCTTCATTTCGACTGCAAAGTTAGTAAAAAAATTCGGAATATACAAAAAAAGAACGCAACAAATTGACGAAAATGGTGTAAAATTCTGCTCTTCCAGAAAAATAAGCAAACTAAAGTTTGCATATTCGAAATAAAAGTTGTAATTTTGCACTCAATCCACGCTGAGGGAAATGTCTCTCGAATTTTGGGTGGAGGAATTAGACATATTAGAGACGTTTATTGACGTTGTTCGCGGCTTCCAAAAACTTCGCAACTTTTTGATTCACCGGCCCGGCAATAACCAATGAATGTCCCGGGGTATGTAACTACACATGTACGCATCAGCGTGCATGGCTTGTGTACATATTCGGCGTGGACTTCGGGTTGTTTCTTACTCTGGTGATGGGCATTGCGAAGGCCTTTGGGAGCGTGAGGACAGACGAACTTCACGCTTTCTTTATGTCTACAGCCAAATGGTACATGGTACATGACCAAATGGTAAATGGATTGATCTTTGACATAGTGATATACTAAAAAAACAGGCAAAAAAAGAAAGATTTTTGTACAAATGTTTGCGTATTCCAAATATTTGTTGTACCTTTGCGGCTGCAAAGGTTTAAAACAGCAAAACTATGGCACAAGAAACATTAAAAAGTCTCATCGCTGTCATGCTGACACTATCTGTGCAAGAGCAAGAACAAGTGATAGCAGAGCTGCAAGCTAATGTGCGGCAGATGAGCCATGTGGATGAGTCTATCCGCCAGCAACTGATTGCAAGCGCAGAGGAAGGCATCGCTGAGATTCAACGTGGCGAGTACTATACGAATGACGAGGTGCTTGAGAGAATGAATCAACGTTTGGAGCGCAAATACTCTGTTGCTGTATGAGCGGGAAGATAGTTTGGTCAGATAGAGCCGAGAGAGCATATGGTCAGATAATTGACTATATGGCTGATGAATTTGGAACTACTCGCGCCAGACGATATACGAAAGAGGTTTATGAGGCAGTAAACAAGTTGCCGGAGAACCCTAAGATGGGTCAAATTGAGCCTTTATTAGAAGGAAGCCGATATGAGTTTCGCCGATTGGTGATTGACCATTTGACCAAAATTATCTACCGGGAATCAGAAGAACGTATAGAGATTGCAGATGTTTGGGATACGCGCAAGAGCCCCGAAGAACTTGTAGCGCGTTTCAAGGAATAATCTCCTAACACATATTTCTTTTTTTGCCTGACATGAGAGAGATCTCGTGTCTTGCTTTTTTATGTATATCAGTATGATCAAAGGAACAAGCTAAAACATGTAAAAACACGATATAGAACAGGACCATCACTTAGCTTCGAAAAGGGAAGGTGGTCGGGGAGACCAAACCGACCGAGAAGGAGCGACGAGAACCTAAAAATAGTACAATCAGAACAATATAAGTCCTTCGTCCATTCCCGTCGAATTGTATTCGACAAAAATAAAATCATTGTCAATTACGTCGGATACCATCCGACAACCAAAGACACCGTGCATTTTTCTCGCATCCTTGCGAGAACCCAAAATAGAACAACACTAAAACACTTAAAATACTATGACACACTTTAACAACTTAATCTCAATGGCAGATGTCATGAGTCGCAGCAGTCGGAGTACCGGCAATCCGTTCTCAAAAACGATTGCCACACGGCAAAAAGACGGCAAAAAGACGGCAACGACACGGCAACGAGTGCTGGGAACATCGGAAGAAAAACGTGAGAACATCACCGCACGGTGCATTTATGCAGCGTAAAAACTATAGCAATAACAAAAAAACACAAAAATACAATGAAAAACTATTTACTAGTTAATCGAGCCCTTGCGGCGGAGAAAAACATTTACTTAAACTTAAATCAAATTAAGTCTAATCCCGACGGTCAAACGACGGTCAACCGACAGTCAAGGCTAATGTCACACCAAGGCTGGTTCAGAAATCTTGCCATGATTTTTGCTGTACTCGTGATGAGTGTGGCTAATGTTGGTATGGCGTGGGGATATTGGTATTTGCCAGGAACGATTCATTACAATGCTTGGGGAAATGGCGATAACCAAATGAATGGCGATAATACCATTGTGTTTTATGCTGTTCCTGCAGGTACGTATTATTTTAAGTTGTCGAATGGTACGAGTCAAAGTGGTCATGATATATTAAGTTCAGTCTCTGGAAGCGCGATATCTTCTCATGGGACAGAGGGAGCACAAACTACAATTACTCTCTCTAAGGCTGCTGATTTGACATTCCATGTGACTAACGAAAGTACATGGATGGTTTCTGTTGTGGCAAGCGCTCCATCGTACATGATTAAATACCAATGGAATAATGGAGATTGGGCATGGAGTATGCCTATGACCGACAATGGAGACGGAACATATTCATGTGTGGGAAAGTATGGAGGAACAAGTTATAATAAAATTAAGAAATCTCAAAACCACACTACAGGTGATTCTGGTACCGCGACAAAAGAAGGTTCTATATCGAACGGGAATATGTGTGTGTTTACATACACAGCATCAACTGGCGCTCTATTTATTAGAAAAACGAATAGTATAACAAAAACAGATCATTTTTATTTTGATAATACGAACGCTGGGTGGAGCGAAACGCATACATACTTTGTTATTGGACGACCTATCAACGATGCGAGTCCGTATAGTACAATGTATGGTGATATGACCCAAATCCCCAATACGAACTTATGGTATAGTTCTAATGGTAGTGATAACTGGACAGATGCGGCATACTTTGCAATAGCCGGAGGATCTTCTGCCTGGGATTCGAAACACGATTGGGGCCCAACGGCACTTTCCGGTTGGGCAAAATATTCAGCACCTTGTTATACTGCTTTGGACATGGTTAACGGCGGATGTTATGTCATAACTAAAGAAGATGGATCAAACGGAGGTGCTATCGCTGTGGCAAAGTATGGCTCCAGTACCGGTTATAGCACTTTGAACAATCTTAAATTAGTTTTTAAATATACCTTATCCACTAATGGAGGCTCTACCTACAGCGATATGTCATCCGGCAAAACTCCTAGCAAAATCACGATGGATTGGTATAAGTTTAAAGCCCTTAATGAAGTAACTGCAGGAACCCAAAAGAAGATAAATGCAGAAGCTTCATCTTATAGTAATTATGCAGAAAATGTTGGTTATAGGACAAAGACTAAGTTGGAGGTATCAGATCTGCAGGATGGTTACGAGTTTGTAGGTTGGTATGATGGTGACACGGAGAAGAGTACAGCTACGACTTATACTTATTATCCTGCGGCTAACTGTACCATAACAGCTCGTTTTAAGAGTATACTTGTTACTTCGATTACGCTGAATAAAACGAGTACTACTCTGACTGCAGGTGGCGACACTGAGACACTAACGACTACCGTGCTGCCTGCTAATGCATTAGACAAGACAGTTACGTGGAGCACCAGCAATAGCTCAATCGCAACGGTCAGCAATGGTGTCGTAACTCCTAGGGCAGAAGGTACTTGTACCATCACCGCTACTGCACATGACGGCAGTGGAAAAAGTGCTACATGTACTGTAACTGTAGAAGCGGGTGTTCCTACTCACACATTGACTTGGAATCTCGATGGAGGCACAGCTACTGGTGGAACAGCAGCCGGTAGTGTTGCAGAAGGTGCAGCATTGACGCCTCCGACAGTAACTAAAGTGGGTTATGACTTCGCGGGCTGGACTCCTGAAGTTCCCAGCACAATGCCTTCAAGCAATGCAACTTATACTGCTCAATGGACAAAAGTCTATGCCAGCGGAACGTATCAATTTGACGGACACCTGACAGTTGGAACATCGCCAAGTTACACAGTTTCGACTACTACATCCGATTACGCGGCAAAACGTGCTGATAACATTTTCTTTAGTGCAACAAATATTCAATTTGAGGGAACAGATGGTACACCAGCGGGTGATGGTGAGGATTTTAATGGCTGGAAGGTAAAAGCAAGCACAACGATAAAGTTCTTTGTTGAAGATGATTCCGACGTAGAAGTATCAATAGGTTCTATTGGAGGTGGTACTTGTACAATTACCTATACGGATCAAAGTTCGGTGGTACATAATAATACATCCATTAGTGCAGGTTCTCAGCCATCTTATGAGGTGAAAGCGGGTACGATGGTGACAATTTCCATGGCACCGTCAAGCGGTAAGTCTATTACGTTGAAACGTATAGCTATCAGTGGATCTGCCTCTTGCACCACCAATCCGACGGTGACGGCGGGAGGTAATAGTGCTGTGACGACAACGACGGCAACGGTAAGTTGCGCAGGCGGTATTTCTTCGCTTGGCACAGGCGGTTGTACGATAACCGAATACGGATTTGTAATAGGTACGGCAACAGGTCCTACTATTGGTGGTAGCGGCGTAACGCCGCATGTGGTAGGTACATCCTATGCGAGCACAGGAACGCCATTCAGCAAAGACCTGACAGATCTTACCGCTTCTACTACTTATTACGTCCGTCCGTATGCTACCAACGGTTACGGAACGGCTTATGGTACGCAGACAAGCTTCACGACAGAAGCAGCAGCTGGTGCTTGTCCGACGGGTGGCGATATATTTACGCTCAATATGACGTATAGTGGTAGTAGTGCTGTAAAAGTAGCAGCCAATGGTACGCTCGCTATGACGGCTACGCACGGAACGGCTACAGGTGGTTCTGTTACATTCGGAAACCAGAATGCATCGAGTACTGATAAAATGCAAATAAAGAAAACAGGCATTGCTTATATCAATGGTAATGATGCATATATCAAGTTGGATCTGACTTGTCCGCTCAAGACGGGCGATGTACTTACCTTCACCAGTGATGAAGCTAAGGAAATAAGTTTTACCACCACGGATACACGTGCCACGAGCGTGAAAACCAGCAGTAAGAAATGGACGGTAACATCTGCATTTAACAATGTAAGTACAATATATATATGGCGTGCAAGTAATAATTCCGTAAACTTACACACTATTAATATTGTGCGCCCAATAACGGTTACGTTCGATAAGAATGGCGGTTCTTCTGTTTCGCCCACCACGGCAACATACGATGGAACTTCAAGTAGTGTATTGGCTACACCTGTCCGCGCGGATTACCATTTAGTAGGATGGAATACACGTGCCGACGGAAGCGGAACAGATTTAGGTCTTCCCGGCGAGACGTATCATTTGGACGTAACCACCAATACTGCCACCGTATATGCTAAATGGGTGGAGAAGAGTTGTGCAAGTGGAACGATATATAAATTCCAAGTTGCTACAAGTTTGACTAATGATGCTTTTCCGCGTCAAGAAGAGGTATACATTAAGACGTCAGACTACCTTGCTAATTTGACAGGCGGATACTTGAAAGGATATAATAGCAGTAGTAGTGATTATCTATCTATTACTGATAAACAATATATTTGTATTGGTAATTCCGGTTCATATTTATTGGTTCAATTAGATTGTCCGCTTCAGAGTGGTGATAAGATTAAATCTACTGTTACTGCACAAACGATGTACGTAACAAAAGCGAGCGATAGCCGAACAAACACAGTTACTCTTCCCACAACGGCAAATAATGAGCAGACCATCCCTGCTGCTTTGGTTGGTGCAACTGAATTAAAAATATGGGCAGGTAGTTCTAATGGAGGAAAGATCTCTCTCTTTGAGATAATCCGTGAGGCAAGTACCTATACCGTTACCTACAACGGTAATGATCAAACGAGTGCAGCAGGTACTGTGCCCACAGACGCTACTAACTATGCTTACAATGCAACGGTTACCACCGCAGCACAAGGATCGCTGGCAAAGACCAATTATACCTTCGGCGGATGGAATACTAAGAATGATGGAACAGGAACAAACACCGCAGCCGGAAGCACTTTCACTATTACGGATAATACAACTCTCTATGCCAAGTGGACACAAACGGTTACGTTTGATGCCAACACCGAAAACCACGGTAGCACCGGCGGTTCGGCAACGGCTGTTTGGAACGCAACCGGTTTGACCGGTATCACGCATGCGACCCCGGCAAGCGGATACAAACTGACGGGATATTACACGGCTGAAACCGGAGGTACGAAAGTGCTGAACAGCGATGGATCGTTTGCTTCTTCTAACGTGACGGACTATATCACTGACGGCAAATGGATCTGCGTAGCAAGCACACGTACGCTCTATGCCCAATACGAGGCAGCAGGTTCGTTGATCTGGAACCTCGGTGTGAATACCGATGCTACTTCGCTGACCACAAGCAGCAAGACCAGTGCGTTTACCCAGATTGCTGTAGCCAATATGAGCAATGCAACCACAGCAGGGGGCGTAACATATGAGAAGGGTAAGAAAACGAATTTGACAGGTTTGATCTCTACTCCGGCATCTTATGACGCTGATAAGTATGTCTATGTGAATTTCCAAGTAGCAAGCGGATATAAGTTTACACCAAGTAGCGTGAAAGTAAAGGCGCAGCCTGCGTCAACAGCAAAGAGTGTAAAATTAGTATTGTCTGATGCGAACAGCAATAGTCAAGAATTCACAACGGCTTCTACACTCTCGGCAGGAAGCATTCACGATGTGATTATGACAGGCAACGGAACAGCCTATACAGGAATAGTAACCCTCAAGATATACTGCTATGGCGCAACAGATTCCTACCGTCTCGGAACTCCGATTCAGATTGACGGTGATGTGGAAGAGTTGTGTGCTACCATGCCGAGCTTTACACAAATGAACTATACCACCACAACCTTTGCGCCGAGCGCTAATGCTTCGGGTAGTCCGATCACTATTGTCGGTGGAGAGAATATCAATTCCTATCAATGGAAATACAACACGACCAACGACCGTACATCAGGAACGAATTGTGGTACTGGTCCAAGTCTCGTTCCTCTGACAGATGTAGCATCTGGTACCACTCGTTATTACTGGTGCGAGATGAAGAATGAAGCATGTGATATCAGGATTAAGTCTCCGGCAGTGGCTATTACCGTAGTTGCAGCAAAGAGCGACGCAACAGTAGAATGGACTGCCCCGGCAGAGGTGAACTATGGTGGCGGCGGATATACCGTCAAGGCGACGGTAGATCAGTCTGCATGGAACGGAAATGCAGCAGACCTTGTTATTACCGCGCCCGCGGGCATACGTATTTATAATATTGTATCCGGTACTACAGTGGATAGCAAGAAATATGTACAGGCTTCGTTCGATGTGACGACCGCATTTGACCGCGAGACCTATTCGACCACTATTCCGTTTACCGTCTCTGCGGATGCTACAGCAACCTATAATGCCATCAGCGACGAGCATGCAGTGGACTTCGACGCATGTACCGGAGGCGGCGGCTCAAGCGAGGAGTATATGCCGGTAGATGCTGCGCACATTGACAATACCACTTGGAAAGGCGGTTGGGTTTATAGCGGAATAGGTATGATGCGATACAACCATGGCGGAAGTGCGGTGGATGATGATAATGTGAAATCGCTTGATCATAATATGGGGGCCGGTGACGTGATTACCGAATACTACAAGAGCAGCGCTAACCACTTTGGATTCTATACCGAGAAAGCGATTAACGGCGTACGTCTGTACGTATATACTTCTAATGATAAGTCAACCGTTAGTGGAGTATATATTGCTAATTCCGCTTACGCATCCGGTAATCCTTCAACGGGAGCTGTAACCTATGAGGCTACCTATTATAATGACGACGACGGTCTGCTCGGAGCGACCAATGATGGTTGTACATGGGTGGAAATCCTATTTGATAGTGAAGTTGCTGCCGGAAAATACGGACAGATTAACTTATCTAAAAATGTCAATATAGCCGGTATCGCATTTATCAGTTCCAGCGGTAGTGGTGCTAAATTGGATACGCATCTGCAGTGGAGCGGAAGTTTAAAAAATGGTGCAACGGTAGATAAGAAAACGACGGATGCGTACTTCACTTACTCAGCATCTATGATTACTGAGAATATGAATAGTTTAGGTGCTATCACGTATAGTTCGTCAGACCCGAGTGTGGCAACAGTAGATGCAACAGGTAAAGTGGCAATGGTAGCCGCCGGAACAACAACGATCAAAGCTACGTTGGCAGCAAGCGGATGTTATAAGAAAGCAGAGATTAGCTATACGCTGAATGTTACTGTGCCGGAATGTACGATTGCAGCCGGAACGCTGACGTTGACTTCGGGCTCGGAGAGTAAATGTAGCAGCGCTAACGTAACGCTGACGCTGACAGGCTTTGAGAGCGGCGCTACTACTACTATCCAATGGAAAGATGGCGACACAGATATTACTAACGGCGGCAATTATACGATCAAAACGGCTGGTACCACCAGTACGCTGACTACGAATCAGCCCGGTACGTATAGTGTGATTGTAACGAAAGATGATTGCTTCGTTCGTTCGAACCGTATAACTATCAAGAATGCAAGTGCAGAAGCATCGGTAAGCAAGATTATTGATGAATGGTACATTAAGCAAGGCCGTTTGACGCCGGATATAGCGCTCTTTAACGCTGAGGGTGCAACTTCATTCACGATTAAGGATGCTTCTACTAATGCAGAGGTTACTTCTATTGCCGGATGTACATTCGAACTTCAGGATGATGTCATTTATCTGCACGGTTATTCTATCGCGGGAGTAGGTCCGACGGGCATAGAATCGGCAGCCAATGAAACAATCAAGGTGGTTGTAACCGATGCGTGCGGCAATGAAGCAAGTGTAGGTAATATCATTATCCATAAGCAGATACGAACCGATAAGCACGTGCTGGCATTCGTGGTGAACGGAACGGAAAAAGGTGACTGGACGGCAGGAGTAACGGCAGACCAGACCACGAACGTAGGTCTGTACAACGCGATTGCAGCGCAGTTCGACGTACAGGCAACGAACATCTATGCCACCGACGATGAGAAGAAACTGAAAGAGTACTACTCGCAATACGACATCCTCTGCATCACCGACTATCCGAATACCAAGACCAAGGGTGTGAACAGCAAAAGTTATGTGGACGCTATCGGTGCGCTGATTGACATCCGTCCGATCCTGACGATGGAGGCGTATGTGAGCGGCCTTGCGAACTGGAGGGCGAAAGGTATCAGCGGTAACCCGAAGAGCCCAACTACCCGTCAGTACACGATGGATCTGCAATGTAAGGATCACGAGATTTTCGCAGGAACGAATCTGACGAAAGTAGGTGAAGGCGACGAAGTGATGTACCGCGTAAGCATGGTGGATAAAACGAAAGAGGATTACGCAACGCTGGATGCTACTTACGGCGCTACTTTGCCTCACAAGGAGAAAGAGTCAAAGTCAGGCGCAGGTGATGGTGAATATAACTATGGCGGTAAACCGGCTCTGCAGGGCTTCACGTTCACCGAAGAGATGGCGAATGACTTGCTGCCAATCGGTTTGATCGACGATGGTGCAGGTAATCCTCTACAGGTCGGAATCGAGCGTCAGCGTAATATGGAAGCCCGTTTGATGGTACTGGGTATCAATAGTTATGCCATGGAGCGTCTGACCAATGATGGCGATCGCGTGGTTATCAATGCCCTCAACTACCTTATGAAGAAGAATGCCGAGGACATCGCCGACTGCTCGACTTCGTTCGTTGGTGGTGCAGAAGGAGATGAAGAGAACTGGATGAATGCCGACAACTGGACCGGTAACACCGTTCCGGATAAGACCCAGAAAGTTCGTATCCTTGCTCCGTGCGTGATCCCGAGCGGCGTGAAGCCTCATGTGGCCAGTGTGGTTATCGCTCCTCATGATGGCGGTATGATTAACCACGGTGCCGACGAGGCCAACGGCTCTCTGACGATAAAAGCGGGCGGTGCGCTGATTGTGGATGGCAAGGTGGAAGCCGCTACCGCGCCGAACTACTACACTACGCGTGCTACTACTCCGACTGATCTGGTGATCGGTTCGGACGAGTCAAACGGCAACGGAACGCTGATCTTCGATAACTTGAACGGTGAGACGCAGGCAACGGTAGAGTACTACACGAAGTCAAACACCAATGAAGGTGATGTATGGAATTGGCAGTATATGGCAGTACCGTTCGGCGACAACTCTAGTGCGTACCGCAATTACTATGACAGTTATCTCTATCGCTGGGCTGCCGATTGCTCCGGCTGGGAGGTAGTGCCCAACAGAGGCGAGGTCTATCCATGGGTGGGCTATTGTATCACCCAAGTAGGTGAAAAGACCTATTATATGGATGGTACTCTGGTCGAGACAGGCGAGCAAGTGTTCACCGTTCCAGGTGGCAAGGATCTTGTACTTGGTAATAGTTGGTCGGCTCCGATACAGGTTAAGCAGTTTGCGGACGATGATTTCGTGAACCTCCGCAAGAATGTATATCTGTTCAATACGGGTTATGATCCGGAAGGCGGGTCCTCAGAAACAGGAACACGTTATGCCGCTAGTACATACGTAACCATTCCTATCCATTCGGCTACATACACAGGCGATAGTATGGTAAGTTCGTTACAAGCGTTCATCGTTTACACAGACGGTGCTTCGGATGGAACACTGACTTTGGACTATGACCGCCATGTGCGCCCGGCTCGTTCAACGGACATCGTGAACGCCGGACGGATGCACGCACCACGCCGCGGAGCTTCTATAAGCGAAGAACCGACTGTGCTGAAGATATATGCTTCGGGTAGCCGCTATGACGACCGATTGGTAGTACTGGAGCGTGGCGATTTCTCGACCGGCTTAGACGACGGATGGGACGGAGACAAACGTATCTCCGGAAATGTGTCCCCGAACCTGTACGCAGAAACCGATAATGGCAAAGAGTCGGTATCCGCCATCCCCGATATGGAAGGTACTTTGTTAGGCTTCCGCGCAGGCGAAGATAATGCATACACCTTGCATTTCAACTACTCCGAAGACGAGGCATTGTATCTGTTGGATATGGAGAATAATATCTACACGCCGGTGAATAATGAGAGCAGTTACACCTTCGTTACATCGGACAAGAGTGAGCACACTCGCTTCATACTGACGCGCATGGCTCCGGGTATTGCGACCGGTGTGACGGATCTGGATGCAGAGGCGCCGAAGGCGCAGAAGATAATCTACAATGACAAACTGTATATCATCCGCGGTGGCAAAGTGTTCAGCGCTGATGGACAGATTGTGAGGTAGTTGACAATTGATAGTTGATAATTGACAATTGATAATTGAAGATATATGAGAAGAGTAAAGATTATTGGTAATTGGTTAATGGTAATGGGTGTGCTCCTTGTCAGCGTGCCGGCGACAGCGCAGATAATCGGTGCGACGCAACAGGAGGAACAACAGGCATTCGGAGCTACGGCTCCGGGTGCCACGTTCCAATCGACGAGCACTCTATCCGGTTCGGGCAGTACCTACAGCGCAAATCCGGAGCTCAATGCGGATGGTTCCGCGACCTATGAAGGTGCGTCCTATACTCCGGCTAAATCGCCTAAACACCCCGGAGGCATTAGAAAAGATGGTACCCCCGGTCAAGGAGGAATCCGCCAACCCCTCGGCGATGCGGTGCTGCCGCTGCTGCTGCTTTTGTGCGCGTACGTATGCGTGCGCTCCTTAAAGAAAAAACGCGCGTCCGCGTTCGGCAAATGAGTCGCAAAAGAACTGAAAAGTGCAGGTTTGAGAGACAATCTGCACTTTTTATTTGCATATTCGGATTTTTTATCGTACCTTTGCAGCGGAATTATGAAAGGAGGGTATTATGAGTACGATAGTTTTTCAACCACAAGACAAATCGCAGATGGCATTTTTAACCGATTTTGCCAAGCGTGTAAGCGTGCCTTATGTTATCGTTCCTTTGAATGTGGAGACTTTGCTTAATAGGGAGGAGAAGGAGGCGCAGAATCGCGCTAATTCATTTGTTCAGTTGCAAGAGAGCTTCTCGAAATGTGACTTGACGGATGAGGAGATCCGCCAAGAATGTGAGATTGTGCGTCAACAAATATATGAGCAAAGCCATGCCTGCTAATAAAATTCGCGTTATCGTAGATACCAATATCTGGATTAGTTCTCTTATTGGACGCCAGTTGCTTTATTTGAGAGAATTATTGAGTTACCCTCAGATAGAGTTAGTGGTAACGGATCGACTAATACAGGAGGTGATTGTAGTTGCACAGCGTCCCAAATTTGCAAAGTATTTCCGATCAGAAGATGTAGAGATGTTGCATGATTGGATGACGCAAAATATGGTTAATGTACCATTAGGTGATATACCGGCTCGATGCAGGGATCCTAAAGATGATTATTTGTTAGAATTAGCAGTGCAATCGAAGGCCATATATCTTGTTTCCGGTGATAGTGACTTACTGGAGATGGGAACTATAGAAGACTGCCGGATAATGACTGTCAAACAATTCGAGCAGGAGATATTTGAAAGGTTATAGTTCTCCTGCCTGAATAAGATGGCGTAAAGAGAGCTAAAGTGTGACAAATTGACGGAAAGAGTGCAAAAAATGATAATTTTGCACTTTTTTCGTATAAAATGTTGCACGTATGAGAAAAAATGCGTAACTTTGTTGCGTATTTCATAGAAATACCGTTTGGGCCTCCCAACAATTTCGCAAATTTTATTAATAAGTCTAAGACCAAACGCACACTGATCATCCTCGGTTTTTAAACCGTATCGGGTGTTATTGGTGTCTTTGGTCTTTGACATATTGGATTTACCGCTCGCGGACAATAGAACGCAAGCACTCCGTTAGCCTGCTCCGGAGACCCCAATTTAATAAAATTTTGCATTTTTAGGCTCAAAAACTTGCATATCTCAAAAAAATGTAGTACTTTTGCGTCGCAAAACGCAAAACCACACAAGAAAGGAGGCATTTATGCAAGCAGCTTTAAGACAAGACATCTACTCGGTTAATGAGCATACATTAATCGACCCAAACTGGCGTAGCCAACGCAGTTATTCCAGAAAGGAGTTCATGGATAAACTGGCTAAAAGGCTTGGTAAACACTATGGAATGGACGATATTCGCAACGCGCAATGATGGGGAAAAAGTACAGAGTTGAATTTAAAACTTCTGCTGAAAGAGACTTGGATGAACTTGAGGCGTATCTGATTGAAGAGTGTTCAGCTCCAATGACAGCAAGGCGCAAGTTTGAGGATTTGGATAAACGTCTGGATTGGTTAGAGAGTTTCGCCGAGTTACCGGCAATCCACTTTAACCTAAGTTATCAGTACGGCATAATTGCAAGAACAATTCCTTTTGGTAAAAAGATGGCAATTATTTATACAGTAGAGAATGATGTGGTTAACATCCTTCGTATCGTTCCTCAAAGCATGATAATTTACTAACATCCAAATCATATACATTTATTTCAAAGCGGTAAATCCAATATTAACGGACTTACCGCTTTTTTGTGCGTGTGGGTCGCAGGTCAAAAGGAACAAGCTTGTATAAAAAAGGAACAAGCTGAATTGAATAACATAAAAAACACTTAAATACAATGAAAAACTTTTTACTTTTTAATCAGTTATTTGGGACGGAAGGTAGCCCAAATCAGACTGGCAAGACACTCGCGCCGAGCGATGAGCGAGCGATGACCGCGAGACGACCGAGAGGCGAAAAAGAGCAATTGAGTCCGAGTTGCCTCTTACTTGCCTCTTACTTGCCCCTTACTTGCCCCTTATATCTCCGTCGCGTTGCGATGATTTTAAGTAAGATAGCAAAAACCAATAAAACCCCTCAAACGGCAACCCGTTCTGCCGATAGAGGACAGGTTGTCGCAATGATGCGACAAAAATGCAAGACGTGGAAGTATGTTGCCTGCATGTTGCTTGCTTTCTTCCTCTCCATCGGACAGATGTGGGGAATGTAAAAATAGAGTGTTTAGAGTTAAGTGTTTAGAATAAAGAGTCAAACGAATCAATAAAACAAAAATGATTATGGTAAGAACAATTCTTTTTGAGGGGAAAGTTACGATTGCAGGGCAATTGGTAGATTTTCGTATCTACAAGAATAAGGGAGAGGATGTTAAAGAGCATTACTCTTTTGAGATCAACCCGGAAGTCAAGGATGCAAGTCAAGCAACCTTCTACCACGGTGATATACAGAACGCGGACAATTTAGATGATCTGCTCTTTCGATTTAATCAATTCCAAGGGATGTTCTCTAAAATTGTAGATATGCGTTTTAATAATAATTATTATTAGACTAATCATTCAGGCTATAGCCAATTGGGTTGGGCTATGGTCACAATATATAATATAATTACAATATAGCAACTAATCTAAAACACTTAAATACAATGAAAAACTTTAACCTTTTTGAGAAGCTATGGGAACATAGCCGAACCCTAAGACGAGTGGGGTTGGTACTCGTAATGTGTCTATTGACCATAACGCAAGCGTGGGCAGGGTCTAATTGGCATGGTAATGTGTTCTTTATCGCTCCAGATGATTGGGATTTGACAACCAATAGTCATGTGCAATTAGGACTTACTCAAGATGCCTATGTTACTAATTCAACTTATGTTTGTTTTTGGAACATGGATAGAGTGGGAGATACCCGCTTATATGTTGTTGCCGGTTCAGCAGATCATAGCTCGTGGAATAAAGAGTATGTGGTATTTACAGCGAACCCATCTAATTGGGGAACTAATAGTGGTATAAAAATTAGCAGTTGTGCTTGTTATACATCAACGGTTGATTATGTTTTTAGTAATGATGACTGTCCGTATTTATATACACCTAGTGAGTCTGGAAATCTATCTCCTATTTCTGGTTCAATATGTTGTACTGGAACTTATTATGGAGATAAATTAGGAAACTTAATTAATAAATCGCAAACTATTAATTTGTACACCAATGGAACTGCATCCAAATCTGGTGGAACTGTTAATATATCAGGAACAGAGATAGGAGTCAGTAACACGTCTACTAATTCTGTAAACGTAACCTCAACGGGTAATAGTGTTTCTCATGTCACTTCTTTGGGTTCAACGGTCACTTTAACTGCTACACCAAATAAAGGATATGAATTCATTGGATGGTTTACAGCCGCAAGTGGTGGTGATCCTTTGAGCCGAGATTTATCATATAGTTATATTTGTAAAGAAGCCAAAACTCTTTATGCTCGTTTTGCGCAAGCTTATGCATTTATCGAAGGTCGTTTCCATGTGACTAATTCAAGTCGTGACGGTTCTTGGACGAATACTTTTAGTAGTGGTGATTGGGATGAAAACTCAACAAGTATCAAATTTGATTATGATGCCACCAATAAAGTTTTTTATAGACATACTTATGCGACACCTCATGAGCTTACAACGCAAATAAGCAAACAAGATCCTGTTTTCTACGTGAAGACCAGTTCTTCTAGTTCTTCACTAACGGATGCTGTGTCATATTGGTCATCTACGTCTCAAACTCTTGCCTCTGCAGGTTCGAAGAAGTCTTTAACTCGTGCTGGCAGTGTTGTTAACTACAATCTTAAAATCAACTCTTCCGATGATTCTGGTTATGCGATTTTGTATTTCGATCAAAATAAAATTTGGTACAACTTAGAGCAAACATTGGAATATTCGGCAGGTACAGGTTCTGGTACTGCCCCTGCAAGCAGAACGTACTACAATAAAGGCACAAAGGCTACAGCTGCGGCAAACACCTTTACCGCACCTTCCGGTTATCATTTCCATCATTGGAGGGGATCAGATGGCAATAATTATGCGCCGGAGGCTAATGTTACAATGAACTCCAATATCACGCTTACTGCGCAGTGGGCTTTGGATTATCCGAGTGGATATATCTACGTCACGGATGTTAAAGCTACGCCGGAAACGAAAGCTGGTACAACCATAACCGCCTCTAAAAGTTCGGCGAATTATAATACATCTCTCAGCGATGCGTTCATGACCAATCGTGCCGGTTATGAAGAATGGGCAATAACGACAGGTAGTGGAAATTATAAACTTACGTTTAGCTCTGCTCTTGATTTAAGTTCTTATAGTGGAGGCGTAGATATTGATGTTTGGTGGGGAGCTAACGACAACAATAGAGCTACATATATTAAAATAAATGGAGATTCTCAACAAGACTTGGATGCAGTAACAGCTTCAGAAGACCGCAACCAAGTAAGGAAAGCCACTTTCCACACTGATGTAACATCCTTGTCTTCAATACAAGTGTTGGGTCCAAGTAGTTCTGGCAGTAATGTCGTTTGGTTCCGTATAGGAATAAAAGGAGGCGAGGCAGTTTGTTCTGCGACGCAGCCGGGTACGATAAGTAAAGGCGCTGCAAGTGACGGAACGGGAACGATCACCTTGACGGCAGATGGTTCTCCTGCATCGAACAATACTTGGTACTGGCAGAGTGAAGAGGATGGAACCGCTACAGATTTAGGAAGCGGTGCAACCAAGGATGTAAGTGCCGCAGGTACGTACTATATCCGTTCTCATTGTTCGGATGGCTCAGGTTGCTGGAGTGACGCACGGGAGGTAACGGTTACCGCAGCTGACTTGTTGACTATTCCGACCGCTTCGATGGAGAATGGAGCATATACCGTTGGCGGTAGTGCCTTGAATCTGAGCTCGTTGCTGACCAACAATAGTCCGGGTTCGGTAACTTATACCGTAACCTCTGCCGGAACGACAGGTGCGTCTATAGTTGGTTCTTCGTTTACAGCAACTGCTGCCGGTACTGCAACCGTACAGGCTTCTATCGCTGCAACCGGTAACTGGACTGCTAAAACAGTAACCGCAACAATTACAGTCTCTAATCCGACATACTCCGTGACCTACAAAGCCAATAACAGCACGGCGGAAAGTGATGTGGTAGAAGATGCGGAGAGTACATTTGGCGACAATCCGAGCTTCACAGCTCCATCAACGAAGGCTTTTGCAGGATGGAACACTAAGGCAGATGGTTCCGGTACGCACTATGATGTTGGTGATGCCGTGCCAAGTGCTATCACGGTTTATGCGGAGTGGTGGTATAAGGTATATTACATTGCTTCTTCGGCAAGTGAATCCAATGATGTAACGGCAGCTTTAGCCTCCAAGTACGTGGTATCAAAATTTATTACAACAGGTGAATCTTATAACGCAAGCGACTATAGCGACTATGCATTGATAGTTTTGTCTGAGTCGTTGGACGGAAGTGAAGCTGGTACGAATAACCACGAGTTGAAGGTTATAGTAGGTTTAAATAAGCCTATTCTTAACCTTAAGTCATTCTTCTACGGCAAAAATAATGACGCTTCTGAGCGCTGGAAATGGGGAGCTCCGAATGCCGGTAAGAAACCGCAATGTATCTATGTAAAGAATAGTACATATGCCAACTTGACTTCTCACCCGATTTATAGCGGTTTGACTCCAGATGGAAGTGATAGTATCCAGATACTTAAGACTCCGAAAACGACAAAACCAATACAACCACTTGGTTCCTTTACAAGTGGTTGCGAAGGCTATACTTTGGCATTAGTGCCGAATAACAGCTCTGGAAGTGGTGCGGCTATTCACGAATTGACAGCAGCGCAACGTTCAACTATTACTTCTCAGTATATCAGTAGTAAATACTTGATGATTAGTATACAAGAAGGTGAGTTGTCGAACTTGTCCGATAATGGTAAGAAGCTTATCAAGAATGCGGCAGATTACTTGATTACTGGTTCGCAGTGGGTACCGCAATATAAGATTACGAAGAGTGAGACAAACGGTTCTATCGCAACGGAGGTCAGCAGTTCGGCAGTGACTTCGGCTACGGCTGGATCGCGTGTGGACATTACGGCTACTCCGACCAGTGGCTTTGATTTCAGCAGTTGGAGCGTTTACAAGACGGACGATGCAGAGACGACGGTTAGTGTCAATTCTACAACAACCTCTCCGGCATACTTCACCATGCCGGCTTACGCGGTAACGGTAGCGGCAACGTTCGTAGAGTCTGGTTACACCATCTCCTTCGAGGGTAATGGAAATACCAATGGCTCGACGTCAAGTCATACGTCCATCACAAGCGGTAGTGATGTGAGCCCGTTGAACGCTAATGGTTTTGTGAAGACCGGTTACTCGTTCAGTGGTTGGAAGACAAACACTGCATTGACGTATGTGGCTTATGGAAAGGCAGACGAGGCGGGTAATCGTGTGGCTGTTGCAGAAAACGGTATTGTGCCCGACAAGGCTAAGATCAAAAATGTAACTTCGGACATTACCCTCACGGCTCAATGGACGGAAGATACTCACACGGTAAGTGTGGCAGCGGGAGCACATGGTACGGTAAGTCCGAGTTTGGTAAGCGGAGTAGGTATCGCTACGGCTTCTAGTGAGATTACTGCAACACCGAGTACCGGTTACTCGTTCAACGGATGGACCTTGCCGAGCGGTGTAACGGCTGCTTCTACATATACAGCATCGAGCAACCCGATTAGTATCAACGCGACGGCAGATAGCAAGACTATCACGGCTACTTGGACGACGGTAAGTTATACGATTAGTTATACGCTGAACGGAGGTGCCGATTTGGTATCTCCAAAGACGAGTTATAACATCGAGACCGATGACTATGACTTGCCGACACCGACAAAGGATGGTTATGTCTTCCAAGGTTGGTATACAGCGAGTGACTTCTCCGGTGATCGCGTTTATACTTTAGCTCAAGGTTCAACCGGCAACAAGAATTACTACGCTAAGTGGGCAGATGGTTTAACGATTAACTGGACGATCACCAAGGTAAGCAGTAAGCTCTACAAAGGTGGTACTGGCTATACCGTAACGGCTGAGATCAATGATGCTTCATGGGATGCAAGTGGTGATAAAGATGATTTGGTACTGTCGGCTTCGGACGGCGTGACCTTGAGCAATATCACAAAGAGCATCAACGGTTCCGATAAGGCACAGGTAGTAGCCAACTTCAGTGTGGCTGGTGATGTAGATGGCGATAAGATCTACTTCACGCTCTCTGTTCCTGCTGCAGGTGACTACTCCGCTATCGAAGATGAGAAAGAAGTGGAGTTGGATGCTTGTCCGGGAGGCAGTAGTGGTGGAACAAGTGTATATAAGTTCCAAGTGAAGACAGGCTTAGGCTCTTCAGCATCAAACATTGATAGTTCTGTAAAAGATGCTTCTACTTATATGTCTGTTATAGACGGTGGTACTATACCGATGTCACTGAGCGGTAATGGTAACATTCAGACAAAGAGTGATTCTGCCTTATGTTTGCATAGTACAAATGGTCTGTTAAAACCGACATTAACATCACCGAAAACTATTCAGAGAGGAGATATTATCAGGTATCGTTCCAACTCAAACGAAATCCGACTAATGGTTTCAACCACTTATTCCGCTACAACTGATGTTACCATGCCTGCCGGCAATAAAATGGTGGTTACAAGTTCAAGTATGATAGGTCAAAGTGCTCTTAACATGACACAGAAGAGTTCGGATGCCGAAATAAAATACTTTGAAATTTATCGTCCGGGAGAGGTGTTGTTCTATGCTGAGGTAAATAATGCGATTGGTACGGGAAGCATTGGCTCCGGTACAGATGAAACGGAACAAACGGCTGGAGCAGTGGCAAGCGGGCATAATTTGAGTTATATATCGGGAGGTAAACTTTATACTAAAGCACGTAGTGCCGGATATGTTAAGGCGGCTACCAACGAGATTCAATTGACAGATGGCGCTAGTGCAACTTATATTAAACTTGCATTAGATAAAGCTTTAGCAGCGGGTGATATTATCCTTGTTAATTCTATTGATCAAAAGAATCCGTTAGGCATATCAACAAGCGCGACATATTCAACGGCTATTACAGGTCCGTATTATGTTATTCCTGCCGAAAGCGGCATGATCGGCAAAAAGAATATCTATTTATGGAAAAATAGTTCAAACTCTAATTTACGTACGGTCGCAGTCGTTCGTCCTGGTGGTTCAGGTGGTGTAGCAACCTCGTTGGCATGGAGTAGCAGTTTGGCAGATAAGGCAACGGTTAATAAGAACGACGTAGATGCTGACTTCCAATACTATGCTTCGCCGACGCCGGCTAATGCAGGCGGACCGATCAGTTATTCTTCTTCGGATGAGAGTGTGGCTACGGTAAGCAGCAACGGTACGGTACATATCGTAGGTGATGGTCCGACGACTATCACGGCTTCAATGCCGGCTTACGGATGTTACAATGCATCGTCTATCACCTATTCGCTGGTTGTAGCCAATACTTGTGCTGATGAGCCGGGTACGATCGTTGATAACGACGGCAATGCGATAGCAGGTAATAAGGTAACGCGCGGTGCGTGCGAGACGCTGACGCTGAAGTTAACCGGACATACGGGTTCGACTATTGCATGGAAGAAAGATGGTGTAACTATAGCTACGAGTGCAAGTTATACCATTCCTGCCGGTAATTCGTATAGCGGTGTTTATTCGGCTACCGTCACAGGTACTACTTGCGCGTTGAATTCAACCAACAGCATTACTGTGACAACGGCAGGTAGCGTCGATCCGACGATCTTCGCGGATGAGTTCACTGTGAAACAAGGTCACTGGTTCGGCTATCGACTGATGGAGATAAATGCCGGTGAGAGTGTATCGGTTAAGACAGCTCCGACCGGCTGGGTTAACCTGAGTGACTTTAAGATCACGACTAAGAATAATATCGTTAGCATCGAAGGTAATGTTAGCCGTTCGACAGGAGATAAGACCTTGACGCTGACTATTACAAACGAGTGTGGCGGTTCAACAGACAAAGACTTTACTATCCACGAGATAGCAGAGACCGATAAGCCGACCGTGGCTTGGATAGCAACTGGAGATAATAAGGGTGCTGATTATTTGGCAGCAGTTAAAGCATCCGAGAGTACCAATACCGGTCTGTACAAAGAATTGGAGAATTATTATACGATAACCCCGCGGAACTGCTACTGGACGACCAATGAGGCAGATCTTGTAAAAGAGTACTCGAAGTACGACCTGATTATCCTGACCGACTACCCGAACAGCCAGACCGGCCCTTCGGGCAAAAGTGCCAGCAAGAGTTACACGAACGCATTAGGTCTGCTGAAAGACCATATCCCGATGCTGACCTTCGAGGCGTTCGTGGCGCAGTGTCCTAACTGGGAGATCCCGAGCAATCCGAAGAACACGTCCAACACGCAGAACGACATCACGCTGCTGTGCAACGCCGATGCGATCTTCGGCACCAGCGGCAAGTTCGCTGCCGGAAGTGCGATCAGTGTAGCCTCGGTAGCGAGCGGACAACAAGCGCTGCAGGGCTTCCTGCCGGCAGATGCACCGTTCGTCTTCATCGGCTCGATTACAGATGCTGGAACAACCTATATCGCTTGCTGCGAGCGTCAGGTGAACCCCGCGGCACGTATGATGATCTTCGGTTTGAACGCCAACACGATGAATAACCTGACGAATGACGGCAAAGAGATGGTACACGGATTCATCGACTACCTGCTGATCAGCGATGCCGCCAGCATTCCGGACTGCTCTGTTATCTTCAATGGCGGTGACGGATCAACCGGTCAGAACTGGAACACCGCAGCAAACTGGGAAGGAAACACCATGCCGAACCGATATGCGTCGGTACGTATCGACAAGCCGTGTGTGGTATCGGGCGACTATGTGGCGGAAGCCGGCTACCTGAAGATCCATACGAGCACGGATGAGAGCGCCTATCCGTACACCGGCAAGCTGACCATCGCCAGCGACGGTGTGATGGCGATAGACGGTACTATCACGCGCGTGGAGGACAACCGCTACACGCTCCACCTGCCAACACGCCCTGAGGACCTGATTATCGAGAGCAATGAAAGCGGTCAGGGTGCACTCATCTTCGACAACGACGAGGGAACGACGCGGGCGACGGTAGAGATGTACAGCAAAGGTCGTTATTATGATGGTGTATATAACTGGCAGTATGTTGCAGTGCCGCTGGTAAGCGCATCCCGTTGGAATATGGGCGACTGGGCATATGTATTCAATAATGCTGCCGGCGACTGGAACTATAACGAGAGTGTCTACAATGCGTTTGAGGCCGTAGGTGTAACCCGTATGGATGCGGAATTGCCAACCTATACGTTCAGCGGTCCGCTTGCATCTACAAGAAACCAGACGGTAACCCTCTATACAAGTGGTGCCGGTAATGACGGATTCAATATGATTGGTAACTCATGGACCGCTCCGATTCAGATTGCTAATTTTATGGAGACTGACTTCGGCAGTGCTGTATATCAGGTTAAAATATACAACACGGGGCATGATCCTGAAGGCGGTGCTGTAGATGAAGGCGCAGTGAAAGATGCGCCGGGTAAGTGGAAAGTTATCCCTATTCCAGCAATGAAAGAGGCTGTAGAAGGAGGAACATGGGATGAGTTAACCGTGATACCTTCGCTCCAAACTTTCGAGGTCCAGAACGCGACAGGAACTAATACAACGCTGACATTGGATTATGACCGTTTAGTACGTACCTTGCCGACGACCCCGAATCTGAACGAGCCGAGACGAGTAGCACAACGGCTTCAGGAAAAGAAGGCAACCGTACCTCAAATGCGTATCACTTTGAAAGATGGCACAAGCCGTGAGAATCTCTACCTATTCTCAGATGAGCAGTTCAACGAAGGATTTGATAATGGCTGGGATGGCGCTTATGAATCTGGGGAATCGGGCGCAATGCAGATATACATGCTCTCACCAGCAGGCAATCTGAGCATCTCCGCTCAACCTGAGATGGAAGGTACAACCTTTGGATTTGAAGCAGGGCGCAAAGAGGAATATACATTCTCATTTAAATACGTAGGCGATGAGGAATTGTACTTCAATGATTTACAAGAAAAGAAATCAACGCTGATTAATGACGAGAACGAATATACCTTTACTGCTCAAGAGGGAGAAAGCGGGATACGCTTCATCATCAGCGCAACGCCGTATGAGAAACCGGGTATAGCAACCGGCGTAACGGATCTGGATGCGGACGCGCCGAAGGTGCAGAAAGTAATCTACAATGACAAACTGTATATCATCCGCGGTGGCAAAGTGTTCAGCGCTGAGGGACAGATTGTGAGGTAGTTGATAATTGATAATTGATAATTGATAGTTGACAATTGATAATTGATAATTGATGATATATGAAAAGAGTAAAGATTATTGGTAATTGGTTAATGGTGGTAGGTGCGCTTCTTGTCAGCGTGCCGGCGACAGCGCAGATGATCGGTGCGACGCAACAGGAGGAACAACAGGCATTCGGAGCTACGGCTCCGGGTGCCGCGTTCCAATCGACAAGCACTATGTCGGGTTCGGGCAGTACCTACAGCGCTAATCCGGAGCTCAATACGGATGGTACGGCTACCTATGAGGGGGCATCTTACGCGCCGGCTAAATCACCTAAACATCCCGGAAGTGTAAGAAAGAGCACGAACAACCCATTTGACCCAACCCCCCTCGGGGATGCGGTGGTGCCGCTGATGCTGCTGTTGTGCGCGTACGTATGCGTGCGCTCCTTAAAGAAAAAGCGCGCGTAGGGAGGTTGTCGCAGGGATGCGACAAAATGCATAAGGGAGGCAAAAAACCGGCATATCATTTGTGTATGTCGATTTTTTGTTGTAATTTTGCAGCAAATTTTAAAAATATGACTATGGATAAGCATATAGCACATGTGGAAGGAAGTGAATATGCACAGGATTTTGCGCAGATTATACAGATCATAGAGTACAATCGTTCGCAAGCGGTGCAGGTAATTAATCATGCATCTGTGCTGACGGCATGGCAGGTTGGCGCGTATGTGTCATATAAGATTAAGAATGCTGCATGGGGATCCAAAGTAGTGCAGCAGTTGGCAGAATATATCCACACCGAAAACCCGACATTGAAAGGATGGAGCAGACGCTCTATCTACAAGATGGTGCAGTTTTATGAGACGTATACATCTGCGGCTTTCATGGATTTGTCAGAGAAGTTTAAGCGCCACAAGCAATTTGTGCCATTCGAAACGGCACAATTTGTATCGCCGGAAATGACACAAATGGGAGATAATGAAATTGTGCCACTCAAAATGGCACAATTGCCGTCTTTGTTAATGCATACAGGTTGGACGAACCATCAAATAATTTTACAGAGGTGCTCTTCTCCAGAGGAGTATGTGTTTTATGTTCTCTATGCCGAATATGAACATTTACAGAACAAGCAGCTCGAACGCGCTATTAAATCGGATGCTTACTCTCGCGTGCTGAGTGACAAGAAGTTACAATCAGCTATACTGAAAGAGACTTATCCAAAGGCAGAGGTGTTATTAAAGGATAAAGCTATCTTGGATTTCTTAGGGCTGCCGCAACGATACAAAGAACCTAAAATGCGCAAAGAGATTGTTACTCACATGAAGGAGTTTATTCTGGAGATGGGTAAAGATTTCCTGTTTGTTGATGAGGAACATACATTGGAGGTGGGAGGCAAATGCTTCAGATGTGATTTGTTGTTTTATCACCGAGCTTTACAATGTCTGGTCGCTATCGAACTGAAGACCAATGAATTTGATCCGCGTGATTTGGGACAGCTGGAGTTCTATCTAGAAGCACTAGATCAAAACGAGAAACGCAGTAATGAAAATCCGAGTATAGGAATCTTGATGTGTAAAGACGCGAACCCAGAGGTGGTGCGCTATGCCCTCAATAGGAGCATCAGTCCAACTATGGTGTCAAAGTATGAGGAACAAATAAAGGTAGGTAGCGTCATCCAACGTAGTTTAGAGGAGTTTGTGGAGTTCTTGGATAAATAATGATGCGGCAAAAGGGAAAGACGAGGGTTGTCGCAAGGATGCGGCAAAAGGGAAAGACGGGAGGTTGTCGCAAGGATGCGACAAAAGAGAAAGACGAGGGAGGTTGTCGCAAGGATGCGACAAAATGCATAAGGGAGGCAAAAAACCGGCATATCATTTGTGTATGTCGATTTTTTGTTGTAATTTTGCAGCAAATTTATTTTATATGTTTATATGGATAACAAGCCCACAAGAACACCAAACGGTTGGAGAAGACCTCTTGACCTTAAACGGCATCATAAGGAGAAGCATTGGGACTATAAAGGAAGGGGTATATATCATATAATTCTTGTGGTTGCAGAGCATTATCCGTTGTTAGGGCATTTGGCCGGAGAGAAGCCGGAAGAGGCGCACATAGAACTTACAGAATACGGCGAACAGGTGTTGAGACTAATGCGCGATATACCCGATTACTATGCTCCGAAGGGCTATCGGTTGAAGATCATAGCTTCGCAGGTGATGCCGGACCATATACACCTCCTACTGCAGGCAGTAGAGCCGCTACCGCAGAAAATAGGGGCGGTAATACGCGGATTCAAGAGCGCTTGTACGGCTCTATATAAGCGAGAGTATGGTTGTCGCAAGGATGCGGCAAAAGGGAAAGATGTTTTTCGTTTTTCGCGTATATTTGCGCGAACGGAGACCATATGGGAGCCGGATATAGCTCACTACCACGAGCGGGTCGTCCATTCATACGACCAAATACAGCGTACTATCAATTACATAAAAGACAATCCCCGGAGGTTGGCGATGAAACGCGCCAACCCGGAGTTATTCCGCATACAAGAGGAGATAGAATATAAGGGAATAAAAGCACGGGCGATGGGCAACCGGTTTCTATTCGACTACCCGCAAAAAGAAGTACTACGCTGTTCGCGGAGCATGACGCAAGAGGAGATAGAGCGCCGTCTAACGGCTTGTTTGGAAGATGCGGCTATGGGAACGGTATATGTGAGTGCGGCAATCTCCGAAGGCGAAAAACGAATATGCCGGGCAATAAGAGAAGGCGGGTACCCGATAGTCATTCTTTTAGCAGAGGGATTTCCTAAGGAAGATAATCCTCATTATCCATATTATAAGCCAAACGGCGTGTATTTCGAAGCGTGTGCGGCAGGCAAATTATTATTAGTAGAGGCAGATGAGGAGGTTTTTGAAATGCCGGAAATAATAGAGCAAGTAACCGCGAAAATAGGAGATGTCCCTCACGAAACGAAGCGGTGGCGGTTTATGGCGATGAACGAGATAGCAGAGAGGTTGTCGCAATGATGCGACAAAAGAGAAAGACGAGGGTTGTCGCAATGATGCGGCAAAAGGGAAAGACGAGGGAGGGGGGAGTAAAACGGGATAGAGACGTCCGTGATGGTCGCGAGATGGTCGCGATTGGAGACCGTAAAAGGGTACTCATAATGTGAACAAATTGACGGAAAGTGTGAAAAGTGCGTGAAAAACGGCGCACTTTTCGCTTTTTATTTGGAGAAATCAAATAAAAGCAGTAACTTTGTCCCCGCGAACATAAAACGGTAGTTCACACGAACGCAAAACGGTTGCTTAAAAATACGCACGTTATGGAACGGACGGAACCTCAATCTAATAAATTTTTCTCTGCGATACTCCTCGCAGTTCTCCTGTTGCTCGGTAGTGTGGGGGCACAGGGCGAAGTGATTACTTTTACGGGAACAAATCTCAATGTGACTGGCGGTGACAAGACGGTAGGGAGCGTCACCCTGTCTTCATCCGACATGAGCTATAGCGGCGGGTTATACGCCGGAAACGCCGGTAAGACCTTTACGCTGACGGCAGAGAAAGCGACCATCTCCCAAGTTGTCATCACAACGACCGGTACAAGCAATCGTTATCAGGCAAGTAATATCACCAGTTGCAGTTCCTGTACCCGAGACGGCAAAATATTTACCTGTGTCATTGATCCTGCGGTGAGTTCTGTGAGCTGCAAGAACAACGGAGGCGGTGTGACCATCACGCAGATAGATGTGACGGTCAACCCCATATGGACGCTATACGAGGAGTTCGGCAGATGGAGCGAAGACGACGGCGAGATGACCGAGACGGGAGGCACAGCCTCCGTAACGCTGAGTCTGGAGGCGAACAAGCGGTACCAGTTCAAGTTCAGAAAGGGCAGCGAGCACTACGGCAATACCGGCGCCATTGTATCGAATATCAGCGGATGGGTATTCTCCACCGCCGATGACAACTGCACGCTTTATACCGGTCCCGCCGGCGACTATACGTTTACGCTGAACACCACCACGAAGGCAGTGTCGGTGACTTATCCGGTAACGACGCACCCCGACCCGAACTACGTGTATTTCATCAAGGGCACCGGCTGGAGCAGTGCGAGGATTTACAACTGGCAGGACGGCACGGCTAACAGGATGTCCGATTGGAACGGAGCGCCGACAATCACCACCCAGACAACTATCTGCGGTCAGGACTATTACTACTGCGCCGCCTATTTCGACCGCGTGAAATTCCGCGACGATGGCAGCAACCAGACACAGGACCTGGTGCTGGCACTCGGTCAGTACATAGACGAGGGGAGCCACCCGTCGGCTTTCGCCCCGTTCACAACCCATACGATTTCTTTTGACGCCGGCGGAGGCACAGGCACCATGAGCCCGGTCAACGGTCTCTGCACCGGCGAGAACAGGGCTATTCCTGCGAACGGATTTACGAAAGACGGTTATCTGTTCGACCACTGGACAGCCGATGCGGATGTAACGGTTGGCGGCAGTGTGATTGCTGCCGGAGACGCCATTGCTGCCGGCGCAACGATTGAGAACATCGGCAGTGACATCACCCTGACAGCCCAGTGGCGGGTCAAACCGGCGATGTTCCAATATATCTTAGGTTCGTGCTCCGTGAAAAACGGCGTGTGGAAACAGGGGGAAGACGGTAAGCCAGGCGCATGGCGGTACAAGACGGAGGATGGCAACCTGCTGGCTACGAGTGATATAGGCTACTCTGCCGGAGCAGCCGGAGTATATTTCAACACCAAGGACCTGACCCAACTGGACGATCCCTCCAAATGGGGAACGAGTCAAACCGGCAATCGCGCCATCAAAGCCCTCAAGGCAGAAAAAGACGCTACACTGAGCTTTGATTTAGGCAGCATGACCGCCTATAAGATCACATTCTATGTATTCCCCAGTAGCAACGATGCGTATAGCATAGACCTGACGGTCAATGGTACGACGACGAACCACGCTTTTGAATCCAACAAGAAGGACAAGTGGCATAAATACGAGTACGACGGGAGTACCTATACCGGCACATTCTCCATCAGGAGCAACGATAAAGAGAGCCGGGTGGTGGTCATCGTGGAGGTGCCTGCCGTCAAGATCTCGTTTGACGCCAACAGCGGTATCGGTACCATGCCTGCCATGCTGGTAAGCGAAGGGGACGAGATCCAGTTGCCGGAGAACGCGTTTACCCGTACCGGATACCGGTTCCTCGGCTGGACGGAGGATGCCGGCGGCACAGGCACGCCGATCAGTAATGAAGGACTCTATTCGACCACTGCAGATGTGACGCTATATGCCCAGTGGATAGAGATTTCCCATACCACCATTACGCTGGATGCCACCGGTGCGTACAACAGTTATACTTCCTCCGTGGTAGCTACTACCGGGGAGGCGATGCCAGAGATAACCTCTCTTCCGCAGCGGGCAGGGCATGTGTTCAACGGTTATTTCTCCGAGCCCAATGGGAGCGGGACACAATACTATACGGGGTTAGGTGTAGGCACGCAGGCATGGGACCAGACTGCTTCCGCCGTAACGCTGTACGCCCATTGGCTGGCTCCCTGCGATTTGGTGCCGACGCTGGCTAAGATGGCTCCGGTAGTGACCATATGGGATAAGAAAGCGGTAGATATGGGCGTAGCGCGGCTGATATGTGATTTCGATACCACGGGTGTATCGTATGTCCTGCAATCCGAATCTCCTGCGGTTCCTGTCAACGGATGTCACTTCGAGTATTTCGATGAGCAGATCCACTTGATGGGAACACCGGATGTGGGCAACGCAACGACCCAAACGGTAGATGTGACGCTGACGATGAAGAACAACTGTACCCCCTCTGCTTCGTTTGACATAACCATCACTATCCGTATTTATCCGGAGAACCAGAAGCCCAAGGTGGCGTTTATCCTGACGGGTACTGAAAAAGCCAGTCTAGCCGCCGGCGGTAATTTCTCGGCATATAATACGAGCGATTCAACGGCATGTAAGGATTTGTTAGCCTACCTAAAAGGTTTCTATGACGTGACCTGCGTCAACGGCTATGCCACCAAGGACGAGGCGGATATAGCCGCTTACTATAAGCAGTACGACCTGTTAGTAGTTACTGACTTCCTGAATACCGGCAAGGGCTATACCAATAAGTTGGGTACGCTGATAGACAAGAAACCGATCCTCAGTTTTGAGGCGTACGTGGCGAACCAGTCGAACTGGCATATAGGCTCTAACCCCAAAGACCCGAGTCCGAAGGCGGATAAAATGAAGATCCTATGTGCGGGTCACGCCATCTTCAAGGACGCAAAATATCTGCCGAGCGATCCGACGGAAACGCAAGTGGTCAATCCGACGGATACGACAGTGACAGTACTCAGCTCATTCAGTTCCGAGGAGAAAGCGAAAGGACTACAGGGCTTCACAATCAACGAGGCTCCGGATTTCATCTTCCTGGCTACCATCCCCGATCGTGATAATAACCGCGATTTAGTAGTATGCTGCGAGCGGCAGGTGGTTTTCTCCGCGCGATTGCTGATATACGGTATCAACTTCTATGAGATGGACAATCTCTCTCCGGCAGGGCGAATAGTGATGCATCAGATGATCGACTACCTGCTGATGACGGATGAGACGAAGATAGCCGACTGCTCGCTGGTGTTTGATAACGGTAAAAACGGAGCGGTAGCCGGCAGTGGTGATCACCTGTGGAGCAATCCTAAGAACTGGGGTCCGGGATACAATATTGTCCCGACGCCTTATCACCCCACGCGTATCGCAGCCGTATGCTATGTAGATACGGTCAACGCACATGCAGGCAGCGTGAAAATCAATCAGGGCCGCTCGGGCAACCCGGACGGCAAACTGATCATCAAGCCCACCGGCGGACTGACGGTAGCAGGCATAGTAACCAAGGTGAACGACACGCGCTACGCCTCGCCAACCACCATCAAGCCGGGCGACCTGCTGATAGAGGCGGATGCGGACCACAACGGGGCATTCGTGTATGGCAACAAAGAGTCGGAGGTGAGTGCGAGGGTGGAGTACTACAGCCGCGGAGAAGGCGCTCCGGATAATCCGTCATGGCAGTATATAGGCATCCCGACGAGAGCCGGCAAGACGGCGATTTCCATGTTCCACGGGGCTTGGATGTGCCGATGGGAGTCGAAAGGAACACTGGGCGAGTTATGGCAGTGGGTAAGGAACGAAGAGGTGCTGCAACCGTTCGAAGGCTACGCCATCACCCAGACGGCACAGAAGAAATACACTCTGGAAGGCAAACTCAACCTGCCGGTAACCAAGACACTCGACCTTGACAAACGCGACGATGAGGGGTACGCCTTTGCCGCTAACAGTTGGACGGCCCCCATCAAGGTACAGGAGTTCCAGGACGCTGATTTTACGAACGCCGAGCAAGCTATCTATATCTACCATAGCGGCACGTATGCGCAGTGGAATACGAACAAGGCAGCCATCATCAACACGGACGAGAGCGGCACGGCGCCCAACCCGGGGCAATACGCCGTTATACCGATTCACTCCGCTCCGTATTTAGGCGCGGACTCCGTCATCCCGGCGATGCAGGGGTTCTTCGTCAAGACCACCGGCGCAGGCGCCAAACTGAAACTGGTTTACAACCGCGTGGTGTATGATGCTACGTATTTCCAGACCTCAACCCAGCCCATGCGTGCGCCACGCAAGACCGCTGCCGGCAACGGTCCGGGGCTGATGGTACTGAACATCTCCGGCGATACCTACGGCGACCGTGTTTACCTGCTCTCGGGTGACCATTTCTCCGAAGCGTACGCAGACGGTTGGGACGGACGTAAGATAGACGGTGATGCGGACGCGCCGCGGCTGGCAGTGATCAAGGATGCCGGCGAGATGGCGGTGGCAGCGGTGGAGAGTTTTGACGAGCGGTACCTGTCGTTCCGCGCGGGAAGCGACGGCGACTATACTTTCTCGTTCCAGTACGACGGAGAGACGTTCTATCTGTACGACCGGATAACGGGTGCGGCTACCGAGATCCGGACGGGCAATACCTATTCCTTCACGGCGAGCAACAGTACTCCGGTAAACAGGTTCGTGATCACTGCCACTCCGCCGCAGATAGCGACAGACCTGAACAATGTACAAAGGGACGATGTACGAAGTACGAAGGCGCAGAAATTCATTCGGGACGGAAGATTACATATCCTCCACCGGGGTGTAGTTTACGATGCGCTTGGAGCACCGGTTCTGTATAGAAAGGAGGCGTCGAGATGAAGCAGTTTCGGACTCAAGTGGTGATTGCGCTCATCGTGCTGGTCTGCGGTGTGTCGCTGATGGGACTGGTCTATCTTGTGTATGGCAAGCCGTTCGTGGAGATTAATCCCGGGGTGGTAGTAAGACATTCGTCTCCTGTTGCGGCACCCCATCTGCCTCTCCGTTCCGGCACGCGGATGCGGACAACGAGGGCGGCTCATCAGTCCGTGCCGCGCAACGGTGTACGCGTAGAGAGTACCGTCTCTCTGCCGACCGGCGCAAACATGTCAATCCTGTTACTCAGTAACGCGAAGATACATAACAGCGGAAGCGGAGTAGGCAGTAGCGGCTCTTTTTATGCTTCCTCTTCTTCTCACCGTGGCTCACAACGGCGTGGTGTACAGGCGGCGGCATCGGGCGTGACGATGCCGATGACCACTTTTGTCGCCATGGCGTCTGCGCGGTCAGTCGCCGCACCGGAGGCAGCCGAGGCGCCCCGGATGGCGAAGACGGCTTCCATGCGCAACGCGCCACCGCCTCCTCCCAACCCGACTGATCTGGAGGAGGATGATAGGCTGGTGGAACACCCGCTATGCCCGGTAGGCGATGCAGTACTGCCACTGCTGCTCCTCGCGATGGGATGGGGTATATACAAACGGGAAAAGATCCGACTAACACGTCCGTAATGCGAACGAGATGCGAATGAGATACACAAACAAATGACCCGCCGTGAAGCGGGTCATTTGTTGTATAGCCGGTTTCTCAGAACTTGAAGGTGGCACCGACGAGGAAGTTAATACCCTGCGAGCGGTAGCCGTAGTAGATTTCGTTCTTGCGGTGGAGCCAGTTGTTGAGCTGGAAGAAGAGCGAGAGGTTCGGTTTGGGCTCCGGGCGGAGAACCATGCCATTTACCATTTTGTCATTCTTTTTGCCCACCCACATGTCGTATTGCAGACCGAGGTTGAGGTTGACGGTCGGGCGGAGGGTGTGGTCCGTGTAAGCCGTACCGTCGTAGGTGCGTGCAAGGCGCGAACCCGCAAAATGGTTATCCGAATAGAGCGACCAGTGTTTGTCTATCCTGCCGTCCACGCGCGCTGACAGCACCCAGTTGGGGCGGTCATAAACCGTACCGGTGGCACTGCCCCAGAAAAGGTAGTCGCCATGCACATTGACCCGCACGATGTCGCGGTAGTGATAGTTGAGCTGTGCACCCACCTTGCCGCGCTGCAGGTTGTCGTGGAAATAGGTGAAATCACCGGCGGCCATCGCTACGTTCAGCGGCGTGAAGATCACGCCATCCGCCGTGGTGGCGATATACACGTCCTGGTTCATCATGTAGGCGTAGCCTCCGTGAATCTCGATGAGCAGGTCGCGGTGGGGACGTATATGCAGTCCTAACTCCGCATCCACCGGCGTGTACTCCGTGCAGTGGGGCTCGATGATGCCCGCGTGGATAATGCGGTAGCGGTTCTGTTCCATGTAACTCTGGAGCGATCCCAGCCCGTGGAAACCGAGTACATCGGCGTAGACGGTGAGCCATTGTTTGGCTACCTGTGCTTCAAAGTTGATGTGCGGCGAGGGTGCGAAGGACAGGTTCTCCGTGCCGGAGAGGCTGTTCTGCCCATGACCGATATTCAGATCCAAATTCACGCCCACGTGTATGCGTACGCGTCTTCCTTTGTATTCATAGTACGGCTCGATGCGGAAATTATGCCGGCTGCGGTACAGCGAGTCGGGAATAGCCGCGGCGAGAGTGCCGAGTTGGAGAAAGTTGTTCTGCACATATAGGTTCGCACCCGCATGGTGATCCTCGGCGTGCCAGTCAAACGAAGCGTGTGTGCGGATCTGGTGCTCGCTCACGGCGCCGGGTTTGGCGAAGAGCTTGTAGCCCGTCTGCACTTTGTACTGCACATCCTGTTTGGCGTTCGCTTTGACACCCACGAACACCTCCGCCGTCCAGAGGGAGGTCTTGTCCCTGTCCGTCAGTGGTGCGCTGTTGGCATAAGATATCTTGTTCTTCTCCCACATCCCGAAATCCGCGCCGTTGGCTGTATAGGCGGCGTAGTCGTAGAAATGGCCGTACTTGTTGTAGTGTACATTGCCTCCCTCCACGCCGAAATAGAGGTCGCAGGCGGAGAACATGTGTGTGAATTGCAGTCCCAGCCGTGTTCTGCTGAGTGTTGCGAGTCCCCATTCGGCACGGTGGTGCGCATAAACATCGAGGACCGATTTCTTGCCGTCATTGAGGCGGTAGCCGAAATCAAAGAGCGTGTTGGGGTGTCCTAACGCGCCGCGTACATAGCCGTTGTAGGTATGCCCCGGCTCGAAACGTGTCGGTTGCGAGAGGAGCGGGTTGAAGGTAGCCGCAGGCTGCACATCCGCCGTATATTCGGAGTACTCCACGGGCGCGGGTTCGATGGCAGTCTCCACGACAGCGGGTTTGGTGGATATTTTTCCTGCCGCCTGAATGACGGGCTGGAAATCGCGCTCCACGGTCACCGAGCGGTGGAGCGCCGAGTCGGATTGGGCGAGTGCTGCAACGCTCGCAAAAAGCAGCACCGGTATACCGAGATACCGACGCACCGGTATGTCGAAACAATTATTCTTCCTCTTCATCATGCACCTCCTTTTCTTCGGGTTGTTCTTTCTTGTCCAGTTCGGCGAGACGCGCCTCTATGAGCGCCGGTATATCATCGCCCTTGAGGGTGTAGTTCTGCTGCAGTACGAGCAGGTACTGGCGTGCCTGGAAGTACTCGCCTTTCTCACGGTTTATGTCGCTCAGCAGCACCAGCGCTTTTGCCAGCCAGTATTGCTGCTGGGTGTTCATCCGGGTGAACTCCATTACCTGCGCCTCGGCGGAGTCATAGTCGCCTGTCTCGAAATATGATTGTGCCAGCAGGTACTTGGCTTCCGCGCCTTGTGCGGTGCGTACTTCGGATGCCAGATCCTGCAGGTCTGCGCGTGCCGGAGTCCATTGCTTGAGGGCGATATAGGCTTTGGCACGGCCGTATTGGGCTTCGGCTTTGGTGTCCTCGCTTACGGGCAGGTCGCTTAGTATCTGGTCGGCTATGTCGATAGCCGCCTGATGCCGCCCGAGGGCTTGCGTGCAGCGCAGGATGCCGAGGCGCGCAATAGTCGTGTTCTCACGCGAGGAAGCCAGACTGTGCATCCGGTAGAACCCCTCCAGCGCGCAGTTGTAGTCGCCCTTGTCGTAACAAATCTCCGCCACGCGGGTAGCCGCCTCTTCCTGATAGGGGTTGGCGTTCATCTCCGCGAGGACGAGGTACTGTGCCAGAGCTTCGGACGACTGCCCCAACCGGTAGTACGAGTCCGCCAGGTAGTACCGCGCCGTGGTGCAGTACCGCCCGCCGGCACAGAAACGGGTGATGTAATTGTTCAGCGAGACGGTTGCTTTCTGGTACGCCGCCTGCATGTATTGCATCTCGGCGGAAGCGTAGAGCAGACTGTCCTCCTGAGTGGTCACGTTCATGTTGATTTTCGCCAGATTCTTGGTGTACGCCACGTACTCGTTCACGTTGCCTGCCTCTACATACATGGCCTGCAAGGCATCCAGGGCGGTGTACGCCTCCTCGGTAGCTGGGTATTTCTCGATAGTCCGGCGGTAAGCTGCAATCGCCTGCTCGTTCTGGGAGAGGTTGCGGTACAGCATCGCTCGCTCCAGGGATGCCTTGCGTCCCAAGGCGGAATGGGGATAGGAGGCGAGCAACTGCTCGTAGGTCACGATGGCGCCGCGCTCGTCCTCCTGCTGGAGCTGTGCACGGGCAATCTCGTACAGGCCGTCGTCCGCGTAGTCCGACTTGGGGTACCGGCTCACCAGTTCGCGCAGCACGGAGATCTTCTCGCTGTGCTTGTGCAGCAGACCGAGCGCATAACCGCGCTGGAAGAGCGCATAGTCCGTGCCGGCCGCCTGCAGACCTGACACCTGAGTATAATAGGTGATCGCCTGTTGGAACTGACGGGCGTTGAAATAGCAGTCGCCGATGCGGTTCAGTGCGTCGGCGTAGGTCGGCTCGGTAGCCAGCGTGCCGTCTATGTACGCCGAGAACGCCTCGCGCGCCTGATCGTACTTGCCCTGCGAGAAGAAGGTGTATCCCTGCAGGTAGCGGGCGATGGCGTAGTTATCCGACCGGCTTGCATCGGGACGGGCAAAGAACGTATTGAGGTCCTGCTCGGCAGCCACGTAGTTATGCAGGCGGTAGTTCGCTTCCGCGCGTACGTAGTGCGCTTCCGTGGTATAGGTGTCCGCATCGGCTTTATGGGCAATAACCTGTGTCATCCAGTCTGCCGACTGCTGCATTTTTCCTTGCAGGAAATTATCTGCGCCCAACTGGTACCGCAGGTACTGCTTGGTCTGCCGCATTTTCGGTGTCGGGTGGTCGATCGAGTCCAGCGTAGCGATAGCGGCGGCATAGTTCTTGCTCTGCATCAGGGCATCTGTCAGCAACTGATATACCTTGTTCTCGTACTTGGAGTCGGGGAACTGGCGCAGGAACTCGTTGAAGGCGTGTACGGACTCGCCTAACGCGCTCGAACTTTGGTAGGTGCAGAGGGTGTAGTTATAACTCGCTTCCTCTTTCACCGCCGGCGTGACGCCTATATTGGCAGCCGCCTGATAAGAGAGCTTGGCCTGCTCCGGCTGGTTGAGTTGTACGTAGGCGTTACCCATCGCCATGCAGGTAGCCTCGGAGAGCGTGTCGCGCTCCTGCTTGACCTGTTTGAGGGACAGGACAGCCTCCTCGTAGCGGTTCAGCTTGTACTGCGCCGTGCCGAGCATGTAGATGTCGTTGCGCAGCAGCGGCTCTTCCTGCTCTTTGGACAGACGGGTGTATTGCATCAGGTGCTCCTCCGCCTGCGTGTAGTCCGCTTTATGGAAGTATATCTCGCCCAAGATACGATGCAGTTCCTTGTTGTTGAGACTCTCCGGGTGCTCGCGAAGAAGGGTGTTCGCGCGCGTCTCCACCTCGTCGTAGTTCTGCTGCGCGTACTCGATCTGCACAATGTAATACGGTACGGTCTTGGCGTACTGCGGATCGTTCTCCAACTGCTTGAAGGCAGGCAGGGCTTTGTCGTACTTCTCCTGTTTGTACATGCAATAGGCGTAGTAGTACGTGCCGCGGGTCTTGTAACGGCTTTCACCCTTGCCCAGCTGACCGAAATAAATCGATGCGCGCTGGTACTCCTGCATCATAAGGTACGCGTACCCGCGGTAGAAAGCGTAGTCGTTCCGGTGCGGGCGGCTCAGTGCCTTGATGTCCACCGGCTCCAGGATCTTGAGTGCCTGTTTGTAGTGGCCTTTCTCCACCTGCAGCACACCCTGCATGAAATGCACCTCGTCCTCAAACGTGGTGTAGGGGTATGCCTGCAGGTACGCCTTGAGGTCGCGCTGCAGCATCTTGTCCCTGCCGTCAAACCGACGAGCCAAGGCGTTGTAGTGCGTCTCCATCTCCGTCGTCCGGGCGGAGAGGGGAGCAAGGAATAAGGAATAAAGAATAAGGACAGAAATGATTCTGCCGAAGCGGTTTAACATCATCGTGCTAACTTGATTTCGTTCCACATCTCAAGCAACATCTCCTGTGTGTCACCGGCGTCATGCATCAGCGCGCAGCGGTCGATGACACTCTTGTCGGCGTAGTAAACGGGGTTGAGGTGCAGTGCGTGCGGGTCGAGCATTTCGCCGTCCACCTCGATCGGGTCGTTGCCGAAGAAATAGGAGGCATCGATAGTCTCGGGCCACTCCTCGTCATCGTTCTGGTCGTCCAGCACCTCGGCTGCGGCTAAGGGACCACCGGCGCAGGAAACATAGCCGATCTCGTCCATGTTTGCCAGCGCGTTGTCCGCACGGCACATGTAGTCGATGAAATAGGTAGCGGCTTTCACGTTCTTGGCATACTTGGGGATCACCCAGCCGTCAAACCACACGTTGGAACCCTCTTGCGGTACGATGTAATCGAGCATGACGCCCATCTCAGCCGCCTCTTCGATGGCGAACTGTGCATCTCCGGACCAGCTGAGGTTCATCCATGCTTTGCCTTTGGTCATCTCCTCCTTGCCGAAGTCAACTTCCCATCCGCATATCTGTTTCTTGGCCTGCAGCAGTACCTGCTTGACCGCTTCCACGCGCTCCGGGGTGATGTCACGCACCAGCTCCTCGCGGGTCACCTCGCCACGTTCGATGGCATCGGCATACGCGTACAGTACGATCACCGAATACACGTCACGGAAAGCGTCTTTCATCAGGATCCTGTTCTCGAACTTCGGGTTCAGGATGGCTCCCCAGCTCTTCAGATCCTCGCGGTCAACGAACTGCGGGTTATAGATGAAGCCCGTCGTGCCCCACATGTACCCTGCCGTGTAGTCGCTCACTTTGATGTCGGCAGACGGAGCCATCTGCTGGAACTTCTCCGTCACGAACGGAGAGATATTATCGAAATACCAAATGCTGTCCGCAATCAGGTTTTTCTGAATCGGCTGAACGAGCCCTTTCTTGAGCATCCGCTCGATGATGTACTCCGACGGACAGAACACGTCGTAGTCCTCGTGCCCCACCTCGATCTTGGTCAGGGCGGTCTCGTTGATGTCGAAGGTCTCATAGACCAGCTCCACTTTCTCGCCCGTCTGTGCGTAGTACCAGGACTCGAAATTCGCTTTCACGTCCTCGTCGATGTAATCCGCCCAGTTGAGCACTTTGAGTTGGTGTGCACGACGGTCCGAACCGCCACAGGAAACCATGATAAGGGACAAAGCCACAAGGTACAAAGTACCAAAGAATGATTTTTTCATTGTAATAAAATAATGTATTTGGTTGTTATTATCCGTGATTCTAATTTTTCTTTTGTTTGTCTGCGCGTACATTGACGACAATGAGTACGGTCAGCATGACCAGTAGGATGATCGTGAACAGCGGTCGGAGCTCCGGCGTGAGTCCGCCCTTGCGCGCGTCCGAGTAGATAAAGGTGGAGAGGGTCTCCAGTCCGCCCGAACCCTTGGTGAAGAACGTCACGCCGAAATCATCGACGGAGAGCGTGAGCGCCAAGATAAATCCGCTCAGCATGCCCGGCCATAACTCCGGCAGCATCACCATCCTCAGCGCCTGCGCCGGCGTGGCGCCCAGATCCAGCGCCGCCTCGTAGGTGTTGGGATTCATGCGGCTGAGTCGCGGCAGGACGCTCAGCACTACGTACGGCGTACAGAACACCACGTGGGCGATGCAGACGGTCGCCAGACCCTGGCTCATGCCTAATGCCACGAACAGCAGGAACAGCGATATACCCGTGATGATATCGGGGTTGATCATCGGCACGGAGTTGAGGAAAGAAACGACCTTCCTCTGTCGTGCACGCATATTATAGATGCCGATGGCTGCGAGTGTTCCGAGGATGGTCGAACTGAACGCCGCCACCAGTGCGATCACTACGGTGTACCAGATGGCGCTGTTCAGCCCCGCACCCGCCTGACCCGTAAACAGGTTGGCGTACAGATCGAGTGAGAAGCCCGTCCAGTTACCCAGCACCTTGCTCTTCGTGAACGAGAATACCGCAATCAGTGCAATCGGCGCATACAGCACCACGAGCAGCAGCCACAGGTACGCCTGCGATATATAGTGCCGCCGCTGGCCCATGCGCTTGCGGCGGAGCATCTCTTGCTCTACGGAACTCAGTTCCCGTTCCTTGCGGCGACTGTAAACAACGTAGCAGCCATATATGGCGGCTCCGATCAACGCCAACGCCGCGAGCACAAACCATATCCATCCGTGGCTCTTCCTGGTATCGATCCTCTCGTGCAGGTAGGCCTCAAACGCGTTCCGCCCGTTGACCACCAGCACGCGCTGGATGCGGTTCTTGGGCTCTTTGTGGCTCCGCCAGACCGTCCAGACTACTTCATCACTCTCGCTATAGCAGAAGATGCTGTCTCCCCATGTGCTCAGATCCTCCTCACCCGGATGGGCGAAGATGAAATCCACGGTGTCACGGCCTTCGTCGTAACGCAGAAGCTCGTATCTGCCGCCATCGTAGAGAGATATGTTCACTTTCTCGCCGGCATACGACGCCGGAAAATTATCCAACAACTCCACCTCGCCCGTCGCCGCCATACGCAGCGTGTATGTCAAGTTCGACTGACCAAACAGAGGATTTACGCCCAGCAACAATAATCCAATGACCAAATAAATGGTAAATGGTAAATGTCCAAATGGTAAATGTCTCATATCACCCCTCCTTTCTCTCCTTCGTTGTTGTTGTCCCCGAAGAACGAGGTCAGACCGATGATGATCAGCAGCACGAGACTCAGCACCGCGCCGTAGTTGAGCAGGTCGGTCGTGGTGATGTAGTCCTGGATGAGACTACCGAAGAGCTTGATGTTGTTATGCGTCAGCAGCTCCGCGATGGCGAAAGTCGAGACCGTCGGCATGAACACCATCACGATCCCGCTATAGACGCCCGGCATGGACAGCGGCACAATCACTTTCCAGAAACATATCCACCGGTTGGCACCCAGGTCCTGCGCCGCCTCGACGAGCGAGTTGTCCATCTTCTGGAGCGTGTTGTAGATCGGGTAGATCATGAACGGCAGGTAGTCGTAGCACAGACCGAAAAGGAGTGCCCCTTCGCCTAACGGCAGACCGAACATGTTGAACAATTCTACCGTAGCGACCGTCCTCAGCAGGAAATTGATCCACATCGGCAGGATAAACAGCATCGCCATCACTTTGGGCGTCTTGAACTCCTCCTGTGCCATGATGTACGCCGCCGGATAGCCGATGAGCAGGCAGATCACGGTGTTGAACACCGCGATCATCAGCGAGTACAGAAAGGTCTGAATCGCCTCGCTGTGGGTAAAGAACTTCGCGAAATTGCGCATCGTGAAATGTCCGTCGATGTCCGTCAGTGCGTAGTAGCCCACCAAGATCAGCGGCAGCACCACGAACAGCAGCATGAACAGCACATACGGCCATGCCCACGTCCGCCGCGAAGAAACTATTTGGAGAATCTTACTCATTGCTTTCGACTTTCGACTTTTGACTTTCGACTAATATCTCCTTCGCCGGAATCACTATTCCCACGCGGTCGCCGTCGTCCCACACGTCGTTGGTATTGACATAGAGGTCGTGCCCCTCGTCCGTGCGGATGGTGAGATGGTAGTGGTTGCCTTTGTAGAGAATGAAATGCACCTCTCCCGAGAGCGTACCTTCTTCTTCGTAGTCCTGCAGGTCGATGGAACGGAACGGCACGCGTACCTGCACTTTCTCGCCCGGCTCCAGACCCTCGATCTGCTGAGGCAGCACTTCCCACTCGGCGTCGATGAAACGCACCTTGCCGTTCTTCGTCACTTCGCCCTCGAAATAGTTGTAGAGGTAGTGTTCTTTTTTCATGATCTGGATATCCTCAGGACGGACAAGCATGCCTACTTCCGTGCCCGGCAGGAACTCATGGTAGTCCTGGATGAGGAACTCGTAGCCGTCCGGCGTCAGGACGCGCATCTCGTAGTGCACGCCCTTGAAAATACAGGATTGTACCGTACCGTACCATTTGGTGAATTTCCCCTTCGGCACTCTGTCCTCTGGATCCAAATCGCTCTGATTCGGAACAACCTCCCCTCCTTTCAGGGAGGGGTCGGGGGTAGGTCTCTTCCATAAATAGATATCCTCCGGCCGGATGACTACGTCCACCGGTTGGTTCTCGCCGAAGCCTTCATCAATGCAGTCGAATTCTCTGCCCAGGAACTGCACCTTGCGGTCCTTGATCATCGTACCGGAGAGGATGTTGCTTTCGCCGATGAAATCCGCCACAAAGCAGTTCTGTGGCTCGTTGTATATGTCTGTCGGAGTACCGATCTGTTTGATCTTGCCTTCGTTCATCACCACCACGCGGTCGCTCAGCGTCAGCGCCTCTTCCTGGTCGTGCGTCACGTAGATAAAGGTGATGCCTAATTTCTCGTGCAGCTCCTTGAGCTCAATCTGCATGTCGTGCCTCATCTTGAGATCCAATGCACTCAGCGGCTCATCGAGCAGCAGCACCTCGGGTTCGTTCACTATCGCGCGGGCTATCGCTACTCGCTGTTGCTGACCGCCGGAGAGGGTGTCCACCTTGCGCTCCTCGTAGCCCGTCATGTTCGCCATCTTCAGTGCCCGGCGCACTTTCTTCTTGATCGTGTCGGGCGCCTCGTGCTTCAGCTTCAGACCGAACGCTACATTGTTAAACACATTCAGATGCGGGAACAGCGCGTATTTCTGAAACACCGTGTTCACCGGACGCTCGTACGGAGGGGTCTTCGTGACATCTTCGCCTTTGAGCAGAATGTCGCCGGACGACGCTACCTGAAAACCGGCTATGCACCGCAGCAATGTTGTTTTACCACAGCCCGAGGGGCCGAGAATTGTGACGAACTCGCCTTTCTTCACCTGAAGGCTTACGTCATTCAGTGCGAACTTACCGTCCTCGAAACGCTTCGAGACGTGGTTCACCTCAATGATAAACGGATTCTTTGTCATTTCCTTAAAACAAACTTGATCGGTTTCTGTGCCCCTAAATCGGGTTTCTGTACTCCGAATAATTCATAAAAATTGTTAATTTAATTAAACATTATGTATATGTGCGCACAGCAAATTTCATGTCGCAATCTCCTTGCCGGACGCGAGCGTACGCTTACGCGCACAATTCGGCTGCAAAGGTACTACAAAAAAATGAAATACACAAATAATTCTTCATATTTTTGTCATTTTGTCTTTTTGGGGCAGTCTCCTAACCCGTTCCTCACCCTCCCCTCACCGCTCTCCCCCTCTGAAAGGGGGCTGGGGGGTGTCCTCCTCGCTCTTTCGTAAGACTTAGAGTGGGTGATTAGTGGGTGATTAGTGGGTCGTTAGTGGGTTACCAAGCTAACGACATCGGAACGAGAAAGGAAGGAAAAGGACTTGATGCATCCGCCAAGTTTGGCGGATTAAGAATTTTCTCAAATCCGATACAAAGATACAAAAAAAAATTGATATATGCAAATTTTGGTGACGGAAATCTGAATAAAAAGACGAAAAATGAATGCGCACTTGCGTATGTCAGAAATTTTTATTATCTTTGCAGCCGTTTTTCGAAAATCGTAAATGACTAAATCGTAAATTTAAAGATGTATCCGCAACAGATAATAGACGCCCTGCGCCATGTACGCTACCCGGGAACGGGCAAAGACCTCATCGAGAGCGGCATGCTCGAGGATGATATCCGCATCTCCGGCTTTGAGGTGTCCTTTTCGCTTATCTTCCGGAAAGAGAACGACCCTTTCCAAAAATCCGTACTGAAGGCTGCCGAGGCGGCTCTCCAGACTTATGTCGATCCTAACGTGGTGGCGCATATCCATGTGAAGATAATTGGTCAAAAGTCAAAAGTAGAAAGTCAAAAGACCGATTCACCCATCCATGCCAAGCACATCATCGCTATCCACAGCGGTAAGGGCGGAGTAGGCAAATCGACCGTCACCGCCAACCTCGCCGTGGCGCTCGCCAAAGCCGGGTACCGCGTAGGACTGCTCGACGCCGATATACACGGACCCTCGATGCCCAAGATGTTCCACGTAGAGGACTGCCGGCCTTATTCCGTTGAAATCGGCGGAAGAACGCTCATCGAACCCATCGAGCAATACGGCGTGAAGATGCTCTCCATCGGTTTCTTCGTCGATCCGGAGCAAGCGGTCATCTGGCGCGGAGGAATGGCGTCCAATGCCCTCAAACAGCTTATCGAAGATGCCAACTGGGGTGAGTTGGATTATTTCCTCATCGACTTACCGCCCGGAACGAGCGATATTCACCTCACCCTCATCAGCGAACTGCAGCTGACGGGTGTCATTGTGGTCACCACGCCGCAACCCGTCGCACTCGTCGATGCACGCAAAGGTGTGGAGATGTTTCGGAACGAGAAAGTGAATGTAGAAATCCTCGGTCTCATCGAGAATATGGCGTGGTTCACCCCTGCCGAATTACCCGAAAACAAATACTATATCTTCGGCAAAGACGGCGGCAAGAAGTTGGCGGAAGAACTGCACGTTCCTCTCCTCGGTCAGGTACCCCTCGTACAATCCATCCGGGAGGGCGGTGACGAAGGCATGCCGATCGTCCTGCAAGAGGGACACCCGGCTGCAACTTTCTTCGATTCCATCGTACAAAAAATCACCCATAACCTTTAGCCCATAACCACTAACCTTTAGCCCCCTTTAGCCCATAACCACTAACCTTTAGCCTTTAATATGACCTCCGACCTCGGCACAGCTCCGGTACATAAACTGCTATGGAAGTACGCGCTGCCCGCCATCATCGCCATGACGGCTACTTCGCTGTACAACATAGTGGATAGCATTTATATCGGGCATGGCTGCGGTGCGCTGGCGTTAGGGGCGCTGACGGTGGCCAAGCCGTTCATGGATATCTGTGCGGCGTTCGGCAGTCTGGTGGGCGTGGGTGCTTCGTCGCTCCTGGCGATTTACTTGGGCGAGAAAGACTACGAGCGCGCCAACAGGGTGCTGGGTAATGTGATTGTGATGAACATCATCCTCTCCGCCATCGTCATGACCGCCGGACTGATCTGGTTGGATCCTATTCTGTATGCCTTCGGCGCCAGCGAGGACACCATCGTGTATGCCCATGAATACATGGAGATCATCCTCTACGGAAACATCCTGACGCACATCTATTTCGGTCTGAACGCCCTGCTCCGTTCCGCAGGGCATCCCCGGTTCTCAATGACCGCCACCATCGTTGCCGTCGTCATCAATATCATCTTGGACCCGATCTTCATTTTCGGCCTCGACATGGGTGTCCGCGGAGCCGCATTGGCGACCGTGATCAGTCAGGCGGTAGCGGTTGTATGGCAGCTTACCAAGTTTATGGACCCGAACGAATTAGTCCGATTTCATCGGGGAATTTGGCGATTGAACCGGCATATCACCACCCGCGCTTTAGCCATCGGAATGTCGCCTTTCCTCTACAACATCGCCCACTGTTTCGTCGTCATCATCATCAATAACCAGCTCAAGAACTTCGGCGGCGATCTGGCGATCGCTTCGTATGGCGTGATTAACCGGCTGACCTTCATTTTCGCGATGATGGTGATGGGCCTCAACCAGGGAATGCAGCCGGTAGCCGGCTATAACTACGGCGCGCGCCATTATGACCGCGTGCAGCAGTCCTTCTATCTCACCTGTGCGTACGCTACCGGAGTGATGGGGCTTGTTTTTATCCTCGGCGAGTGTTTCCCTGAACTGATGACACGTATGTTCACCCACGACCCCGAACTCATCGCCCGAACAATCCACCCCATGCGGGTCATCTGCAGCTCAATGCTCATCATCGGTTTCCAGATGGTCACAGGTAACCTCTTTACCTCCGTCGGGAAGGCAGGCAAAGCCATCTTCCTCTCCCTCACCAGACAGGTGATCTACCTCATTCCGATGGCGCTCCTCCTGCCGCGCTTCTTCACCGACCCCGTCAACGGCGTTTGGTGGTCCATCCCCGTGAGCGACACCCTCTCCGCCATCACTGCCGTCATCGTTCTCCTGACTGCCCGAAAGAGCCTCCAAGGGGCGAAAAATTGACAAAACACCCTTTTTATTTGCGTATGTCAGTTTTTTTTACTACCTTTGCAGCCGTTTTACGGCTTGCAAACGATTTATCATACAATAATGAAGAAATTTAACGAATACAAACGACTGGATTTGCCCGCACTGAGCAAAGAAGTGCTGGAGCAATGGGAGAAAGAGAATTTATTTGAAAAGAGTGTATCCACCCGCGAGGGACATCCGCAGTTCCTCTTCTTTGAGGGACCTCCTTCGGCGAACGGCATGCCGGGTATCCACCATGTTATGGCGCGTACCATCAAGGACACCTTCTGCCGTTTCAAAACGATGCAGGGCTATCAGGTACGCCGCAAGGCCGGATGGGATACCCACGGTCTGCCGGTGGAACTTGGCGTGGAGAAGATGTTAGGCATCACCAAGGAAGATATCGGCAAGAAGATCAGTGTGGACGAGTACAACGCCGCCTGCCGCCGCGAGGTGATGAAATACACCAAGGAGTGGACCAACCTCACCAAGCAGATGGGCTACTGGGTTGATCTCGACGATCCCTATATCACCTACGACAACAAGTACATCGAGACCCTTTGGTATCTGCTCAAAGAGCTCTACAAGAAGGGTTATCTCTATAAGGGCTACACGATTCAGCCGTACTCGCCTGCTGCAGGTACCGGCCTCTCTTCCCACGAGCTCAACCAGCCCGGTTGCTACCGCGATGTGAAGGACCTGACCTGCACGGCGAGGTTCAAAGTAAGAGGAAAAGGGCTTTCTTCTTTCGACTTTGAGCGCAGCGGTCTTTCTACTTATATCATCGCTTGGACGACAACCCCGTGGACGCTCCCTTCCAACACCGCCCTTTGTGTGGGTCCGAAGATAGATTATGTGGAGGTGGAGACTCCGAATGGGGACCATGTTATTCTCGCTGAGGCACGCCTCTCTGCGTACGCTAAAGACCTCTGCGGCGTGGACGAAGAAGGCAAACCGTTAGAGCCGAAGATCGTCTGGAAAGGCAAAGGCGCAGACCTCGTCGGCTTGGAGTACGAACCTCTCTTCCCGTGGGTCAACCCGGGTGAGGGTGCCTTCAAAGTCATCCCTGGTGACTACGTGACCACCGAAGACGGTACGGGTATCGTGCATATCGCCCCGACCTTTGGTGCGGACGATAAGAAGGTAGCTGATGCTGCCGGCGTGCCGGGGCTGTATATGCAGACCAAGAACAACGGTCCGCGTCCGATGGTCGATTTCACAGGTAAATATTGGAAAGTAGAAGACCTTGACGAGGAGTGGTACAAAGCGAATGTCAACGACGAACTCTATCGCCGTTACGCCGGCCGATGGGTAAAGAACGCCTACGACCCGCAGTTTACTGTGGACGGCAAATACGACGAGGCTGCGGCTGCCAAAGCCGAGTCGCTTGACCTTCACCTCTGTCTGGAGATGAAAGCCGACGGCCGTCTCCTCCGCACGGAGAAGCACGTACACTCGTACCCCCATTGCTGGCGTACCGACAAACCCGTGCTGTACTACCCGCTCGACTCGTGGTTTATCAAATCGACCAAAGCGCGTGAGGAGATGATCGCCCTCAATAAGACCATTAACTGGCAGCCGGAATCGACGGGTACAGGCCGTTTCGGTCAGTGGCTCAATAACCTCAACGACTGGAACCTCTCCCGCTCCCGTTATTGGGGCACCCCGCTGCCGATCTGGCGCACCGAGGATGGAACAGAAGAAATATGCATCGGTTCCATCGCGGAATTGTTCGATGAAATCGACAAATCTGTCAAGGCGGGCTTCATGAAAGCGAACCCATGGCCGAACCATAAAGTAGGCGATTATTCCAAGGCGAACTATGACCCCTCCGTCATTGACCTCCACCGCCCGTACGTGGACTCCATCGTTCTCGTTTCGCCCTCCGGCAAACCCATGAAACGCGAGCTCGACCTCATCGATGTATGGTTCGACTCGGGCGCAATGCCGTACGCACAGAACCACTACCCCTTCGAGAACGCGGACCTGCCCCGCACGGCGGACTTCATCTCCGAGGGCGTGGACCAGACACGCGGATGGTTCTTCACGCTCCACGCTATCCACACGATGATTGAGGGTAAGGTGGCGTACAAAAACGTCATCTCCAACGGTCTCGTCCTCGATAAGAACGGCAACAAGATGTCCAAACGCCTCGGCAACGCCGTCGATCCCTTTGGGGCACTGGATACCTACGGCGCCGACCCGGTACGCTGGTACATGCTCACCAACTCCAGCCCGTGGGAGAACCTCAAGTTCGATCCCGAGGGAGTGGACGAGGTGCGCCGTAAGTTCTTCGGCACCCTCTATAACACCTACGGTTTCTTTGCGCTCTACGCCAATGTGGATAAGTGGCAACCTGCTTCGAATACCGACGGTCAACCGACGGTCAACCGACAGTCAAAGCCTACGTTGGTACTCTCTGAAATCGACCGTTGGGTTCTCTCTAAACTCAATTCGCTCATCAAAGAGGTCACCGAAGCCTACGAGGCATACGAACCGACCAAAGCTGGACGAGCTATCTCGGATTTCGTGCAGGACGATCTCTCTAACTGGTACGTGCGCCTCAACCGCAAGCGTTTCTGGGGAGGTGAGATGGATGCTGACAAACAAGCAGCTTATGAGACCCTCTACACCTGCCTCAAGACCGTAGCCCAACTCATGGCGCCGAACGCACCCTTCTATGCCGACCGCCTCTACCGCGATTTGACCGATGAAACCGTGCATTTAAGCACTTGGCCCAAAGCCGACGAAGCACTGATAGACAAGACCCTTGAGCGCCAAATGTATCTCGCGCAGCAGGCTACCTCTACTATTCTCTCGCTCCGCAAGCGCGCCGAGAAGAACGTGCGTCAGCCGCTGCAACGTGCCGTCATCCCGACGCCCGATCAGGAGACCACTAATGCTCTGCTCCACGTAGCCGACCTCATCAAATCCGAGGTGAACGTGAAGGAACTCGTCGTAGTACCCGCTGAGCAGAGCGAGATCAAGCTCGTCAAGAAGATCAAACCGAACTTCAAAGTGCTCGGTAAGAAAGTCGGCGCGAACATGAAAGCCGTAGCTGCCGAGATCGGAGCCATGACCCAGGACCAGATCGCGCAGATGGAGGCGGAAGGCAACTATCAACTGTCAACTGTCAACTATCAACTGATTGCAGAGGATGTGGAAATTTTGACGGAAGACATGCCGGGCTGGTTGGTAGCGAACAACGGTATTCTGACGATCGCGCTCGACATCGAACTGACCGACGAACTGATCGAAGAAGGTATAGCGCGCGAACTCATCAACCGCATTCAGAACCTCCGTAAGTCTTCCGGTCTGGAGATTACCGACCGCATCGCTATTACGTTGGAAGACAAGCCCGAGATACACAACGCCGTGCTGCATTGTGCCGATTACATCAAGAGCCAAGTACTGGCTACTTCTTTGAGTCTTTCTGAGTTCTCGGAGTTCTCCGAGCAACTCGAAATGGATAATTACACGGTTAAGATTAACATAACTAAAGCATAATCATGAGAAAATCAATTCAATTTCTGTTCCTTGCCTTTGTCGCTGCAGCCTTGGCGAGCTGCGACATGTTCAATAAGAATACGCCTTCGTATTCCCTGAGTGACCTGCAAGGCAAGTGGTTGGAAGATGGCACGCAACACTACGTGCGTTTTACAACCGAATCCGCGGCAGACCTCAAAGCCGGCTATCTATGGGGCTACGAGTGGGATTTGGATGATAGTCAAGGACTGGAAGTGTTGGAGTCGGATGTGTTGGCGGACAAGCACGGCAACGGCTGGTTTATGTACCAACTCTCGGCAGACGAACTGCTGGAGATCAATAAGATGAACCAGGGCTGGGCGGATATCCCGAAAGTGTATGTCGTAACGGCTCTGAACAGTTCCAGGTTAACCTATTATCTGAAGGGTTACAAGAACGAAAAAGTAAGTTTCACGAAACAATAATCCCATGAAACGTGCTTTCAAAATAATCGGCTGGACGCTTCTGGGCGTTGTGCTGGCTGTAGTAGCGGTGGCAACCATCGCTATATACGTGGTCTTCACGCCCGAGCGGCTGACACCCATCGCCCGCCAGGCAGCGGATAAGTTCATTACTGCCGAGCACGAGATAGGAGAGGTCGATCTGACGTTCTTCTCCACCTTCCCGCGGTTCGGTCTCCGCGC
>DFEG01000022.1:278-12789 GCA_002369075.1 Bacteroidales bacterium UBA3808 | reverse complement strand
GATATTAGTTCTATTTTCGTAAGCGTAAATCCCACTCCGGTGAGGATGAGTCCGCGGGTCTTGACCTGATCCAGCGCCACAGGGTCAAACATATAGACCACATCGGTTCCGTCTAACGGATACCAGACAGGTTCTGTGGCTCCTGTTATCTCCTGCCAACGTGAGTTGCGGATGGATAGTTGCGCTTTAGTGCCGGAAGCCACTGCGGTTTGGTCCAAAGTATAGGAAATAACGAGCACATCGTTTTCCGTGGATTTCTGAAAAGGCGCAGCAGTCAGGGACAGGTTTCCGCTCCAGTCAGCAGGAAAGGCTTTCTCTCCGCGGAAGAGTTCGCCGGGCTGCAATTGGTATTCACGCGGTGCGCGCTGAACATCCGCGAGATCTTCGCTCACCTCGCCCGTCTGGCGGACAATACCGATCTTCTCCAACCGGTAACCTTTGCCTCCCACACGCATAGCGGTCTGTGAGCCATAGCCCGCCAGTTGCAGCTTCAGCAGCGGTGCACGGTCATAAATAAACCACGTGACTCCGTCTTCTCCTACCGGCATGCCGTCTACAGACGGAGCAAGGGCATTCCATGTGAAATCCATCAGTTTGGCAGCTGCTCCCTCTTGAACCTTGCTGACATGAAGGCGCAAACCGTCCCCTTCTTGCAGGCTCTCGAAGCATCGTCCGGGGATCTCCGCCGAGGTAGACCAGTCGGCTTTCATCGTCACCGCCGGACCGGACCAGACTATCGTCTCTTCATAGTCCGAAGCCTCGGAGAGAGTGACCCGCAAGATGCGGTAGTCGTGTCCGCCGAGGATGATTCCGTGCGTGCGCGCGATATTTAATATGGAGTTAGAGAGCGTCATTCGGAAAGGACCGGCAAAACCGAAACAGCCGTATTCGGGTGCTACTCCCTGCCAAGTTTTGGGGTGCTGGAACGCCGCCTGAGACATACCTTTGGCACGGTCGTTATAGACGGTGAGCACATCGCCGGCTTTGGCAGAAGCGAAATGGCGCGGCTCGATAAGGATATTATCTTTCCACGCCTTGCCGATCGTCTTCGGTCCGAGAAGGATGGTGCGCTCAAGTGACAAAGCCACCAAGGACCAAGCACCAAGGAGAACGGTAAATATGTATCTATACGCACGCATGTTTCTATAAATTTAACAGTCTTTTCATTTCCTCGCGGTCGATGACGAGGCCGGTGTTGAACGCGTCTTTCCACCACGCCTCTCCGGCGAAGCGGTGCTCATCGGAGGTGCCGGCGTTATAGTCGTAGTCATACCAGGTCATGAACCAGCTCCAGCGGCTGCCTTCTCCCCAGATAGCAGACCACAGCGACATATCCACTTCATCGCCGCTGCCGCATTCGGCGAGAGTGATCAATTTGTTTGGATACTCTGCTTGCAGCTGCTTGAACTCCTTGGCGAGCGGGTATTGAAGCGCGTAGTAATTATCGCGACCGACCACGTCCACCACATCGTCACCCGGATACCAATCCCGGTCGTTCATCTGCGAATTCCAGACCCAGATGAGGTTGTTGAGTTTATGATAATTGACCATTCGGTCATATAGGAAACGCCAGAGGGCTTTGTATGCTTCCGGTCCTTTGGCTCCCCACCAGAACCATGCGCCGCCACCGCTGAACTCCGTGGAGTTGCCCGCCGCCTCGTGAAGCGGACGCCAGATAACCGGGATGCCGCGTTTCTGCATCTTCTTCAGATAACCGGCTACCTGATCAATGTCGTGAATCATACGCTTGTATTCGGCGGAAGAGGGATCGCTCACTTTTTCCGGATCAAAAGAAGTTTCGCCCGGCTGCGAACCCGGCGAGCAGGTGTAGTTAGTGCCGTTGTTCGCCGGTACCTGCCAATGCCACATACAGCCTACCACCCCACCGGCATTGTACCAGTCGATAACAGGCGTAAGGTCGCTGTAATCGAGCCATCCGCTTTTATTTACATCTTTGGAAGCATGGATATTGATGAAATCGAACACATTAAGCGCCGGATACTTACCCGTCCACTGATATACATTCTCGGTCTCACGCGTGTTCCAGTCCACATTCGCCACCACGCCGCTCATCGCGCGTTTGCCATATTCGGAGCACAAGACTGACCATAACCGCTGCGTCTCCGGCGTAGCGTTCTTGTTACATAACACATATGACGAAACCGGCTGAACCTCAGGCTCTTGTGCCTGCGTACAACCTGCCATCAGAAGCAAAAAACTTAATAGAAAAGATCCGTGTCTCATAGCAATTAGTGTTTTCGGGTGCAAAATTACTATAATTCCCGCAAACCCACTAACACAATTTTTGCAGACACTGACACTTTGCTAAATAATCACCTTTTTTTTGACATACCGCTCGCGAAATTCCGATGGCGAACACCCTTTACGATTTCGGAAAAGACGGTTGAAGTTACTGAGTGTGTTAAACCCGCAGACATACGCCACTTCGCTCACCGGCGCAATCGTATCTATCAACATCCGCGCCGCGTGCCCCAGACGGATATCCACAATGAACTCCGCCAGCGTCTTACCCGTCCGCTGTTTGAAGAAACGTGAGAAAGCTGACGGGGACATCACTACCATTTCACTGAGTTGTTCCAGCCGTAGTTCCTCCGCATAATGTGCACGGATATACGTCTCCACTTTACGCACACGGCGGCTCTCACTGCTCTCCGCCACTTTGGCAAAAGAAGAGGAAGCCAAGGTGCGCGCCTCCGTACAAGTGGACAATTCATACAGGATTGTAAACAGCTCATTTACAGCCCAGAACCCCTCCAAACTACTCAATTTGTTCAGACGTGGATATACCTGCATAATTGCCGATTTGGGGAATGCCAATCCCATCTGCGCCCGCTCAAACATAGTCTTGATAGAGGCAAACGGATTCGTCTCAAAAATCCCCGTGCGGAAATCCAAATAGAATTGTACGGTTATCTCATGAATGTCCTTACTATTACATTCTCCCTGTGCCCATTGATGTTCCAACTGAGGTGAGGAGATTAGCACCAAGTCAATATCATCTGTCAACTCATCGCTGTCACCTACTATCCGCTTGCACCCGCGCGCGTTCTCTATAAAATTTAATTCAAAAAGATCATGCTTGTGTAACGGGAAGTCATACCCGGTCTTATGCCTGTCTGCCACAAACATAAAATCATGCTCTCCTAACGGAGTGATCTCTTGTAAAATGCCGTTTTCTTCCACTTCTTTCATACAATCTTCGTAATATATATAATGTCAAAAAAGTACAATCCCAATGCAAAAGTACTGCTTTTTTCTGACATATGCAAGGATTTGATGAAAATTCGACAAAAAAAATCGCCCCGAAGGACGATTTTTTAGCGGTATGCTTAGTATAGAAAACCGAACAGCCAGAGAGGCAGTTTGTTGCCATACGGGTATTCCATATCATCCGCAAGGATGTAGGAATCCGGTATATCGGCAATCTGGGTATAGTCTTTGTCTGCACCGCCTACTTCGATCGTATATTTGCCATCGACCAGAAAATCACCTTTCGACTTGCCATATTCCACCAAATGGGCTTGCGCCAGTTGGTTCACAGCAAAAGTCTCGCGGACGGTACCGATATTGACCGGCTGCGATGCCATAGCGTACAGCATATTACTGTTATCCATCAGTATCTTGTCCGGTTTCTGCATCTTCTTGGCATTGTAATAGTCGGAATAGAGCAGATGCAGAATATCCGCTTTCTCCAGATAATTGAGGTACTCCAGAATGGTATTCCGTTGCAGCGCGCTCTGAACAGACAGACGTTTGATATCTACATCGTACGGAACAGAGACGGACAGGATATTGACCAACGCTTTGATCTTACGCGTGTTGGCTACATCCACCCGGCATATCCGCGGCAACTCATCATCGATGATATAGCTGACTGTATTCTCTATGGTAGAGTAATAATCCACGGTGTCTTTGAGTTGCAAATAATAAGGGTAATAACCATATTGCAGGTATTCCCGGAAGAACTGCAACGGTCTGCATTTGCCGTTTACCTCATTGGCTAATGTCCAAGGGTCGGCGAGCAGTTGCTCCAAGGTGTATTTGGGGAAATCTATTCCTTTGAAGAAATACAGGAACTCGCGAAAACTTAAACCCTGGATATCATGATTGACACACCTTCTGCTCAAGTCCGCATCGCCTTGCTGGAGACTCAGCAGTGAACTTCCGCTGATCACTATGCGCATATCCGATTCATAGAGATCGTAAATCTCCTTTATCTCACGGCTCCAGTTGGGGTATTTGTGTATCTCGTCCAAAAACAGATGTTTGCCGCCTACTTTGTAGAACTGTTCCGCCAAATCCAGCAACGAATGGGAGGCAAAATAGGCCCCGTCACAAGAGCAATACAACACAGAACGGTCGGAAATCGCATAATGCTGTTTGATATATTGCCGCATGATGGTGGATTTGCCTACTCCTTTGGGACCGCGCAATGCCATCAAAGGCGTGTCCCAGTTGATCTCCTTACTACACTGACGGATGATATTCATCGGTGTTTTCTTGTAGTAGCTTACATGCTTGTCAATCAAGTTTTTCATTGCTTGTAGTGTTTGTCTGTGATTATTATATTGAGCAATCTATCTTCTTTTGCGCTTTTTATATTGAGCACATATCGCGAATATGTGTTTTTTGCATTAAGCACAAATCCGGTGCAAAGGTACGATATTTTTCTGACATATGCAAATTAAAATGAAAAATGAAGGAGGAAAAATGAAAAATGAAAGATGTTGGCGAACTAAGGCACAGGGACGAGAATCGGGATGAAGGGTTCGGCGACGGTGCCGAGGCATTCGTCGTTGAGGTAAGGGAAGGCATCCTTGTGCTCGAAGAGGTTCTTATAATGCGCAGAGTAATACTTAAGATTTACCATTTGTTCATTTGGCCCTGCTATATACAAATAGAACAGGCCTTCATCTGGTGCAGCGACGCCGAGGCATACATCGCCGGAGAAAGCAGCCAAGAGGTCGGTGTCATCCAGCACGAAGTCCTTTGCGATATTCGGGTACTGCGCTTTAAGATCGACTTTAACCACCGCCGTCATGGAGGAGGTGAAGTCGAACTTCTCCGGCGCCGTCCACGCGGGACGGGCGACGCTTCCATAGAGCGTTGTCTGCGGTTGAGGGTTGTCCGGTTCCTTCTCGGAATCCTTCTTGCAGCCTGCAAAAGAGACCGCTAACACGGACAGAATACAGAGTACAGAATACAGACTGAATTTGTTTCTTCTACAGCTTTTTGCCGGTAATGTCATATTTTTCATTGTTGCGGATAATTATTACGTGGTTGTTTTCGATGATTTTGTAGGGACGGTAATCCGTCGGATTCAAGATGATCGGTGCTTTGAGCGAACCGGCATGTGCATCCGCGACATACGAAATCGGTTGTTCTGTTGTGAGCAGCGTGCCGTCCTCTGTCTCGAAGCGGAGAGCACCCGACTTGTCACTCTGGATCGTGATGAAGTAGAGCGAATCGATCGGCTCAGCTATCGCGGCGAGTTCATCGCCCACATAGACTTTTATTGCTTCGCGTTTATTGCCTTGGGCGTTTATCGCTTCGCTGTTTAGCTTCGCGATCATCGTCATGTTGGTCGAAGCCTTCGGGTTGGTGAACAGGTCTGTGTTCTGTGCTCCGTCAGCGAAGCGGTCTGTTATCTTCTTCGGTGCCGATGCTTTATGCGGATAGAAGTTCACCGTTACGGTGCCCTCTTCCATGCGGCGCATGAGATATCCTTCGCCCGGTGTGAGGGCGGTGAGGTCACCTACCCAACGATCGTCATCCGAGAAGACGGCAAAGCGGTTTTGCGCCTTGATCAGGTCACCCGTCGAAGCATGGTCGTAGTAGTCAGACATCGCGTCGCGCAGCGTCATCACCTGGCTGAACATACAAGGCAGTGCGTTCCACTGACCGTTACCTTTCAGCGTGATGTGCATCGAGTCTTCCGGCAGGGTAAAGCCAAACAGGTGCATACTGTTCTCCTCGAACGAATTGACCATATACATCTGCCAATAATCGAGGGTCTTGAGCGATCCGACGAACTTATCTGCAGTCTCGCTATAAGTGCAGAACTTGCGTGTAGCCGGATTCTTGATCAGGTCGCCTTCCGTCCATGGCTGCTCTGCCGTGATCGCCGTGGACAGGGCGGCAGGTATATCCAGATAGGTAGATATCCAGCTCCATCCCGGATTGAGTGCGATAGTCTGCATCTCGCTACCGCCGGCCTGCAGTTGTACGGGATCATCCTTGCCGCAACCATAGACAGCGCCGTGCGCAAAGAGGACGAGTGTATCCGGTGTGAGGTTATAGACCTTACCCGTAGCGGCTTTCCACAGTTGGAAGCGGATCGGCTTGTTAGTCAGTTTTTCGCTGCCGTGAACCGTGAGATAGAGTTCGCCATTGTCGGTGCAATGGGCTGCGCCTACACAATCATTGTTGTATATAGCGAAGACATAATCCTCGGGTGTGGTGTTGACTATCGTCTTGTCGGTCTTGTTCAGGATCACATTGCCGCACAGCGACATATTGAGCGGATAGCGATTCAGATCCACGTCGATGTAAGGCGGTTCGGTCTCCTTGGCTATCTCGAGCAGTAGCGGTTCAGCCAAGCCCTGATCGTCGGTGAGGTAGATCATTTGCTGGTGCGTACCGATCTTGAGTTCGGCAGCCTTGATGGTGAAAGTGACGGTCTTCTTCTCCTCCGCTTCGAGGGTACCTTGTGCGGGCGATGCGGTGAGCCATTTGGGCAGGTTCTCGATGGTGAACTGGCGGGTCATGCCGGTGGTATTGGTGATGACCATCGTGAATTGATGTGTCTGCTCGTCGTCCGTCAGTTTCTCGCGGTGGTTCCGGTCATTCCAGATGACGCTGTTGAGGTCCACATATACCGTCCATGTCACGGGCGATTGCAAACGGTTGCCGTTGAGGTCCTCCACGTCGCGCACGGTGAGGTACATCGTACGTTTGTTGATCTCGCGCGGTTGCGACTTGATATTGATCATGAGGTCGGACAACTGGTAGTTCCACGTGAAGGGCAGTTTGGTGAGCTGACCACGGTCACGTACCGGCGCACTGTTGCTCTTGTCCGCCTGTGCGCTGAGATCATCCATCAGCAGCGGTTGCACTTTGTTCACCGTATTGCCGTTGGCGTCCTTGAAGACACGCTGGTTATTGGGTGTGAACACGAGTTCCATCACGCCGGATGAGTTGCGCTTTACCTGGGAGAAACAAAGCAGGTTGATCAATCCCATCTCCTCGCCATTGGGCGACTGCAGATAGAATTCATTCACCAGTTCGGACGGCAATGCCTGCTCGAACAGACATACGTCGTCGAGGTTTCCTTTCATTCCTTTGGCGAGCCATATCTTGGTACCGCTGAGTGCGCCGGTCTCCAGTGCGGGGAAGAGGAGCACTTTCTTGCCGTCAATAGCGATCGAACCGTTGTTAAAGGTACGGGAGATGACGAGTGCGCAGTGATGCCAGTTGCCATCGGTGAGGTTAGCTGTAGTCATCTTATGCTCGGTGCCGGACCGGAACGAAATCTCGCCGTCGTGCAGCGCTATCTCCATCGTGGTCGAATCGTTCATCGACGTACCGAAGAGCGAGACGGAGTCTTGCTTGCTATTGTTACTGCGGAACCAGAACAGCAGCGTATAGTCTTCGGCTGCGCTACGGCTGAAGAGTGTCGGTTGCAGCAGCACGGGTGAACCGTTGGTAGCCAACGACAGGCCTTGCGGACGCGTCCAATTCAGTCCCCGGGCAAAGAGGGTTGCGCCGGTAGCCAAGTCAGACAGCTCGGAGCCTTTGTTCTCGTTCATGGGATAATAATCGAGCAGTCCGTACTCGTATCCGGTGAGGCGGCGCAGATGGGTGGTGCTGATCTCTTCCGGGCTCATGGCTTTGGTCCATACGCGCAATTCCATTAAATTGCCTTGGTAGAGGCTGGTGCTGTCAATAGTAGCACCCACCATGATGGGAGCGGCAAAGTTCATGAGCGACCATTGCGTGGACGGGTTATCCGTGATATCCATTGTTCCAGCATAAAAGCGCACCGTCTTTTTCTCGGAATCGTACACCATGATGACGCGTGTGAAGTCGGTAGCAGACAACTGACCCATGGGTTTGGACTGCTTGGTCTCTGCCACTTTGTTATCTTCGACCACGGTCAGTTTGAGACGGTTGTCGGCGGTCAGGCTGAGGGAGAAGTTATACTCCTCGTCTCCGTGCGAGAAGAGTGCCATCTCGCGTCCCTTGACGGAAGGCTTGATGAGCATGTCTATACTCAGGTCGGTGAAAGACAGTTCGCGCTCTGCTTTCGTGCGGGCATAATGACCGCTCTGTCCATCGAAATAGAGCGAGGTGGTCTGCGTGATACCCGTGTTGTTGGTTACGCCGAGGATCTGGAAGTTATTGTCCTCGTCCAGCCAATTACCGGCGATGGGTTCGCTAAAGCGCATCGATATATTGTCCTTGAGCGTCAGGATACCGTTGGCGGGACTTGCCTTGCCGAACAGTACGGGCGGACGGGTGTCTTTCGTACCGCTGATGACAGGCGAAGCCTTGCTGACGAAGCCCGAGCCGTAGCGGCAGTAGGAGACGGCACGCAGGTCGTAGTTCAGTTCTTTCGGATCGCGCTCGCCGTAGAAGCGGAAAGCTTGGATGCGGCCGTTCTCTATCTTGGCTTTGTTGCCTGTCGCCTTGTTATACAGGCTGTCGTCGGCATAGAACGAGCACTGGGTTACCCAGGAATCGTTGTTCTCCGTCGAGAGCTTGTACTGGAACTCGATATGATCGAAGTTCTTATGATGGATATTGAAGCCATCGATGGTAACGGGCAGGTAGTAGCCTACCGAGTCGCGTGCCGACAGGGTATTCATCACCCATTTATCGCGCGGATAGGCGATGCTGACGGGCGAGGACTCCGGCATATAGTGGACGGATAGTTTCGCATAGGCACTGATAGAGGTACAGGTAGTGGAGGCCAACTTCAGCGTCAGGTCCTCGTAGTCATCCACTATACCCCGTTGTATCTGCAGAGTCTTGACGATGGGCACTCCCGGTTCGCAGTACAGGGTGAGCATCGAAGCGGAAGTGAGGGGTTCGCCGTCGATGAGCAGGATTGCACCGTTGGGGTTGGATTGGGGTTCCACCGAGAGCGAAAACACCTGTCCGCGTGCGGGTCGTCCGTCGGTATTGAGGTTGTCGTTGACGAGCGTGAGGCGGAAGACTGCCGATTGGTCGGCCGGCACATTGCTGATAGAGTACTGGTCGAGCGTAATCTTCGGGTTCTCCATCGGCAGGGTGGCATTACCCAGCACAAACTGACCGGGATAATACCACTGCGTGCGTGCTTCGCCTTCGTAGGGACAATGGCTGGTTCCACCCTCCTGGAAGAAGATGAAGCTACCGTATTTCTCTTTCTGTGTAGGACGGGTAATGAAGTTGGTGAGTTCTGCCAGTTTCTTCCGGAAGAGGGAATCCTGCTCGGAGCGATAGACGCTGACGGTCGTATTGGCAAAACCATCGGGCGCGATGGTAAAGCCTATCTTGCGGGATGCGCTTTCGTTGTCCCATGAGCCGGAACCGTCCAACGAAAAATCTAACACCGGACTCCATTTGGTCTTCCATTGTGTGCCGGCCGCTTTGCCTTCAATGGTGGTACTATTATTCTGGTCTTCGGTGTATGTATTGCCTGCGGCATATTTCTCAATAAGGTTTGACAAAGCCTTGAAATATTCATTTGTAGCGCCATTTGCTTTATTGACAAGCGCATTACCGGCATTGTTAAAGAAGCCTCTGAGATTGGCTATATCCATACCGAAGGAGACATTACCGGACGCGGAGAACTCGCCGGAGAAGGTCTCGCTATATTCGCGGCTGGTACCTCCGCTGACGGAATAAGTGCCCACTTTCTTGCCGGACTGGATGGCGGTGACTTTATCCTTCTCATTGGTAGCGAGGATAGCCACCCATTTGACGAGTACGGCATTGATGGCACTAATGCGGTCGGGTTCGTTGTAGTCGGGTTTGTTCGTCGGGGTGATAAAGCGATACACGGTGCCTATCTCGTCGTCCTTGGTAGCACGGTTCCAATAGACGGCTTTGCCTTGTTGGTTAGCGATGCTCTGAGCGGTAATTGAGTCAGGCGCATCAATGAGCAAGGAATTCCGTTCGCGGATGAGCTTGGGAATCAAGGTGTTGGCAATATAGTCCTGCGTATAGGCGAACTGTGTACCCATCTTTCCGCCGAGGACAGTCTCCTTGGCGATAACGAAGTGGTATATTCGTCCGTCGGTACCGATGGCAGAGGCTACCTCCTTGCAATACCCGGCTGTGAAGGCGGGTTGGCGCAGCAGGTAGGTGCTGTCGTCAATGATGCGCACAGCACGCACGGTACCGTACAGCGCCTCGTTGGTATGGCCGATGAACACATCGCCCGATGCACCCACGAAGGATGGGGAGGAACTGGTGGAAATCTTCTCGGTCGTGGTATACGTACAGGTGTTGGTTCGGCTGTATTTTCCGGACAGCACAAGCGGCAGGGTGAACTTATAGGATTTGCCCACAGAGCTGATGAGACCGGAATAGGTGGTAACCGCTATGACACCTACTGACTGGTCGTAAGAGGTACCGATGGTAGCATCGCAGCTCGTACCTATCTTATAGGCAATGGAGAATGTAGCGGAGGACTTATAGGTAGCGCCTTTCTCCAGATAGCAGCTACTGCCGCTTCCCGGCGGGTCGCGCAGGATATCCAGGACTTGGATGTCAGATTGTATGGCGCGTATGTCGCCGTTCTCGACATTGTTACCGGTCACAAAACCGCGCAGGGCGCAATAATCGGTGTTGCTCCCTTCTCGTTCCACCGACAGGTCGAGTGCACGCAGGGCGTTATCGCCGGTAGCCATGAGGTTGAGGTTATCCACCTCCACATTAATCAGCGCTTCGCCCTTATCATCCAGGGGATAGGTTTCGGTTGCCGTATTTTTGCCGGACTTGAAGCCGTTGAATACCTTCAGCGTTCCGCCACTAAGGCGTACGCGGTCGCGCGCGTTCAACTTGTTATTGTTATAGAAATAGTCCTCGTACGCGCTCACGCGGAACTGGTAGGTGCGTCCCTGCTGGAAGATAGGATGACCGAACAGGTATTGGACGGTGCCGGTCGAGTCCTTGCTGTACAAGCGGACGGTATGGCTCTGGTCAACGATACTGGATACACCCAGTTTCTCTTCGCCCATTCCGTCTTGCGCCATTCCGTACATCAGCTGTATCATACCTACCTGCATCGGATTGCGGTAGATGCGGTCGAAGCGTGCATTATAGGTAGCATGGCGCCCCATCGAGTCGGAGGTGAGCACGGTCAGCGGCGCATTCGTCAGGTCGAATGTCGGCACGCCCGCCTGCACATCCAGCAGCGTGGCATATCCCGTAGCGGTGGCTTGCGTCACTTTGTACTTCACGGGGAAGAGATCCACCGCGTATTCACCACTGCGTATGTTCGGACGGATAATGATGCGTTTCTGCTCGTAGATGATCTGCGTGCTATCTACGGTGAAATGCAGCGTGTCTTGCGTCAGGTTATCAGGGTTATGCACGATATGGGCGGTGTTGTCGCCTTCGAGTTGGAGCACGAGTTGCAGGTTATCACCGAGGTTGTTCGTACCAAATCCCAGAGCAGGTGGCAGGGCTTGCTGGTCCAGGCCACCGGCTACGCGACCTACGAGGCGCACCTTGGTGCGGTCATAGAAGCGTACGCCGTCGAGCGCTTTGACGAGCGAGAAAGTCGTATCACCCTCTGTGACGAACAGCCATCCGTCGTTGGTGAAGGTGTGTCCCGCTTTGGCCACCTGCAGGCGGCAGGGCATGGACTTGGGCAGCGTAAGCTCAAAATTGCCGTCAATACCGCTGGTATAGATACCCCCGCCACGACGGATCGTATCGCCGTTGAGGATAAAGCATACGCCGCTCACGGGAATCGTACTCATATGGTATAGCACGCGGCCGCTCAGACGCGCACAGCTCGTGTTGACAAAGTCAATGCCTTGCTGTACACAGCCGTTGGCAGCCAGCGTGACGGTAGCCATGCCGGAGGAGGTGCTGTTATAACTGAAGGTGCCGTACTGCGAGGTAGGCGTGACGGTATATTGCGTGCCGTTGCCATAAGTCAAACTGTCGAATAGGAACGCACCGTCGGCACCTGTGACGAGCGTCTTCAGGGTCTGTCCGTTTTAGGCGGAAGCCGCTTCTCCCGTTCCGTCGGGAGAACGCTCCGGGGTATAGCAGGGGTATACGAATAACAGGGCGTTGGAGGCTGCGGTTAGACCCGCATACCATGCGGGACAATTGACGAAACGCGCTAACGGAGATAGCGCGCACAGGACATCTCTACAGCCGACATTCAATGCCGGGGAAAAGAAGGGGAGTGGTACAAAGCCACTACATATGAAAAGAGAGCCTAAGCAAACTTAGACTCTCTCAAAGTGGCGGCTACCTACTCTCC
>DFEG01000022.1:0-146 GCA_002369075.1 Bacteroidales bacterium UBA3808 | reverse complement strand
CCTCAGCGCTATAACCACCTAAATTATTTCTTCATTTGGACATGTACCATTTGGTCATTTATTGAATCATTGAACCATTTAGCAAAGCCAAATATGGGGTTGACAGATCAACGAATGTAAGAGCGCGTTCACGCGCTACGAGCAAT
>DFEG01000005.1 GCA_002369075.1 Bacteroidales bacterium UBA3808 | reverse complement strand
CACTGCGAAGGCCGCTCCCAAATCAAACAAAGAGTACACCCACAGCGTCGGTGTCGTTGCAGGCTCAGGTATCGGTTTCCAGTACAAGAAAATGGTGAGTGCCCATTTCACGCTGATCGAGGAGTTCGGTTATCTCGGTAGCTGGGCAGCTGCCGGAAACGGTTTCAGTACACCTGCCATCGGCGCAGTGAATGATCTTGTGCTGGCGTATCAGGCTAAGTGCGCGGAAGGCAAAGGGATCCGTCTCGACTACTATGTGGGCGGGCAGATCAAAGGCGGTTATATCGACATGGGTGCAGCCGGAGGTATCGTAGGTGCAGGGGCTGCCGCAGGTATTGAAGCCAAGATGAAGAATGCCCCTATCGCTTTCTCCTTCGACTTCCGACCCGGTTACGGCTGTCTTCTGGGTAATGACGGAACGGGAAATATCGGAGCTTTCCATACCTTCGACTGGACACTCAACCTCGGTGTACGGTACACGTTCTAATATGAACCTTACTCATTCCTGAAAAAACATACCCCGCTTACTTACTTCGGGCGCTCACGAACCTCCGTGAGCGCCTATTATAATGCCAAACTTTTTGCTTAATTGTTTGCATATATCAAAAAAAAGCAGTACCTTTGCAGCCAAAACCCTCGTCGCCGAAGCACAATCCCAAGGAATCTCTCCTCGAAAAAATTGCATGAGACAGTTGAGATTCTTGAGATTCTTTGGGCTAAGTGTCTCAACTGTCTCAAGAATCTCATGCAAATTTTTACATCGTCAGTTGTTCCGGATGACATCCGGATTCTCCTTTATTTTGCATTTCTGTTGCATAGGCTCCGGGTAGGTAATGAGTAGGGCAACAACCAACGTATATCCAACTTATGGTCAACTTATCTCTAACGATTCGTCCGATAAACCCTCATTCCGCCGCAGGCAATGTAATTATAATACAAACGAATACGTAAAATTCTAAAAAAAACGACATGGCAGAAATGGCAAAAGTGGCAGAAATTCTGCCATTCCTGCCACTTCTGCCAGTGCAAATTTGAAAAGAATAATAGAAAAAACCGTCCTTCGGGGCGGTTTTTTTATGCCTGCACGTATATTGGAGTCTGTACCGTGGTACTTCTTAGCCGCAAGGGCACGATAATTTCGGACATCTGCCTGCCCTACGGGCATTCCCCCGTAGCTACGTTCGCGTCTTGTAGTCCATACGTAAGGGGGAAGGCATTTCTTTTGACAAGCCTGAAGGCTTTTCCTATTTTGTGTAAATAAATTTCGTCTTATGCGAGCATAGCCGCTATTTATCCACTCAAAATAGATAGAATTTTATTCTATTGGTCAAAAAAAATGCCTTTCCCCTTGCGTATGTCCAATTTTTGTTGTACCTTTGTAGCGGAATTCTAACTTATTACTGCCATGCGAAAGATTATTTCCCTTGTACTTTGTACATTGTCCCTTTGTACCTTATCTGCCGCTCCGCGGCGTGTACACACCATCGGCGACAGTACCATGAGCGAGTACAAACCCGCTGCGACACCTAAACGCGGATGGGGAATGTACCTTCAGGCGTTCTTCAACCCCGACTCCGTAACCGTCAACAACCGCGGCAAATCCGGAGCCTCCACCCGCACGTTCTACGAGACGGAGAACCTCTGGCCCTCCGTCAGGAAACAGATGCGCGCCGGCGACTACCTCATCATCCAGTTCGCCCACAACGACGAGAAATGCAAGGGCGAGGACGTGTATGTGGAGAACGCACGCCTGCGCGCAGAGGGCAAGGACACCCTGACCGACATGCGCGGAACGGAACCCAACACTACCTATAAGGCATACCTGCGTACCTATATCCGTGAGGCACGCGAGATGGGCGTCACGCCTGTGCTGATGAGCCCTATCTGCCGCGCGTATTTCAAGAACGGCATGATCAACGGCGAAGGAAGGCATGATTTGACCCCCACCACCAATCAGCACTCACCGGTTACCAATAAGGACTATGTGCGGTGCATGCGTGAGGTGGCGCAGGAGATGGCTGTGCCGTTCCTGGATATGACGGAGCGTAGCAGGGAACTGTATGAGCACACAGGCAAAGACTACTGCATGGCTAATTATTTCAACTGCGGCGACAAGACCCACACCTCCGCGGCTGGCGGTATGGCGATCGCCTCGCTGGCATACGAGCTGATTAACAACTCGCCGGAGCTAAGTGAGATGCGTCCGTGGCTGGTATTCCCCTCCAAAGAGGCTTATACCGCCTACGCGCAGAACATCGAGGAGAACGGCAAGAAAGCCGCTTTTGCAGCCAAGGGAACACCGGTTGAGTGGAAAATCAAGAATGAAGAATTAAAATTGAAAAATGTCGAGCTCGTCAAGAAGGGGTATGTAGCGGCAGGCGGTTTATGGCCCGCAGGCGAGATAGACGAGGTTGCCAACCGCTATATCGAGTACACCATCGCTGCGGAGAAGAAGAAGAAAGGGCTCGTCATCGAGCATATCACCCTGCCCGTCAAGGCGATTGGCGGCGCAGGCATGAATATCCACATCAACTACGGCTTCGGCGAGGAGTTCACCGGCGTCACGACGATCTATGAGAACACGGCGCTGCCCAAGAACAAAGAGCTCGTCGTCCGGCTCGACCAGCCTGTCCTCGTGCCTGCCGGACAGACGCTCCACCTGCGCGTACTGCCCTGGTATGACTCCAACGGCAAGCCGCAAGCCAAGAAATACCTGCGCCTCGGCGAACTGAAAGTAACCGGCAAGCGCCTGAAATAAGCAACAAATAACAAATACATACTATGACAGTACAAGAGCGGTTAGCTGCATTACGCAGCGAGATGCGTGAGCAGGGTCTGGCGGCATACGTAGTGCCGGGCAATGACCCGCACGCAAGCGAGTATATGGCGTCCCACTGGTGCGAGATGCAGTGGCTGAGCGGGTTCAACGGGGAGAGCGGCACCGTAGTGGTGACGATGGATAGAGCACTCCTCTGGACCGACAGCCGCTACTACCTGCAGGCGGGTATCGAACTCAAGGACAGCACTATCGAGCTCATGCGCGAGAGCGACATCGACTGCCCGGGAGTGGTGGAGTGGCTTGTAAAGGAAGGTGAAAGGTTAAAGGGGAAAGGGGAAAGGTTCGTTGTAGGTGTCAACCCCGAGATGTTCTCCGTAAATGACTTCCAAGAATTGAAGGAGAAATTAGAATCTTTCAATTTTCAGCTTTCATCTTTCAATTTAATACAACCCATCTGGACGGAAGGCAGACCCGCCATACCGGGTGACAAGCTCTATGCCTACCCTGCCGACTATGCGGGTGAAACCGTGGAGTCCAAGCTGGCACGGATGCGGGAGAAGTTAGCCGCCATGCATGGCGACTCGATGATCATCAGCGCGCTGGACGAGATTGCATGGCTGCTCAACATCCGCGGAAACGACGTCGAGTACAACCCTGTGGTCATCAGTTACGTGGTGCTCGAAGCGGACAAATGTACCCTCTTCGTCAATCCCGGGAAGATTGACTCTGCGGCACAGAACTACCTCGATTTCAACAACATCGACGTGCAGCCCTACGAGGCGGTGTTCGACTATATCCGCGGACTGCAAGGCACCGTCCTCTACGACGGCGCGAAGGTAAACGAAGCGTTGTTTGAGGCAATCAAGACAAAGGCGGTCAATACACAGTCCCCCATCTTGGTGGACAAGGCGAAGAAGAACGCCGTCGAGTTGGACGGCGAGCGGAGAGCCATGCGGCTCGACGGTGCGGCACTGACGAGGTTCTTCAAGTGGCTCGAAGAGACATTAGACAAAAGACAAAAGACAAAAGACGAAAGCCCGTTAACCGAATGGGACTTGATGGAGAAGTTGCATGCCTTCCGGGCGATGGGAGAGGGCTTCGTGGAGGAGTCCTTCGGCACGATTGCCGGCTACCAAGGCAACGGCGCCATCGTCCATTACGCAGCTACCAAAGAGAACTGCGCCGAGGTGCGCAAAGAAGGCATGCTGCTGCTCGACAGCGGCGGTCAGTACCTGGACGGCACGACGGACATCACCCGTACAACATGGCTCGGAGGACGGATCCCGCAACAGGCGAAAGACGACTACACCTACGTGCTGAAAGGGCACATAGCCCTGGCACGGGCACGTTTCCCGCGAGGCACGAGAGGCAACCAGCTCGACGCCCTCGCCAAGCAGTACATGTGGGCAGCCGGTATAACCTTCGGTCACGGCACGGGGCACGGCGTAGGGCATTTCTTGGGATGCCACGAGGGACCGCAGAACGTGCGTACCGACAATAACCCCACCCCGCTGGAGGCAGGGCATATAGTCTCCGACGAGCCGGGTATCTACCGCACCGGCAAATGGGGTATCCGCACCGAGAACCTCATCACCGTCATCCCCGCCAAGCAGACCAAAGAGACGACCACCGAAGACGAATGGCTGGCGTTCGAGACCCTGACCCTCTGTTTCTACGACACCAACCTCATCGAGATGTCGATGATGACGGAGGACGAGATCGACTGGCTCAACGCCTACCACGTACGCGTCTATAAAGAGGTCAGCCCGCTCCTGAACGAAGAGGAGCGGAAGTACCTCGCAAAGAAATGCGCGGCAATTGATAATTGATAATTGATAATTGATAATTGATAATTATATGAAAGAGAACAAGATTGACAACCGATTGTTCAACCCGTACATTATTGAAGAGCGGCAGTTGAATATCACGCAACTGGATGTATTCAGCCGGTTGATGATGGATCGTGTCCTTTTCCTGAGCGGAGAGGTAGTAGGCGATAACATGGACACACTGGTAGCCCAGTTGCTGTTCCTCGACTCCGTGAACCACGACCCGATTAACCTGTACATCAACTCACAGGGCGGCGAGGTCTATTCCGGTCTGGAGCTGATCTCCGTGATGCGCTTCATCAAATCGCCCGTTCGCACGACCGTCTTGGGACTGGCTGCCTCGATGGGTGCCGTCATCGCCTCCAGCGGAGAGAAGGGCTACCGCAAGGCACTGCCCTACTCGCGGTTCATGATCCACCAGCCCAGTTCCGGCATCGGCTACTCCACATTCAAAGATCAGGCTATCCACCTCAAAGAAATGGAAAGCCTGAAACAGGATTTGTACAAGATCCTCGCTGAGAACAGCGGACAGAGCATCGACCAGATCGAGGCGCTCTGCGACCGTGACAAATGGATGAAAGCCGAAGAAGCCATCTCAATGGGCTTCCTCGACTCCGTGATTGTTTAAAGCAGTTCTACCGACCGGTTGACGA
>DFEG01000001.1 GCA_002369075.1 Bacteroidales bacterium UBA3808 | reverse complement strand
ACCGTCGTCCTTGAGGTAACCGCAGGACATTCCTGCCACGCGGTTGCGGAGGTAGGTAGAGATGGTAGCGGAGCTCAAACCGAGACGGGAAGCCTTCTCTTTATCCACAGTAATCTTGATATCCGGACGGTCGTCCTCGCGGGAGATATTCACGTCGCGGGCACCGGGCAGTTGCGAAATCAGCTGACGGCACTGCTCCGCCATCTGGGAAGTCTTGTCGAAGTCATAACCGTAAATCTCCAAATCGACTGTGTTACCGCCGCCGGGACCGCCTGACGCAACGGCACACTGGTATTCGTTGATCTCCGGATATTTAGCCATCTCCTGACGGAGAATTTCGGCGATTGTCCAGATGTCGCGGTCACGTTCCCATTTCTTAGGCAGACGGACGGTCATCTGAATCTTGTTGTTCATTGTCGAAGAGAAGAGGGCTGCGATAGAGGCATCGTCGTTGGAACCGGCGGAGGTGTTGATCAGCTGTATCTCCGGCACGAGTTCCACGAAGCGCGCTTCCAGTTTGCGGGCGGTCTTAAGGGTCTCCTCGATACGCGTACCGCGCTGCAGCTTGACGGTAACGGTCAGACGGCCGTTATCCTGCTCCTGCATGAAGTCCGTACCGATCTTGCCCATGAAGACAGGGATCAGCGAAGCACAGAAGAAGGCAATGAGGATAAGGAAAGTGAGCGCCTTGTGACGCAGACACCAACCAAGCGACTTAGCGTAGTACTCATCAATGACGTCAAGCATGTGCACCACCGTACGCTCGTACCAGCCTTTCTTGCCCGCCTCGTCGTCCACCAGATTGCCGTTCTCATCGACGTGCACTTTCTTGGCTTTCAGCAGTTTGGAGCAGAGCATCGGCGTCAGCGAGATAGCCACAAGGGTGGAGGTACAGCAGACTACCGTCACGATCCATCCGAGCTCGTGGAACATGATTCCCGCCATACCGGAAAGCATGGTCAGCGGCACGAATACCACTACGAGCACGAGCGTAGTAGCGATAACGGAGACCCATACCTCGTTGGTGGCATAGATAGACGCCTCGTGCGGGTCCTCGCCGCGCTCCACGTGACGGGTGATGTTCTCCAAGACCACAATCGCATCGTCCACCACCATACCGATAGCGATGGTGAGCGAACAGAGGGAGATGATATTCAAGGACGAATCCGCCAGACCGAGGTAGATAAACGCCACAATCAGGGCAATAGGAATAGTGATACCGATGATGATGGTCGCACGCCATTTACCGAGGAAGAAGAGCACCACGAGCACCACGAAGAGGAGGGCGTAAAGCACGGACTCTTCAAGGGAGTTGATGGAGTTCTGGATATTCTCCGAGGAGTCGTATATCTTCTCAATCTTGACGTCCGTCGGGAGCTGTTTCTGTATCTTCGCCAGCTCGGCGCGTACGTCACGGCAGACCTGCACGGTGTTGGCACCGGTCTGCTTAGCAATGACCAGACGCACCGCCTCACGGCCGTTCGTCTTCTCGTCCAGCGAGAGGTCCTTGATAGTATCCTTGACAGTAGCGATGTCACGGATGAAGACCTGCTGGCCCTGCGGCGTCATGGCTACCATGAGGTTCTCTATCTCCGAGGACTCGATGTACTCCGAACGTACCTGCATCTGGTACTGCTCCTGGGGCATCTTAATCGTACCCGAAGAGAGGTTGAGGTTGTTCGCCGTAACGACTTGTCCCACCTGTTCCAGCGTAATACCGTAGGCGTCGAGTTTCTGCTGGTCGATATTGACATAGACGTAGCGATCCGGCGCACCCGAAAGAGAAATATTACCGATACCGTCGATGTGGTTCAGCTGCGGCACCACCTCGTCGTTCAGAATCTTGTCCAGACCCGCGTAGGTCTCATCCGCCGTAATAGAGTACTGGCAGATAGGCATGGAGGATGTGGAGAGCTTGAAGATAACCGGCTTGGCGCAGTTGTCCGGCAGGTTGTTCGCCGCCATATCGACGAAAGAACGTACGTCGTTAACCGCCTCGTCCATGTTACTACCCCACTCCAACTCCAGCGTCACCACGGAGATGTTATCCTTGGACTGCGAAGTGATGTGTTTGAGGTGATCGACGGAGGTCAGGGCGTTCTCCATGATCTTCGTCACGTTGGTTTCCATCTCGCTCGCCGATGCACCCGGGTAGGTGGTCATGACCGTGATATACGGCGGGTCCATCTCCGGGAACTGGTCAATCGGCAGCTTCAGGAAACTGTATATACCGATGACGATGACCGCCACAAAGATCAGGGCGGTGGTCACCGGTTTTTCGATTGCTGATTTATAAATTGACATAAATGTATTTACGATTTAGTCATTTACGATTTGGTCATTTATTTGTTCATTGAATCATTTTGCAAAATGGCTAAATAGCCAAATGGCACATAAATGGTACATGGTACATGACCAAATGGTAAATTATTTTACTACATTCACTTTCACTCCGTCCACGAGTTTGTGCTGGCCGGTGGTAACGACCTCCACGCCCTCCTTGATTTCGTCGGCGATGATCTCGATGTCCTGGTCAAAACGCTGACCAAGCGTGACTGCCACCCTCTTGGCGCGTCCGTCCTCTACAATGAAGACATAACGGTCGTTAGCACCTACCAGTTTCTCTACTGCCTGATAGGGGATAACGAGCGCATTCGCCTTGCCCAGACCGATTGTGGTCGTCACGTACATACCCGGACGGAGAAGGTTCTTGCCGTTCGGAATAACGATCTTGCATTGGAAGGTGTGAGTCGACGGGTCGATGGTCGGATAGACGATCTCTACCGTAGCGGGGAAAGTCTGACCCGGGTAGATCTCGGAGGTCAAGGAGAGTTTCATACCCTCTTTGAATTTCGGGAAGTAAGTCTCGGGGATAGCCACCAATGCCTTGAGTTTGTCAATCTGGGTCAGGATCAGGATCGGCTGACCGCTGTAGAGTTCGCCGTCCTCATAGTTCTTGGCAGAGATGACGCCTGCGAACGGTGCTTTGACATACGTGTTCTGCTCCAGAAACTCCAGCTGCTCCTTGGTGGAGTTATACTGGGTGTTCACCTGGTCGTATTGCTGCTGGGTAGCCGAACCCGAACGGAGCAACTGAGTAACACGGTTCTTCTCGATCTCAAGGTTGGCCATGGAGATCTTGGTGGTCTTGTACTGGGTCTGGTCCATGCGGACAAGATCCGTTCCTTTCGACACCCTGTCGCCCACCTCGCGGTAGATATGCTCGATCTTACCGGTAAGAGAGGGAGCCACATTCTGCGTCAGGTACCCCTGTAAGTTCGTCGATACGATGATCTCGCGCTCTATCTCACGCGGTTGGAGTACCGTGGTGCGGACTTGCTCCACGCGTTCTTCCTCCTGCGTAGCAGTACTTTCCTTGCTGCCGCAGCCCATGAGCGCCAAGGCTGCGAGGACATAAAAGAGATTCTTTTTCATATTATTATTTTTTCGATATTTCGGTATTTCGATATGTCGAGATTATTTATTCAAAAACTGCTCCAGTTCCACTTGCGCGTTGATGAGTGACAGCATCGCGTTCACGTAGGTCGATTGCGCATTGATGAGATCGTTGGAGGCATTGGTCAGCTCCAGGTTGGAGGCTGCGCCCCATTTGAATTTCTCCGTAGCGGAGTTGAACACACGCTTGGAGACCTCGATGTTATCCTTCTCGTTCATGTAGGTCTCATAAGCGTTCGTGAGATCGAAACAGAGCTGACGGTACTGAATGGAGAGGTTGTCGGTCATCTCCGAGAGGGTGTTCTTCGCCTGCTCGTAAGCGATTTTCTTCTCCACCACGCCTGCCGCACGCTTGGCGGAGGACCAGAGAGGCATCTTGACCGACACTTGTACCACATTCGGAGGAGTCATACGCATACCTCCCTCGCCGTAGTATTTCTGGTTCTGATAATTATAGGCCAGTGCCACGGTAGGTCCGTACGCCCAGCCCGCCATGTGCACATTGCGTTTGGCGAGTTCCGCCGAACGCTCTACCGTCTGGTAGTCCAGGTTGTTACGGATATCGAAATTGCTGGACAGCAGCGTCAGCACGCGCTCCGGCGAGAGGATGGCATCGATGCTGTCGGTAAGGGTCAGTTCGGTCTCCACCGGCACGTCCAACAGCACTTTGAGACTGTTGGTCGCCAGTTCGATGTTCCGTTTCTGCGAATTGATATTATTCTTCAGTGTATTGACACGCACGCGTATCTGGTCCGCCGCCGTCTGCTCAGCCGCACCGGCATTGACAGAGTTCTGGGTGATCTGCTCCAGGTTCTGGATATTCGCTAACGAAGAGTCCAGCAGGTGGGTAATACTCTGGAGAGCCAGAACAGACACATAACTGCTCATCACACTTCCGCGGAGCTCGTTCTCTGATTTCTCCAGCGCAATCTTCTTCATCTGGATGGCCACATTATTGAGCAGCGCACCTACGATACCCTGACCATTAATACCGATGGTAGCGGTCACGCCGAGCGCACCTACGTTAGGCATGTTGATCTTCACATCATTACCCATCATGGACAGCGTAGCGGAATAGCCGCAGTAGTTGGAATAGGTATAGCTACCGTCCACTTGCGGCAACATAGCGGCAATCGTCTGCCACCGTTTGGCGTACTCCTGCTGCACTGCCAGAGATGCGTTCTTAAGGGTTCGGTTCTGTTTGATGGCGTAATCCTGCGCCTCTTTCAGGCTCAGACTCAACGCCGCCGGCACACTGTCTTGTGTGCGGTAGGCACTGCGGGTTGCCGCCATCACGTGATCTTCTGCTACAACCGTCGCACTCATCGCGAGCATCGCGGTCATCATCAAAAATAGTTTCTTCATATTGTTGGTTTTGTTATTATCTTATCTAGTTGACTAGTTAGACTAGTTAGACTAGTTTCTCTAGTTATACAATTTCATTCCCTCCTCGCTCAGCACGCCGCGGACGAAAATATCCATCGCCGTGTGTCCCAACTGGTGCATGTTATGCCCGTGTGCCTCGATCTCCTCCAAGTCCCGGATAGCATCGCTGTGAATCTTCGCAAAGAGAACAGCGGTCAACTCCACATTCAAATCCGCACGCACGAAACCTTCCTGCTGCCCCTGCTCCAGATAGCGGATGATATTCATCTTCTGGGTCTCAAAGCACTCGTGCTGGAAATCCGCAAACTGGCGCGGGTAGTATTTCTTGAGGTCATACACCAACTGCGGCACGCGCCGCACATCGTTTTTCTCCGCTTCCTGGTGCTTGAGGAATTTCGTCACCAACTGCCGGAAATCGTGCAACTTGTTCAGTTCCTCCATCTTCTTGGCGATGTGCGCCACGTTTGCATGAAGCATCTGCGCCACCAGCTCGTCCTTCGACGCAAAATAGACATAGAACGTCTTCTTGGACATTCCGAGCTCGCGGCAGATATCGTCTATTGATACACTGCGGATACCCAGACGAAAGAACATTTCGCCCGCCGTCTTTATGATATTATTTACAATCTGGTCATTTACCATTTAGGCATTTATTGTGACATTCAGTCATTGAACCATTTTTCCAAAGCGGGTGCAAAGGTACTACATTTTTCTGACATACACAAGAAAAAAGGAAACTTTTTGAGTGTAAAAAGTTTCCTTGTAAAGTAGAGTTAGCAAAATAGGGGTATTACCTTACCTGCGCACCCTGGAGGTTGAACATCTTGTTGTCGCGAACGATGTAGATTACGCCGTCAACAATGACTTTCTGTGCTTTCTCGGTCAGCACGATATTCTCGATGCCTTGCGGGTCAGAGAGATAAACAGTACCTTCTGAGATCTCGATGGTCTCCACCTCCGGTTTGTCCGTTGTTGCAGCTTTGTAATAGTGATAGAGATTACCTACTACATATACCTTGGTGCCTACAGGAACATCTACATCTGTAGATACCTTGTATGCCTCGAACTCATAAGTAGGATTAGCCATGTCGTCGCACATGTAGAACGACATGTTTTTACTCTTATCGTTAAACTTATAAACGATACTATCGCAGTAACCTTCTACGATATAAACTGCTACGGAAGTTTTACCTTTCTCCAGTGCCTTACCGGCTGCAACAGCCTCAGCTACGGTTGCCTTGATGGTGTCGATCTTTACATTGCCTTTCTCCAATATCTCAGCCGATGCAGACGACAATTCTATCGTACCATTGAAGTTTTCAATTCTGCCAATTACTTTTACCTTGTCTCCGATCTTTGCTGCATCACCATCTTTCATTACTGCATTGTATGCTTGTAATTCCTTATTGTTATCACCGCATACCATCCAGAAACTTTCTTGGTTGTACTGATTCATCTCGGATTTGATGGAAGAAACAATACCTTCTACGATGAAATAGTCCGTCGTTTTTTCTCCGGCGTTAAGTGCCTCGCCTTCTGCAATTGCCTCGCATACAGAGCTTTCAATCGTATCAATTTCAATTTGAATTCGCTCGATGATAGCAGCTACATCTCCGTTCTTAAATTGAGCACTACCATTATAATTCTGCAGCAGTCCTTTTACGGTAACTTTGTCTCCTACATTCAGAGCCGCTTCGCCTGCCGGCATATTGGCGTAATAGCAATGTACGGTTTCCAAAGTACCTTTCGCGTCATCTATACTGAAGCGTTGCTGGCCACGGCTGAGACCACTATAGTCTTTTGTAACATAGCCGGTTACCGCCACGGAGTCGGTGCCCGTTTGGCCTGATTGCAGGTTGTCCAGCGCGTACTGTTTTGCTTGAGCGCAAGTCATCGTGGTGATGGCTGCGTTAGCACTGATGGCAGCTACCATAGCTGCGCATAAAAAGAGAATTTTTTTCATAAATAATAATATTTAATTGGTTAGTTATATATTTTGCCACAAGGGCGTTTTATTGTATGCCGCGTTTCTCGTTGCCGGCTTGGATGAACTTGTCGATCTCCTCTTTCTCGGCTACAAGCAGGTCTTGGATCTCCCATGTAGGCGCAGAAGGTACATCGCCTACGGTAGTGTTGTACTCAAAGCCGATGACGATCGTCTGACCGTTGAACCCGCTCAAGTCGAAATGTCCGGCGTTGCGGAACACCCAGTTACTGCCGTCCGGAATGGAATCCGTGAACTCCAGGTGCTTCCACTCAGTGGTAGTCACGTCTCCCGTGAAGTTATCGGTCACGTTCACTTTCAGCCATTTCAGGTTGTTGACGGGATCGCCGTAACGGACGGCGTGATAGAAGGTCAACTCCGGTTGTTCGCTCTTCTTGAGACGGATCTTCGGCGAGACGAGCCATCCCTCCACAGGGTGGTTCGTGCCGCTCACATAAGCCGTCGCCGTCATTCCGTAAGCCGCCTGGTAGCGCCAGATATAATTCAGTCCGTCCAGAGCCACGGTGTGCAGCGTGAAATCCCCGGGACCGTCATTCACAAACGGAGTGGTATAATAGGTGGATATATTCGCCACCCATGCATCATTGCGCACGAACGACATTACGTCCGTCACGAAGCCGGTGTTCATCACAAAGTCTGTTCCGTCGTAGGTCCATTCGTCGGCGGTATAGCCGGACGAGGTGTTATATGCGATAAGGTAGATCTCTTTCTCTCTCGGGTAGAGGTATGTGCGGCGCAGCCAGTCGCCTATCGTTTGGGCGGCATTGGTGATTACGTTGGTACCCATCTGCTCATACAGAGCCGGTTGCAGCGCCTGAGCTACCGTCAGACGGTCGTTCGCATAGACACTCCATTCGCCGTTCAGCAACTGATAGATAACTGTCTTCGTGCCGTCTTGTTGGGCGGCTTTGGCAAGTCGTCTCGGAGCCGGGGCAGGAGCCTGATGGCTCACATAAACGGCATTGATGAACTGGGGCTCCCCCGTCTCGGCGGAGTAATGACCTTTCACGGTGATCTGGTCGCCGGGTTGGATATTCTTGTCCTTCCACACGCGGTTGCCGTCCTCGTCCGTCAGACCATAGACATAGATACTGTCCTCTCCGTCCACCAGATAGAAACGTCCGTAGATGGCGGATTTGATGGTTCCTACCACACCGCTCAGCTGGTGCTCCTGTTTCTCCTCCGCCTCCAATAGTTGCCCGACGGTACATTCGTACGGCAGGAACGGAATGATACTATCCGGTTCGGTAGCCTTGAAATCATAAGTCAGAATAATGATTTTGCCCTCCGCCGCGAGCGGGAACGTAGCGGCCAAGAACGCCGGAATACTTGCCTCCGATTGCTCGGTGAGGTACGAAGCGCCACGACCGTTCCAGATAGCGCGGTAATCATCCTCGGTCAGGGTATAAGGCGTAGAGTAGTTGAACGGCTCCACGCGCTCCGACTTGCCCTCGTACAGCGGATAGGTCACGTTGCACATCGTTCCGGCGTCCAGATAGGGGAACTTCTGCGCCATGAACATCGGCACGTAGATATCCGGGCTTGCGTCCTCGGTGAACGCCTTGAGCGAAGCAATCCTCTTCCACTCGGTATAAGCGGAGGAGTCGCTCTCCGTACAGAGAGAAAGCGCCTTCTGCTCATACACGGACGGGATAGTGTCTTTGCCCTTATAGGTGCATTGTTTGCCGATAGTGGCTACGTCGTCCGCCGTCATGGTATAGGTCATCGACTTACGCACATCCGTAATCTGGGGATTGCCGTTACCCATGTATTTCTCGTCAAAATAATTCTCGCACGAAGTACAAAGTGACAAAATACCAAGTACCAAAGCTGTGCCTAAAATATATTTCGTTTTCATAATTTTCATTTTTTAGAACTGTAATTTGAGGCTGATATTCCACTGTCTTCCTTTGTTATAGAAGAAATAGATATTATCCTTTGTGTTCTCCGACACGGTTGTCGTGGTGGTGGTAGCGGACCAGGCTTTCTCGATGTAGTACTGGTTGAGGACGTTGGTGACGTTGCCTCGGATGGTGGCACGTATCGGTCCCATGTCAAACGAGTAGCTTGCGCGCAGGTCCATACTGCCGCCTAACGGGCACCTGTAGGGCTCCACGATATTCATCACTTTCCCCGGTGTCAGATCGCTTCCCGAGAATGAGTAGTAACTATAGTTACGGTCGTACAGTGTGTACTCCGCTCCGATGCGGAA
>DFEG01000009.1 GCA_002369075.1 Bacteroidales bacterium UBA3808 | reverse complement strand
CATATACGTCTGTTACAAAATTGTTAAACAGCGTCAGAGTAACAAGGTTTTGCTGCTCAAGGTCATACTGCTTTTGTGCATTTCGAATGATCTCCAGCGTCTCGTTGTAGCCTTGTATAGCTGCCTCGCGCAAAGGCATCATAGATCCGCTACGGTCGAGGATGACAAGATTGTAGATTTTGGTTACTTCCACATTTTCGTCTGTGGGTGATTGATTTGAGCGCTTCGCGCAGCCTGCAAGGCAAAAAAATGCCAGCAGGAAAAGAATGGATCTTTTCATAGTTGTAAAAGTTTAAATTTGTTAATCAATATTCTAATAGACATCCGGTTCGCCATCAAAAATGGTGTCGATGTCATCATCAGAGAAACCAGCCATATCGTGGGCGTAAGTTCTTATTACAATTTTAAGAGAATAATAGAAGCTTATAATATGCTTTTATCACACTTTGGTTGTCCATTGTACATTTAATTTGCCAATGTCAGCACGTAGAGAATCAATACCTTCCTGAGAGGTAGGCAATCCTTTGCACCATGTGATGATATTAAGCAGTTCAAAGAATGTACTGCGAATAAGATATGGAGCAATACCATTCTTTACGTCTTCATCTACGACCAAGTTATTGTCAGCTTCATCAGATGCCCCTTCTGCCTTGCTATGACTTCCATTGTTGCATACATATTGGCAAGCCATGAAACTATTCTTTATGTAGTCAGGTACCATAGTTTTACTTACACCAACATGATTGTCTTTGCAGGCAAAGTTTACTTTGTTGAGATACAAAGCGGCCTTGTTAAAGTTGGTTATATCGTTCGGTAGCATTCCATGTTCACGCATATAGGACGTACACCAACCTAGAACCTTACGCATATCATTGAAGATGGTACTGTTTGTGTACTCATTTTTCTTGATATTGATGATGATGCGGAACAACTCTTTGTAGAATTCGGTGCAGAAATCAAAAAGATTTTCATATTCCTTCAATACTGCGGTCATGTCATTTAAATTGATGGCTTGCACAATATTGGCTAACATGGCTTTGCGCTCAACGGGCTTCCTATAGTATTGCCTGTTGGGATCATATTTTTTGTCTCTGGGCAATAGTATATCCAGAGCCTCGATACCATCATAGTCACCGGCTGTATATACAAACCATGGGATTTGTTCCCTCTCGTCGCATAGTTTGACGACCTCCAACCATTTATCTCTAAACGCATCACGGCTGGGCACCTCGGTGGGGTCTTCTGTTATTTTGCATTTCACGTCCAGAATAACCGCCATGCAAATATCTTGATTGGCACGTAACCACTCAATGCCTTTGTTGTAGCACGTTGCTACTTGGATATCCATATCCATTGCATGGGCTGCATCCAAGAACTCTTCATTGGGCTGGTCATCAATCCACAAAACTTTGTATTTCATATTGTTTCCTCCTGATCTTATATATTATAAAATAGTAACTACGGATGTATCTACGAAAGACAGCACATAGTCTATTGTGAATCCTTCCTCATTGTCCTCATAGGTGCGCAATTCTACTTTGCCACCCATACCATCAACGATTTGTTTGATTTGCCAACCGCCGATACCGGTGCCTTGGGATGAACCCTCTCCGTACATAAATACCTGTTCTGGCTTTATTCCCGCAGGAAGTGGATTACCATTGTTTTTGACGTGAATGGCCACCATTGGCTTTTTTGCATCGCGGATATCCTCCATCTCAAAGCAAATACAGTAGTCTGGACGGCTTTCCGTAAAACCATAGCGTTTGGCGTTGGCTACGATATTATCCAACACTTGGAAGAAGTCTTCCTTGCAGACATTTATGCTCCAAAAGTCGCAATAATCATTTGGAGATATGTTGATCCCTTCAGTTACGCTTCCATCTGGCAACTCAATACCTGCTGGCACATGCAGTTCAGATGTAAAATAGCCATGTCGGATGACCAATTCAAATCCATCCTCGATGGAGTGATTTTGTTTGTACTCTTCCAACAACTGAACAACATTGTACTCCTGCATTTCACTCTTTGGTACATACTCGTTGGTGAGGGTATCCACCATGTACATCACCTTGGTTACCAAGGTACGTACTTTCTGCATGTACTCCTCAACAGTGTATCCGGACCGTGGCGATACGATATCTGAACCACGCAACACTCCTCCGTTTTTGTCTTTACAGAGCAAAAGCATGTCGATGGCAGGATCAAGTTCGTTCAGCACTTGTCCGATAGCATGTTTACGCACACGCATCTCTTTCACGAACTCATTGTAGCGCTCGTTCTTCAGTTCTGCGTTCTCAATGCCTAGTTTTTGTATCAGTTCGCTGGAGAGTTCCTCTTTGCGTTCGCGCACGATTTTCTTCTGCTCCTCAATGCTCGGTACGCGAATCATGAGGTTCTTCAGATTGGCACGAGAGATGAACGGACGGAATGCGCCTACATGATTGGCTTCAAGTTGTTCTTGAACGAAATCGCTAGCCAATTCGCATTGCAGGTATTCTACCGTCACAAGGGGAGAAACCACTTTGAGAGGCACTAAGTTGTCCGAATACGCTATTTGGCGACCTTCTTGATACTCAAAGATGGTCGGTTTTAAGGTCTTGCCAACCAAGGCCACCAATAGCAGGTTGTCCTCCATTAACAGGGGCAGATTTCTTTCTTTGCGTTCATCTGCCTCCAAATCAGCAAAGTCCTTCTTCCCATTAAGGATTGTGTCGGACAAATCTTGTACTCGAACAAGGGGAACACGGACACCGCCGCCAAGTAAGTTGGCTCTTCCATATATCTCGGTTAATTCATGCAAAGGCAAGAATTCTACACCATTTTCCTTTTGTTGAAGTACATTCGCTCGGTTCAAATGGTATTTCGGATTAAGGTCTATACCTTCTGCTTGTAGCAAGTCTGATGCCTTTATCCTTATCTGAAAGCGAATTTTGGATTCGGTTTCTTTATCAACCACGAAACTATCCGGGGTCGCATCGTCAAGCGTACGCATAATTTGTGTGCGCTCGGCATCTTCTATAGCTTCCAGATCCAGTTTGTATATCGAGCCATGCTTGCGGTTGTCCACTACAAAATCCGAATAATCTGTCATGGTAACGACCTCACTCTTTTCTCCTTTTTGTATCAGCAGTATTGCCAAACTGACATTGGTGCTAGTTAGCAGTGCACCGGGCAACAAAACAACTTGATAGAGCGCTTGTTGCTCTAGTAGCATTTTCTTGACGCGGTGATATTGCTCTCTCACGTCAAATAGAAAACCTGCTGGTACAATAACAACCATCTGACCGCCATCGTTCAATCGCTCGTATAGCGATTCAATAATGGAAGCAAGATTCTTCTCGTCGCGGAAGAGGAAAGGAGGCATCGTGACGATAGTATCGTATTTTTCTTTACAATTAAAACTATCGTACTGGTAGATGTCTGCATGGATGTGCTTGAAGAAGGCACACACCTTTCCTATTGCCCAATTTAATGGGTCCAGTTCTTCTCCTACATAGCTTGCATTTGGGTAAGCCTCTGCAAAAGAACATATACCTGCGTATGGGAGATATATAGTACACTTTTCGGGTACGTGCAGTAGATTATCCATCACCAACTGCGTCAACTCCTTAGGCACAACTGGGATTTCCTGCGATTTTGGGCGTCTTTCGCTCAAAATATAGTCAACAACCTTGTCGCCATGTGCAACAAGTGCATCGATCTCATCTTTGCCAAAGAATGACATATCCAAACTATCAACACCGAGTGCTTGCACCACTCGCATATCGACACTTGTTCCAGCTGCCTTCCAGTAGACCAAGCCTAATAACCCTGGAAGAGACATTCTCTTACCGTGGTTGTGTGCGCGCTCTACCATGTCCCAAAGGATGATGCTGATTTCGTTCTTCTCTGCTGCCATTGCTTTTGCTGCTTTTTTGGTTGTTTTCATAGTTGTTCGGTTTTTGGTTTGTTTTGTTGATTTTTGAATTCTGGTGCAAAAGTACTGCGTTGTTGTGCAACCTATTTGCACAAGGACTAAAATAATACATTTTTTTGTTGTAACAACGTAGAAATCATACCTTGTTTCAGTATTTGTGAATCTCCTTCTCGAAGCAGCCTTCGATTTAGATCGAATTGCGAATTCTTGCCGTCAATAGTTTCATTATACATAATGTACCTTGGAATTTGATATTGTTTAGCATATTCCATGGCAAGACGTGAACCACTATCATTTCCATCGGTATTTACATCGTAACTTGCCGAAAGAATGATAGCATCACTAAACATAGCTTGTAACCTGTCACGTTCTTGGTAACGCCCGCGCATTTCCATTTGTGACTTTGGTTCCTCAAAATATTCAGTAATAAGCAAACCTCCGGATAGAACAATCCTTTCTGCTAATTCTTTGTGCTGTGATGGAACAATATTACTTAATGGAGAAGGCAAAATGGCCACTGTTTTACCTTGTTCTTCTAATGTCTGCCTGTGTGCTATGGAGTCGCAACCTAATGCCAATCCACTTACAATAACATAATTATATTTTAATAAGGCAGAGACCATCTTTCTTTCCCTTTGCTCAACACTTTCTTCTGGTTTCAAAACGCCTATTACTGCTACATTACTATGGTTGGTATCAAGAAGTTTAATATCACCTTTATAGAATAAAACAACCGGACGATCTCCTTTTTTTGCATTTCCTCTACAATATGGGAAATCTTCATCTAAGAACCCAACAATACCATCAGCACATTGTTCTTGAAGGCTTATTCTATTAAGAACGCCAATACGCTCAACGTCAAAGTCACTGATGGAAATTTTCTTATCTTTCAATGAGTTATTTAACAAGGTTACTATTTGTTCATCCGACAAATTATGTCTCCAGTTGGTTACAATCCATGACCGCCCAATTCCCTTAAACTGGAGAGCAGTAAGAATATTTATACTATTTTGGGTGTATTTCATCATTCTTTTTTACGCTTAAATGTTTTACATACAGAATAGAAGAAAACTGATTTAGCTCCCATATCATAGAGTGCTTGGATAGCATCCTCATCTATATTTACTCCAAAGGTGTATATATCATCAATAAGGAGAATATCCTTTCCTGCCACTTGTTCTGAAATTTGGCAAGTATCCTTAGTGATTCCGGGATAAGGCATTTCTCCGTCATTTTCTACATTCTCATTTTTTGACAAATGCGTCGTTTTAGTGTTTGTGTGGCGAGTAATGAATTGCGAACCATCTATAAGATTAAGTTTCTCGTCTAATTGCAATTTTATTACAACATCATGAATTCCTTTGCGAAAGAATTGTTGCTGCGGATAATATTCACATTCTGATTTTGATCTTGGAACACCAACAACCATTAGTTCCTTCTCTCCGAGCATTTTATAAATACATCTAATATCGCGAGTTAAAAAAACTTTCAGATGCTCTAATGCTGCAATAACCTTATCAAGAGGAATATCGCAATACTGATTCTTTAAAGTGTTAATAAAATCAGGATTTTCTGGATGTCCATATCGCAAATAATCTAAACTATAATAAGCTCGTACATTTTGCTTGAGATAACTATTAGACTTAATAAGATGTATTTTTAGGGTATTAAGACTAACTGGAATAATAAAAGATTTTTGTACTCCATTGCTTATAGCATTACTGATTGCTTCTTTTTCATCCTCGAACAAAATTATCTTAGAGGCATCGACATTCAATTTAGAAGCAATATCTTTATATTTATCCGTACGATCTGCATATATAACTCCTTTTACCCATTGATTAATCCCATAGCCTTGAATCAAGAAGCGTGCTCGATCTGGATCTGCTGAGGTTATAACATAACAAGAATTACTTACGCTATGACGTCTCAAAATATCCAAAGTAACAAAAGCAGAAGTATTTCCTTCTTGTACTCTATATGGGAAATATTTCTTCTTCTGCCGTACAATTTCTTCTAATTGATCCGGTGTTATAGATTTAATAGAAGCAATATTTTCTCTTGTTACACGCCGAAGGAGAGAGAATACAGCGTAATCACTTGTGCCAGTAACCTTCCAGACCGCATTACGATATGCTTCATTATTAGCGAGATTTGTATCAAGCAAGGTTCCATCCAAATCAAAAAGTAAAACGTAATCTTTTCTTAAAAGAGGTCTATTATGTATAAATTCGCTTACTGTCATATGCTTGTTTTTCAAATTCGGTGCAAAAGTACTGCGTTGTTGTGCAACCTATTTGCACTACGAATATAAATCGTGCATTTTTTATGCTTTTTCCTCTATTGAAGGAAGGGCGGATTGGACCTCTTCAATAAGTTGCTTAATCTCATATTCCGCGACACCCATCGGTTGGCTAAAGCCACGGAGAGAGAACCGAACTTTCTCATTACTCTTGGTCGGACAAAGCAGCAAACCAATAGTGGGATTGTCTTGTGGTGATTTAAGGTATTCATCTACGGCAGAGATATAGAAATTCAGTTTACTAACGAACTCGGGAATAAACTCTACCGCTTTTAATTCAATAACTACATATCTATGCATTTTGAGATGATACATCAACAAATCCATCTTATATTCATCACCATCTACCATAATGCGGTATTGCCTTCCTACAAAAGCAAAGCCACGTCCCATTTCCATTAGGAACTCAACCACATGTTCAGTTAGTTTGTCCTCTATGGCACGTTCGTTTTTCAGTTCTTTTGTACCTAAGAACCCGAAACTATATGGATCTTTGAAAGCGTACCGTGCAAAATCGGAATCAACAGGAGGCAACGTGCCGGAGAAATTGGTTATCGCTTTTCCTTTAGCATTCTTATATCCGGCAGCCACATTGGCTAACATCACATCTCGGCTCCATCCCTGTGCAGCTGTTTCCATAATATAAAACGCGCGCTCAGGGAGAGATTTAACCTTAGGCAGTAACGATATATGATGATACCATGTAATTTGTGCAAGCGGCACTTGCACAAATGTTTCACCATCTTTTTCTAATTTTGCAAGCGGCACTTGCAAAATTGGTGTGTTGTCATTTTCGGCAAGTGCCACATGCCAGAAATCGTCCTCATTTAATTTTGCAAGCGGGACTTGCAAAAATGGGAAATCGGGATATTCGGCGGCAAATTGCTTCATATAACCAAGATTTCGTTCCGAATAACCATCATCTTCAGGAAAACGATGTCGTAAATCTTGTGATAATTGCTTAATGACCTGAGTTCCCCATCCCAATTCTTTTTGCTTGTGGAGAATGTCGCATCCTATTTTCCAATAGAGCGCAAGCATCTCTTTATTTACATTGAGAATGGCTTGCAGTTTTGAACGCTCAATAAGCGAAATGATTTCATCGCGCCAATGAGGGTATTCTTGCGGAATAATCTCCTGATAATTTCTTTCTATATTAGCCATCGTTGAATGTATTATCTATTTATATAAATCGTGCATTTGGGTGATTTTGGTTGCTATCTGCTGCCGCAATTCAGTCGGTTGGAGCACTTCTACATCATTTCCGAACCACAGGAGTTGCGCCTCCAGTTCGCGGTTGGGAATGACAGTAATCTCAACAACCCCTTGCGCCTTGTCTTTGATCTTCTGCGAGTGATGTAAAGGCTTTGAAAGCACATACGGCAGACGATGGGCAGAGAAACGCAGCAATATATGTTCCGGTTCTGCATCCTGTGGAATAGTGACACCTATCACATCATCGAAATACTCTGCAAAATCTATTTCCGCAGGCACGTACGCGATTGTAGAAAGGTGTATGTCTTGTATTCGGTCTAACGCCAGAAGCATCATCTTCTGCGTTTGGTTGTTCATAGCAAGCAAGAACCACCGCGAGTTATGCTGCTTGATATAATAGGGATGGAGTGTACACAGGAAACTCGGCTTGTCGTACGGCTGATAAGTAATATCTATTGTCTGCTGATTGCTGATATAATCAAATAGCGGTTCGAGATATTCCAAGCCTTGCAAATACTCGTTCGCCTCAAAGCCGATAACCGATTCGGTATGCGCGTCCAGATGCAGTTTGGCTTCAATCTTTGTCACTAATTCTGTCATCCATTCAAACTGCGGTAGTCCTTTGAAACGGCTAAGCATCAAAAGCGCGTCTTTCAGTTTGGCAACCTCCTCATCTGACAGAAGCGACTTTTGCAGGCTAAACTGCGGATCTTCATAACGATAATAAATGCGACCATGGCTATCGGGAAGATGAGCAATAACCGTATTGTACAGGGTTTCAAACTCATTTATGTCATTTTTGATCGTCCGCAAACTGATGGGCAGGCAATCAACGGCCTCCAAAGCCTTATTGCATTCTGCCAGCAAATCCTCAATATAGTAGCGCCGTGTTTGATTTCTCAAACAGCGGTCCAGTGCATAATGGCGTATGAGTTTCTGTTTGGTTACAGGCATCGTGTTTTTCTTTTGGCTTGCAAAATTACAACTTTTTTCTGAAATACGCAAGTATATAAGGTAGTATTTTTGATTTTTACAAAGTTTGATATATCAACGGGCTGAAAAGCAGGCACAAAAAAACAGAGCCTCGTCTCCGAAACTCTGTATATAAAATATGTCACCGCTTTTTTACGCTGCAAAGGTACAAAAAATAGTTAAAAATGAAAAATGAAAAATGAAAAATGAAATAAAAAGCACTCTTTTGGGTAAAAAATGCGTGCGCACTTGCGTATGTTATTTTTTTTTTGTATCTTTGCACGCTAATTCGGAAGAACATGGATATATCAGTAATAGTACCGCTTTATAACGAGGCGGAGTCGCTGCCCAAACTGTATGAATGGATAGCGCGTGTGATGAAGGAAAACAAGTTTTCCTACGAGGTCATCTTCGTCAATGACGGCTCGACGGACGAGTCGTGGAAGGTGATAGAAGAGTTGAAAGGCGAAGGGCGAGAGGCGAAAAGTTCTCCCGTTCACGGCATCTGTTTCCGCAGGAACTACGGCAAGAGCGCGGCGTTGTATTGCGGGTTCAAGGCGGCGCAGGGCGATGTGGTGATCACCATGGATGCCGACCTGCAGGACAGCCCGGACGAGATCCCCGAACTGTACCGGATGATCACGGAGGAGGGGTACGACCTCGTCTCCGGCTGGAAGCAGAAGCGGTACGACAACAAGCTGACGAAGAACCTGCCGTCCAAGCTGTTCAACGCCACGGCGCGCAAGGTGACGGGTATTCAGCTGCACGACATGAACTGCGGCTTGAAGGCGTACCGCAAGGAGGTGGTGAAGAACATAGAGGTGTTCAGCGAGATGCACCGGTATATCCCTTATCTGGCGAAGAACGCCGGTTTCACGAAGATCGGCGAGAAGGTGGTACAGCACCGCAAGAGGGAGTTCGGTACCTCCAAGTTCGGCATCAACCGGTTCGTGAACGGCTATTTGGATCTCATGACGCTGTGGTTCCTCAATAAGTTCGGCAAGCAGCCGATGCACTTCTTCGGGCTGGTGGGCAGTCTCATGTTCTTCATCGGTTTTGTAGCAGTGATCGTGGTGGGCGGGATGAAGCTGTACGCGCTCTCGCACGGCGTGCCGGCAATGCTCGTGGGCGTCAATCCGTATTTCCATATAGCGATACTGATGATGATTTTGGGCTGTATGCTGTTCCTTGCCGGTTTCCTGGCGGAGTTAGTGATCCGCAACAGCCCGAGCAGGAATGATTACCTGATAAAATGTGAGATTTGACATTTGATGGCTCAGACCCTGGAAGAACAAATATCGGTAGCAGAACGTGCCCTCGCGGAGTGCATGATCGACACGGCGCTCGTTGTGGTGCGTTCCTGGCTCAATGAGTTGGGTGAGAACAATCCGTACGAGGAGGCGTATAACAACCTGTCAGAGGGGCAGACCAAGCTCTTTACCAAGTGGCTGAACGTGGATGACCCCGCCGCCGAGGGGGAGTTGGAGCGTCTCACGGGCGAAGCGTACCAGTTGGTCGATGCCGTCTATGCCGACCTGCGGATACAGCGCGGACTGTCACCCGACATGCACGGCTTTAACCGCGATTCCGTACACTCGGTGATGAATTATTTTACCCACTGCGTGCGTTTCAGACCGGAGGATTTGGAGTGGTACCATGAGTTGCTGAACAGGGAGGGGAGCACGGAGATAGCGGCGGTGGCGGTAACGGCGTTGTCGCAGAACCTGCGCAGATGTTTCTCACTGGATGCCATGTTGGCGATGATAGACGGCATGACGGCGGGGAACGACATGGCTGCCGGACTCTCGGCTGCGTATTCCATGTTGCTGATTGTGCAGTACGACGACCGCATCGATTTCTTCCCGCAGCTGCAGGACGCGTTCGTGAATGCGGTGACGGAAGAGGACAACGGCGACCGGCTGTTTGAACTGCTCTGCACGCTGATCCAGAACGAGCAGGTGATGAAAATCATCCCGGGGCACACCGACGAGAACTATCTGCCGATGATCATTCCGATGATACCTCATTCGTGGCTGTACTCGCTGCTAATAGAGGGCTCGACGGAACGGGAGCGGAGGCTGGCTTATCACATGATACAGGCGGGCTACCGGGACCAGATGTGGGAATACCCCGACATCGCGGAGAAAATATATGTGGAGAAACTGCGCGGCGAGTCCCGCAACCCGATGGATTATATCAATTACGCGCACTGCCTGTTGCTGCGGGGAGACCGAATGATGGCGTACGAGCATTACCGTCAGGCGCGTCAGCTGTGTGGCACGTCCAAGGAGTTCTTCTCGCTTTTCCGGCCGGACAGAAAGCAACTCGTGGATCACGGAATACCCATCGAGCATGTGTATCTGATCGAAGACAGGCTGATAAGATGAAAATGAAAGAGTATTCATTTTAGAAAGCCACACCGACGCCGCAGTCGATGAACTCGGCACGCACGCCGTGGGTCTTGAGACCGAGCTGTACGAAGAGGTGATCCAGCACATGGTATTTCAGCACAAACTGCATGTAGCACCAGCCGTCCTGGTAATTGCTGGCTTTTGAAAAATCGTAGGAATAGAAGATTCCTCTGTTGAGCGGTTGACCGGCTTCGTCAGCCGCTTTTGCTTCGGCGTACGGTTCCAGGTTCTTGATCGGGTCATAGACGTAGAACCCGACATGAATACCCGCCGTAAGCCGTCCGATAATGAACTCGGGCTGGAGACTGATGCCGGCGCGGAAACAGTTGGCTACCTTGCTTTCTTTCAGATAGGTCTTACCGAAATAGGTGACCGCCGCTCCCGGGTTCTGCGCCGCAAAAGCGCTGCTCACGGCTCCGTAATAGCCGTCGTAGAAGGCGTCTATGCCGGCTCCGAGACGGAAGATAGACACGGGTACCCAATAGGCTGCGGCTTTGAGGGTCGCCACGCCGTAGAAACGGTGCCCGTCTTTGTTGTCCGCATAGTAGTTCTGTTTGGCAAAGCCCGAAGCGCTGATCTCCACCGCCCAGGGTTTGTCCACGCCGTCGTACAGCTTGCGTGGCACGTCGGGATCGGGTTTTTCGTATTGTTTTGCCTCCGGATGGTACCGCACTCCGAGTTCACCGCCGAACATGTTGTATCCGGCATTCGGGTGCATGAACGAGCCGTTGCTGATATGCCTCCAGCCGCCGTTGAGGGTGATCTCCCAGCCGTCCTTGATCGGGAAATCCATGTACAGTTCCATTGCCAAATAGGCGTTGAGGATGGATCCGACGGACCAGTTGGCAATCAGTTTGCCGTCACTCCCGCGTGCGGCGGAGTAGGGCACTACACCTTCCGGCAGTGTGTTCCGGTAGGTCTTCGTCACCGCCGCGAGTCCGACTGTCGGGCGCACACCGATACGGAAATGCCTCCCGTTGTAGAACGGTTGGTTCATGTAACCGTAGGCTGCAATCGCCGAACCTAAATAACGGTCATTGCCGAGGTTGAGATAAGCTGCACCGACGCCGATGGAGGCGTTGTTCCACTGCTGCAAACAATGCCACCTGCCGGTGGGCAGAAACTCTACGGCGAACTGACCGCCCACGACAGGCCGTTGGATCCATTGGTCCACCTTTCCGTCCGGCATCATGACCGAAGCCGACCCGCCAAAGCGGTAAGCCAGCTCGTAATGGGGCATTGCTGCCACAGGCAGCAGAACCGTCAGAAAACAGAAAAGAAGTGCCTTTTTCATTTTTTCGGCTGCAAAGGTACACTTTTTTTTGCATATGTCAAAATTTTTTTGTACTTTTGCACGGAATTTTGGTATAAACTATTCATGTTAAATCACAACGAAATACAAAATATCTTTTTCTTAGGCATCGGCGGTATAGGAATGAGCGGTTTGGCGCGGTATTTTCACCACTGCGGCTACCCCGTGGCGGGGTATGACCGCACGCCCTCTCCGCTGACCAAGGAACTGGAGCAGGAAGGGATTCTTATCACATATGAGGACGATCCTTCAATTCTCAATTCTCAAATGTCAAATCTCAATTCCCGTCATACGCTTGTAGTCCGCACGCCGGCGGTCCCGGAGGACAGCGCGCTCTATACTTATCTGCGTGAGGCGGGGTACGACATCCGTAAGCGCGCGGAGGTGTTGGGGCTGGTCACGAGCACCATGCGAGCGCTCTGTGTGGCGGGGACGCACGGCAAGACAACCACCTCGACGATGATTGCCCATCTGCTGCACCAATCGGTGGGGACAAACGCCTTCCTGGGAGGCATAAGCGTCAATTACGGGACGAACATTCTGCTGGACAAAAACAGCCGTTTTGTGGTGGTGGAGGCGGATGAGTACGATCGCTCTTTCCACCACCTGAAGCCCTATATATCGGTTGTCACGGCGGTGGATCCGGACCACTTGGATATCTACGGTACGCCGGAGGCCTACCGCGAAGCGTTTGCCCATTACACAAGCCTCATCACCGGCGCACTGGTGATGAAACACGGGATAGAACTGAAACCGAGGCTGCAGCCCGGCGTCAAATGCTATACCTACGGAGTGCCAAATGACCAAATGGCAAACGGTCTTGATTTCTTCGCAGGGAACATCCGTGTGGGCGAGGGACGGATCGTCTTTGATTTCCATACACCGGAAGGCGTGATCAGCGATATTGAGTTAGGCGTGCCAGTGTGGGTGAACATAGAGAATGCCGTGGCGGCGATGGCGGTAGCCTGGCTGGTCGGCAAAGAAGAGAATATTCAGTATTCATTAATCATTGATCATTTAAAGGCTGCGATGGCGTCCTTCCGTGGCGTGCAACGGCGCTTTAATATCCATCTGAACACGCCGAAAGTGGCGTACATAGACGATTACGCCCACCACCCGGAGGAGATAGCGACCTCGATTGACTCCATCCGCAAGCTCTTCCCGGGACGCAGGCTGATAGGCGTTTTCCAGCCGCACCTCTACACCCGTACCCGCGACTTTGCGGACGAGTTCAGGCGGGTGCTGCACACGATGGACGAACTGATATTGCTGCCCATCTATCCGGCACGCGAAGAGCCGATTCCCGGCGTGACAAGCGAGATGCTCGGCGGATGCGTGGTGGAGAAGAAAGACCTGCTTGCGGAACTGAAGAAAAGGGTGGCGGAGAGTACGGAACCGGTAGTGGTTCTTACCGTGGGTGCCGGGGATATTGACCGGCTCGTGCCGCAGGTGGCGGAGGAGTTGGCAGGTGATAGTTGATAGTTGATAATTGAAAGTTGAAAGTTGTTTGGCAAATAGTAGGAGTGGCGGTTGTCATGGCACTGATGGTCAGTGCTGTAGTGTGGGGCTTTTTTATGCGTCCCACGAATACACCGTGTAGTTCCATTCAATATATCATCGAGGACCGGGACGAACGGCTATATGTGACGGAGAGCGAGTTGGACCAATTGTTGAGAACGGCGGATATACACCCGGTGGGCAAACCCTTGGATCGCGGTGTGCTGCAGCGCATAGAGAACGCCGTAGCCCGTCATCCGATGGTCCGGACGGCGGAGTGTTTCTCTACTCCGCGCAACGATGTGCGTGTGCGTCTGACCCAGCGCGTGCCGTTGCTGAGGGTGGTCAACCCCGGTGACACGTATCTGATTGACGCCGACCGCAAGGTAATGCCCTCGCGTGCGGCGGTCAAGGACAGCGTGCTGGTCGTGACCGGTACCGTAGGCGTACAGACCGCGTCGAAGCAGATGGCGGATTTTGCCTTCTGGCTCCGGGAGCACACGTACTGGCAGCGCCGCATAGACCATGTGTCGGTGCAATCGCCTTTGATGGTAACGCTCTATCTCCGCACCGAAGCGGCTCAGGAAGCCCACGCGAAACGGCTTGTGATGGGCACAATGACGGACTTCGGACAGAAACTGAAGAAGATGCGGACTTTCCTGGAAAACAGCGGGGACGCCATCCGCGAGAAACAATATACCGAGTACGACCTGCGGTATAAAGGACAGATAATAGGTCGGAACTAAAAACCTGAACCAAAACAGAATTATGGCAAGAAAACAACCCAAAACAGCAGATTCGCTTCCTCTCGTAGCGATGGATCTCGGGAGCGACAGCGTGCGCGTCATGGCGGCGCGACGGATTGCACCGGATCTGTTTCAAATCTTAGGAGTGGAGGAACGTCCGCAGAAATTAGGCAATGTGTGTGTGGAGCAAGGGATCATCACTCAATCCAGCAATGCGGGTTACGTCATCGCAGAGGTGCTCAAGCTCCTCGCCAACCGTATAGGCGTGGACGAGTTACCGACGGCGTTCGTATGCTTAGGCGGCCAGTCCATGCAGATTGTCGCGGTACACTCCAAGCGCGATCAGGCGCGGCGCAAAGAGATCAGTCAGGAACTTCTGGACGACATGGAGCGCGAGTGTAAGGAGAAGATAGAACTGCGCAACCCCGAAGTGGCGGTGTTAGGACTCGTGCCGAGTTATTTCAAACTGGACGGCGTGGAGCAGGACGAAATGCCGGTGCCCGAACAGCGGGCGGCATTGATAGAGGCGCATTACATTGCTTTCTACGGTCGGAAAGCGCTTGACACCCAGCTCCAGAAAGCCTATTCCCAGGCGGGGCGTAGCATTGAGCACGCGTTCGTACGACCGGAATGTCTCCTGTCCGCGTTTGCTACTTGCGACGGCAACCAAGTGCTGATGAACGGCTGCGCGGTACTGGATTTAGGGGCGCAGACGACGAGTCTCACCGTTTATAAAGGCGGGCAGTACCTGCTCAATAAGGTGGTGCCGAAAGGCGGTTATCACATTACCCGAATGATCGAGCAGCAGGGACTCAGTTTCAATACCGCGGAGGTGCTCAAGAAACAATACGGTTTCGCTTCGCCCGCGTGTATTTCAAAGAGCGTGCGCCTGCGCGTACCTGCCAGCCCGGAGATCGGCGGGGATGTAATCATTACTTCTCAGGAACTGGCGGAGGTGATTGAACTCAAACTGCAGGAGATTCTCTCGCCGCTGATGGAAGAACTCAAGAAAGTGGAGGACCGAATAAGGACACTTTACATCACCGGCGGCGGATCCATGATGCAAGGCATGGCGGAGTATATCCAGTCGCTGACGGCGCTGAACGTACAGTACGGCGCGCACAACCTCTTGCTACACCGCGACACGGACGACAAGTACCTCTCGCCGGAATACACCTCTCTTGTCGGTACCATCCTTTTGGGACAGGATTACCGCGACAACCACAAGAACCAGCCGGTGCGGCAGCCCGGGTTCTTTGACCGCTTCAAAGAGAGCACGCTTGACATGTTCATAGACCAGAATTGAAAATTCATTAATTATAAATGTGATTGATAAGTATATGGAAGATTTAATTACATTACCCTTGGAAGGATTATCGGAAGACAGTATAATCAAGGTCATCGGCGTGGGCGGTGGCGGCTGCAACGCGGTGAATTATATGCATCGTCAGGGCTTGAAAGATGTATCGTTTCTGGTATGCAACACCGACCGGCAGGTGCTCATCAAGAGTTCGGTACCGAGTAAGTTACAGTTAGGTCCCGGCTTGGGCGCCGGAGGTGATCCCGAGACCGCGCGCCAGTACGCGGAGGAGAGCCGCGATCACATCCGTGAGGCACTCAATGACGGGACACAGATGCTGTTCATCACCGCCGGAATGGGCGGCGGTACCGGCACAGGAGCTTCCGCCGTGGTAGCCGAGGTGGCGCAGGAGATGGGAATCCTGACGGTCGGCATCGTAACTATCCCGTTTGCTTTCGAGGGAAAGAAGAAGATAGAGAAAGCCATGACCGGTGTAGCACGGCTCGCCAAACACGTGGACGCGCTACTCATCATCAATAACGAGAAACTGAAACAGATTTATCCGGAGCTGAACCTCCTCAACGCTTTCTCCAAATCGGATGACGTCGTGGCGAATGCCGCCCGCTCGATTGCGGAGATCATTACCGTGCCGGGTTACATCAACACGGACTTCGCCGATGTGCGCAACACGCTCAAGAAAGGCGGCGTGGCGATCATGAACATCGGCCGTGCCTCCGGCGAGAAACGTATCACCAATGCCATCAACGACGCGCTGAACTCGCCGCTGGTAAACACCAACGACGTACACGGCGCAGAGCGTATCCTGCTCCAGTTCTATTGCTCTACCGAGCACGCTATCGTCATGGAGGAGATAGACCAGATTAACGAGTTCGTGCAGGAGGTGGGCGATAACATCGAGGTTCAGTGGGGCGCTTCCATTGACGAGAGCTTGGGCGAGGAGGTACGCGTCACGGTTATCGCTACGGGCTACAAGGTGGACGGACTGCCCTCCGAGGATGAGGAGGAAGGCAAGAAAACCATCTCCGAGGCAATCGAGGAAAACTACCCGGCGCAGACTCCGAACCCAATGGAGGACGAACCGGTGCAGACCATCGACCTCAGCGCCACGCTCTTCCCGACGGACGAAGCAAACCGGCAGCCTCGCGAACACGCGGCTTCGGCTTCCGCGGACGAGGTGGTGATTTCCATTGAGGAAGAACCCAAGGAGGAACCGAAAAAAGAGGAGGAGCACCACCACTCGCCTTTCGGATGGATAAGGAGAAAGTGAAAAATGAAAGATGAAAAATGAAAGATGAAAAATATATGGAAAGAGAGATGAATTTCTTTGACCTCTGTGTGGCAGCATGGCACGCTTTAGGTCGTTTCTGTGCCGCTTGCGGACGCTTGTTGGCGCGAATGGTACGGTTAAGCTACCGGTACTGGTGGCTGGTCGGCACAATCGTTATTGCGGCTCTTGCCGCCGGGTGGTACTATACACGGCACGAAAACCTGACGCACCGGGTGAATGCGGTCGCGCTGCTCAATGGTCCTACCATTCAGCAGTTCGAGGAGGTCTATGCACCGCTGATGTTTGCGCAGCGGCTACCCGAAGAGGCTCCGATTGCATCCTTGATTAAGGACAGAAAAGTGTCGGACTTCACCACCTTCCGGGTAGTGGACGCTTTGCATGACGGCTTCCCCGATTACGTCGATTTCAAGCGTAAAGTGAACCCTACCGACACAATCAATGTGAGAATGCAGGACAGGCTCTGCCTTCAGTTCCGCATGAAGGAGAAGAACATGAACTGCTTGCCGGAGGTGGAGCGTGCGCTGCTCGCCATGATCAATGCCGATCCGGTGCTCCAAGAGGCGTACGCGACCTATCTGCCTAACCTGCGTGAAGAGGCGGCGTTCAACCACCGCCAGGCGGTTAAACTCGACAGCCTGACATCCAACTACTATTATTACACGGCTTCGGCTGCGCAGCCGATGAACTACTCCGGTAACGGCGTTAATTTCTACGGGGACAGACGGATACGCCTCTTCCTGAACGATATTTACAAGCAGCACCAGCATATGCAGATGGTGGACCATCGCCTGCAACTGGCTACTGCGCCGGTGACCCTTGAGAGCCATTTTGCCGTGGATCCCAAGCCGGTAATGGGCAGAATGAAATGTCTGGCAATCCTGTTCCTGTTCAGCTGGTGCATCGCCTGCCTGGCTGCACAACTCATCGACAGCCGCAAAGCTGTCAGGGCTTGGCTGAAGGGGGAGAAATAACGGAGGATTGATTACTTGTGAAAAACGCGTGAGGGCTAAGCCTTCACGCGTTTTATTATCCATTTGACGAGGTAGTAGAGAACCACTGCCCCGAGCAGGATGAGTATCGCCACGGACAGTTCGTGGCTGTATTTGTTGATGAGGTCTGCCTGTCCGTGTGCCACATAGCCGAGGACAGCCAAAACGGCGTTCCAGATTCCCGCACCGAGGAAGGTATAGAAAAGGAACCAGCCGAAATGCATCTTGCTCAATCCCGCAGGGATGGAGATGAGCTGGCGGATGCCCGGTATAAAACGTCCGACAAAGGTGCTGACCTTGCCGTGGTCGTTGAAATAGGCTTCGGCTTTCTCCACTTTCTCACGGCTCAAGAGACACAAGTGACCTATCTTGCTGTCCGCAAAGGCATAGATGATAGCCCGTCCCAGCCAGAGCGAGAGCAGGTAGTTGATGATGGCGCCGAGCAATGCACCGATCGTACCGAAAAGGACGATAAGTGAGACATTGACGATATAGTTGTCCGTAACGCAAACCGCGCTGTTCGGGTCCTCTGCCACATACGCGGCGGGCGGGATGACCACTTCGCTGGGGAACGGAATGAACGAACTCTCAATGGTCATCAGCGCCACAATAGAGCCGTAGTTCATATGCGCGGAGTACCAGTCGGTGACGGCGGTGATCCAAGAGCGGGAAACCTCCGTACTATCCGTTTGGGCAAAAACGTTGGTAGCGGACAGAGTGCCCGCTACCAATATCAGTATCAAGATAAAGCGTTTCATTGGGCTAAGAGCTCACGCACTTTGAGGTTAATAGCTTTGCCCTCCGCCTTGCCGGCGAGTTGTTTGGTAGCTACGCCCATGACTTTGCCCATGTCCTGCGGAGAAGTGGCGCCTACTTGAGCGATAATCTCTTTGAGCGCAGCGGTCAGTTCTTCCTCGCTCAGCATAGCCGGCAGGTAGCGCTCGATGATCTTGCATTGCGCCAGTTCGTCTTCCGCCAGTTCGGGCCTGTTCGCGTCAATATACATCTGCGCCGACTCTTTGCGTTGCTTCACCATCTTCTGAAGGATCTGCAGCGCTTTGTCGTCATACAGTTCGCCGTCACCGCCTTTGGCGGTCTTGGCTTCCAGAAACTCTTTCTTTATTCCGCGCAGCGCATCCAACGCCACTTTATCTTTAGCGAGCATCGCTTTCTTGATGTCCTCGCTTACTTGATCAAATAAACTCATATTAAATAAACAACAGTTGTACGATAATATAAACCGGCAGGAGGATGATGAGCGAGAACTTGATCATGTAGCCGAAGAAAGACGGCATCTTGATTCCGCTTTCCTCTGCGATGGCTTTCACCATGAAGTTAGGTCCGTTGCCGATATAGGTCAGTGAGCCGAACATCACAGCCGCGATGGAGATAGCTTTGAGCAGTATCTCCGGAACACCGGCTACGAAAGGTGTGCCGTTGAACATGCCTGTTACGACACCGGCTTCAGCGGCAGCAAGCGACTCCGGCAGACCGGAAGCAACGCCGTGGAAGGCAACGGCAGTAGGCGTGTTATCGAGGAACGCGGAGAGCGCACCGGTCGAGTAATAGAACTGCCATGCGTGGGTGAAACCGAGGTCGGCTGCGTGCGCCTTCAGATAGGCGAGGGCAGGGGTCATCGTCGTGAAGATACCGAGGAACAGGACGGCTACTTCTACTATCGGGGTCCAGCTGAACTTGTTGTCGCCGAAACGCACCTCTTTCTTGGTGGTGTAGAGCGAGAGACCTGTGAGCGACAGCAATACTATTTCACGCAGGTACTTGAGCCACAGCGGAGCGTCCGCTTCACCCATCTGCTTGATGGTTCCTTCGTTCACAAAAGCCACTGCGAGCACTACGCCCAGCAGATAGACGAAATTGATAGTACCTTTCATCACCATCGGGGTCGCCTCACGCGAGTCCGCGGAGAGGGATGTCCAGTGCTCTTTCTTGTAATAATAGGTGTCCATCGCGAAATAGATGCCGAGCAGCAGAATTCCCGTAACAGCCCATTCGGGCGCAAGGTGCATGAACCATGAGAAGTGTGCGCCGCGGAGGAAGAGCATGAACAAGGGTGGGTCTCCCAGCGGAGTGAGCAGACCGCCGCAGTTGGCTACCAGAGCGATGAAGAAAAGGATGGTGTGAACCTTGTGTTCACGCTGTTTGTTGGTCTCGATGAGGGGACGGATGAGGAGCATTGCGGCTCCTGTCGTACCCATGATAGAGGCTAAGATCCAGCCCAAGCCCAAGAAACCGGTGTTGACCCAGGGTTTGGCTTTCAGGTCACCCGAGAAATGGATACCGCCGGTGATGACAAACAGCGCCAGCAGCAGGATGATAAACGGCACGTAGTCGAAGAAGATCTGGTGCTCCAACTCGTGCATCATTCCGCCCATAATCAGGCATACCGCAACGGGCACGCCGAGGAAAAGCGAAACAATGAGTTTGTTGGTGTTCTTCTCCCACCAGTGTTCAGCTACCAGCGGACCGATAGCAATCATCAGAAGCATGAGTCCGAACGGAATCAAAGACCATGCCGAATGTACAAATTGTTCCATAGTATATTATTTTTTAGTCAAAAGTCATAAGTCGAAAGCCCAAAGTCATAAGCCCAAAGTCACTTGTGCAGTAGTTTTCTTCTGAAAGCGAGTGCAAAGTTACTGCTTTTTTTTTATATTTGCAATAGGAAGAAGATTTTTTCTACCATTATCGGCAATTTGTAGCCCTCCTTGTGTCAAAAAGAGAAATCTGTGACCATCACGGGACCATCTTCCGAGATAAACCAAAGAACAATTAAATGTCAGCCTGCCTTGCCTTAAAATATATAATTAATTTTTTGTCAGTCCTGTCCGTCCTTAATATGACTACAAGAAGGATTATTATTTTTTTATTATTTTATTATATGTGTCCGATTTTCGCACGAAAGTAAACGGATTCCGTACAATTGTGTACAAAATCCGTACATGCTATCCGAAATCCGTGCATCACACATACCTAAAATGGCACTCCGTCAGGCTTTTCTTCTGATTTTCTGTCCGGATTTCGGTCAATGGGCTTTTCCTCAGGAGTTCCGGGAGCCGATTCTCGGTTTATTGTGCTGGTAATAAAGCCGTTATAGAGATGGATGAAACCTTTCTGTTCTAATCGATTAACGATATCATTCATCGTGGAAGGGCTGGTGTGTAACACTTTTGCCAACCTGCGGATGGATCCATGCCATCCTTTCTTTCCTAACTCTTCCGAACGCGTCAGACCATGGATATAGGCATATACAGCCGCATCGCCCAGCGGAAGTTGCATGTCCTCCAGCATCCATGATTGTATAATGAAATAAAAACTTTTCCCTGCCATAACTCGTTTTTCTTTTGCATCTGCAAAGGTACAATAAAAAATCGACATATGCAAATTTATGCCGATTTTCTATCATTTTTCTTTCTACCTAACCTCGGCTCAACGTCAGCACAAGGTCTGCTGATTTATGACCATTTGAACCGGGATTGATTCGAGGGGTTATTCATGCCCAGAAAATGACGCAAATAATTTTGCGAAAATCTAAAGTATGTTTAATATTTTGCACATTTTTATCAAAAATCTTAAGTATATTTACTGTTAATACAACACACGGGCGACTCATTTGTTGAGCCGCCCGCTTTGTTTCTTTGTACTTGGTACTTTGTACTTAGTCCCTTTTATGATTCATTGTTAATCTATATTCCAATAGGCATCCGGTTCGCCATCAAAAATGGTATCGATGTCTTCATCTGAGAAACCAGCGGTTTACGTGAGACTATGGGACTTTGGGACTTTAAAGTCTCATAGTCTCAAAGTCTCAGTGCAAATTTTTACTATTTATCAAACCAGCCATCCTTTTTATTACGGTCGCGATAGTAATTGTTGCGTTCCTCTTTGGTCATTCCGCGCGTATCTTTGTTGTACTGCGACATGCGGTCGTAGTAATCGGCAGACGCTTTGATACCACTTTTCCATGCTCTTTTCATGCCTTCCGTGGAATACTCAAACACCTTATATTCATCAATATGTAGTGCAGAAGCGGTTTGTTGCACATTCTGGTTGGTTCCCATAAAAACAAACATCACACCTTGGTTTTTCATGGAGTCTATCAATTTTACGACGCGGTCAAGGGTGTATATATGCGAAGCGTTTTCCAAGCCATCACTAATGATCGTTACCACAGCCGTTGCGTTCTCCAGTTTGTTCAGTTTGCTTTGAAGTTTGCCAAGCGACAGACCTATTGCATCTAACATGGCGGTCATACCGTCCGGCCGGTAATCTTGCTTCAAAAGGTTAGGAAGATTTTGCACGGTGTCGCAGTCATATACGTCTGTTACAAAATTGTTGAACAGCGTCAGAGTAACAAGGTTTTGCTGCTCAAGGTCATACTGCTTTTGTGCATTTCGAATGACCTCCAGCGTCTCGTTGTAGCCTTGTATAGCTGCCTCGCGCAAAGGCATCATAGATCCGCTACGGTCGAGGATGACAAGATTGTAGATTTTGGTTACTTCCACATTTTCGTCGGTGGCTGATTGATTTGCGCGCTTCGCGCAGCCTGCAAGGCACATAATAGCCAGCAGGAAAAGAATGGATCTTTTCATAGTTAATCATTGTTTAAATTTGTTAATTTATATTAGCCGGTTCGGGATCAATAAAACATATCATAGTCTCCATAAACCGCTTTATATGCTTTCTGAAAGTTGTAAGCTTGTAGTTCTTCGTCTGAGCACTCTTGCGACAATAACATATCATTGAAAGAAGCTTCACATATAGCATAATAATGGTACTCGTTCTTCAACAACCATAACTTATTACGCTTCAGATTGTTTGTCGCATTGTTATATGCTTTTCGTTGCTTCCATCTTAATGTTTTCGCTTTCTTATTACGTGCTTCTATAAAGGCATTCCAAGTCCTTTCATCTTCATCAATGGTGCTTACTCGAGTTGCGAGGGGTACAAAGCAATCCCAAAGATCTTCTTGATATTCCTTATATTCATGTTCCCGCAAATGGGATCTCACCTCTTGAAATGCTTTAGATATCATCTCGTCAGAAATAGTGGCATGATACTCCATACGTTCCTTGCCATATAGTTCATCCAATAAAGCGTTTTTCTGCGCTTCTTTGTGATTGTCAATAAAACCATATTTCTCCATATAACTGATAGTACCAAGGCATGCGGGGCGCTCTAAAAGAACAGAGTCCACGACCGTTAACATGGCTCGACAATAGGTATTCCAAGCGGAATCTACTTCTACGGAATAAAAGTTTGAAATCCGCGAAAGGTCTGTAAATTTTTGAATACACCATTCATCATGTTGCTGTCCATAATCATCATACAGATACATTCCATAAGTTCCGGCTTCATCTCCCGGAAAATCGAGCAGTTGTTCAATTTGTTTAAGCGATGCCAAATATCTGTCATATTCGGTAGGATTATTAGAAAATTTAACAGGGTAATATTCATTCAGCAAGCCAAAATAGACCTCATATGAATCCGCATAATAGATATAGTTTACGAATTTCTTTTGACGAGCACTTTTGAATAGTTCAAAATTTCCCCACTGATTGTGGTACTCATCAGAGGTGGTAAACAGACTATCCATATATGCCTCGTAAGGACCAACCTCATAAGCGCTATCAGTAGCATCAACATGCAGAGTATCACATAATATAGCCTTTTCATGCGTTTCCGGCTTCTGCTTATTGCAAGAACAGATTGCCACCAGCGCAAAGAAGGGTAAGATAAATAATAGTTTTTTCATAGTTATAAATGTTTAAATTAGTTCCCGTTCATAAGGAAACTGAAGTTGTGGATATTTTGAAGAGCAATGCCGGTTCCTTTTGCTACCGAATGCAGTGGCTCCTCGGCTACATGGAAATCGATAGTCATTTTATCGGAGAGACGCTTGGCAAGGCCATGGAGCAAAGCTCCACCACCGGTTAGATAGATACCGTTTTCAACGATGTCGGCATAAAGTTCGGAGGGCGTTTCACCAAGAGCTTGCAGAATAGCGGTCTCAATGGAGGAGATAGTTTTATCCAGACAATGTGCTATTTCCGGATAACTAACGGGCACTTTTAGAGGAAGGTCCGTGCTTCTGTTAGGACCTACAACAATCATTTCGTCAAGTGGCTCTTCTAATTCCATCAAAGCAGAACCGACCTGTTTCTTAATGCGTTCAGCTGTAGGTTCACTGATTCGCATGTTGTTGACGGAATACATGTATTGGATAATATCCTGATTGAGGGCATCGCCTGCAACCGGAATGGATTTATTGACGACCAAAGCACCAAGCGACATAACGGCAATCTCCGTTGTTCCGCCGCCTATATCCACCACCATGCATCCCTGAGGGCCTTCTATGTCGAAGCCCATTCCGAGAGCAGCAGCCATTGGTTCGTAGATAAGATAGAGTTCACGCGCTCCGGATTGTATGCACGAATCGTTGATAGTACGTATCTCCGCTTCTGTAGCACCGGAAGGCACACAAACCACCATCTTAATGGATTTCTTGAATAGTTTGTTTTGTTCGGGAATCAGATTGATAAGACCACGAATCATCATCTCGCAGGCTTTGTAGTCTGCTATCACACCTTTTTTGAGTGGTCGCACGGTGTATATCTTGTTTTCGCCGTGGTCGATCATTGCAGCGGCTTTGCGTCCTACGGCTACCATCTTCTCATCTGAACGGCGAATGGCGACTACAGAAGGTTCATCTACTACTATTTGACCATCTACAATGATGATGGTATTGGCGGTGCCAAGATCAATGGCAATTTCTTGATTTAAAGAGAAAAGTTTCATAGTTGGTTGTAATTTGTTAATAGAGATTCCAATAGGCATCCGGTTCGCCATCAAAAATGGTGTCGATGTCTTCATCCGAGAAACCAGCGGTTTACGAGTGACATACGGGACAGATACGAGAGGATAGATGTTTTCTATTGAAATGACACATTGTCGCGCAAATAATAATTTCCAGATTCTAGTTTAACAACATAGAGTTCATCTTTTCTATCTACAATCTCTTTTGCGGTGAGTTCTCCCAAATCAGAACTGAAGGCAACCATTGTAAATTCTCTATCCCCTTGAGGTGTTGGAAACATTAATGCTGCATAATTTTCACCTGTTTCATTGTTTGTTAAGGTAGCTCTCTTTGGTTGTCCCATCTTCTTTGCAAAATCAAGAAAATTCCACACTTCCTCAATCTTGCTCATTTTGGGCAGACTATCATTATGTGCATCACAGATATCAATGTGTTGTTCCTCGCATTCCTTCTTGACTAACCAATAAGAGATATTGCCACTTATTATAAGAGATTTATTATACACATTCATACTTGCAAACTCTGGCGCATTCCAGTTCATTTGCGCTATTTGTTTAAAACATGAGCATGCAGTTTTCAGATCTTTCTCTATGTTAATACCCCAATAACAACTACGAGCTAAATTTGTCAATGCATATAAATTCCCACCATCCGCTGCCTTTTTCATCCACTTCATAGCCTCTTCGTAATTCTTTTTAACATAATACTGAACCCACAAGTTTTGTTGAGCATTGGAAGAACCATGATCAGCAGCCAGATGAAAATATTTTAGGATTTCTTCCTCGTCTTCACACTTTGTTGCCAAATTGTTATATGCCTCATAGTTTCCTGATTCTGCTTGGTGAAGAAGGGATTCTTTACTACCGGTAATATTTTCGTCTCCACACCATAAATACCATGCACACATTCCTTTCATAGGAAATAATTGATATTGGTTGTCTTTAAACTTTGACTTATGTATCATGTCAGCGTGTTTATGCAAAAATAAACGCCTTTTATCAGCCTCGTATTGCTGATATTTTTTATGTAATTCAAGATCGGTAATATCTTGTAAACGTGGGATAACAAGATGCCTCACTCCGTCTTCTAAACCAATATCTTTTACTAAGTCAGCAGTATAAATCAATTCTTCTAAAGACATATCTACCCAATCTTCTTTAAATTCTGCCATTCTTAAACCTGCGAGAATAGCGATTTTCTTTATCTTCTCCTTTTGTGCATAGAAGAAATTATCTGCAGCCTTCAAGCTTGCATCCTCTGCATCATAAATTACGCCTATTGATTCTAAATCATTGATAGTTTCGACTGCTTTAAGTAAATTCTCTTTGCATGTTGAAAGGACACTCTCAAATTCCTTAGGAACTAAAGCATTCTCAACTATACTTTCAAATGTAGTAATGTCCTCGTCTATTTTATGTTCGTAGATACATTGATACACAATGTTCGGATTGTCATTCCTCTTCAAAAATAGTGATAGCAATTGTTCTGCTTTTTCATCAACCTTTTTGATGTCATCATATTTTTTCCACAAGTCAAAGTTAATAAGTAGAGTTCTGAAAACATGCCAATTGTAACTGGGGTGTTCTCTACTCCCTCCTTTTTCCCAGATTATAGAACCGCAAAAGAATGCAGCAATAATACGAGAATCGCTTGTTAAATGTTTAAAACCATCAAGAACATCAAGTCCACTATTGATAACGTATTCATACTTGTTATCAGTTGCCAACACATCTGTTTGATTTTCAGTATTCTTACCATAAACATCTTTTAGCAATATTGTTCCTGCTATTAATAGGACAATCGCAATAAATGGAGATATAAGAGATAAGAATCCTGCAACAATAAAAATCACTCCGTATTTCTTACATTGCTCTATGGTAAATCGCTGATAGTTTAGATAATACCATATTCCTATAAACAATGCAGATATGAAAGATAGTAGAAGCCATATTATTGCTACATCTTCAGAAAACATCAAAAAGAACATTACTATGCTTGCAATGCCTGTTAACAAAGCAATAATCCATAAAGCATAGTTAACTTTTTGCTCAAATGGCAATGCTCTCCACTTTGAAATTCTTCTATTTAGGAGATCTTTGTTTTGGCCTTGATTTTCCATATTCTTTTTATCTTTTATTGAATCAATTAGAAACTTTATACCAACGATACTAATAACTATGATACTAAATGCGAAGTACGCTATAGTTAGTAAACCAAAGATGTTATTTATTATTTCTTCATCCATGTTACAAGTTCCTTTAATATGCGCTAATATTACGAATTAAGCCAATCATTGTATAGCTCTCCATCACCCTCAAATGCTACAAGTGGACTTGTTCTGTCTGGCACATGAATATCGCGCGGACATAAGTATTCAAGATATTCTTTTCTTTGACGAGATAATTCTTCACTGGATATAAAAATCTTTTCATTTTTCAGATTTCGAACAGAATCTCCACACCTTACTTTCTCTTTAATTACAGGATTGATAATCCCTTGTTCATATAGTTCGTTCGGAATAGTTATACAAGGAGTGCTATTAGTATTACTCGTAGCCTCATCTATATCTAAAATCCTTAATATATTTCTATTTATGAGATCCTCTACCTTTTCATACTTCAAATCTTTGAATAATATCACACGAAACGCTTCATTACGTTGCGTATTAATTAGTTCACAAAATCCATATGCTTCTTTCCCTTCATAAGGAATACTATGCATTCGACCAACTCCAAGACACCAACCTTTAAATGGTTTTGAAATGTATGAGTAGTAGGCTGGCGTCTCAAATCTTGGCGTGATAATTCCCAAATCATTTGTCCAAACGTCATTAAGATAAATAGCGATGTTATTGGCTAATGGAAAGAACCAACTATATGAGTTTGTTAGATGTTTAGTTGCCACAAATAGCAAACTAAAAGCAGGTCCATCGATGTATGATTTAAAATGTTTAGCTTTTTTAATTATGATTTGATTAGAACTGATTACTTTATATTCTTCAAAACCACCTATAATAAATTCGCCTTCAGAAGAATACATATCTTTTACACAGAGACTTACATCCTTATTCGTCTCTTTATCTTTAAAAGTTTCATTTTTCGCGAAGATATAGCACTTTATGTTTTCGTCAAAATGCATCTCATCATATTTGCAAGGTACTATAATTTCTCCTTTATCATCGATGAGACCTTTTTTGTTTTCTTCCATAGTGCGCTCTTTCCTCTCTCTTACGTAAAAAGTTTTGATATAATATACATTTGATTCTTCTTCGCGAAAGAAAATGAAATGCAAATCATACTTATTATTCCAATATAGGTACAATTCTAACGTACTATCATTTATAGGAGTGATTCGATTGACAAATGCGGTTGAACACACTCTTACTAAATGCCATAAATCAAGGATATTATCAGAGTGCGTAGAATCATCCATTCGAAAATGAGATAGAACATGAAATAACCCACCAGTAAATTCATGTTTTTTTGACATGGTATTGTAATCAATTTGACGATATAAATCAAGTCTAAATATTCTATCTTTAAATTCACCATTTTCCTTAAATGCTATATATGCACATGTGTCGCTAGATATGTATCGCCTATAATCCTCTTCTGTTTTATTCATCAAAGCATAATTTGAAGCCTCATAAAAAGACTTCATTACATCATATGCATCTTTATTGAATATCTCAGGGTCCATTCTTGTTACCTTTGCAAATATTTGACGAGCAAAGGTAATAAACTCTCTTGTGTATGCAAAAAAAATCTTTACATTGCCGTTTGGCTCTGCAATAAAACATTGCGATTGATGAAATATTCCCTGATAAGAATTTTTAGGAGTCTTCCCTTGGTCCAGAGCGACAGTTACTTCGTGATTGAAAAGGGAATGGGTTTTCATTCTTAAAAACTCCATGAATTCACGGTGCTCTTCTCTCGTAATATCTCTAATATCACTTAATTCTACACTCATAATATAGTTTGTATCGAAAACACACTCATACCTTCCGGTTGCCAGAAGATACGTGTGCGAGGGAGGTTAATAATATAAGGTTGTGTCTTTTTGCCAACAGGGATGAAATCATCCGGGGCATCTTCATAGTTCTCTAATGCCGACTCAAACGCTTTGCGGATACGTGAGAGTTTTTCGTTCGCGGAGTTATTGGTCGGATCAATCAGCGTTTCTATGCTTTGTTTGGTGTCTTTTCTATTGGACAAAGCGTTATACCATACTTGCAACTCATCCTTATAATCGCTCAGGTACTTAATCGCTATGCCTTCATTATGATGCAGCAACGTGAAATACAGAGCTTTGGAGAGAATCGGCATTTTGATTTCTTCAGTCAACTTATTGCCGGTACTATCTACCAAATAGATGCCATAGTCACTATCCACTAATAACATCGTGTCGCGCGGCAAGGACTTTTTGCTGCGAGATTTAACGAAAGGCAAGGTTCCCACAAATTGCACCAAATAGGAGAATGCTTTCTCCCAATTGGTGCCAGGTTGGAATGGAAACAAAATATATTCATAGTTATAGCGATCATCGGGATTATCTCTATTTGGCTTATACCTCAAGAAACCGGCACAATCAGCAGGCAAGTGTTCCTCGGAAAAGAACGCAGACCAGTATTGTTGCTCTGTGCGATTTTTGTTAGAGAACCATAAATCTAACATATTGCGTGGTTCAATACCATCCGAGTACGAGCCGAGGAGATCTTTGTTGTTTTGGGCATGAGTCGGCAAGTAAACAAATACGTAGTCTTTCCGGCGGAATACCTCACGTAACTGACCTATATGTTGTTGGATAAATTGGTTTAATTCTGCATGAACATTCTTCTCCAAGAAAACCAATTCGTGTTGCCGCCCCATAATTCGTTCGTCACGGATTTGCACATCATAAATAGGGAATACAAAATCGTCATGTGGATATTTGACTTCCGGTTTCTGAGGAACTAAAGTTGTTGTTAATGCTGCTTTATGCTCCTTAATGTCCATCGAATCTATTTCAGATTCATCATTCGGAATCCAACGTGCCGGTGGTTCGCTATAGGCTGGGACTGTAGTCGCAGGAGAAATGTTATTTCTACAAAAGAGAGCTGTTAATTCCGGTGAGTGATATTGAGCTACCGCACGTTTGATACGTTCTTCCAAGGGCAACGTAAGAAGCTGTTTGCAGGATTCGTAATTAGTTAGCGTACCTTTTCCGTCAATATTAGAAATATCACTTTGTAAATCCTCATTTCCATCTGCGAGTCGATTCGCTTTTTTGAAAAGAGAAAGCGCAGTGTGAAAATAATTCGCCATCACATACATTACACCTAAATTGATGTAAGCAAAGTAATTTTTATGCTCCTTGATAAGACGACGATAGAAATAAGCCGCTTTGTTGTAATCAATAGGTGTAAATGTGCCATGCTCATAACTAATTGCCATATTCATCATACCTATTTCTTCTCCTAATTCCGCTCCTTTTTCCATCCATTCACGACCTTTCGCTGTTTGACCGTCTCTTAATAGTTCTAATCCACATGTTACCATGCCTTCTTTGATTCCTCGACGAGCGGCTAAAAAGAAATAATCATATAGATCTTGTGATGTGTCCGCGAGTGAACCTAATAAGGTGTATGCGCCATATAATTTGTGATTTTTTGCAAGATTTCTTAAATCGCTTTTAAAACTCTCCAATAAATCTTCATCGCATTTCTGCAACGCCATATTATCATAATCTTTAATGGCATTCCAGAATTCCGCATTAGCCTTGTATGGAGTGGCATCAATTAACCCCAAGAAATCAGTAAATTCTTTTAATGGAGTCGTATCTATAGGGTAACGCCATGTGATGTAATCCGGTCCTATAGTATAAAAGGTATATAGGGGTTGTAGTTTCTCTTGCGTACGCACAGGTTCCTCTTCTACAGCCGTTATCGGAGCTGCAGAAATGGCTTTTTTATTTCCTTTGCCAAAGAGTTTTGATATTTTGTCAATCAGGGACATTTGTGCTTTTTATATCGGTTATTTCGATTTCGGTTGCAAAAGTACTACATTTTTTTGACATATGCAAGACTTTTTTCATTTGCAAGGCTTGCAAATTTACAACTTTTTTTTGAAATACGCAAGTATATAGGAAAGTATTTTTGATTTTTGCATATTTTGATACATCTACGGGCAGAAAAGCAGGCACAAAAAAACAGAGCCTCGTCTCCGAAACTCTGTATATATAAATCGTGTATTTTTGCCTATTTTTCAATTTTCCAAACCCGTCTGGATTGTTTTGAAAGATGGCATTATTGAATAGCGATGTTGCGATATATCTATCTGATTTTTAACGTTTTGTAATTCGACAATCATAATTGTCGATTGTGATTCGTCAGTTGCGACTGACGAATTTGCTTCCAATGCTTTGCATTCCATCAACAAATCCTCAATATAGTACCGCCGTGTCTGATTTCTCAAACATCGGTCTAATGCGTAGTGTCGTATGAGTTTTTGTTTCGTTACCGGCATAGTGTATTTTTCTAATGGTCTGCAAAGGTACAGCTTTTTTCTGGAATATGCAAGTTTTGGAGGAGAAATATGCCTCTTTATGCAAATTTAGGCAGGAATAGGCAGATTTTAGGAAAGGTGATTGCTGGAAAATCCGGAAATCCAGACCGCTATACTCATCCGGAAAGCAAAGTGGAGGATGGGGAGGGGAGGCCCGCATCTGAAGCGGGCGCAAAGGACAAAGAGGCCGACTGACAGTCGGCACAACTACCAAGAATCTGTTGCGGGATGACATCCCGCGCAATAGACATAGACGCGATGCTGACGCATAGCGCAGCAGACGAACAACAAACCCACATACCATGCGGGACAATAAACAAAACACGCGGCAGAGCCGATGTCGGGATTAAATCCCGACGCAATAGACGAAGGGGTGAGAGGCGTTTCCTATCCGCCAAACTTGGCGGATGCAAAGGAGGAAACGCCGTTGTGATCGTTCATCTATTCATGTCATCCATTTGCGAAAAGTAACCGCGGGGGAGGATTTTTATATCACCTTTTCAAGTAAAAAAGGAATTACACCTACATATGTCACTATTTGGTTCAAATTTAGTTGCAATTGCAACCATTCTTAAAGCAAACTTCGCCGCAAATGTACTACTTTTTATTCAATTATGCAAGTTTATTGCACAAAAAATATACTTTTTTATGCAGTACGGTGAATTTATTGCACAAAATCGCTCTGTCCAACATAATAAATCCAGCCCAATAGTAGGGAGTAAAGGGCATGGACACAAAAAAATCTGCACTTGTGATGCAGATTTAGTGGGTTTTAATCCAGTTTGAGGACGGCGAGGAAGGCTTTCTGGGGGACTTCGACGTTGCCGATCTGTTTCATGCGCTTCTTGCCTCGTTTCTGTTTCTCCAGGAGTTTGCGTTTACGGCTCACGTCACCGCCGTAACACTTGGCAAGGACATCCTTGCGTACCTGCTTGACGGTCTCACGGGCGATGATCTTGGCGCCGATAGCCGCCTGAATAGCGATGTCGAACTGCTGACGGGGCAGCAGCTCTTTGAGTTTCTCGCACATGCGGCGTCCGAAATCGACGGCGTTGTCGCGGTGGGTGAGGGTAGAGAGCGCATCGACCTGTTCGCCGTTGAGGAGGATATCCAGTTTGACGAGGTTGGAAGGGCGGAAACCGTTCATGTGCCAGTCGAAGGACGCATAGCCCTTGGAGATAGATTTGAGTTTGTCGTAGAAATCAATGACGATCTCGCCCAGCGGCATGTCGAAGAGCAACTCCATTCGGTTGCCGGAGATATATTCCTGTTTGACCAGTTCTCCGCGTTTGCCGAGGCACAGCGTCATGATCGGACCTATATAATCCGCCGTGGTGATGACCGATGCGCGGATATAGGGCTCCTCAATGCGGTCTATCTCCGTGAGGTCGGGCATGCCGGCAGGGTTGTGTACCTCGATCATGCCGCCGTCCTTGGTATAGACGTTGTACGATACGTTCGGCACGGTGGTGATGACATCCATGTCAAACTCGCGGTCGAGCCGCTCCTGGATAATCTCCATGTGCAGCAGTCCGAGGAACCCGCAGCGGAAGCCGAAGCCGAGCGCCATGGAACTTTCGGGTTGGAAGGTCAGAGACGCATCGTTGAGTTGCAGTTTCTCAAGGGACGCGCGCAGGTCTTCGTAGTCTTCTGACTCAATGGGATAGACACCGGCGAAGACCATCGGTTTGGCTTCCTCGAAACCGTCAATGGCTTTGTCGCAGGGGCGCGCTACATGGGTGATGGTGTCGCCCACTTTGACTTCGGTCGATGTCTTGATACCGGAGATGATATATCCCACGTTGCCTGCGGATATCTCCTTGCGCGGGGACATGTCGAGTTTGAGAATACCTATCTCGTCCGCGTCGTACTCCTTGCCGGTGTTGACGAAGCGTACCTGGTCGCCCGTGTGCATGGTGCCGTTTACCACCTTGAAATAGGCGATGATACCGCGGAAGGAGTTGAAAACGGAGTCGAAGACGAGGCATTGGAGCGGTGCTTTCGGGTCGCCTTTCGGCGCCGGGATGCGCTCTACGATAGCATCCAGAATCTCCGGCACACCTTCGCCGGTCTTGGCGGAGCAGCGCAAAATCTCCTCGCGCTTGCAGCCCAACAAATCCACGATCTCGTCTTCTACGCGCTCCGGCATGGCGTTGTCCATGTCGCATTTGTTGAGCACAGGGATGATTTCGAGGTCATGCTCAATCGCCATATAGAGGTTTGAAATCGTCTGCGCCTGCACGCCCTGCGTAGCGTCAACGACGAGCACAGCGCCCTCGCACGCCGCAATGGACCGCGAGACCTCGTAACTGAAGTCCACGTGCCCCGGAGTATCAATCAGGTTGAGGGTATAACCCTTGTAATCCATCTGAATAGCGTGCGATTTGATGGTGATACCGCGCTCTTTCTCCAGATCCATGTCGTCCAGCACCTGGTTCTCCATCTGCCGTACATCGACAGTCTGGGTGATTTCCAACATTCGGTCGGCGAGGGTCGATTTGCCGTGGTCAATGTGCGCAATAATGCAAAAATTACGTATTTTATCCATTGGTTCTAATTTTTCTGTTTACTTTACTTTTCATCCACTGTCATTTGGCAGTTCTTGCAATCGAAATGGAGTGCGAGCACTTTGCCCGTCCTCAGACGCAGGTAACGCGGCTCCTTGTCTTTCGGATAAGGATTCGTCTTGCGGCAATGCCCCAATTCAAAGAGGATGCAGTATCGGCAGGTCATCAGAGGGTAGTCTCTCGTCTCCATTCGTTCAGTACACTAATTGGTATAAAATAAGGCTTGGACTCAATCTGCACGTTGCGTGCGACATAAGGCGTGTCGCCCAGTTTGGCTAACTGCGTGCGGATGGTGTCCAGTGCTTTCTGCGCATTCCTGGCGGGCTCAAAACATTTACCATTGATACATTTACTATGTACCATTTTGCCATTCGGCAGATAGTATTTCAAATCAAAACCCTCTTCCGTCTCGCGGAACAGAATATCCACGGGTATCCGGCGCTCGCTCTTCAAACTCTTTGTGAACTCCACATCGAGATTTCGATAGAGAGGGGAAGCCCCTTTCCGTAGGTTTTCCCCTGAAAGGGCAAACCTTTTATTCACGAGAATAATGTTTCCATCCACTCCGTTAACATTACAGCCCTCGCTGCCGATGGTCAGTCCGTCGCCATTATGGAGCGTCACACCTTCCTTGAGCCGCACGCGCAGGGTGTTGCCGCGTGCCTCTAACACTTCGCCGATATATTCTCCTGTCGATTTAGGAGTCTCCCAATTTGCCATGGGACGGGTACGCCCATGCAGGAAATAATCCGTCCCGCCACGGTGGAAAGTCTTTGCCGGGTCCGGTACAAAGGTACGGTTATAAACAGGTCTTTCGTCTTTGAGCGCAGCGGTCTTTTGTCTTTGAGCGTAGCGGTCTAAAGCATCCCGGTAATAGGCGGTGATGTTCGTTACGTAGTCGGCGTCCTTGAGCCGCCCCTCGATCTTGAAGGTCGTCACGCCGGCGTCAATGAGTTCCGAGAGATACGCACTCCTGTCCAAGTCCTGCAAGGACAGCAGGTATCGCTGGTGTATGGGTTCGCCGTGGTCGTCAAGCACTTCGTCCATGGAACCGTCCAGCAGGTCGTACGCCATTCTGCAGAACTGCGCACACGCGCCTCTGTTGGCACTCCGTCCGGCGAGCACTTCGGATATATAGCACCGCCCCGAATAGCTGACGCACAGCGCGCCGTGTACAAACGCTTCGAGTTCGATATCCGGCACCGCCTCATGGATGGCACGGATCTCGTCAATAGACAGCTCACGGGCTAAGACAACGCGCTTGAAACCCAAGTCGCGCAGGTGCGCCACATGCTCGGGCGTGCGGTTGTCGCACTGGGTGGAAGCGTGCAGACGGATGGGGGGCAAATCAAAATCCAGCAAGTGCAGGTCTTGAATAATCAGTGCATCGACACCTATTTTATATAGCGCGTGCGCGAGCGCAACCGCTTGCGGGTACTCATCGTCGCGGAGCAGGGTATTAAGCGTCACCAGCACCTGCACTCCGTAAGAATGGGCATAGCGAACCACCTCCTCCAGATCCTGAAGACTGTTGCCCGCTGCCTGGCGCGCACCGAAAGCCGGCGGACCTATATAGATAGCATCCGCTCCCGCCTGCACTGCCGCCTTGGCTACTTCTTTGTCGCGAGCCGGAGCGAGGAGGCTAAGCGGTACATCACAATGCCTGCCGTTACCGACACGTTCATCGAGTGCTTCGTTCCGTATTGGGGTATCTCTATGCATCCTTGACAGATATCTATTACTTCCTGTTGTACGCCGAAAACCTCATGACCGAGAACAACGGCGATTTTGCGTTCGACTTTCGACTTTTGACTTTCGACTATTTGCTCTGCGGCTTCTTCGAGTGTCATGGAGTTATGCGCCTGCTCTACGGCATAGACGGTATAACCCTCTGCCTGCAGCGCGCGGACGGCGTCCTGCGTCTCTTTGTAGTACTGCCATTCCACGGATTCTTCGGCGCCGAGGGCGGTCTTGTGCAGTTCCTGGTTGGGGGGACAGCAACAGATACCGCAGAGCACCACCCGCTCTATCCGCATGGCATCCGCCGTACGGAATACCGCCCCCACGTTGTGTTGGCTGCGGACATTATCCAACACCACCACCAGCGGCAGTTTGTCCGCCTCGCGGTATTGGTCCACGCTCATGCGTCCCATCTCCGCGGTCGTCAGTTTGGGGGTCTTGCTCTCGCTCATAAAGTAAAAGGTAAATGTACGCGGAGGACTTGCGCCTCTTCGTCAATCTCTATGATAAAATCCTCGTGGAGCGGCATGAGTCGTCCGTCCTCCAGAGTGGCGAGGGTGTTGATGGTGCTCTCATCGACCCCGGCTATCTTGCCGATGGTTCCGGCTTCATCGTCCTCCACGGTATAACCCATGAGGTCCTGCCAAGTCATCAGCCCGTCCTCTTCGTTCTGCATGCCAGACCGCAATACGAATGCCTCTTCACCCATCAGCTCGGATATATTCTCACTCCTGAACGGCACGAAAAGACCATCCCTGCGGACGAACACAAACTCCGGCAGGTCCTTGTAATGAGTCCGTTTGAGGACGCCGATGGATATCAGTTCTTTCTCGCTAATCATCGTCCTTGAGTCACGGTCAGTTTGCCGTTGGAGTTAACAATAGTCAGTTTGCGCAGGGCTTCTTTGCTGATGCCGTTCTTAGGGAGAGCGTAGCCGCTGCCGAGTTCGTACTCCTCGCCACATTCGGGGCACCGCGCGTACATGCCGTCCATCATACAGGGGCTGCGTTTGCCTTTACCTGCGCACACAGGGCACCCTAAATCGAACGCCACATAGCCGTTGAGGCTCACATAAACCACCACGCCTCCGTAGCCGTAGGTGTCCATTGCGGAGGTAGGCAGCATGAATTTCCCGTTCTCAAAATAGCCTTCTCTGTTCACGGTAATGTAGGTATTGAAGTTCTCCGGCGTGAAGTCCACGAACACCGCCCGCGTGTCAATCACCACGCGTACCGGATACGCCGGCACGGAGGACATGAAGGTCGTCCCCTCGCACGCGCTCAGTACAAGGGGCAGTATAAAGAATACTATGTTACGAATAACTTTCATCAATCCATCATTCCATCAATCTCCGGTGATGCCTCCGATATGAATGGTAAAAATGAGGGTGGAGAAAGGCGGTATATAACCGGTGGTGCCTTCGGTTCCCGATCCCTCCGCCTTGCTCATGTCGTTGGTGGCAAAGGCGTTGTAGTCATAGCCCAACTTAGCCGGCACGTAAATCTCTATATCGCCACTGTTATGGATCTTATGGCAGCCCTCGCGGAAACCGGGAATAGTGGTGGCAAGGTTGAGCGTCGCGTTGTTGGTCTGCTCTACCACGTAGCCGTTTATCAGCCGTAGGGTGTAGTCGCAGATGATGGTACTGGTGCTGTTAGGCCGTGCCTCGCCGGTGTCTTTCAGCGGGTCGGCGATGATCTTGTATTGCAGGCCGGTAGAGGACACCTGAACACCGGGTTTCGTTTTGTTCGCCTCCAGCCACATGTCGTTCTGCACTTTCCATTCCACCCAGTCGTTCTTCTTGCAACTGCTTAGGGCAAATGCCAAAATGGTACATGCTAAAATGGTAAATGTCTTTATTGTGCTATCCATAATTCGGGATTTAGAATGTTTCTGTCTTGATATATCTGGAAATAGAGTTCGGTCTTCTGATCCTGATCGGGGTCGGTGAAGATGGTTCCGATGGCCTGTTTGGTCTCGACTTTGTCACCCTGTTTGACGGAGAGTTTGGAGAGGTTTGAATAGACGGTACGGTAGTTACCGTGCTGGATAATAACGGCGTATGTGCCACCCACCATGAAACAGCTTGTTACCTCGCCTTTATACACGCTCCGGGCTTTGGCGCCGGCTACGGTCTGCAGGTAAATACCCTTGTTGTCGATGGTCACCTGGCTATAGACGGGGTGTTGCTGCCTGCCGTAATGCCCGCTGATCATGCCTTTCTCCACAGGCCACGGCAACCGTCCTTTGTTCGCCTCGAATCCGCCGGCGATGAGCTGCTGTTCCTTGGTCAGCGAGGTCTTGGACGACTTCTCCGCCTGCTTGCGGACGATGTCGTCGATCTTTTTATTCAGTTCGTTCACTTTCTTCTGCTTCTGCTGGATTTGCTTGCTCAGGTTCTTCTCTTTGGACTTGAGCTGGGTCAGCATGTTCTGCTGTTTCCGCTCGTCGCGTTTGAGGTTCTCCTGCTCGCGCTTGCGGGTGCTCAGGGCGTTCTGTTTGTCGGTCTTGTTGGCTTGCAGCAGTTCGTTCTGCGTGTCTATCTCCGCCTGCGTGTTCTCAATCCGCCGCACCTGTTCCTGCCTGAAACGCGCAAACTCCTGCAAGTACCTCGCCCGGCGTACCAACTGCTGGAAACTGTCACTTGACAGCAGGAACAGCAGCGGTGACTGCTGCAACTGCGCATAATGGCTCTGACGGACCATCTTGGCGTACTCGGTCTTATGGTCCTCCAGCACGACCTGCAATGAATCACGGGTACTGGAGAGCTGGTTCATCTCACGGTTGAGCGCCGTGATCTCGTTGTCCAGTGTGCGGATGAGGATCTTCTGGTTCTTTATATTCCGGTTCAGCAGCTGCAGTTTGTTCATCGTGGCACTCTCGTCACGTTTGGTCTGCTTGAGCATTTTGTTGGTCTGCTCGATCTCCTCCTGCAACTGCCGCTGTTTCTTCTGCAGGTCCTTCACCGTTTCCGCAGACGCAGTGTTACAGCACACCGCAACGGCCAGACAATATACTATGTATCTAAGACTTCTCACTTCCATCATTCATCAATACAGTATTTATCAATTCCCTACAGCCATTTGCTTACGTCTATCTTGGTGTATCTGTCTGTCCGTAGTGCCTCCACGCGCACGGGTACGTCCAACCGCCGCGGGCTGTAGTGGATCACCAGCTCGATGGTGTCGTCCCCGAACTGGTACATGAGCCTTGCTTTGTCGGAGCCGGTGGGTAACTCGCCGGTACACACCTGCTGGAAGATGTCCCAGTTGAGGGTGGGGGTCAGTTTGCGGTTCAGTTCCGCGAACGTGGTCTTGGCGTATTGCCCCTGCATCTTGTTGATACCGGTGATCTCGGTCGGAGTCACTTCCAGCCGCATCATCTCCATGCCGAATAGCGGCATGACGCTCACTACGATCATCGAGTCGCGTACCGTCTGCATGGTAATGGCGGCAGACAACTGCGTGTGGTTGTTGCTCACTTTCGCCTGCGCGCCCTGTATCAGACAGGTGTGCCAAGCCGGCTCTTGCTGACTGCTGGCTGCTGACTCAGGTCCGCCCCCGCTGACGGCTGTCTTCTTCGCCCCGCATCCGCTGAGCAGCACTACGCATATAAACAGTATATATAGTTTATTTTTCATTTTTCACTCTCTCAATGTGTTTTTCGATCTCTGTTTTCGTATGGTCGTCGCGACAGTTGTTCAGCGCGCGGTAGAGATAGAACAGCGCCAGGTCGTTCTTGCCCTTCAGGTGCAGAATCCACCCGTAGGTGTCGAGATAAACGGGGTTGTCGGCGTCTTCGCGGATGGTGGTAGCGCTCAATTTCTCCGCTTCGTTCAGATCGCCGCCGTGGGTGGCGAGGTAATAGGCGTAGTTATTGAGTACCATGAGGTTGTACGGGTCCATCGTCAGAATCTTCTTGTACATGCCGATCAGCTCTTTGGGCTTGGCACCCGTCTGCTCCATGAGCTCCAGTCTGAAAAGCAGGAACCGCAGGTTGTCCGGGTCGGTCTTGAGGTACCGGTCAATCTCTTTGATGGCTTTTTTCGGCTGTGCCGCTAAGGCGTAGATGCGGTAACGGGTGATCGCGCTATAGGCGTCATAACCTCTCTGTGTATCGATCTCGTCCTGTATCTTCAGTGCGGGTTTCCATTGCCCGGTAGCCAGATAGACCTGTAACAACCGCTCTAACAGATCTTCGCTCCGTGCTCCTTTCTCCTGTGCGCGGTAGGCCTGCTCATACGCGGCTATGGTCTCTTCTTTTTTGCCCATTCCCTGGTACATGATACCTAAGTAATACAGGGTTTGAGCGTCGTTGGGTTTGAGCTCGTGGCAGAACTGAAGCAGGGCATATGCCTCCGCGTAGCGCTCATTGTCAATGGCGTTCCGCGCAGCGTACCAGTAGTACGAGAACTGCTGCTCCTGCTCCGGCGTCAGCGGCTGAGCACACAAGCCCCCTCCAACTCCCCCATACAGGGGGAGAGAAAGGAACGCAGTTAACAATAATATGTGGATTATTTTTATCTTCATTTGGGTTATTTCCTCCCGCTGTGTCCGAATCCTCCGGCGCCGCGTTCGGTGTCGCTCAGCTCCTCCACTTCCACTATCTCCGGTGTCTCGTGCTTGGCGATCACCATCTGGCATATCCGCTCTCGGGGTTCGATGGTTTGTGCCTCGCCCGAAAGATTGATCAGAATCACTCCCACCTCGCCGCGGTAGTCGGCATCGATCGTGCCCGGCGTGTTCAGTACGGTCAGCCCGCGTTTGAGCGCCAGCCCGCTGCGCGGACGGATCTGCGCCTCGTAGCCTGCGGGTAACTCGATAAACAGCCCCGTGGGGATGAGTCTCCGCTCCATGGGCTGCAGGGTGACCGCCTCCGCAATATTACAACGGATATCCATTCCTGCCGCCTGCGCACTCTCGTATCTCGGCAGCGGATTTGCGCTCTTGTTGATAATCTTTAAAACCATGATTTTTGTTTTTTTGTTTCCTGTCTCCTCCCCTTATGGGGAGGTCGGGTGGGGCTTTAGAACCTTTTTTCTGCAAGCACTCTCAGACCGTCCTCTACAATTCGGATATGTATGTCTTTGTCCATCTCCACGGGATCGCCGTCCAGGTGGAAGGGAGCCGCCTCCTCGCGGAAGAGCGTCACTTCTTTCGCACGCAGCGTGTCCATGAAATGGCTGTCGTCAATGCTGCCGGCGAACAGACGGAGTGCCAGACTCGCGCTGCCTAACAGCGCATGGCTCGACATCAGCATGATATCCATCTTACCGTCCTGGATACTTGCTTTCGGCGCAATGAGCGCCTCGTAGCCCCACTGGTTGGCGTTGGCGAATGTGATAAGGAACGCCTTGTGCGTCACGTCCAGACCATCGCCCACAATGTGGTACGTCTGCGGCTGGTAGGAGAACGCGTCTTTGATGATGTTCTGCAGATACGTGCTGAATCCGCGTTTGTTGCTGCCCGCAAAATGATCCGCTATCAGTGCATCAAAACCCGTGCCACAGGTGCTTACGAAGAGCCTGCCGTTCGCCAGACCGTAATCCACCGAGATCGGCTCCGAGTGGTTGATCATCTCAATCGCTTTTTGCGGACGGATGGAGATGCCCAAATGGCGTGCAAAACCGTTTCCGCTGCCCATCGGGATGATACCCAAGGCGGTTCGGCTTTCGACTTTCGACTTTTGACTTTCGACTATTCCTCTAACCACCTCGTTCACCGTCCCGTCACCGCCGACGGCTACCACTGCGTCAAAACCCATCCGGGCGTACTGTCGCGCCATCTCTACCGCGTGACCGGCGTACTCCGTGAACGCGATATTAGGCATCCACTGCTCGCCGTCCAGCGTCTGCATGATCAGTTTGGGCAGCTTGCGCTTTGCGTTCTGTGTCTCTTTGCTTCCCGATACGGGGTTTATGATAAAAGCTATATTTTTCATACTTTTAATAGGTCTTCTATGACTATGCACATATTCGTGCAATCTAAATCGGCTACAAAGGTACAAAAAAAAAATGACATACGCAAGCGCGCACGTGTTTTTTACAAAAAAGTGTGCTTTTTTTATAATTTTCAATTTTCAATTTTCAATTTTCAATTATTTATCGTATCTTTGCACTCGGTATCTATAGAACATGGCTATGAACAGGACTATTATTTATATACTACTATTTTTCATCTTTCATTTTGCATTGTTCCATTCCTCCTGCTCCAGGCCTGTCTCTTATCCTGCGCAGGACTCTCCTTTCGCAGCCTGGCAGGGCTCCGAACCTATTGCTAATACGCCTTATTACCTCTGTGCCGACACGCTCCGTCAGGGTGGGCTGGTTCTTCTGCATAACCTCGCTATCGTGGATTCCGGCGGCAGGATTCTTTATGCAGACACGCTTAACGACTATGAACCCGGTCAGTGCACGCTCATCTCCGACACCCTGATACGCCTCATGCTTTTCGACCCCTGCGAAGAACGCTATATCTATGTGAAACAGAGGTGATATAGGGTCAATACCGAGACCAAACCATAAGATCACCATACAATCACCATAGGATCACCATAGGATGAATCCCTAAAACTGCACATTGAGTGCTTTTACTGTATATATACATAGTATATATACACTTTTTGCCTGAATTAGCCGTTCGGAAATGCGCTACTTGTTGTCTGTAAATGCACGCAAAAAACAATGAATTATGCAAATAAATCTGCCAAAATGGCAGAGAAAACAGGAAAAGTTCACAAATATTTGCATATGTCAGAAAAAAGTTGTATCTTTGCACGAATTTTGTGCGCATTCTGCATGACGCGCGAGGAATAAAAATGAAAGATGAAAAATGAAAGATGAAAAATAGAATAACGAGATATGAATTTTATTGAGATTATTACCAAACTATTCGGCAACAAGGCGCAGAAAGACATGCGCGCCATACAGCCGTATGTGGACAAAGTGAAGGAGGCGTATGAGAGTATCGACCGGCTGAGCCACGATGAACTGCGTGGCCGCTCGCAGGCGTTGATGGACGAGCTGCAGGCTGCCGTGGCGGACCAGAAAGCCCGTATTGCGGAGCTCAAAGCCTCTATTGAGGGCACGCCGATCGAGAAACGCGAGAAGATCTACAACGAGGTGGACAAACTCGAGAAGGAGATCAAGGATATCTACGAGGTGAAGCTGACGGAGATGCTTCCGGAGGCGTTCGCCATCGTCAAATCGACCGCCCGCCGGTTCACGGAGAACGAGCGCATCGAGGTGACGGCAACGGAGCTGGACCGCAACTTAGCGGCTGACCCGCGGTTTGATTTCATCGAGATAGAGGGCGACAAAGCCGTCTATCACAACCACTGGATGGCGGGCGGCAACGAGATCACATGGAACATGGTGCACTACGATGTGCAGTTGTTCGGCGGCGTGGTGCTCCACGGAGCCGTGAAGAACGACAAGGAGCAGCGCGGATCGATTGCCGAGATGGCTACCGGTGAGGGTAAGACCCTTGTGGCTACGCTGCCGGTCTATCTGAACGCCCTGACGCATGAAGGTGTGCACGTGGTGACTGTGAACGACTACCTCGCCAAACGTGATAGCGAGTGGAACGGCCCGATATACATGTTCCTCGGTCTGACGGTCGATTGTATCGACAAGCACAAACCCAACTCCGACGAGCGCCGTAAGGCGTATGCCTGTGATATTACGTTCGGTACGAACAATGAGTTCGGTTTTGACTACCTGCGTGACAACATGGCTATCTCGCCGCTGGACCTCGTGCAGCGCGGACATAACTTCGCGATTGTCGATGAGGTGGACTCCGTCCTGATTGACGACGCCCGTACACCGCTCATCATCTCCGGTCCGGTGCCGCGCGGCGAGGATCAGATGTTCGATGAATACAAGGACCGCGTGGCGAACCTCGTCCGTCAGCAGACGACCTTGACGACCAAACTTTTGGCAGAGGCGAAAGCGAAAATGGGTTCGGCAGACGAGAAAGAGAAAGAAGCCGGCGAGTTGGCGCTCTTCCGTTCGTTCAAGGGTATGCCGAAATCGAAAGCCCTCATCAAATACCTCTCCGAGCCGGGCGTCAAAGTGCGGTTGCAGAAGACCGAGGAGTTCTACCTTCAGGAGAACGAGAAGAACATGCACATCGCCACCGACGAACTCTATTTCGTGATTGACGAGAAGAACAAGTCCATCGAGCTGACCGACAAAGGTATAGACGCCCTGACCGGTTCGACCGACGACCCGAACTTCTTTGTCCTTCCGGACGTCGGAAGCGAGATGGCGGAGCTGGAGGAGAAGGCTAAAGGCGAAGGGTTAGAGGCTAATGAAGTTCAGCAACGCAAAGACGATATTCTGACCAACTATAGCATCAAGTCCGAGCGCGTACACACCGTACACCAGCTGCTCAAAGCCTATACGCTGTTCGAGAAAGACGTCGATTACATCATTGACGGCGGCGAAGTGAAGATCGTCGATGAGCAGACGGGACGTATCATGGAGGGCCGCCGCTGGTCGGACGGGCTGCACCAGGCGGTGGAGGCGAAGGAGAACGTGAAGGTGGAGGGCGCAACCCAGACCTTTGCGACCATCACGCTCCAGAACTACTTCCGTATGTACAACAAGCTCTCCGGTATGACCGGTACCGCGGAGACCGAGGCAGGCGAGTTCTGGAACATCTACAAACTGGACGTAGTGGTTATTCCGACCAACAAACCGATCGCCCGCATCGACATGAACGACCGCATCTATCGTACCAAGCGTGAGAAATACAACGCCGTGATAGACGAGATCGTAAACATGGTGAACCAGGGTCGTCCGGTATTGGTGGGTACGACATCCGTCGAGATATCCGAGCTCCTGAGCCGCATGCTGACGCTCCGTAAGATCAAGCATAATGTGCTCAACGCCAAGCTGCACCAGCAAGAGGCGCAGATTGTCGCCGAGGCAGGTCGTACGGGCGTCGTGACCATCGCCACGAACATGGCAGGCCGTGGTACCGATATCAAGCTGACGGACGAGGTGAAAGCTGCCGGCGGTCTGGCGATCATCGGTACCGAGCGTCACGAGTCCCGCCGCGTGGACAGACAGCTCCGCGGTCGTGCCGGACGTCAGGGCGACCCGGGTAGCTCCGTGTTCTACGTATCGCTGGAGGACGACCTGATGCGTATGTTCGGCTCCGAGCGAATCGCGTCCGTGATGGACAAGATGGGATTCGAGGAAGGCGAGATGATCGAGCATAAGATGATCTCCAACTCCATCGAGCGGGCGCAGAAGAAAGTGGAGGAAAACAACTTCGGTATCCGTAAGCGCCTCATCGAATACGACGACGTGATGAACCAGCAGCGTAACCTCATTTACGCCAAACGCCGCCATGCTCTCATGGGAGAGCGCATCGGCGTGGACATCACGAACATGATCTACGAGACGGCGGAGAATATCCTCAATGACGCCAAGTCGGCGAATGACTACGAAGGGCTCAAATTCGAGGTAATGCAGGTCTTCGCCATCGAGTTGCCTTTTGACGAAGAAGCGTTCAACCGCGGCCGTCGCGCCGAGCTGAGCGAGCAACTGGCTGAGGCGGCTCTGGAGAGCTTCAAACGCCGTATGGACAAACTGACGCAGATGGCCGATCCGCAGATCCAGTATATCTATGAGACGAAAGGACAGATGTACGAGAATATCCTCATGCCGCTGACCGACGGCAAGAAGGTCTATAATATTGCCGTCAACCTCAAAGCGGCGGCGGAGAGCCACTGCAAGGAAGTGGTGAAAGAGTTTGAGAAACGAATGTTGCTCTACGTCATTGATGATGAGTGGAAAGAGCACCTCCGTCAGTTGGACGACCTCAAGCAGAGCGTCCAGAACGCTTCGTACGAGCAGAAAGACCCGCTGTTGATCTACAAACTCGAGTCGTTCAATATCTTCAAGGCGATGCTGGACAACCTCAACCGCCGTGCTATCTCTATCCTGCTCCGCGGACAGATTCATGTGACCGAACCGGACCACGTACAGCAGGCACAGCAGCAACGCCGCATGGACTACAGTCGTTACCGCACCCAGAAAGATGCAGTGCAGCAGGCGGCTCAGGCTTCCGGTGCTGCGGCTGCCGCAGGACGCGACACCCGTGAGAACGCCCGTCCAGAGCCGATTCATGTGGATAAGAAACCGCGGCCGAACGATCCTTGTCCCTGCGGAAGCGGCAAGAAATACAAACAGTGCCACGGGCGTGCCGGCGCAGCCGGAATATGATAGACCGCGGCTTCGCCGCTCAAAGACAAAAGACCGCTTTGCTCAAAGACAAAAGGCTTATAGTGAGGAAGTTATTGACTATACTGTTATTTGTATGCGCCGCCATGAATTTGACGGCGCAACAATTATATATCGACACCTTCAAACTCGCCGACCAGCAACGGACGGTCGAGATGGACGAGGTGTTGCTCGACCTCGTGTCCCGGCAGAGTCTGGCAATCCATGCCAACGACACCACCGATACGCTGACCCTCGCGGACTTAATGCGGCTCGACTCGCTCCAACGCGAGAAAGCAGAGATTGATTCGCTCAGGCTGGCTAACGCCGAACTGACGGTACAATCAATTGAGAAAGTGCCGGATATCTCCATCGAGAAATCATGGGTGAAAGACGAGGTGGAGGATCGCAACGATGTGTTGGAAGCCATCAGGGCGATGAAGTCACCTTGGCGGCGCGAGGCGACACTCATGGCGCAAATCACCCAGAACTACGTGACCGACAACTGGTACCAGGGCGGCTCGTCCTCCTTCGCGGCATTGGGTATCGCCAAAGGGCAGGCCAGTTATATCACTGACCGGTTCACATGGGAGAACTTCGGCGAATGGCGAATAGGCGGTTCCACCGTCTCCGCCGACAGTCTGCATAAGATGAACACGACGGATGACCTCTTCCGTATTTACTCCAAAGCCAACCTGCGGATCATCCCGACGCTCTTTACATCCGTCTCCGCAGAGATTGAGACGCGTCTTTTCCCTACCTATAAATCCAACTCCAGGGAACTCAAATCGGCGCCGTTCTCGCCTTTCCGGTTCAACTTTGCGGCGGGCGTGGACTATAAGCCTGTGAAAGGGCTTTCTCTGTCCGTTTCGCCCTTCTCGTATAAGGTGATTCATATTGCAGATACGGCAAGGGTGAAGAGCACGGATTATGGACTTGAAGCAGGAGAGCAGACACAGCATAATATCGGTTCGTCCGTGCGCGTGGAGTATCTATGGAAACCCGTGCGTGAAGTGCAGTTGGAGACCAGGTTTTATATGTACACCAACTACCGTCACGTGGAGTTGGACTTGGAGGTGAACTGCGACTTCATTATCAACCGCTGGATTTCCGCCCGTGTGATGCTACACCCGCGGTACGATACTTCGGTCATTAAGGACGGAGAAACCAAACCGCGGATACAGTTCCGCGAACTGATCTCCATCGGATTTAACCACAAATTCAGGTAATCTATTAAAACCAATATACAATGAAACGATTGTTAACGATTGTGCTTGCCACGGTGATGGCTGTGACACATATGCAGGCGGGCGATAGCTCCCGTGCTCCCAGAGACGGTTGGGACTCTAATCGCAGTTCTCTCACCTTCACTGCCGGTTACATGAGCCTTTTCTGGCTCGGCGCATCCACATTGTCATGGGTGCCGGCTCTTTCGACCAATGGCGCCAAGGACATCCGCTACTACGGCGGGTATGGACTCCAGTACCACCACCAGAACTTCTGGTGGCTCCGCTCGGGGTTCAAGATGAGTTGGGAAGGTACAACATTCTCCATGACAGATGCCTCAACAAGTGCCGTTAAAGGCTCTTCGTTTGTCCATCTGGCGGCAATGATGGGAAGCGTGCAGTTTACCTACCTGAACCTGAAGTATTTTCAAATGTATTCGGGAATAGATTTGGGTGTAGGGGCGTACGTGCGCGTTGACCGTTACAATAGCGGCTATTCGGACAGCAAGGGGAATACGCATCCCGTATCATTTGCCGTCATTCCGGCTCTGAACATCACGGTTCTCGGTCTGGCGGTTGGTGGCGAGCATGTGTTTGGCATGTTGGAGGCCAACGCGGGAATGGAAACAATCTTGAAAGCCGGTATCGGTTTCAGGTTCTGACACAAACTCAGTCTATTTGCATAAGGCGTCCAGCTCAAGCCATCGTAAATAGCCCTTTAAGTATTTCTCGCAAGCTCGATTTACTTACACAAGGCCTCCAGCGCTTGCCAGCGCATGTAGCCCTCGTGACCGTATTTCCAGATGTTGTATTTGATCTTATTCAAGGGCACCTCTTCACCGAGGTGGCTTTTGGAATAGAACTTGTCGGCATAGCATATCACTTTCTCCTCAATACTTTGCGGGCAATAGTCCTGTTCGGGAATGGGCAGCTCTTCGCGCTCTATCTGCTCGATGGTAATGCCGGTGCCGGTGTGCCGCTCGGCTACCAATGCGTGTTTGGGAAGTCCCTCGGAACGCAACAACTCAGCACCTAAATAGCCGTGCTCGATGTATTTGTGCGGTCCGTTGCAGTAGATCTTCGGCGCCGAGCAGTAGATGATCCCTATATCGTGCAGCATAGCCGCTTCCTCTACAAACACGCGGTCTACTAATCCTTGCTCCGTCCACTGGGGGTGGGCATCCACAATCTGCAAAGCACGGTCGGCTACCTGCCGGCTATGCGTGACAAGCACGTGTCTTAACTCCGGCTGCGAAGCATAATATTTGTCAATGAGTCCTAAATAATCAATCATCCGTGTAATCCGTTTAAAAAGGATTTGATATCCATGCGTTTCTTGCCGGGAACCTGGAGTTCCAAGATGCTCACGGCACCTTCTTTGCAGGGCACAATAAGTTCATTCTTCGATACATCGATATTTCGATATTCTGATATTCCGACTTTGTACACCTTCACGTTCTCAAAACGCTGTCCGTGTATGGTGAGGTTTGCCCATGCAGCAGGGTAGGGACTGAGACCGCGTACGAAATTATGCACTTCTGCGGCGGTCATCCCGGAGAAGTGAATTTCGCAATCCTCTTTGAATATCTTGGGTGCCGGACGTAATTCCGCCAACTCGGGCTGGGGGGTGGTCGGCAGGGCGATGCCTTTGTTCTCGCAATCGATGATGAGGTCCACCGTGCGGGTGACCATGGTCGCACCTAAAGCCATGAGCCGGTCGTGTACCGAACCTACGTTTTCGTCCTCGCCGATCGGAATGCGCTCTTGGAGAATCATGTTACCGGTGTCTATCTCGTGCTTTAACATGAAGGTGGTCGCTCCGGTCTCTTTGTCGCCGTTCATGACCGCCCGGTTGATCGGCGCTGCACCGCGGTATTGGGGCAGCAAGGAGGCGTGGAGATTGAACGTGCCCAGTCGCGGCATCGCCCAAACAGCCTCCGGCAACATGCGGAAAGCTACGACTATCTGCAGATCCGCATGGTAGGAACGCAGTTCCTCTAAGAACCCTTCGTCTTTCAGTCTCTCCGGCTGTAAGACCGGCAGACCTGCCTCCAAGGCATATTTCTTTACGTCCGAGTACTGCAACTGGTGGCCTCGTCCTGCCGGTTTGTCCGGCATGGTCACCACGGCGACTACATTATATCCGCCTTCTACCAGCGCCTTGAGGCTCTCCGCGGCAAACTCCGGCGTACCTAAATAGATGATTCGTAAGTCCTGTTTGTTCATTTCTTCTTGGTTTTAGCGTTCTCGGGCTCCCTGTATTTCTCCTCGAGACTCTCCGGCTGCTTGTCCACTACCGGCGATAGAGGTCTTCTATACGCGCGAATGATAAGATATAGACCTAATGCGATGAACGGGATACTGAGCAGTTGACCCATGTTGAGCAGGTGTCCTGCCTCGAAAGCCTCCTGGTCGTTCTTGATGAACTCCAGTAGGAAACGGGAGACAAAAACAATCTCGAAGAACACGCCTAACAACAGTCCCTCTCGCCGCCTTGCATCCGTGTACCAGTACATTGGCCATGTGACGAGTAGCGCAACAAAACAATACAGAATCTCATAAATCTGAGTAGGGTGGCATGGAACGGTCTGACCGTCACGGACGAAGACAAAACCCCACGGCAGATCGGTCGGACCGCCGTATATCTCACTGTTGAACAGGTTGCCCAGACGGATCAGCATCGCCGTGAAGCAAACGCCTACGCAGAGCCGGTCGAGGATCCAGAGCCACGAAGTGCCGAACTGCGGGTACCGGCTGAACTTGTATTTGTTGAGCAGAACAGCCGCCGTGATCAGACCTATTGCGCCGCCATGACTGCTGAGCCCGCCCTCCCATATTTTGAGAAGCCGGAGCGGGTTCTCTATATACGGATTGCGGTACGTGAACTCCCAGCCGAACAGGTGCCACGGCTGGCCGTATTGGTGCCACTCATAGAACCAGCAATGCCCTAACCGCGCACCGATGATCACACCTGCCGCCATCCAGAAAAAGAGTTGGTCCGCCCACTCGGCAGGGCAATTCTCCCGCTTGTACATCCGCTCGTTTACTGCCCAGCAGATATACAGACCGATTGCCCATAACAGACCGTACCATCGGATTCCTCCGTCACCGAAATGAATCAGTATCGGGTCTACATCCCACACTATATAGTTTAATATCATATGCCCCAATTCAGTTTTGTCCGTAAACTCTTCAAGAAACTGTTGTCACCTAATTGTACCACCTTTACCGTGTATGGTGCACGCTCGATATGGAGGCTCATGTCCGTGCTCAGACTCTGGCTGCGGCCATCGACAGAGACCATGTACGCATCGTAGCGGCTGTTGACGCGGATGTCAAACTGCCAGTCGTCCGGCATCACAATCGGCCGTACCGTCAGGCTGTGCGGCGCGATGGGCGTGAGGATGATCCCGCGGCTCTGCGGCACTACCAACGGTCCGCCGGTAGAGAGGTTGTAGGCGGTACTGCCAGTCGGCGTCGCGATAATCAGACCGTCCGAGTGGTAGGTGTGTAGCAACTCGCCGTTGACTTTCGTCTCTATAGTCAGCATGTTGGTCAAACCTTGTTTGAGAATGGCAATCTCGTTGAGCGCGTTGGGAGCCATCACTAAATCGTCGCGTTTGTTACCCTCTTTGTCGATGATCGTGAGCGAGAGCAAGTGCCGCCGCTCTATAGTGTATTCGCCGGCTACCAGTTGCTGCAAAATCTCATCTACATTCTGGGTCTGCACCTCCGCCAAAAAGCCCAAGTGACCGCAGTTGACACCCAAGATGGGGATATTCTTGTTACCGATGGCAGCCGCACTGGTCAGAAACGTACCGTCACCGCCTACGGACAGCGCAAAATCAATTGGCTCTCCATATACGTTCTCGGGCTGTTGCTCGCCGTCCCAATTCTCAGGGAAACTGGGGTACTCACGCAGGTCTAACTCCTGCCGCAACTCCTGGGAGAGTAGCACATGAATACCTTTTTCTGTCGTAAACTGCAATATATGCCTCACCTCTGTCAGGGTGTCCGGCTTCATCGCATTTCCAAAAATAACTATAGTCATTGCTGTTCAAACCTTTGCGAGTGCAAAGGTAATACTATTTTTTGAGGTGCGCAAGTAAAAGGCACTTTTTTTAATAAAAATTATTAAAAACTTGCGTATGTCCGAAAAATATAGTATCTTTGCACACTAATTTGTATTAATACGCATAAATTAACCAAATCAATAGTATGAAAGAGTACAATTTGACAGCAAAGATGCGTGCCTATAAATGGGACGAACTGACGGACGAACAGCGCGCCGTGCTCACGGTTGCGAAGGAGCAGGTGGAACGTAGTTATTGTCCCTATAGCCATTTCCACGTAGGAGCGGGGTTGCTGTTGGAGAACGGTGAAATCATCCGTGGGTGTAACCAGGAGAATGCCGCTTACCCGAGCGGCCTGTGCGCAGAGCGGACCGCTTTGTTTGCCGCCGGGGCGCAGTATCCCGAGGTGCCGGTGAAGAAATTGGCAATCGCCTGTTTCACGGGCGGACATTTCACCAAGGAACCCGGTGCGCCTTGCGGAGGATGCAGACAAGTGATGCTCGAGAGCGAACACCGCTACGGCGCTAAGATGGAGGTTCTCCTCTACGGTGAGGAGGAGACATATGTCTTTGAGTCCGCTGCCGACCTCCTGCCGCTGACGTTTGTGAAGGAAAACTTAATAGGTTAATTGAAAATAATAAAGAAAATAGACATTTATCTGCTTCGGAATTTTCTGGGGCTGTTTCTGGCTACTTTCTTTATAGCGATCTTTATCTTGTTGATGCAGTTCATGTGGATGCACGTGAACGATTTGGTGGGAAAAGGAATAGGGCTGAACGTGTTGGCGGAGTTTTTCGTCTATGCCACGGCGTCGGTTGTGCCTTTGGCATTGCCGTTGGCTATACTCCTCAGTTCGCTGATCTCGTTCGGCAATCTGGCTGAGAAACTGGAACTGACTGCCATGAAGGCGGCGGGGATTTCCCTCTTCCGTATATTGAGACCGTTGGCTGTTGCGGTGGCGTTCTTGAGTGTAGGGGCGTTTTTTTTTAGCAACAGCGTGCTGCCCAAATCGCAGATGAAACTGTGGGCGCTCATCTTCTCCTTACGCCAGAAGAGTCCGGAGTTGCAGATCCCTGTAGGCGAGTTCTACGACGAGATAAGCGGCTACCATATTTATGTGCGGAACAAGGACAAAAACTCGCTGTTGAACATCATGATCTACGACTACACGGAGGGATTCGAGAACGCGACGGTCATGGTTGCGGACACAGGGCGGCTCACGGCTTCGGCGGACAAGCGCTTCCTGATACTTGATCTGATCAACGGGGAGTCGTTTGAGAACCTGAACAGGAAGCAACAGCGGGCAACCGGTACGACCAAGAATATACCTTACCGCCGCGAGACATTTGCCCATAAGCGGATAGTCATTGATTTTGCAACGGACTTCAACCGCTACGACGAGTCCATTCTCGAGGATCAGCATGTGAGCAAGAATGTAACCCAACTGCTGCAGTCGATCGATTCGGTGAAAGATGTCTCAAGGGAGCGTTGTGCGGAACAAAGCAATCAGTTGCTGGAGGAGCGTTTTTTCAGCCGGGAGAACACGCGGAACGTAATCGTGCCGACGGAACTTACTGCGGACGAGAAGCAGACTTATTCGCTGGATTCTCTCTGGAGAACGGTCTCGCCTAACCAATACACCCATATTCTTGTGATGGCGAGGGAGCGGGCGCAGAACTACCGGGACCAGATCGACTATAACGCAATCATGCTGGAGGACGCAGACCGGTATATACGCAAGCACGAGATAGAGCTCTACAGGAAGTTCACTTTGGCGTTCGCGTGTCTGGTGTTCTTTTTCATCGGAGCGCCGCTCGGTACCATTATCCGCAAGGGTGGGTTGGGGGCACCGGTAGTGATATCCGTCATACTGTTTATCATCTATTATATCATTGATAACACGGGGTACAAAATGGCGCGCGAGGCATTATGGCCCTGTTGGGCGGGAATGTGGCTCAGCTCGTTTGTTCTGCTGCCGGTAGGGATTTTCCTGACCTACAAGGCGGCTACCGACTCGCCGCTTTTCAACCCTGAAACATGGACAATCAAGGCAAAGAGATTCTTTTATAGAGTTAGAAATTATGAAAATCAATACAATAGAAGAAGCATTGGACGACTTCCGAAACGGTAAGTTCGTCATTGTAGTGGACGACGAGGATCGTGAGAACGAAGGCGATTTCATTATTGCCGCAGAGAAGATCACGCCCGGGAAAGTGAATTTTATGCTGCAGCACGGACGCGGCGTGTTATGTTGTCCGATCACCGAGCAGCGTTGCGCCGAACTGGATCTTATGCACCAGGTGGCGAACAACACTTCCATGCTCGGCACGCCGTTCACCGTAACGGTGGATAAGTTGGAGGGCTGTACTACCGGTGTCTCGGCAGCGGACCGAGCAGCTACTATCCGCGCCTTGGCAGACCCCGCGTCGAAACCGGAGACCTTTGGCCGTCCCGGGCATATTAATCCGCTTTATGCCAAGGCGGGAGGTGTGCTCCAGCGCGCCGGACACACGGAGGCGGGAGTCGATCTGGCTCGGCTGGCAGGCTTGCACCCTGCGGCTGCATTGATAGAGATCATGAATGCCGACGGAACCATGGCGCGTATGCCGCAGTTGCAAGAGGTGGCGCATGAGTTCGGACTCAAGATCATCACTATCAAGGATCTGATTGCGTACCGTCTGGAACGGGAGAAACCGGTACCCGCCGTTACAACGGCACTGGTGGAAAAAGGTGAAACGGTATTCCTGCCTACCCGGAACGGGGAGTTCATGCTCACTCCGTTCCGTGACCTCACCACGGGGCTGGAGCACGTAGTCCTGGCGAAAGGAGAATGGGAGCCTGACGAACCGGTGCTTTGCCGCGTACACTCCAGTTGCATGACGGGGGACATCTTCGGTTCGCAGCGGTGCGAGTGCGGAGAGCAGTTGAACAGAGCCATGCAGATGATCGAGAAAGAAGGCAAGGGCCTGATCGTCTATATGAACCAGGAGGGACGTGGTATTGGACTCATGAACAAGATCCGTGCCTACAAACTTCAGGAGCAGGGTGACGACACTGTGGAGGCGAATATCCATCTGGGGTTCCGTCCGGACGAGCGGGACTACGGCGTTGGCGCGCAGATTCTCCGGGAAATGGGGGCCTGCAAGCTGAGGCTCATGACCAACAACCCCGTGAAACGCGTAGGACTGGAGGGGTACGGCATAGAGATAGTGGAGAACATTCCCATTGAGATTGCGCCTAACCGTTGGAACGAGCGGTATATGCGTACCAAGAAGGAAAAAATGCACCACGATCTCAAACTCGTGTAGCCGTTTGGCACGGAATTTGAATAATGAGAATATCGGAATGTCGGTATATCGTAGTATCGACATTTCGGGAACCCTTTAAATTAACACAATTATGAAAAAATTAACTACACTTCTGATGACGCTGATGCTCGTGAGCACAGTGTTATGGGCGGACGAGACAGTAACGGTTTCCGCCAAGAGTACGGACATCTCGGAAGGACTCGATCTGAAGGTGGTAGCTAAACTGTTCGCAGAGGCTAAGAACCTGGAGGAGTTCGAGACGATGCTCAACAACCCGGACAGCGCGTTCTGTAATCTGGATCTCAACGGTGACGGGCAAGTCGATTACCTGCGCGTGGTAGAGACGGGGGAGGGCAACAAGCGGCTTGTTGTATTGCAGGCTATCCTCGCGAAGGATATATTCCAGGATGTTGCCTCCATCTACGTGGAGAAAGATGCGAAGGACGAGGTCAAAGTGCAGATTGTCGGTGACGAGTATGTCTATGGCACGAATTACGTGATCGAGCCTGTGTATGTCTATCGGCCTGTGATCTACGACTGGTTCTGGTGCGACGGATGGTATGCATGGAACAGCCCTTGGTATTGGGGATATTGGCCCGGATGGTGGTATAGCCACGCTTGCTGGTCGCACGACTGGTACTGGCATCACTGCTATGCGTTCCATCATTACCACTGTTGCTGCACGTTCCACCACGCTCACGTGGTCTATACCGGCTATTATGAGTTAAGCCGGGGTGTGTCGCGAAGAGAGTACGCGGTGGCTAACCCCGAGCGTTCGTTCCGTAGCCGTAATGCCGGATTGACCAATGCCCGCGAGATCCGCAGTACCAGCAGCGTACGCAGTGCGCGCACCGTAGCGGCAGGTTCCGGGCGTGGAGCCGTGGGAGGCGCAGGGCAACAGATGGCAAGTCAGCGTACCGCCGCATCGGCGCGTAACACGTTCGGCAGCACCACGCGCACTGCCGGTCGCTCCGCAGCGGACGCCGGTTCCGCCCGTAGCGCAAGCGCAACCGCTTCGACCAGGACAGCCGCCGGTTCAACACGCTCGACGGCAGTCACAACCCGCTCTGCCGCATCTGCTTCATCGGTTGCCGGGTCCACCGGTTCGTCACGTCGCTCAACGAGCGCAGTGGGCAGTTCCGCATACACTGCTTCCCGCGGCAACGGTAGCAGTTCCTACGGCAGCTCACGCTCAAGCAGTTCCTACAGCAGTTCGCGTTCAAGCAGTTCCTACGGCAGCTCACGCTCAAGCAGCTCCTACGGCAGTTCACGCTCAAGCAGTTCCTACGGCAGTTCACGCTCAAGCAGCTCCTACGGCAGTTCACGCTCAAGCAGTTCCTACAGCGGAGGCAGTTATGGCGGAAGCCGTAGCAGTTTCTCCTCCGGTGGAGGCAGTGTACGCAGCAGTGGAGGAGGGTTCTCTTCCGGTGGTGGCGGAGGTAGCCATCGCCGCTAATGACCAAAAGAAAGGTGGCCTCACGGACATGAGGTCACCTTTTTTATGCGCTCGCTTGTCGTTTAGTGGGCGGCAAGCATGTTCTCCGGATCGAGGAGCTGGTCCAACTGCTCCTTGCTCAGTATCTTGTGCTCTAACACAAGGTCGTACACACTCTTGCCCGTTTCTAACGCCTCTTTGGCAATCTTCGTCGAAGCCTTGTAACCGATAACGGGGTTCAGCGCAGTAACGATGCCGATGGAATGTCTGACGGTTGCCGCGTTGTGTTCGCTGTTGATGGTGATACCGTCGATACATTTCTTGCGGAGAATCTTCATTACGTTGCGTAGCCATGTGACGGACTCAAAAATGCACTCGGTGATGATCGGTTCCATGACATTGAGCTGGAGCTGCCCTGCCTCGGCGGCGAAGGTCACAGCCGTGTCGTTGCCGATGACTTTGAAACATACCTGGTTGGTTACCTCGGGGATAACGGGGTTCACCTTACCCGGCATGATTGAGCTTCCCGGAGCCATGGGCGGAAGGTTGATCTCATGCAGACCGCAACGCGGACCGGAAGCCATGAGACGAAGGTCGTTGCAGGTCTTGCTCAGTTTGACTGCCAAACGCTTGAGAGCGGCGGAGTAGCTGACATACGCACCGGTGTCGGGGGTCGCTTCCACCAGGTCACTCGCCAGAACGAACGGTTCGCCGGTCAGTTCGCACATCTTCTTGATGCATAACCGCGCGTAGCCCGCACGGGCGTTCAGACCCGTACCGATGGCTGTGCCGCCCATGTTGATCTCGTAGAGCAACCTGACGTTCCTGTCCAAATTGGCGATTTCTTCCTCCAGGTTGTTGGCAAAAGCATGGAACTCCTGCCCGCTCGTCATGGGGACGGCGTCTTGAAGCTGGGTACGGCCCATCTTGATGGAGTTATTGTATTCGTCGCCTTTCTTGCGGAGCGACTCGATGAGCAGCTGCAGTTCCGATACCAGCCCCTTGTTCATGCGGATGAACGCATAACGGAACGCAGAGGGATAGGCGTCGTTGGTCGATTGCGCGCAGTTGACATGGTCGTTCGGAGAGCAGTACTGGTATTCGCCGCGGTTGTGACCCATGATCTCCAGGGCACGGTTGGCGATCACCTCGTTGGCGTTCATGTTCACGGTCGTGCCGGCGCCGCCCTGGACCATGTCGGTCGGGAACTGGTCGTGCATCTTGCCGTCGATGATCTCGTGGCATGCCTGCGAGATGGCTTCGTAGATATCATCGTTGATGACGCCTAACTCGTGGTTCGCCTCCACGGCGGCAAGCTTGATATATGCCATGGCGATGATATACTCAGGGAAATCGGACATCTTGAGGTTCGATACCTGGTAATTGTTGATACCACGTTGCGTCTGTACGCCGTAGTATGCTTCGGCTGGGACCTGCAGTTCACCCAACAGGTCGGATTCGATACGGTACTTTTCCATAATATTGGATTAGTTTAAGTTGTTTATTTTAAGTTTCCTAAAAGAGAGCGGACGAACTCCACGCGGTTGAATACCTGCAGGTCGGTCATCTGTTCGCCGAGCCCAATGTACCGCACGGGGATCTTGAACTGGTCGGAGATGCCGATCACTACGCCGCCTTTGGCGGTGCCGTCCAGTTTGGTGATGGCGAGTGAGGTGACCTGTGTGGCTGCGGTGAACCGGCGTGCCTGCTCAAAGGCGTTCTGACCCGTTGAACCGTCCAGTACCAGCATGATATCGTGCGGCGCGTCGGGTACCACTTTCTGCATTACGTTCTTGATCTTGGTCAGCTCGTTCATGAGGTTGATTTTGTTATGGAGCCGTCCGGCGGTGTCGATCAGTACGATGTCCGCGTCATTCGCTTTCGCGGACTGCAATGTGTCGTAGGCTACCGACGCAGGATCGGAGCCCTGTTGCTGCTTGATGACCGGCACGCCTACGCGCTCGCCCCAGATGCACAGTTGCTCCACGGCGGCGGCACGGAACGTATCGGCGGCACCGAGATACACTTTCTTGCCCGCCGCTTTGTACAGGTGGGCAAGTTTGCCGATGGTAGTGGTCTTGCCCACGCCGTTCACGCCTACTACCATGATTACGTAAGGCTTGGCAGGAAGCGGCGCCTCGAAATCCGGCATGTCGGATACGTTGTTCTCTTGTAGCAGGGAGGAAATCTCATCCACCAGCAGCCGGTTCAGTTCTTCCGTACCGATATACTTGTCGCGTTTGACACGGTCTTGCACCCGCTCAATGATACGCAGCGTGGTCTCCACACCGACATCAGAGGTGATCAGCGCTTCCTCCAGGTTGTCCAGGACATCGTCGTCGATGGTCGATTTGCCGGCGATAGCGCGGCCGATCTTGGACAGAACCGACTCTTTGCTCTTCTCCAGACCCTTGTCGAGGGTCTCTTTCTTCTCTTTGCTGAAAAAACTGAAAAATCCCATATTACTTGTAATTCTTTCTCATTTGTTTGTAATCTCTCCGCGCCTCGCAGATTGCTTTCGCAGAGCCCGGTTTGCCGATGGTAAGGAACATGAGCGCCGCGGCATAATCAAGTATCCATCTGATTGCTAATACGCCCCACGGGAAGGGTCTGTTCTTGTAGATCATCAGCAGGTTGTTGCGGAAATTGAGGTAGGTCTTGCGCGGGTTGTCGTAACTCAGTGCTCCTCCGCCGAGGTGGAAGACCATGCTCTGCGGCACGCAGGCGAGTTGCCAACCCTTGTTACGCATCCGCCAACAGAGGTCAATCTCCTCCATGTGGGCGAAGAAAGCGGCGTCCAGCCCTCCGCAAGCCTTATACACGCTCGTCCGCACGCACATGCAGGCACCCGTGGTCCAGTCGATGGCCGCGATATTGTCGTACTGCCCGTGATCTTTCTCCACCCGTCCGAACCGTCTGCCGCGGCAGTAGGGATAACCTAACGGGTCGAGATAACCGCCGGCGGCACCGGCGTGCTCGAAATACTCCCTTTTACGGTCGCTCCGGATCTTGGGCTGCACTGCCGCCGCTTCCGGGTGTGCATCGAGATAAGCGAGTAGGGGAGTCAGCCAATGCGCTGTCACTTCTACATCCGAGTTCAGCAGTACGGTATACTTGCTCTCTACTTGGTCAATCGCGCGGTTATAGCCCTCGGCGAACCCGTAGTTCTTGTCCAGCACAATGGTCTTGACAGACGGAAACTCCTGCCTCATGACCTCCATGCTGTTGTCCGTCGAGCCGTTGTCCGCTACGATCACCTCGCAGCTCTCGTCACTTGTATGGACGAGCACCGACGGCAGGTAACGGCGTAACATCTCCGCTCCGTTCCAGTTCAATATGATTACGCTACACTTCAACTCTCAACTCTCAAATTTCCACCTGTTGTGCGTCCACAACCAAAGTGCCGGCTGTTCCCGGATGTTTTGCTCCAGTATCCGGGCGTAGGAGGCGGTGATCGCGCCTTCAACGGTCTCTTTCGGGCTTGCGGCAAGCGTCTTCATTACCACGCGGTAGTAACCTCGTTTCTCGCGTGTGATATAAAGGTAGAAAACGGGATAGCCGAATTTCTTGCCTAACACCTCTCCTCCGTCCAGGAAACCCGTCTCACGGTTCAGGAAAGGTACCCGCCTGCGCGTCACTTCCGGACGGGGCTTCTGGTCGCTGAGCAACCCTACTGTCACGGGTTTCTTCTCCGCACGGTACCGCACCATTTCCCGTAACACACGCTGTTTCTCCACACATACACCTCCACGCTTGGCGCGAATCGCGAGCATGAGTTTGTCCATCGTCGGACTCTTGAGCTTGCGGTATATGTTCATTTCCGTCACCCCCGGAGAAACCCATTGCTGGATAGACGCCATCCACTCCCAGTTGCCGAAATGAGCCAGCATGAAGATTCCTCCGCCGGCTTCGTCCACCAGCCTGTTTACCTCTTCCATCCCCTCGAACACCACGCGCTCTCTCATCTCCCCGTCCGTCATACGGTAGCCATAAACGGCTTCCACGATGGTGTTGCAGAACTGATGGTAGAACCCGCGGGCAATCTCCCGCCGCTCGGCATCGCTCTTCTCGGGGAAGGCAAGACGCAGGTTCTTATCCACTGTCTCCCGTCTGTACCGAACAACATAATACATTAACGGGTAGATCAGCCAATCCGCAAAGAAATAATGTACTCTCAGAGGCAGCAGGGATAATATGTTCACCAGCGCTTTTAACACAAGATCAGCATTGTTACGTATATCAAGATAACCGGTGCAGCCAATATTATGGAATCAAAACGGTCCAGCACACCGCCGTGACCCGGCAGGAACTTACCGCTGTCCTTCACGCCTACCGTCCGCTTGAAAAGGCTTTCCATAAGATCTCCTAATGTCCCGAAACCGCTGACAATCAACCCGAAACCGCAGGCAATCAGCAACTCATAACCCTCCTTGGCAATCGCGTCAAACCATCCGAAATGGTTCAGTATGAACGCCGTCCCGATGGTAAAGACTATGCCGCCGATGAGACCCTCCCAACTCTTTTTCGGACTCACCCTGGGGAACATTTTATGGTTGCCGCCCGGGAGTTTGGAACTCAGCATACCCACACAGTAGGCGCCCGAGTCGTTCACCCAGATCAGCACAAAGACTGCTAACAGCAGGTATCGGTCTATATGACAAAGGACGTTCATTAATGCGAAAGGCAGCACAATCATCATCTGCCCCACGAGGAAATGTCCCCATTGGATAATCGGATTACCGTTCTTGTCCCATAACTCAGCGATTAATACGCCGAGCGGCAGGAGCAGCGTGAGCAGTGTCCAAGGGTTAAAATGCCCGTAGAACCATACGGTCACCAGCGGAAAAACGCATAGCACGGCGCTCATCTCACTCCAAAAATCCATCGTGCAACGCGGATGGGTCAGACTGTTGTATTCGCGCAACGCTAAAAAGGCAAGCGTAATGGAGAGAGCTAAAAAGATAATCTCATTATAGACTATACTCCCTACTACTACCCCCACATAAACGGCACCGCTCAGCGTTCGTTTCCAAAATTCACTCATAAATCTCTTAATTTTTGCTACAAAATTACAACATTTTTTGCACATGTGCAAATATTTTCGTATCTTTGCATCGTTTTTTTGAGAATATATGGAAAATAACACAATTGAGATGGCTCTCTTGGAGCCTGAAGAGCGAGAATTAGTAGATTTTATCTACGGTGCCATTCCTGCGGAAGACCGCGGTGCCTTGACAGCCGATGATATTTTGTTTGTTCTTGATGCAATGGACGATTACCTGGAGGAACAGGGGCTCGTGCGTGTCGATGAGGAGACGGGGGAAATGGAATACCTCGACGGAGAGGTAGATGAGACGGAACAATTGAACTACGTGCTCGCTGCCGCCAAAGAGGATAAACGCACTATCACCGGAGTGCAGATACAGCTGATTCAGGACGCCGAACTGCAGTTCGGTATTCAGAAAGGTTACTACGCGGAGGAGTAAAAGGTGGGAAAGATAGCTACTATCGGTTTTTTCGATGGCGTCCATAAGGGGCACAGGTATCTCTTTGAACAGTTGCACAAAGCCGCTGATGATCGTGGTTTGGAGCCGCTGATTGTCACTTTCCGCGAGCATCCCAGAGCCGTGCTACAATCCGATTATATACCGCAGCTCTTGACCTCTGTTGAAGAGCGGGAAATCCTATTAAGTCGTTTTGGCGAGGTAATCATGTTGCCATTTGCGGACTTCCAATCACTTACTGCTGCTGAGTTTATGACCTATCTGCGCGACCGCTATGGAGTCACGGCTCTGCTCATGGGATACGACCACCGTTTCGGTTCCGACCGGTTGAAGCACCTGCAGGACTACCGGCGCGCCGGAGCGCAGTGTGGCATGGAGGTATTGACCGCCGGAGAATATATAGACAGCGAGTGGCACGTTTCTTCTACTGAGATTCGCACGGCGTTGGAGGAAGGGAATATTGTACTGGCGAACGAACTCCTCGGCCGTCCTTATGCTATCCTCGGCGAAGTGGTGCACGGCAAGGGTGTCGGGCACACCATCGGTTTCCCTACAGCGAATATCCGGCCTGTCACACCAGAGAAAATAACCCCCAAGAGCGGCGTCTATGTAGTACGTGTCAATACGCCTCTCAACGACGATGCCGCCGCTTTTGCCAACATAGACGCAAACGGACTGATAGAGGTCCACATCCCCGCCTACAAAGGCGAAGACCTCTACGGGGCGCAACTCGAAATACGCTTCATGCGCTTTCTACGCGAGGAGAAGCATTTTGAGTCTCTCGAAGAACTGAAAACCCAGATCAGGGAAGATATTGATAACACCCTGCGTCCGGCTTAATCCCGGCACGCGGGACGCCGTTCCGGTCAGTCGGGTAGGGCAGCGCTGCAACCGAATCGCCTATACCGCGCAGCGGAGAGAGAGAGTCCGGACGGAAATCATAATAGATATATTCCTTGTACTTGTAGAAATCCTTGACAAAGACGGCGGTGGTATCTGCCGTCTTTTCGTAATAGACATTCTTCTCTGCATGCGGCATCCGGAGCGTGTCGGTCTTGAGGTAATTACCCTTGAACACGCCCGGGTAGTATTGGTCGAACGGAGTGGCTACGACAACCTGGTTGGCGGTATAACCCGTCACGACGGAGTTGTAGAACGAGGTCACGGTCTGCGGCCCGGTCTTGCTCAGATTATTGATATACACCGCTGCGGCGTCCTCTTTGGCGGCGGACTGGATACGGATGTTCGTATAGCCGAAATAAGAGGCGACCGTGGAGTGTATGAACTTATGCTCTCCCCCGTCGCAATAGACGCAGTAGGAGGCGCAGTTGCTGATCTCCGTATTGGTCACAAGAGCGTCCACGTGGCTCAGTACGAGCCCGTAGAGGTTGTGGTTGTGTATCCGGCAACCGTCCATCCGGAGGGCAGGCAGCGTGCCGGTACAGGTGCTCGTACACGCCAGACCGACCGTACCGGAGAGTATATCCGTGTAACTAAGACGGTAGTTGCGCGGAGCCTCGCTCTGCAGATAAATACCGCCCCACGAACCGCCTGCATACAGGTACGGCACCGAGTCAAACAGATTGTCCAGTCTGTCACCTCGGATGAGAACCGGTTGCTCCTTCGTCCCGAGGGCTGTGAGCCCGCCAAGCACATAGAGGTTAGCGCCCTGGTGCATGTATATCCGTGCTCCGGCGTCAATGGTCAGGTCTCCGCCTACGATGAGCGTGTCGAAGACGATATATGGCTTCTCTGCAGTGAACCTGTAGTCTCCTGCTATCTCCGTGCGTTGGCAACCGCGTCTGCCGATACGCGTGGCGTCCTGGCCGTATGCCTCCAGAACGACTGACTGGGCGTGACCGGTTGCCAGATGGAAATGTATCTTGTCCGAAACGAGAACGGGGCTGTTGCTGTTCATCGCCTCCGGACGGATGCGCACGAAGACAACCATGCTGTCCCCGCCGTAGATAGTCAGCTCATGGAGCCGGGCGAGATCCGCCTCGCCGTCCACATTCACGCGGAAAGCTTTGCCGTCCTCCACCCATACACGGTCAATCAGTATGGCAGAGGCGTTGCGGTTATACACCATTAGCTGCAACGTGGCGCTGCCTTGCTCTGTGAAAACGGTGTCAAAACGCAAGGTGTCCTCCGAGAACCTGAGACGCAGCGACGGATCATCGCTCACTTGGTACTCACGGCAGGAGAATAGCGCGCACGCGCAGAGTAATATGAATAGGTACTTACGCATTACTCGAAATTAAAGGTCAGACATACGCAGTGGTTCGTCAGTCGCGAGATAGCGTCTGTGTAGAACGCGTCCTGTGGCGAGAGTTCCATCCGCCCGGCGGAGGGGCTCAGCTGGTTGGCAAAACCGATCCGGTACGTGATCTCGGGACAGAACTTGAACCACCGGAAATACAGGTCCACGCCGAACCCTACCTCGCAGAAATAGTCGGTCACGTTCAGCAGAACGGGTTTGTCCCGGTCGCGGCTCACGTTGAACGATGCACCGCCACCGGCAATCACGTACGGCCGGAAATTACCCTCACGCTCTGCGGAGAACTTGAGATACAAAGGTAGGTAAACAGGCATAGCCAATACATCGATATTAGGTCCCGTCTTTCCGGGCGTGCCCACTACGGGTTTGCCGCTCTCGCTCTTGTAACTGAGGGTACGGCTCGTGAACTGCATACCCGGACAGAAACGCAGGTTGAGGTAACGGGCTAAACGCACATCGGTGATAAAACCTACGTGGAAACCCGGCAGAATACTGCTCACGCGGGCGTGGTAGATTTCCGTTTCACCCGTAAGCGGGTCGGCGATGGGTAGCTCGCTGTCCGTCACGCCGAAAGACGCAAAGTTAAGACCCAACTGGAAACCGAAGTGAATGATCTTGTCGTCCACGTACGGCCTGTTCTGCGCCTGTTGGGCGTAGCAAACTGAAAACTGAAAACTGAAAATTGAAAGGACTATTGTCAACCCTACCAATTTTTTATATATCATCTTTTCATCTTTCATCTTTCATCCTAATACTCGCTGCTGCTGTTGCCGCTGTCGTCGAAATCGTCTCCGCCTCCGCCGTTCAGGTCTCCGCCCTCTTTGCCACGGCGTTTGCCTTGCTGGTTGCCGAAGTTATAGGTCACGGTGAAACTGATGGAGCGGCTGTGCCACCGGTTCTCGCTGAACTGCCAGAAGCCGTCGCCCCAGGTCGTGTTGCGCCGTGCGCGGCTGTCCAATATATCGCGCACGTTGAGCGCGAGCGCCAGCTGTTTGTTGAGGAATGTGTGCCTCAGACCGACATCTATCGAGTAACTGTGGCTTGTCGTTCCTTGCGCCACTACACGAGGCGAGCGGTAGTTGGCGGAGAGTTGGCCGCTGAAGTTCTTGGTGAACAGGAACTGCGCGTTGATTTTCACTGAACCCGCAAAAATATTCTGTTGCGGCAGGTTGACGGGGATCTCCACGCCCTGGTAGAGGATTGTCTTGTCCACTTTGGAAATGTTGTTCCAGTAGAAGTTGGCGGAGGTGGTGAGTTGCAGCAACTCGCCGAAAAGCCGGTTCTTGGCGACTACCTCGACACCCAACTCCTGCCTTGTACCTATATTGAAATAGGTGTTCTTCATGATCTCCCCGTCCATGTACTTGAAGTTCTGTACGGCACCTTCGCGGTATTTCCAGAACACGCCGGCTGAGAGCGTGTGCCGCTCCCAGGTCTTGAGATAATTGAGCTCCAGGTTATTGGAGTAGGCGGGTAACAGATCCACGTTACCAAAACTGATATTTGTGCTGTCGGAGAAATCCATGCGCGGGTTGATCTGGTGTCCGCGCGGACGGTTGACGCGCCTGGTGTAGTTGAGTTGCAGCTCATGCCCGTTGCCGAAATCATAACTGATATAAGCACTCGGGAAGAGCTGGAAATAAGCGGTGTCCTTCTTGTTGGGGAACGCCGCATAAGAGTCCTGTACGGCACCGCTTGCGTCCTTGTAGTAGGAGTCCAGATGACGCATGTAGTATTCGCCGCGGAGACCGACCTGGATAGACAGTTTGTCCCAGAACCGGTTGCCGTAGGTTATATAGAGCGCGTGGTTCTGCGTCAACCCGCGGAAATCGGCATAATAGACGGGCAGCTCGGTACTTGTGCCGTTCTTGATAGTATGCGCGTCTGCCAGACTGTTGTTCCACGAACGGGTGTAGTCGTACCCTGCTTCCAGACGGCTCTGCTGGGTCGGCTTCCACTCGTAGTCGGCTTTGACCTCGATGCTTTGATCCTTGCTCAGGCTATTCTGGTCCTGGTACGTAGTGTCAAACCGGTCAAAATCGAGGTTGTGGTCAATCTGGGTGTAGTCGGTGTACTGGTTGAAGCCGAAGTTGTTATACGTACCGCTGACGACCAGTTTGTGCTCGTCTTGCTCGAAGGTGTAGTCGAGCGTGGCGTTACCGCCTGGGTGCGAGCCGTTGCCGCTCTGGTCCCTCGTGTAGTCACGCAGCATGGTTCCGTCCGGGGCGGTCAACTGGTAGAGACGGTGGTTGGTGTTACTCATCTTAAAGACCTTCGGGTCGCTCACCATGCCGAATCCCGACACGCCGATCGTGTGTCCTTCCGCTACATGGAAATTGAATCCCGCGCGGGCGAACATCCCTCCGCCGCGGTGGGTCTGTTGGCCCTCCTGGTTCAGGTGGCTGACAATCAGCGACGAGTCCAACTTCTGGCTTCCCGTGCCGGAGAGGTTGTAGCGGTCGGTCTTGCTTCCGCCGTTGCTTATATGGTAGCGGTAACCTACATTGAAGTAACCGTCCACGGGGCCGGCATTGAAGTTGATATTAAAGCCCACGTTGGCGCCGGGAGGCACGTTCCACGGCGCAGCTAACGAATAGTCGATACCCGCTTGCACCGATCCGTAGTAGCCCGCTGTGCGGTCTTTTTTCATGACGAGGTTGATAATACCCGAGGTTCCTTCCGGCGAGTATTTGGCGGAAGGGTTGGTGATGATCTCGATCTTCTCGATCGTTCCGGCAGGCATCTGCTGAAGCACCTGTCCGCGGTTGTCGGAATTGAGCCCCGCAGGCTTGCCGTTGATCCAGATCTCGACATCCTCGCTGTTACGGAGCGAAATAGTACCCTCCTGATCGACATCTACGGACGGGATATTCTCCAAAACATCCGTCACGGATGCACCCGCCGAAGCAATGTTCTGATCGACGGTGAAGACCTTTTTGTCCAGCTCAAAGCGCATGGAAGAACCTTGCCCCACTACTTCTACGTCTTGCAACACTTGGGTGTTTTCCTTGAGGGAGATGCGCCCCACGTTGAGCGTTTTGCCGGCTACGGTGATCTCTTTGCGGCTCTCGCTGTAGCCCATGAATGAAACGACCAAGGTATAAGTACCGTCCTTGAGGTCCAGAGTGAACGTGCCCGCGGCATCGGTGATTGTACCGGTCACCAATTCTTCTGATGGCTGACTGCTGACAGCTGACGGCTTCACGACACTGACATTCGCATAGTCGATGGCCTGCTTTGTACCAAAGTCCACCACCTTTCCGGTAACCTGCGCAGCGTACGTGCTTACAGCCATCAACAGGAGCGAAATAATTATACTTGTTCGTTTCATAAACGATTTAACGTCACGTCAGTGACCCTATTAACTCTTTAACTCTTTAACGCGTCGAGTAACCACTCGACACCGAGCAGGTAGCCGTCTGTGCCTTTTCCTATTATACTATGTGCGCACACGTCCGTGAGGAGACTCGTTCTGCGGAAGGGTTCCCGGCTGTGTATATCGCTGATGTGCACCTCTACGACCGGCACTTCGCTCTCCTCCACGGCGTCGCGTAGTGCCACGCTCGTGTGGCTGTATCCACCGGCGTTGAGGACAATGCCTTTCGCCTCTAACCTTTCGCCTTTCGCCTCTTGAATCCAGTCAATCAGGTCTCCCTCGTGGTTGCTCTGCCGGTAGATAAAATGCACGTCAGGCCATTTTCGCTGGATCTCCAGCAAAATCTGTGCCATCGTCTTTGAACCGTATATCTCGGGCTTGCGCAGCCCCAAGCGGTTCAAGTTCGGACCGTTGATGATCAAAACCTGCATGAGGAAATGTACGATTATTAAGATTTGTTGCTCCCGACTTGCCTCCGACTTAACCACGACTTGCCCTCGACTTTACCTCGACTCAAAGGTGGTCGTGAAAAAGCCCTGAAAAGTTTACGATTATTAAGATTTACCGTGCGCCGTTAACAGCCAAGAGGAACTCGTCGTTGTCTTCCGTGCGCTCCATATAGGACTTGAGTTTCTCCATCGCTTCCTGACCGCTCATGTCGCTGAGCATCTTACGTATCTGCCACATGCGGCTCAGTACGTCTGCCGGCAACAGAAGGTCGTCGCGGCGGGTGCTGGACGCCGGTATATCGACAGCAGGGAAGATGCGTTTGTTGGCCAACTTGCGGTCGAGCTGGAGCTCCATGTTACCCGTTCCCTTGAACTCCTCGAAGATCAGGTCGTCCATCTTGCTGCCGGTCTCGGTCAGCGCGGTAGCAATGATAGTCAGCGAACCGCCGTTCTCAATGTTACGGGCGGCACCGAAGAAGCGTTTGGGCTTGTGCAGCGCCTGTGCTTCGACACCTCCGGAAAGCACTTTTCCCGAAGAGGGTGCCACGGTGTTGTACGCACGTGCCAGACGGGTGATAGAGTCGAGCAGGATTACGACGTCATGACCGCTCTCTACGAGCCGTTTGGCTTTCTCATGGACGATGTTCGCCACGCGTACGTGGTTGTCCGCCGGTTCGTCAAACGTGGAGGCTATGACCTCGGCATCGACGCTGCGCTGCATGTCGGTCACCTCTTCGGGGCGCTCGTCGATGAGCAGGACAATCATATATACCTCGGGGTTGTTCTTGATGATGGCGTTCGCCAGCTCCTTGAGCAGTACCGTCTTACCAGTTTTTGGCTGCGCTACGATCAGTCCGCGCTGCCCTTTTCCGATGGGGGAGAAGAGGTCGATCATGCGCACACTGAGCGAGTCGTTATGCCCCGTGCAGAGTTTGAATTTCTGATCGGGGAAGAGCGGGGTGAGGTTCTCGAACGCCACGCGCTTCTTCGCCATTTCCGGCTCCAGACCGTTGATGCGGATCACCTTGTCCATGGGGAAGAACTTGTCCGGCTGCGGGTTGACGCGGATGGTACACTCGACGGTGTCGCCCGGTTTCAAACCGTATTGGCGCACCTGGTCTTTGCTGACATACACGTCGTCCGGGCTCGGCAGATAGTTGTAGTCGGCAGAGCGCAGGAATCCGTAGCCGTCCGGCGCACACTCCAGTGTACCCATCGCGAGCACCTTCTCGCCCAAGTCCGGCAGAACATAAGCCGGCGTTTCTTTTTTCGGCTCTTCGGCTACCGGTTCCTCTTTTTTCGGTTCTTCGGTACGGGGCTCCTTGGGACTTGGTGCCGGTTCCTCTACCTTTTCTTCCTCCTTCTTTGTTTTCTTGCGTGTCTTGGGTTTCTCTTCCGCCTTGGGACTTTCTTCCGTTTTGGGCTCATCTCCTTCCTTCTTCGCTTTCTTGCGGGTCTTTGGAGCCTCGTCTTTAGGTGCCTCGTCCTTCGCCGGTTGTTTTTCTACTTTGATCCCTTCATCCGTCAGCGGATTGACTGCCTGAACGGTTTTGTTGGGCTTGTGGTTGTTCGCGTCAAGTTGCTCCTGCATCTGTGTCATCTGCTCTTTCTCCGTCCCCACGGTAGCCACTACGTGCTCGGATTTGAGGTTGGAGGTGTCTATTTTCTTGGCAGTAGCCTTTACGCCACGTTTGCGCTCACGTTTAGCCGGCAGCCCTGCTTCCGCGCGTGCGTCCTCTTTGGCTTGCACGACTGCGGCGCGTTTGTCCGCCTGTGCGTCCAGAATGGCGTAACTGATTTCGCGTTGCGACTGGCTGCGGCGGGGATTGAGCCCCATTTCTACCGCAATTTCGCGCACTTGTTCGAGCGTCATGCGCTCAAGTTTCTGTAAATCGTATTGCATAAACTTAAATAAGATATTTTCGTGGAAAAATTCAAAAGAAAAAGACCTTTTTCTTCAAATTCTCTGCAAAGGTACTACTTTTTTCCGGATTATGCAAGCGTTTTGTCATTTTTCTAATGAATTTTTGAAGAATTTTGTCATTTATGCGGTGAATTCTATATCCCATTATGGCGTTTTTTTCAATAATTTCAATAAATTTAGCGTTGTATACACTTATTGGAGGCAGGTAAGGGTAATCCAAGAGGCAAGTAAGAGTAAAGTAAGAGGCAACTCGGACTCAAATTTTTCCAAAAAAATGCATTCGCTCTTGCGTATATGCAAAAAAAGCACTACCTTTGCAGTCGCAAAGGTTTAGAGGCATGCAACTGATAGATATACATAAGCCGGTGACGATATGCCGGGCATCGGCGGGAACGGGAAAGACGTACACGCTGGCGGCGTATTACGTGGGGCTGCTGTTGTCGGGCGAGGACTACCGCTCGATCCTCGCCATCACGTTTACCAACAAAGCGACGGCGGAGATGAGCGAGCGTATCATCGGTTACCTGCACGGCATAGCGGAAGGCGGCGAGAGCGCGTTCCTGGAGTACGCGCGTTCGTTCATGGTCCGCGACGCGGGTGCGCCGGAGAGTGTGCTGCGCGCACGCGCCGGCGAGTGTTTCCGAAAAATGCTGTTAGACTATGACAATGTGCAGGTGCAGACGATTGACTCGTTTCTGCAGAGTCTGCTCTCGGGTCTGGCGGGAGTGCTGCGCATCGGGGCAGGGCAGAGTACGGAGCTCGATGTGGATCATGTGATAAGGACGGCTGTAGATGAGTTGCTGAGCACCGAGATGACGGAAGCGGACAAGGAGATATTAGAGGACTACATGCAGCTCAAGTTGGATCAGGAGAGCCAATGGGATGTGCGCGGCAGTCTGGTGGCGATGGTCAAAGAGCTGTACAACGAGTCGGTGCAGATGTTAGACGCGGAGGGGAAGATCCTCTTTGACGCCAAGGCGATACAACGCCGCAGGAAAAGGGTGGAGCAGATGTGGCAGAACGACGAGCGGGTGCAGGAACTGAAGGCTATCCTGGATACATGCAAGGTGCAGGCTGATGGCTACAACCGCTATACCAAGGCGGCGTACGAGCGGCTGAGGCGGTCCGTGGAGAAGCCGGAGAAAGTGTCTGCCAAGGACCGTTTCCGCGGGGTGACGGGTAAGTTCTGCAGTTCGGAGGAGATGGCGCAGGCAACGGCGATTGCCGAGGAGCTGGCAAAGACGTACAACACGCTCTTTCTGACAGTCAAGTTCAGCAGGGACCAGGAGCTGATGGCTTCGCTGCAGGCTATTATCCTGCGTGATTTGGCGGAAGCGAACAGTGCGCTGTTAGCCCGTACGGCAAGCACGCTGAGCAAGGCGCTGAAGACAGGAGACGCGGATTTTATTCTGGAGAAAGCAGGCATCCGCTACAAGCACGTGCTGATCGATGAGTTTCAGGACACGAGCCGGCTTCAGTGGAGCGTAATAGAGCAGTTGCTGCGCGACGTGCTCGCCGGCGCGGGCAACACGCTGCTGATCGTGGGGGACATCAAACAGTCCATCTACCGCTGGCGCAACGGCGACTGGCATATCATGGAGGGCTTAGGGACAGACCGCTCATTAATGCACGACAGCATCAATGAGCGGTTCACCTCGCTGACGCGGAATTTCCGCAGCAGCGAAGAGGTGGTGAAATTCAATCTGGCGCTCTTCAAAAATATCATTAGTGAGAATGACGGTCTGGTAGAACGGATATACGGCGAGGGGTACAAACCGGAGAATCTGGAGCATTTCTATCAGGCGGACAAGAAGCGGGGCGGTTATGTGCGGTTCAAGGCGTTCCCGAACGCGAAGGACGACGAACTGGCGGCGGACATGTTTATGCAGATGGAGGAGTTGCTGCAGAAAGGCGTGAGGGCGGAGGATATGATGGTACTGGTGCGGTTCCGGTCAGAGGCAGTCGCCATCACCGACATGAAAGCCGAACTGGACGAGGAGCAGTTTCCGCTGCTGACGAAGACGGCGGTAGTGTCGGCGGACAGTTTTCAGCTCGACGCCTCGGCGGACGTGCAACTCATCATCGCGGCGCTGCGATACCTGGTGCACGGCGATGAGGTGGCGGGGAGGATGGTGAATAATGAAGAATTAAAAATTACGAATGACGAATTAAAAATTAACGCCAAGACGCCGCTGTATGAGGCTGTGAGCGAGCTGGTGCGCGTGCTGCTGACGGACGAGAACGGGCAGTATAAAGGCACCGGGACGGCGTACCTCAACTCCTTATT
>DFEG01000043.1 GCA_002369075.1 Bacteroidales bacterium UBA3808 | reverse complement strand
GAAGAGGATGAATCGTATAAGATATCGGGAACCACGCGTTGCTGTTAATAATCAGCTCATCTCCGAAGCCTAATTGCACTTTAGGAAGATTAAATCGTCCCTCAATGCTTCCGGACACTTTCAAGAAGACATCAGGCAAAGGGTTAACACGCAAAATAGGACAAGGAGCAGGAGCCAACAACTCCGGCATCCAAAGGAATTTACCTGGAGAGCCAACCCATTCCATATTTGCTGCTACTCCGATAGACGGTTGAATAGAGAAATTCATATCTTTCGTCAGCTTGACGAATACCTTAGTCCATGTAAGTTCATAGGCTATACGGAGTTTGAAGACGAGGCTTACATCCGCAGAGAGGTCGATGGATGAGTTCTCGGTAGGAGTCCAACCGTGTGTAATCTTTCCGGAAAAATTAAACCACTTAATATCTCCGGAATCACCACTAGCAGCTTTCATTTTTCTTGGGAATCCGTCAGGCGTACACCCTGCTACACGGCGATGAATCTTGCCTACCGAGTCCACTCCGATTTGTTCTACCGTAATATATTGCTCGAATACATCACTCGGTTTATCCACAGGACGACCATAGACGATTGTGAGATTTTCTCCTTCCCACGGCTCTCCAGGGCGCACTTCTTCTACCACGCAACTGAAACTGCCGAAATAATCCCAATCGTAGTATTTGTCTTCGGCTATAGAGTCCGTAGGTAGACCTATCAATACATCGCCCACTTGCGGCACTAAATGAGCCGGAAGATTTTGGAATCTAAACTCTGTGTCTGTATTTCCACATCCAAGATAGTACGGGCACAATCCTTCTTTTTCCATAAACTTAACACGCGGGTTAAATCGTATTTCTGGCTGTTGGAAACCGATGGAGTCGATGGCTGCGAGAGGAATACGATAGATGGTATCGGCAAGAACGACTTCTTGGGTCACCCAGCGGTCGTATTCCACCGAGTCCACACCAATCTTGGACTGGCGCATCTCGACTACCTCGTCATAGAAGAAGCCGTTGAAATCGCCGTCATTGCGGTAGATATAGAATGCCTCTTGAGAGAAGGCACCAAGGCACAATGTACCAAGTACAAAGGTTAAGATGAGCTTTCTCATTGTTTCACGAATTTGAAGGAGGCACCGCCTGCGTTAATAATATAGTTACCTGCGGGGAACGCGGTCATGGGCAGCACGGTCGTTTGTCCGCCGACAGCCTGACGGCTGATGAGCAGCTTGCCGTCCGCCGCATAGATCGCTACGTTCGCCTTGTCAGGCAGGCCATCTATAGCGACCATGTCTTTTCCTTGGCGTACCATGATTGTACCCGGCGCTACGACAGGAGCATCAATACCTTCCGGAAGACCCTCGTACGTGTACTTACGCACGTTCTCCAATAGGTACATGATCGGCGCATCGCCGGAAGTCTGCAGGATCAGTTGTCCCGGTTCGAACTTCGTCACCGGTTCATCATCTAACAAGAACGTGACTACTTGTCCGTCCATCATGTGGACATTCAGTTTCTGCACAGGTTGCCCCGCACCCTGCGCTCTCATCGGTAGCGCCATAAGCGCCAAGCCGAGAAAGAGAAGAAAAGTCTTTTGCATAAATTTAATAGTTTTGCGTGTTACTAATCAAATGAACGCACAAAGGTACTGCTTTTTTATGAAAAAGCATTCTCAAATCGTACAAATCTACTCTCAAATCGTACAAAAGTGACGGATTACATCACAGAATGTGGAAAAATTGACGTGCAGACACAAAAAATCCCCGCGATTCTTTATACTACAAAGCCGGAGGAGTTGCCGGCTCCTCCGGCTTTGTTTATTTACCCACCACGGGCAAATGATCTTTGACGTATTGTAGAGAAAAGTTATTCTTCTCCAAGAATTTGCAGCATTTGTGCCGGAGTTACCACCCGTGGATCAATCGGAAAATGCTTTAAGTTGCCGGTAACAAGGAACGAATCTTCTTTTGAAAGTGTTACTTCATAGAAAACACGGTCACTTTCATCCGTGAACAATGTATCAACTGACACACGCTCTGCAGCTACGCCTTTTTGGCGGATATACTCAAATAAATTTTGGCGTTTCAACGGGCTAATATGAAAATGTGTACGTGAAAGAACTTCCTCATACTCAGCCATCATTTCGTCATTATACATTGGTGTTATTTTTCCGTGAAGCAGATAGTCAACAACTTTTGAGGTTGCTGCTTCTACATTATGCGTAATGTATGCGGACACAAGAACATTTGTGTCAATAACAGCGTAAATCATGGTTATGCCATCTCTTTTTGTTGTTTTTCACGTTCCATGCGTTCACGACGCTCTTGACGGGCTTTACGAATCTCTTCGTTAATCTCATCCAATGTCAACTCTGGGGTTTCCGGATGGGGGGCATAGAACGCTTCCAGTGCGCGTTTGCGCGTCTGATCCTCTTCTGCACTAATCGTGAAAGGAATAGAACGCGTACGAACAACGGCATTGATAAACACATTTACGGCCGCATTAACACTCATACCGAATTGCTCGCAGAGTGCATCAAACTGTCTTTTCACGTTATTGTCCACACGGACGGTCATTGCTGTTTGTGCCATAATTATTCCTCCTATTTGATGATAATTGATTTCAATATGATTTCATTTCGACTGCAAAGATACTACAAATAATCCGAATATGCAAGTTTTTATGCAAAAAAATGCAAATAATCTCTCATTTTCTCTACATACGCATACATATAACGTCACGTAGTGACCATTTTAACCCTTTAACGAAAAATCATTGATTTTCCATATTGACTTGCATATATCAAAAATTTATTGTATCTTTGCACCAAAAATACAAATACCACTATGACATATACATTTGTTGCAAGCCGGATTTCCGGCAATGGGAATGCCATTTTCCCAGACAAACTGATCATCGATGACGACAAAGTGACCTATTACAAAGGCAAAATCATTGGCTATGATCAATCGGTTATCATGCGTGAGCGAATCGGTTCTGTGAATATCTCTATGCACCTGCTCTTTGGTGACATCGTCATTGAGAGCAAAGGCAGCCAGACAATTCATGCAGAAGGATTCACACGCTCCGATGCCAAACAGATTCTTGCACTATTGTCGTAAATGAATAAGCACGCTCCCGAAATAGCTTCACTGCGTATGGATATCGAGCAGTCCGTAAAACGCAACCATTCAAAAGTTTAGCCTATGAAGCCCCAAAAGGCAGCGAAACGCACGAGTGAAAAGGAGATAAGTAGCAATTTCGGAGGGCAGAGTAGGGTATAAAAAGAGCGGATACCGAACCCGGTATCCGCTCGCATTAAATCCAAAGGCTACTTTTATTCAGCAGCGTCGTCTTTTTTGGCAGCTTTCTTGGTTGCTTTTTTAGGAGCAGCCTCTGCTTCCATGGAAGCCTTGAGGTCAGCCAGAACAGAGAGGTCACCGAGCGTAGTCTTCTCTACCTTCGGCATCTCTACCTGCGGTTCCTCGGCTTTTGCAGCCTTCTTAGCGGCCTTAGCGGGAGCCTCTTTGCGCTCCTCCCAAGTACGGAGGTGGCTTACGAGGATACGCTTAGCGTCGCGGTTGAACTCGATCACGCGGAACGGCAGTACGTCGCCAACAGCCACAGCGGACTTGTCCTCTTTCTGGAGGTGGCGGGTCGTGCAGAATGCCTCTACGCCCTCCTCGAGGGAGATAACAGCGCCCTTGTCGGTCAGCTCAACAACCTTACCGTCAACAATGGTGTCCACACCGAACTTAGCCTCAAGCTCCTCCCAAGGATTCTCCTCGAGCTGCTTGTGACCGAGGCTCAGACGGCGGTTAGCTACATCGATGTCGAGAACGACAACCTCGATTTGTGCGCCGATCTGGGTAAACTCGTTCGGGTGTTTGATCTTCTTGGTCCAGCTCAGGTCGCTGATGTGGATCAGACCGTCCACACCTTCCTCGATCTCAACAAAGACACCGAAGTTAGTGAAGTTACGAACCTTAGCCCAGTGGCGGGTACCCACAGCGTACTTGGTCTCTACGTTAGCCCACGGATCAGCCTTGAGCTGCTTGATACCGAGGCTCATCTTGCGCTCAGCGCGGTCGAGCGTCAGGATAACAGCATCTACCTCGTCGCCAACCTTCAGGAAGTCGTTAGCGGAACGGAGGTGCTGGCTCCAGCTCATCTCGGATACGTGAACAAGACCCTCAACGCCCTCAGCGATCTCAACGAATGCTCCGTAGTCAGCCATTACGACTACCTTACCGTGTACCTTGTCGCCAACCTTCAGGTTCGGATCAAGTGCATCCCACGGGTGCGGAGTGAGCTGCTTCAGACCAAGAGCGATACGTTTCTTCTCCTCGTCGAAGTCGAGGATAACCACGTTGATCTTCTGGTCGAGTTGCAGGAGCTCGTGCGGGTCGTTTACGCGGCCCCAAGAGAGGTCGGTAATATGGATCAGACCGTCCACACCACCGAGGTCGATGAATACGCCGTAGTTGGTGATGTTCTTAACGGTACCCTCGAGTACCTGACCCTTCTCAAGTTTGCCGACGATCTCAGCCTTCTGTGCCTCGAGTTCAGCCTCGATGAGAGCTTTGTGGGAAACGACTACGTTGCGGAACTCCGGATTGAGTTTCACAATCTTGAACTCCATCGTCTTTCCGACGAGGATGTCGTAGTCGCGAACCGGCTTCACGTCAATCTGGCTACCCGGGAGGAATGCCTCCATGCCGAGTACGTCCACGATCATGCCGCCTTTCGAACGCCATTTGATGTAACCGGTAACGATCTCGCCTGCGTTGTAAGCCTCGTTAACACGGTCCCAAGCGCGAGCGGTGCGTGCCTCTTTGTGGGAGAGCACGAGCTGGCCCTTCTTGTCCTCCTGGGACTGAATGTAAACCTCTACTTTGTCGCCTACCTTCAAGTCCGGGTTGTAGCGGAACTCAGCTGCCGGAACGATACCGTCCGACTTATAGCCGACGTTAACAACTACCTCACGTTTGTTGATGGAAATTACGGTACCCTCAACCACTTCGTTGTCCTTGATTGCGGAAAGGGTCTCGTTGTACTTTTGGATTTCTTCTTCGTTTTGTTTGCCTTGCTTTTGTGCTTCGTAGGCATCCCAGTCGAAGTTCTGGAGAGAAAGATTTTCTGCCATTGTGGTAGATAAATGTGGGAAACATTTTCCGTAAATAATGCAATTACGTAATAACGAATTCCCGTTAAAAGTTAAACATGTTAGCCTTTTTCCGAAGAAAAAGCGTGCAAAGGTACGATTTTTTTTGGATATATGCAAATTTTTTTGTAATTTTGTGCCGAATTTGCAGAAAAATGCAAATCGTACATGGTAAATGACTAAATTGTAAATAGAATTATGGCTAAGCACAAATGGAGTTTTGAGAGCGTAGGCGGCGTGACCCGCGTACGCATTCAATCGGCAGAAGACATCCGTCATCTGGGAGAGTTGGACAAGAAAATGTGGACAGTCCTGTCCTGTCCTGTCAATGGTCTGGAGATCAGCAGCGACTCGCTGTCTCTGATGGATACAGACGGCGACGGCAAGTTGCGTCTCAAAGAGGTGGTAGCTACGGCGGAATACCTCTGTGGCGCACTGAAGAACGTGAAGACGCTCTTCGAGCAGAAAGACGAACTCGCCGTGGAGAATATTGCGGACGAAGGAATCAAGTCAGTAGCTGCCAAGCTCGCTACCGACGGAGTCGTTTCCCTTGCCGCGGTTCAGGCGGCGATTGACGGTGTGACGATCGAGGAGCAGGCTGTCCCCGCAGCGCCGTTAGAGGCGGACGTTATAGCTGCCTATAAGGAGAAACAGGCAGAGTACGCAGCCTATTTCGAGTTGGAGAAACTGCAGAAACTCGGTCTGGCGGTTATTCCCGAGGAGACCCCGAAACCGGGTATGACGGAGAAGAAATTTCAGGAGATGGGCGCGCAGATAGCCGAGTGGGAGGCTGCCAAAGCAGCTGCCGAGACCGCTAACGCCGACGCACTGACTGCAGCCAAAGCGGAGTTTATGCCGCTGCGCAAACTGCTGCTCATTCACCGCGATTTCTACCGCCTGCTGCGCAACTTCATTACCTTCGAGGATTTCTATGATCCGGAGAAAAAGACCATCGCTTCCTTCGAGGCAGGTACACTTATTATAGATCAGCGTGCGTGTCACCTGTGTCTGCGCGTGAGTGATCCTGCAAAGCATGACGCGCAGGCTCCACTCTCCGGCATCTACCTGCTGTACTGCAATTGCGAGAGCAAGAAACTCGGTAAATCCATGCAGATCGTAGCCGCTGTGACACAAGGCGATATCCAAAACCTGAGCGTCGGCAAGAACGGTATCTTCTATGACAACGAGGGCAATGACTACGATGCTACCGTGACGAAGATCATTGACAACCCGATTTCCATCCGTCAGGCGTTCTGGACTCCGTACCGCAAGTTCGGCAAATGGATCGAGGACAAGATCAACAAGTCGGCTGCTGAGAAAGATGCCAAGGCATTCGACGACATGACCGCCAAGGTAGAGACCGCGGGCGCAGAAGGAGCTGAGGCACCGAAACCCGCTTTCGACATCGCCAAGTTCGCCGGTATCTTTGCCGCCATCGGTATGGCATTAGGCATGATCGGTACGATGTTAGTCAGCGTAGCGAAGGGATGGGTGACTCTCACGTGGTGGCAACAGATCATTGTTTTCTGTGCTATTCTGCTGGTAATCAGCGGTCCGAGCATGGTAATGGCATGGCTCAAACTGCGCCGTCGTAACCTCGCTCCGGTGCTCAATGCCAACGGCTGGGCAGTTAATGCAGACGCCATCATTTCTGTGGTCTTCGGCCGTACGTTGACCGACCAAGTGGACTTCCCGATTGTACAAGCTCCGCAGCTGGAAGAAGGCATGGCAACTTGGAAGAAATGGCTTATCGGTATTTGTACAATCCTTGTAATCATTGCAATCGCATGCGTCGTATTACATCTCTGTGGCTTCTGCTTTTGCTGCTTCAGCTTCCATTAATGGCACAGAATGTGCCGGCAGTTGAGAATGTGCCTTTAGACAGCACCGCTGACGACAGCGAGGGCGATGAGTTAGGGGAGTTGGATGATTTAGACGTGCGTGCGTCCGAGTTGCCGGAGTGTCTGGCGGGGCTTTTCTCCCACGACACTTTGATCCTGGGATGCGAACTGGAACTGCTGCCTCAGAGGATTATTGTTCGTACCAAGGATGGCGATATAGTCTATAAAGTGGCGCCGCAGTTCCTGCTGGACACCAACCTCATTTATCACCATCCTGCAGATAGTATTTATCGTAACATCTGGACGGACGAGCGTGTGAACCCTTATGGTACAATGTTTGACAGTCTCAAAGAGGATGTCCGGATCCCGATGGCGGGTTTTGTCCTGCCGGCTCCGGGATACGTGACGAGTCCGTTCGGATGGCGTCGCAGCCGGATGCACAAAGGTACGGATATCAAGGTTCAGGTGGGCGATTCCATCCGCGCCGCATGGGGCGGTCAGGTTCGTATCGTAGGATGGGACCCGCGCGGCTACGGCTATTTCGTCGTGCTGCGTCATGAGAATGGTCTGGAGACCGTCTATGGTCACTTGAGCCGGCCGTTAGTCGATGAATACGAGGCGGTTCCCGCCGGTTATGTAATCGGTTTGGGCGGTAACACAGGGCGCTCTACGGGTAGCCACCTGCATTTCGAGATCCGCTATCTCGGTGAAGCGATGAACCCTGCTAATGTGATTGATTTCAGTACCGGCCAACTCAAGAACAAAGACGAGTACGTCATTGGCATCAAAGCGATGAAACAGGCGCGGGCGGAGCAAGCCGCCATGAAGTACCATAAGGTACGCTCCGGCGACACCCTCTCCGGCATCGCCAAGAGGTACGGAACGACGGTCCGCAAACTCTGTCAGCTCAATAAGATAAAAGAGACCAAGATCCT
>DFEG01000023.1 GCA_002369075.1 Bacteroidales bacterium UBA3808 | reverse complement strand
CGCGCCAAGTGCGTACTTTGTAGTCATACTGCCCCATGTATTTGGCTACAGCCAACGCCACTATACACTTGGCAAATTCCGCCGGCTGAAGACTCACCGGACCTAATGAGATCCACGACATTGATCCCTTGATATCGTGCGCCAGGAATGGTGTCGCAAGCAGCAGTAACAGCATCGCTCCGTACGCGAAATAGGTCAGCACGTCGTAGGTCTTGTAGTCGATCAGCAGCAGCACAAACCCCAATGCCAGCGAACCGAGAATCCAGGTGAACTGCTTACCGGCGCGGTTGGAAAAATCGAAGATACTCGTCTGGTCAAACGTATAGCTGGCACCATAGATATTGAGCCATCCAAACAGTACCAGAACCACAAAAAAGCCGATTGTGATCCAGTCCACGTTCTGCCATATGTTACCACTTCTTGACGCCCTCATTCAGTACGGTTTCTGCTATTCGTTTCTTCAAATCTTTCCGTTTCATCTCTCCCGTGAGGTATTGCTCCATCATCATCGACGCTACCGGGCATGCCCACGTGGCGCCGAATCCGGCGTTCTCCACGACCACTGCGACTGCTATCTGAGGATCCTCCACCGGCGCAAAACCGATGAAGATGGCGTGATCCCGTCCGTGCGGGTTCTGGGCGGTACCCGTCTTGCCTGCCATATGCAGTGTATCTACCGCATAATGCCGTCCTGTTCCATACACCATTACACGGCGCATTCCGGCTTTCACCTCCTCGAAATGCCGCTTTTGGATATCTATTTTATGCCGGTGGGTCAGCATCGAGTCGTTTTTGTTGAGGTGCGGCGTGATGTAGTACCCCTCGTTGGCGATCGCTGCGGCTTGGTTCGCGAGTTGCAGCGGGGTTGCCAATATCTCGCCCTGACCGATACTCAGCGACCGGATAGTGATGGCTTTCCACCCGTTTTCACCGTAGAACTTGTCGTATAACTTCGTGCTCGGGATGCTGCCGGACGACTGCTCGCTCAGGTCCGAGTCCGTGAATTTCTGCCCCAGGCCGAAACTCATCACCGCCTCCCGCCATTTCTCGTAGGGTTTATGGATGTCTTTCTCTTTTCCGTCTCTGTCCATCAGGTCGCGGAACGCGCACCAGAAATACGGGTTGCAGCTCTGCTCGATCGCTTTGTCCAACGCCACCGGCGAACCGTGATGGTGGGTACACTTGATTGGTTTGCTACCCGGTCCCGAACAGGGGTAGAGTGTATTGGGTGTGATGGCGCCCTGCTCCAGACAGACGAGTGCCTGAACGGTTTTGAAGGTCGATCCGGGAGGATAGGTAGCCTGTGTGGCACGGTTGAGGAGCGGCTTGGTCTTGTCGTGCAGCAGCGCATTGTAATTCTTGCTCCGCTCTTTGCCGACCAACAGTTTGGGGTTCCACCCAGGGTTGGAGGCCAATGCCAGTATCTCACCCGTCTTGGGCTCAATGGCGACGGCGCTGCCTATCTTGCCGGCGAGCAGTTCCTCCGCCAACAGCTGTAACCGGATATCCAGCGTTACATGGAGATCCGTTCCGGCTTTGGCGGTCACATCCAGCTCGCCGTCCTGGTAACTGCCTTGGATCCTGCCTCTCACATCGCGCATCAGCACTTCCATTCCTTTCTCTCCACGCAGTTGTTTCTCGTACGTCCGCTCCAATCCGTCACGCCCGGAGTAGTCGCCGCGGGAGTAATAGGGGTCGCGGTCTATGTCGTTCTGGCTCACCTCGCCCACCGATCCCAACACATGCGCTGCGGCGTTATAGGTGTAGTCGCGGAGCGTCCTCTTGCGGATCTGAACGCCCGGATAGAACACTAATGATTCTTGCAGGGTGGCTATGTCTTCTTTCTTGAGCTGGCTCATAAATACCTGCGGTGTCCAGCGTGAATAACCTCTGTTCTTGCGCCGGTCCTTGATCTCCGCTATCCGCTCGTCAAACTCCGCACGGCTGATGTGCAGACTCTTGCAGAAGCCCGCGGTGTCCCACTCTGCGCCCATGTCGCGCATCGTCATCGTCACCTCGTAAATAGGCTGGTTGAAGACCAGCAACTCGCCATTACGGTCGTAGATCAGACCGCGGGACGGGAAGATCGTCTGTTTCACGAGGGCGTTGTTATCCGCCTGGTCCTTCGTCGATTGGTCAATGACCTGCAAATAAAAAAGCCGTATTATATACACCAATACAACCACAACGGCAATGCCGCTGATTACGTACCGACGATTATAATACTGGTCATTAATCATTTGTATCTCAATGAGTTATATCCTACAATCAGCAATATACTGATAGCGCTGCTGACGAGTGTCTCAAGCAATACAAACCCGATGTGGCTCCAACTCCAGGCGGCAATCAGGAACACCGTCAGGTGGTGGATAACCACCAAGATACTCACGTATTTCAGCATCGCGCCCAAACCGATGGCATGCAGACTGATCTGTTCGTTCAGCCTGTCTTTGTCACTCACGATAGCGCCTAAGAGATAGGGACGGATGAACATCACCAGCACACATGCCGCCATATGTATTCCCAACGAGTTGCAGAATACATCCATCACCAGACCGGCCACTGCGCCGATCATCATATCCACGCTGTGCGGCAGCGTGATCGGGAGCATCAGCAGGCACAGGATATAGACATACGGATGGCATACGCCGCCTAACTGCAGTTGGTTAAAGAGCAGCACCTGTAGCAGCATTACTATGATGTACCATACAATCTGTTTAGTCCATTCCATGGCTCAGTTCCTCTATTTCTTTTTGGTCCTTGTTCCTGACAACCTCCACGTATTTCAGCCGCTTGAAATTGGTACTCAGCCGTACGCGGATGGTGTAGTACGAGTCGCCCTCCTTCAATTCGCTGTTTTCTACGATTCCAACGGGAATACCCTCCGGAAAGACGGGACTCAGACCGCTCGTTTCAATCGTGTCGCCGGGGTTGACGACCATGTGGGTCGCAACGTCTGTCAGTTGTGCAAAACGGCTGTCCTCGCCGTCCCATTTGAGCGTACCTATATAGTCGTTCTTCACGAACCGGCAACTGATATTGCTGTTCGTGTTGATTACCGGCAATACGACGCTGTAGTTCGGACCTACCGTCTGGATGATGCCCACAACCCCTTCCTCGTTCCGCACGCCTTGACCGCGCATCGCACCGTCCTTGCTGCCGTAATGGATGGTGAGGTAGTTATGCAGCTTGTCGGTAGTCATCTGGACTACTTTGGCACCCGCATATTGGTATGAACTGCCGTTTTCGCCCGTTCCCATCGAGGAAAGTTGGTTGCGCAGCATTATATTCTCCGCCGCTAACTGATCGTTCTGGCTGCGGAGAGAAAAATACCCGCGCACCTCGCTCACCTGCTCGTGCTGCCACGCTACAAGATCGTTCGCCGTGCTCAACACCGCACTGCGCGGATACGCACTATTCCACGTGATGAGCAAAAATGCAGCAACTTCCAGGAGAATGAATACCAGGAAGTTGCTATAACGGAGCAGTATTCTCAGCAGATTCTGCATCTTTGCTTTCGACTTTCGACTATTGACTTTCGACTATTGACTTTCGACTGTTACCTCAGCAGGAAGCCGAAGTTGTTCACGTTCTTCAGTGCTACGCCTGTTCCGCGGGCAACGGAGTGCAACGGATCGTCCGCTACGTGGAACGGAATAGTGATCTTGTCCGTCAGACGTCGAGCCAGACCATGCAGCAGCGCGCCACCACCTGTCAGGTAGATACCTCTCTTCACGATATCCGAGTACAGCTCCGGCGGAGTGGTCTCCAATGCCTGAAGGATAGCACCCTCGATCTTGCTTACGCTCTTCTCCAGACAGTGGGCGATCTCCTGATAACTAACCGGAACGGACATCGGCAGCGCCGTCACTTTGTTAGGACCGATCACGATGAAATCTTCCGGTGCGTCCTCCAGCTCCGGCAGCGCCGAACCCACCTGGATCTTAATGCGCTCAGCCGTGGGCTCGTCAATACGCAGGTTGTGCATACGGCCCATATACTCGATGATGTCCTGGTTGAAATCATCACCGGCGATCTTGATGGACTTGTTGCTGACGATACCGCCGAGCGAGATAACCGCAATCTCCGTCGTACCACCACCTATATCTACGATCATGCATCCTTCCGGGCTCTCTACGTCCAGTCCGATACCGATAGCAGCTGCCATCGGCTCGTAGATCATATAGATGTCTCGTCCTCCTGCGTGCTCCGAGCTGTCGCGCACCGCACGGATCTCCACCTCGGTGGAGCCGGACGGAATACATACGACCATACGGATTGAGGGAGTGAACAGACGCGCCTGCTTAGGAATCATCTTGATCATGCCCCTGATCATCATCTCGCAGGCGTAGAAATCTGCGATTACACCGTCACGGAGCGGGCGCACCGTGCGGATCATAGAGCCGCCCTTGCCAATCATCTGTTGCGCCTTGCGGCCGACGGCAACCATCTTGTTGTCCGCCATTGAGATAGCCACTACCGACGGCTCATCCACTACGATCTTGTCATCACACATGATGATCGTGTTCGCCGTTCCCAAGTCAATGGCAATCTCCTGTGTAAAAGAAAAAAGTCCCATAAGTATATTTACAATTTAATCATTTACAGTTTAATCATCCATAGTGCATAATAATGCATAATATGAAATAGCGTGCAAATTTACAACTTTTTTTCCATATATGCAAGCGCGCACGAACTTTTTTGCCATAAAAAATGCCGGCACTCTTCGCAGAAGTGCAGACATTTTCCAACTTGGTTTGCAATATTTCACCGATGAAATCGGGAGAAATTAGCATTTTCTTTCTGTGTTTATTCCACCGGATGTCATCCGGCACGTATGTCCATTCCCGCGGAATTCTATTCCGCTTTCTGCATTGTGCATTTTTGTCGCATCCTTGCGACAATCTCAATCTCCACTCATCCATGCTTGCTTCCATTGTTGTTCTGTGTCCGCGCGTTTCGCAAGCGGTCTTTCTTCGTCCATTACGCCCGAATTTAATTCGGGCTTCATCTTTCTGTGTTTATTCCACCGGATGTCATCTGGCACGTACGTCCATTCCAGCGGAATTCTATTCCGTTTCCATAGCATCTCTGCCAGCGAGTTCCGCGAGTGGCCTTTCTTTGTCCATTGCGTCCGAATCTAATTCGGACTAATTATCCTACTAACCGGAAGTGAAAGTGTACTTTGCCCTTACAGCCAATCAGGTACTGCCAAGCATATAGCGACAATAGAGTTCCGGGCGTTCGTAATTCGCCACCATTTTGGTGGCAGAACTCTCCAAGGTACAAAAACGGTTCCTTGCAACCGCTACGTGGAGTAGGTCTGAACCTTGCGCCAATAAAGCCGCCGACGTTGCAAGGAATCTGCATCTTTTGCCGCTCGTCAAACACTAACTTAATAGCACAAGCCGTCACAAAAGATGCTCTATCATTCAAAATGAACCCGCAGCCTCCAGGCACTTATAGCGCATCACTTCAAATGACGGTGCAAAATAACTGCTATTTTTTGAACTGACCAAAAGTTTGTAACGTAAAAGTGAAAAATTCTGTGAATCAGAAGCGGTATTGTTCCACTTTTTGCTTTTCTTCTTCGTTTTTATAGAACACGTGCATAAAGGCTGCCGGCATCATTCCTATTTCAGTAATCAAGCCTTGTTTGTCATTCTTGACATAGAATCCCATGTATCCGCCTTGCTCATCACGCGCGTTGGTAACCATTAAATACGGGTAGCCACCATTATAGACCATCATCGCAAAATGGTATTCGCGATAGGCTCGTTGCATGGCTGATAATTTGTTTTCGAGATAGTCCAAATACTCGTCTTTGGAATGCATCTCTTTCATTGTATAGAAAGTGTGAAAGTGCAGATCATCGTGCAAGTATTTGCATACAGGCTCATTAGTGTACGTCGTATACGCTTCCTCCAATACGCGCAAGAACTCTTCTTGCAGTTTGATTGATTCTTCTTTAGTTTTGATTTCCATAAAAAGTGTGGTTAGTTTAGTAAAACGTCTTGAGGTGCTCTCGCTTCCATCGAAGCAGCCAAACATGCTATTTGCTATAGAACTAAGAGTCACCTCAGACGTATATTTATACAATTGCAACTTCTATGTTAAAACCATTTTGATGCAAGAGAGTTTCAATATGTGCTTTTAATTCGTCTACATCCTGATGTGTTCTTTTCGAAGCAATTAGAACCGCAATGAGACATTCATGAGGTAGTTGCCGAATTATATACTGCTTTCCATTAGATCTCTCATATACTTTTTCTCCTTCTTGGGGATTGAGAACTAATCGCCACTCTTTTTCATCTTGCCATTTTGTCCTTTTAACCCTAAATCCATTCATGTGAATTACAAACTTAGCGGCTATATTTGCTATTGTTTTTCCAGAAACATTTGGGCAATTACTATCTGTATAAACACAAGGCATAAATTCTACTATTCTTTGGAATAGAGGGGTCTTCCGTGAACTAAGTACGAGAATAATATTTCCATAATCTTCTGCGGCATCTCTCATAAACTCTATATTCTCAGAGAAACAAGAAATGAAAGTGGCTATTAAAGCACTCTTAGGTATAAATTGGTTTTCGTAAACCCATTTCAATTCATCTGGATCATTCCTCATTTGGTCACTACGAGTAATTTGTAATTCGAGGTCTCCGTTATGATTGGAGATGATTCCAGTAAATCCCGTAATATCGGTGCAATGATAAAAATATGGAGGCATATTTAACATGACTACCCAACTAACTTTAAACATTCAACTTCTCTCTTAGCGTATGTATTTACCAATAGAACCACATAAGCAGTAATTGTTTGTGTTAACACAACTTCCTTTATCATATAGTCAGAATGAGTCCATCGGGTCATTTTTAAACTAACCATAGTTGCTTCATGCTTATCATAGTACAAATGATTTTGAAGCCAGAGATGATTACAATCAACAAAATTATTATCTTTGATAAAGAGAAGGAACTCTGAAGTAAACGAACGTTGCAAGTTAATAGGATTCTCTTCATAAAATTTTTCTTCCAGCCGTAGTAATTCCCCCATACGAACGACTCGCAGTGTAGAACTAACAGCCCTCGCAAAATCCTTAGCATCATTTGTTAGTTCTCCTGTGCAAATCATAATTCCTTTAACACCACGAGCCATACAGACGCCGTAAAACGCACGCATTTCAACTACACCCAAATAAGTTTTACAACTATAATGTTTACACTGAACATATGTATCGACACCATTTTTAGTTAAAATAACATCTACACCACCGTCATTAGATTGTCGTGTCACGTGCGTTTGATATCCCATGCGCTCATATAATCCCCCTATCTCAATCTCGAATTGGCGATCAGTCATGGCCCTCCATTCATGCTCACTTCTATGAGTTACTCCGCTAATTGTGCTTAATTTCTCTTTTAACCTTCTTAATCTATCGACATCACTTTCTGCTTTAAATTGCTTTTCTTTTATTTGTTCATGGTCATATAAATCGCAAAGTAGTAAATATCTCTTATAAACATCTTTTTTGAGATTATAATTGACAAGAAAATCGTAATTCGGAATATCACGTTTGCAGAAGAATTCAGCTATTTTGTCAACAAAAGCAAAAGGCAATATAAACCAGAAAAAGCGAGTGATTGCGAACCAATTAGGATGCTTATACCTACCTGTTACAAGTGCAATAACAAGACCAATAAAGATTAATGGAACAAGCATGTCTAATAACACATGTAGAATGCCCATGAAAATATTATGTCTATTTTCTAGATAGCCAAATGGTAGTAATAGCACAAAATAAATCGCAACAACAATTATGTATGATAATATCGCTGCTGGCTTCTTGTTATTTTCTTTTGCTTCTCTATAAGCCCGAATTTCTTGACTATAATCCGACTTTGCTTTCAATAGTCGGACATCTTCTTCTGTTAAGAATCCAAAGGGTAATGTTGGTCTACTATCGGGAACTTTCTCTTGCATTTATTTCCTCATTTGAAAAACTGTTTGCAAAATTACTGCTATTTTTTGAACTGACCAAAAGTTTGTAACGTATTTATAGTAAATTCTCCGGAAGAGAGACTAACTGACGATCCAAGAGAATCTTGTGCTCACGACCTTTTGGCGCTTCGATAACATAGTACTTATTCCATTCATCATCACAAATGACAGAACGTATTTCCTTATTGCATTGGGACTTTTTGACGTTCAAGGCATTGGGTGAGAAAACATTGAACAACTTGTCGATAGACTGATGCAACTTCTCCATGCCTGAGCGATTCGTGAAGCGGAAATAGAGCGAACGATATTGTTCTTTATAGTCGTCAAACTCTTTCATTAAAATGCCTTCCGAGTGCAATAGAAACAAGACATACAACGCTTTTACTTGAGCCGTAAAATGGAAAGACCGATTGTAATCGGGAAGAAGCACATCGTAAACAGTAGGCGTTATTTCCAAGCGACTGAGTAATTGAGGAAACGTTTCCGGCTTGCTGGGCTCAATCATGAACTCAATCTGAGGACGCAGATGGTCATAGATGAGATCTGCAGGGAATGAGCCATGATCTAAAATGGCATCAAAAATCTTAAGTAGCGTAGAATAGTACTTCATCAGTGCTTCTTCTAATTCTTCGGGAGTACAATTCTCAAGAGTTGCCACAAAGAAACTATGCCCCTTTGCGTAGTTGATGCGCGTCGGAAGAATAGGACTATAAAAAGCAGAGACATACTTCGTTTTGAAGAGATTGTTCTTTGGCTCAAGATAAACGATATTGCATGTCAAGTAGTTGTCCGTCAGTTGGTTCAGATGGTTAATGAAGACCGGAATGTTCTCACGGAAGAGGTTGTCTATATATGGAGAAAGCGTACCAGCCACATAGTAAATCGTACCATAGGGCAAGTCACGATACTTGTCATCTTGGTAGTATTCTATGGATTTGGATAGTTTTATCATGGCTTTGTAATTTGTATTTGCTTATCGTTCTGTGCAGATTCCGACTGCAAAATTACAACAATTTTTCCACATATGCAAAAAATCCAATAAGATTTGCACATTTCGGAAAAAAATTGTACCTTTGCACCCGAAAAACAAATTCACATGAAACGCATACTTGTTTTTATATTCACCATCATAAGTTTGGCAACCATGGCACAGACACAGTTATTCCGCGGAAAATCGTCGTATAGCGGCGACATCCTCTTCACTTTCGACGGCCAGAAAATCTACAAAGGCCGCTCCACTTACTCCGGCGACATCCTCTATACCTGGGATGGCAAATACATCTATAAAGGCCGCTCCAACTACTCCGGAGACATCCTTTACTCCTGGGACGGCAAGTATCTCTATAACGGCAAATCCACGTATTCCGGCGATATCGTCCTTACGTTTGACGGCACGTATATCTACCGCGGTAAATCTACTTACTCCGGCGACATCCTTTATACCGTTGAAAACGGCTATTTATACCGTGGCAAATCCACTTATTCCGGCGATATCCTCTATTCCATTAACGGGCTGCTTCCTCTTCCCGTCCTTGTCATGATGATCCAATAACCGGAGTTTTTGCGCAGCTTATTCCAGCACTTGCGCACTATGATTTTTGGTATCCACTTTCTCGATGATACGCAATAAAGTCCCGATTTCATCGAAGAAACAACTCTACCTGTATCGGTTGCGAATATTTCTCGATTTCATCGGCAAAAATCGACTCAATCACTTGCTTCTGTTCTTCGGAAATATAATACACTCCCGTGCGGTAGCGCGTGCCTTCGTCTTCGCCCTGTTTGTTGAGCGACAGCGGATCAATCGCCCGGAAGAACAGCCGAACCAAAAACTCCAGCGACCCTTTCGCCTATAACCTATAACCTTTCGCCTCTAACCTTTCGCCTCTAACCTTTCGCCTCTAACCTATAACCTTCCGCCTCTAACCTTTCGCCTCTTTTTCTGAATTACGCAAAAAATATGTACTTAATTTGCATATATCTGAATTTTTTTGTACCTTTGCGCCATCTTTGGTGAGACTAAAATATAGTGGATTGCTTATCAATGTCGATGGAAGACCATAGGATTACCATATAATTACCATAGGATCACCATAGGATAAAACCGAAAAAATTAACAACTATACACTAATACTATATATATATACATAGTATATATATACTTTTTGTTGAAAAATCATGGCAATTGTAAATCATGTGGACGGAGAACAAGTCCGCGGAAAACTGAACAAAAAAAGCAATCAAGTACACCGCATCACTAATGGTCGCGAGCATGTGTACACGATCGAAAATCCCTATGAGGGAGCACCCTCTAAGGCGCAAAAAGCGCACCGTTCCGTTTTCGGTCAAACGACTGCAATCGTAAACCGGCTGATGGCGGACCCCGTACAAGTGGCGGAGTGGACCAAGAAAATGGAGGAATATAACCGCTCCTTAAATATCTTAAAACCGCCTTTCCCAAAGCGTTTCAAAACGCCTCGTGCTTACGCCCACTTCGTCATCAGTAACCAACTCAAACAGACCCCCGCTGCCAAGAGACGCCACGCCAAACTGCCCCTAACGCTACCCAAAAACGTCAAACTGCAAATCCAATCTTTCGCCGAACTCACGGCTGCGGAACTATACGAGATACTCAAAGCCCGTTTCTCCGTTTTTGTTACAGAGCAGCATATTCATTACTTGGACGAGGATAACATCGACTATCTCGCCACCCATTTCTCGCTCCTTCATAACGGAAAAGTCATCGCCTATGCCCGCCTCTTCCCGCACACGCAGAAAGAGGTACTCTGTGTCGGGAGAATGTTAACAATCGTCCGCGGAAAAGGTTATGCCAAATATCTTATGGCGCAAGTCATCAACGAAGCGCGTGCGCGCAAGGCCAAGACGCTACGCTTGCATGCCCAACTGCAAGCCGTTCCGTTCTATCAACACCTCGGATTTCATACCGTCGGAGAAATCTTTATGGAAGCCGAGATACAACATGTGACGATGGAGCTACCGCTCATTTAAAAACACCTCAATAAAAAAAATATGCACTTAATATGCACTTAATTTGCATATATGCAAAATTTTTTGTACCTTTGCAGCGTTTTTCAGGGAGACTTAAAAACAAGAAGAGGTGTGAAAAACAAAAAGCACCTACCTCAGTAGATGCTCTTGCGCTCCCTCTAGGACTTGAACCTAGGACCCCCTGATTAACAGTCAGATGCTCTAACCGACTGAGCTAAGGAAGCTTGCTTTTTCGAAAGCGGGTGCAAAAGTACTGCTTTTTTCTGACATGTGCAAATTTTTTGGCAAAAAAATGTCATTTAGGGTACACTTTTTTGAAAAACAGGCCTCTTTGAGGGCTAAAAACATACAAAAATGAAAAAAATATTAGGTTTAGGTAACGCATTGACGGACATTCTTCTGCAGGTGAGCGAGGACGATCTACGCGAACTCGGTTTTCCGAAAGGGAGCATGAATCTGATTTCCAAGGACCAGGCTGAGAAGATTCAGGAGCGTTTTATGTCCGTGCGAAAGCGCATGGTAGCCGGCGGCTCTGCCTCCAACACCATCAACTGTATCGCTTCCCTCGGAGGAAAAGCCGCTTTTATCGGCAAGATCGGTAATGACGAAGTGGGGGATTTCTACCGCGAGGACATGATCAAGAATGGCGTCAAACCCATCCTTCTGCTCTCCCAGAGCTCAATGTCCGGATTCTCCATCGTACTCGTTACGCCGGATGGCGAGCGCACCTTCGCTACCTATCTGGGCGCTGCGGCGGAGCTTTGCGCCGATGATATACAGAAAGATGCGTTCAACGGATTTGATATCTTCCACATAGAGGGGTACCTTGTACAGAACCACGACCTGCTCGAAAAGTCCATCCGCCTCGCCAAAGAGGCCGGTTGTATGGTGTCCCTCGATCTCGCTTCCTATAATGTGATCAACGAGAACCACGCTTTCCTCAAGGAGTTAGTGAAGAAATATGTCGATATCGTCTTTGCCAACGAGGACGAGTCTTTCGCCTATACCCACCTCAACCCGGAGGAGTCCGTTCAGGCGCTCGCCGAGCAATGCGATATAGCTGTCGTGAAAGTCGGTAAGAACGGTTCGTACGTGCAGCGGGGCTCCCAACGTCACCATATAGGCGCCATCACGACCTCCTGTACCGACTCTACCGGAGCGGGTGACTATTTCGCAGGCGGATTCCTGCATGCGCTCAGTGACGGATTTGATATCCGCCGCTGTGCCGAGATAGGTACCATTGCCGCCGGACGGGTGGTGGAGGTGGTCGGTACCAAACTGCCCGACGAACAATGGGAGGAGATCCGCCGTATCTGCGCTCTCTACCGCGGATTTATGCAGAAATACGACAAGGAGTAGAAAGACCGCTTCGCTCAAAGACTAAAGACCGCAGGTAAACCTGCTCAAAGACAAAAGACAAATATGAAGAATCTCTTAAAACCTTTTTATATTCTCTATCAGTACGTGATCGCGTGGCCGCTGTTGGCAGTACTGACGATCTTCACGGCGGTCTTCACCATCTGCACGGTTCCCTGGAAGAACTCGGAGTTCGTCCATAAGGTGCAGCAGTTCTGGTCGCGTTCTTTCTTCTGGCTCATGTTCTTGCCCGTTTCTGTCGATGGAGCCGGGCATATTCAGCCCGGACAGAGTTATGTCTTTGTGGCGAACCACCAGTCGATGTTCGATGTGTGGCTGGTCTATGGCTGGCTGCCGGTGATCTTCAAATGGCTCATGAAAGCGGAGCTGCGCAAAGTGCCGTTCGTGGGCACAGGGTGCAAAGCTGCCGGGCATATATTCATCGACCGCCGGAACGCCATGGCGGCGATGGAGAGCCTCAAGGAAGTGGAGAAGCAACTGAAAAACGGTGTCTGCACGGTTATCTTCCCGGAGGGTACCCGTTCACTCAACGGCGAGGTAGGACGGTTCAAACGGGGCGCGTTCCAGATAGCGTGGGACCTCGGTCTGCCGGTAATACCGCTGTCCCTCGACGGCTGTTTTGAGGTGATGCCCAAGGGCAAACCTTTTGTCAATTATCACCCCGTGCATATGCATATAGGCGAACCGATCGACCTCAAGCAGTTCGCCGATGCCAATGAAGCCATCGACTTCGTCCGCAATGCCGTCATCTCCGGAAGGAGAAAATTGTAAATAGTAAATTGTAAATAGTAAATGACCAAATAGTAAATAAATTTATGTTTTCCGATCCTAAAGATTGTCTCTATTGTACCAACAACGAGATCTTGCATAATCTCATGATTGAGATTGCACACCTACGCGTGTCGCGCGCATTCTTATTTAAGGAGCAGACCTATCATGGCCGCTGCCTGGTAGCGTACGACAAGCACGTGAATGACCTGAACGAGCTCTCCGATGAGGAGCGTAACCTCTTCATGGCGGACGTAGCCGATGTGACCCGAGCCATGCAGAAGCTCTTTCATCCCGAGAAAATCAATTACGGCGCTTATTCCGACAAACTCAGCCACCTCCATTTCCATCTGGCTCCCAAGTACGTGGACGGTCCGGACTACGGAGGTACGTTCCAGATGAACCCCGGTAAGGTATATCTCTCCGACGCCGAGTACGCCGAGATGGTAGAGGCGATGCGTGCCGAATTAAAAATCAAGAATTAAAAACAAGCTTTGCTTTTCCGGGAAATCATAGGTCAGGAGGAGACGAAGCATCATCTCCGTCAGTCGGTGCGTGAGGGTAGAGTGCCTCATGCGCAGCTCTTTTCGGGTATCTCCGGTATAGGCAAACTGCAGCTGGCGCTTGCCTATGCCCAGTACCTCAACTGCCCGCATCGTACGGAAGAGGACAGCTGCGGCGTCTGCCCGACCTGTCTGCAGTTCGAGAAACTGCAGCACCCGGACCTTCATTTCGTCTTTCCCATAGTGGGGTCGGACGAGACCTGCGATGCGTTCCTGGCACCCTGGCGGGAGATCATCCTCGGACAGCATTATTTCGACCTTGATGACTGGCACCGTGCGCTGGGTGTGGAGACCAAACAGAGCATGATCTATGAGAAAGAGAGCGGGGAGATTGTCCGCAAGCTCTCGCTCAAAGCCTATGGCGACGGCTACAAGGTGATGATCATCTGGCAGCCCGAGCGCATGAATACCATCACTGCCAACAAACTCCTCAAGATCCTGGAGGAGCCGGCGGACAAAACGATCTTCATTCTTGTCTCCGAGCACCCCGAGGCACTCCTGTCCACTATCCGCTCGCGCGTACAGGAAGTACGTATCCCGCGTCTGGAACAGGAGACGATCGCTCAGGCGCTCCGTGCACACGGGCTTAACGAGACCAGCGCCCGGGACATCGCCCGTATCGCCAACGGCAGTTATCTCGCCGCCCTCAAGAAAGCCGGTGCCTCGGATGAAAACCAACAGGAATTGCGCGATTTCATCGCACTTTTCCGCGACGCCTACACTGTCGGTGTGCTGAAAGACCCGCAGAAGAAATACGATTCCCTCAAGCGTCTCCGTCAGTGGTCTCTCGACATGGCGGACAGCAAGGTCGGGCGCGAGCGGCAGAAACATTTTCTCCAATACGCCCAGCAACAAGTGCGGGAGAACTATATCCGTAATTTAGGCGAGCCGGAACTGAACTACCAGATGGAGGACGAGCGGGAATTCTCCGTTAAATTCGCGCCTTTTATACACTCCGGCAACGTGGAAGGGATCATGAACCAACTCGACTTGGCGGAGCGCCAGATTGAGCAGAACGGCAATGCCAAGATGATCTTCTTCGATCTCTGTTTACAAATGATAATACTGATTAAAAAACCCAAAATATGAAAGAATATACTATCGGCGATCATAGTGAGTTATCCGCTGCGGCTACCAAGCGCAACTCGGCGTTCATGCTGCCCGTGAGCGACTGGCTGTCCGATCTGCCGGAGAATACCCAACTGACCGACCTGATTGAAGTGCAGTTCAAGAATACGCGCAAGGGTTATTTCCATAACTCCGCCCACCTGCCGCTGGAGAAAGGCGTCAAGGTGGCGGTGGAGGCTAACCCGGGTTATGACGTGGGAGAGGTGGTGCTGACAGGCAAACTGGTGGAACTGCAGATGCGCAAGAACCGCATCGACTCCTCCCGTTACGAGGTGCGTCAGGTGCTCCGTCTGGCTACCGAAGAGGATCTGGCGCGTGCCGAACAGGCGCATGCCCGTGAGCACGAGACGATGATCAAAGCACGCGAGCTTGCCAAATCGCTCGGGCTGGAGATGAAGATAGGCGACGTGGAGTACCAGGGCGACGGCTCGAAAGCCATCTTCTTCTACATAGCCGACGGCCGTGTCGATTTCCGCCAGCTCATCAAGGTCTATGCCGAGACGTTCCGTATCCGCGTGGAGATGAAGCAGATCGGTGCGCGCCAGGAGGCTGGGCGTATCGGCGGAACGGGACCTTGCGGCAGAGAGCTGTGCTGCTCCACATGGTTGATCAATTTCTCGTCCGTCGGCACCGGAGCCGCCAGACTCCAGAATATATCCCCGAACCCGCAGAAGTTAGCGGGTATGTGCGCCAAACTGAAATGCTGTCTCAACTACGAGGTGCCCGTTTATGAGGATGCGGCTAAACTGCTGCCCTCCCGTCACACCGAACTGGAGACCAAGGACGCCACCTTCTATTTCTTCTCCTCCGATCCGCTGGCAGGCACTGTGACCTATTCGTCCGATCCCCGCGTGCCGGCTAATCTCACTACGCTGAAAGCGGCGCGGGCGCATGAGATCATCGCCATGAACCACCGCGGCGAGAAACCCGACACGCTGGAAGGAACACGCGCTGTCTCCACCGAGATAGGCTACCAGACCGGGCACGGAGATGTCACACGCTTTGACAAGAAACGTCCGGAGGGCAAGAAACACCACCATCACAACGACCGCAACAGGGATAGGAGGGAGAAGAAATGAACCGGTTTGCCATGGGTCGTTTGTCATGGGTGATTGTAACTCTTGCAGTATGCCTTTTGGTATCCTGCCGGAGAAGTATCGTGCATAGCGAATTTATCCCGATTTCATCGGGAGAATGGAGTGTGGACAGTGTGCCGCAATTCGATTTCACGATCACGGACAAAGAGGCGGCATATGATATTTTGCTTTATGTCCGTCACACGGAGCGCTATCCGTATCAGAACATGTGGCTTTTCGTGAACAATAATCAGCACCGGGATACGATTGAGTTCTACCTTGCGGATGACAGAGGTCAGTGGCTCGGTGACAAACACCACGGTTTCATCGAGATGCCGGTGCTCTACGAGAGCAACTGGCATTTCCCCGATACAGGCACTTATACCATAGGTGTGCAGCACGGCATGCGTGACTCGCTCCTGCGCGGCATTACCGATGTCGGTATCGAAATACGGAAATGTGAAAAATGAGTAAATGAAGGTATGGGCAAGAACAAGCTGAAGAAATTTGCAGAGATGGAGACATTTCCCAATGTTTTCCAACCTCCCTACAAGCCGATGGCAGGAAAATGGCGCGACACCTATTTCCATAACGACAACCCGATCGTGCTGGAACTCGGCTGCGGCAGAGGCGAATATACGGTCGGACTCGCGCAGAAATATCCGGATAAGAACTTCATAGGCGTGGATATCAAGGGTGCGCGCATGTGGGCGGGAGCCAAGCAGGCGGTGGAAACCGGTCTGCAGAATGTCGCTTTCCTGCGGACCAATATTGAGTTCATCACCGATTTCTTTGCCACCGACGAGGTGGACGAGATCTGGATCACGTTCTGCGACCCGCAGATGAAGAAGGCTACCAAGCGCCTCACCTCCACTTACTTCATGCAGCGCTACCAGCGTATTGTCAAACCCTCCGGCCTTATTCACCTCAAGACCGATTCGCCTTTCCTCTATACCTATACGACGGAAATGCTGCGGCTCAACCCCTATCCGGTGCCCGCCTCTACAGATGACCTCTATGCGGAAAAGTCCGATGGAAACGGACTTTTTGAGGATGCAAGAGCCCTCAAGACGCATTATGAGAAGCAGTGGCTTGACCGGGGAATGAAGATCAAGTACATTGTTTGGCAACTCACTCCTCTCACCCGATGGGAGGAACCTACCATTGAGATAGAGAAAGACTCCTACCGCTCCTACGGCCGTAATCAAAAGGTCTGACGGGTTCAGTAGAGAGGCACTGACGCACCGGTCTCCCCATCGGCTTCAGATTTCTCCCGTCCGGGAGTGCCGGAATGGGAATCCTTCAGAACTTTGGCAGGCTTGCGGATTTTCTCAAAGGCGGTCAGAAGGGTCGGTACGTCCGTCTTGTTGGCGTCATAAGTGACGGTGACGGTCTTGGTGTCCAGATCGCAAATAATGTCTTTGACGCCTTTCTCAAAGGCTATATTCTTCATGATCTTGTTGATGCAGCCCTGGCAATGGATATCGCAGGAGAGGACGACTACTTGTTTGTCCGCTTTGGCGAACGCTATCAGCGGCAGGAATGCCAGCAATGCCAAATAAATGTATTTTCTCATAACAAACTACCTATTTGATATACGATAAATGATACCAGCCATGCGAGTGCGAGGGAGTGGAATACGGTGAACCACGCCCAGCCCTTGCCTGCCTCGTGGCGCAGGGTGGCGATGGTGGCGAAGCAAGGGAAATAGAGCAGCACGAAGAGCATGAAACTGAACGCCGTGAGGGGCGTGAAGCCCGCAGCGCTGATGTCACCGCCGTACAGGATGGCGAGGGTGGAGACGATCGCTTCCTTAGCCGGCAGGCCGGTCAGCAGGCAGACCGACATCTTCCAGTCAAAGCCCAGCGGCTCCATGAGAGGCGAGACGGCTTTGCCGATGGCTGCCAGATAGGAGTGCTCCAGATCGTTGAGATCCTGCGAGGGGAAATACTCCAACGCCCAGATGATGATGGACGCCCAGAGGATAACCGTGCATATCTTCTGCAGGTAGTCCGCCACGCGCTCCCATATATGCGCCGCGGTGTTGCGGGCTTTCGGGAGACGGAACTCCGGCAACTCATTGACCGAATCCTCGTGCTCCTGCCGGAACCAGCGGGTCCGTTTCATGATGATGGCAAAGAGCACCGACAGAGAGATACCTATCACGTACATGGAGATCATGACGAGTGCCTTGTGCCGCTCGAAGAACGTATCCACAAACAGCATATAGACCGGCAGCCGTGCCGAGCACGACATGAACGGCACCATCAGCATCGTCAGCACCCGGTCCTTGGGGTTCTGTATGTCCCGTGCCGCCATGATAGCCGGCACATTGCAGCCGAAGCCCATCAGCATCGGTACGAACGAACGGCCGTGCAGGCCTACGCGGTGCATGATTGTATCCATGATATATGCCTCGCGAGCCATGTACCCGCTGTCCTCCATCAGGGAGATGAAGAAGAAGAGGATGATAATATTCGGCAGGAACGCCAGCACAGCGCCGACACCCTTGAGGACGCCGTCGATGAAGAGGCTGGAGAGCCATCCTTCCGCCATATGGGCACGGCATAGTTCGCACAGCCAATCGATGCCCGTTTCTATCCAGTCCTGCGGATAGGCGCCGAGCATGAACGTGCACCAGAACACGAAATACAGGATCGCCATCATGATCGGGAAACCGAGCCACGGGTTGGTCAGCACCTTGTCTATCTTCTCCAGCCGTGTCTGGTGCGCATCGTCCGGCGCGTGAGTCAGGGTCTGCGTCAGCACGCCGTGTACGTACGCCCGGTAAGTGGCTTCGTCCTGTTGGTCGCGGAGGTGGTAGATCGGGTGCGCCGTGGTGCCCTCGCGCTGCGTGGTCTCACGGAGAATGCCCAGACACTCCTCCAGACCGTAGTTCTTGCGGACCGACACGCGGCAGGTGGGTACGCCGATCAGTTCCTGCAGTTTGGGTATGTCGAGCGAGTGGTCGGTCTGCTGCAACAGGTCGTACCGACCGATGGCAATGACGATCTTCTCCTCCTCGTCGATGATATGCGGCGTAAGGAGGAGCGAGTCCTCCAGCCGCGTGGAATCCACTACTTGCAGCACTGCATCGAAAGCATGCCCGTGCAACTCGTCGGGGTTGTGTACCTCGACAAACTGCATGCCGTTCTTTCCTTTGTCTGCCAGAGTTTGCAAGGCAGACGAGAGCGACGATTTGCCGCTCTGCGGAAGTCCTATAACCGCTATCTTCATCATCCGTTTTCTTTTTGGGCTGCAAATTTAATGCTTTTTTTCGGATTGTGCAATCCCCAATTATGGGGATTTTGCGTCTTTAGAGGGTCTCCAAGGTTCTGCAGAGCCATTTGTAGCAGCGCTCCGTAGAGGGGATCGAGAGCCGCTCGGAAGGCGAGTGTACGCCGTACATCTGCGGACCGATGGACACCATGTCGAGGTAGGGGTATTTCTCCAAGAACAGACCGCACTCCAGCCCGGCATGGATAGCCAGCACTTTAGGCTCTGCCTTGAAGAGGTCCTCGTACGCTTTTTTGACCACTCCGAGTAACTGCGAGGAGGGATTCGGTGCCCATCCCGGATAACCGTCGCCGTGCGTCACCTCGTCACATGCCAGTGAGAGTGCCTGCTCCACCGCCCACTTGAGATGGTGCTTGGCAGGCTCCTTGGACGAACGCTGAGAGGTGTTGATCTCGATTACATTGAGATCCGGATTGATGGTCTTTTTCATCTTGATGGAGGCGAGGTTGGTGGAGGTCTCTACCAGTCCGGGCATCTCATGGCTCATGGCAATCATGCCGTGCGGGCATTCGCAAAGCGCCATGACGAGGCGGTAAGCCTTGTCCGCGGGGACGAACGTCTCCGGCATGTCGGTTGTCTCCAGCTCGAGCTGCATCTCTTTCTCCACCTCGCCGAAGACGCCCTCCATCTGGGCCACGTAGTGGTTCCACTCGATGCGTATCTGCTCTTTGTAATCCATCGGGACGGCGATGACCGCCTCCGCCTCGCGGGCTATGGCGTTACGCAGGTTACCGCCGTTGACGGACGCCAATTGCACCTCCGTCTGCGGCCAAATGCGGGCGAGGAACCATACCAGAAGCTGGTTGGCGTTCGCGCGGCCCTTGTTGATATCATCGCCCGAGTGACCACCGAGCAATCCGCTTACGGACAAGCGGATTGCAATGTACGAAGGATTGATGTACGATGTACGATTTACCGGCTCGTAGTGCATCTTGGCGAGGGTGTCGATACCGCCGGCGCAGCCGATGAATATCTGGCCGTCGTCCTCCGAGTCGAGGTTGATGAGGCGCTTGTGTTTCAGCATGCCGTCTTTGAGCTTCATCGCGCCCGTCAGACCGGTCTCCTCATCTACCGTGAAGAGGCATTCGATAGCCGGGTGTTTCAGCTCGGGATCGGTGATAGCGGCAAGTGCCATGGAGATACCGATACCGTCGTCGCCGCCGAGGGTGGTACCTTTGGCTTTGAGCCACTCTCCATCGACATACGTCTCTATCGGGTCTTTCATGAAGTCGTGCTCCACATCGCTGTTCTTCTCGCACACCATATCCATGTGCGCCTGGAGGATCACGCCTTCGTGGTCCTCATAGCCGGGTGTGGCGGGTACACGCATGATCACGTTCATCGCCTCGTCGGCGACACACTCTATCGAATGAGCCTTTGCCCATTCCTGCAGCCATCGGCTGATTTGCTCCTCGTGCTTGGAGGGACGAGGGACTTGGCATATCTCTGCAAAGATGTCAAAGACTCTGCCCGCTGGTAATTTTGTCATATTTAATTCTCTTTAGTTGTCTGTTAAACCGTATATGGAACAGTACCGCCGGTATGGCGAGAGCTATTACGAACGCCGCCCACATACCCTTTGCGCCCAATCCGAGAGGGAAGGTAAGGTACAGCCCGAGGGGCAGCGCCACGCCGATGTAGGCGAATAGGGCTATACGCATCGGTACCCGCACATCCTGAATTCCCCGCAACATCGCTGCGCCGATACACTGTAGCCCGTCCGCGTATTGGAAGAGGGCACCGAAAACCAGCAGTGTAGAAGCGATCTGTGCCACCTCCGGGTCGTCGGAGAAGATATAGGGTATCCGGTACCGGAAGAAGAACATGATCCCCGCACCGATGGTGTTCATCAGCAGGCAGAGGTGGACAGAGGCGCCGGATGCCATCCGCACGGCGTGCAGATCGCCTTTGCCCATCTGGTGCGAGACGCGGATAGTGGTAGCCGCGCCGATGCCCTGCGCCAGCATGAAGGTCAGGTCGCACATCTGGTTGGCTATATGGTGCGCCGCGAGCGCCTCCTTGCTGATCCAGCCGATGATGACGAACGACGCGGTGAAGAGGAACGCCTCCGCAAACGACTGCAGCCCGATCGGCATACCTATTGTCAGGAGGTACTCCACTTCTCTCCGGCTGACGAGCCGTCCGCGCAGCGCGGAGAGATAGCGCCGCCAGTCGGTCTTGACCGCCATCGCCATCAGGAAACAGACGGGCATCAGCATACGGGCAATGAGGGTTGCCCAGCCGGCGCCCTCCGCGCCCATCGGGCGGAAACCCCAGTGGCCGAAGATAAACACCCAGTTCAGCAGGATATTCAGCAGATTGCAGCCCAAGGTGATGAGCATCGCCACCCACGTGTTCCCGAGCCCCTCGAGGTACTGCTTGAAGAAACAGAAAAGGAGGAACGGCACAATGGAAAGCACAATCAGAATATAGTAGGGGCGTGCGCATGCGATGACCTCCGGCTCCTGACCAAAAGCGTCCAGATTGGGAATGCACGGCACCAAGAGAGCCAGCGCCGCCAGCGCCATGAGGCCCGTGAACACGAGACCGTTCGCCAGATAGGATGTAATCTGCCCGTGCTTACGGGCGATCTCGTCGTCCGTCGTGTTTTGCAGGAGCAGTTTCTCCAGCCGCCCGTGTACGTGCCCGACGAGCGGTGTCACACCCATCAGCGCACCCATGGCGAAGACCATCACGGTGAAGAAGATGGCGTTCGAGAAACTGACCGCCGCCAGATCCGCCGTGCTGTAATGCCCGACCATGATGCTGTCCGCCAAGCCCACCATCGCCGCCCCGAGCTGGGTCAGCATCACAGGAAAAGCCACCTTCAGGTTGCGTTTGTAGTATGGTATATATGAACTTAAATTATAATTCACAATGCACAATGCACAAATTTGGGTACAAAGTTACTACTTTTTTTGCATATATCAAAAAAAAAGTGTACCTTTGCAGGCGATTTATGACAATACAGTGCCTTATGGGTAAGAAAAAACTCGGACTTATAGTACTTTTGTTGAGCCTCGGTGCATTCCCGCTGATGGCGGATACCCCTCTTCCGCCGGCATACCAGATAGCGGACAACACGTTCTTCGACCCCACGCGCAAAACGGAGAGGGAGAAGCCTTATACCTTCCGTGTGGAGTACCGCATAGAGGCGGGTTATGCGCAGGATCTGCAGCACGTGCGGGATCTGTCTTTCCCGAGCCCGCATCTCTACGGCGCACGGATAGGTGCGTCGTTCACCTTCGTGCTGCCCCTGCATTTCGGGCTGCAGACCGGTCTGCATTACGCCATCTTGGGCAGCAAGTACGACCAGCACTGGCGGTCGATGAACGTAGCGAACACCCAGACCGAGATCATCACCCACCGCCTGATTGCGCACAATCTGGTTATCCCCGTCCGCGCATACTATACCGTGCCGGTCTGGAAGGATCTGAACCTCTTTTTCTTCACCGGCCCGCAGCTCCAGATCGGTCTGGCGCAAAGCGACAACTTAGAGACCTATCTCAGCGAAGAAACCAAAACATGGCTGGAGACGAAGGGTATCCATACCTCGCCCTACGACCGCATGGCGGACGAACTCGTCCGCGCCAATATCCAGTGGGGACTCGGCGGAGGTCTGGAGTGGGACCGCTACCGTCTGCAGGGAAGTTATGATTTCGGGCTCAACAACCTCGTCAAGCACAAGCAGACCGCCAACCAATACATGTCCCAGTGGGGCATGCTCATCAGTTTCTGCTACCGTTTTTAATCCTCTCATGTCAAAGATCGCTTGCAGTTTGTGTGCGGAGAGCTGCATTCCGCCCCGACGTCCCGCAGCGCGATGTTGCGGCAATCGTTCGCAAGAGGAGGCATAAAAGAAAAACATCTGCGAAAGATGTCTGCCTTTTCACGTGCATGCCGGCACAGCCATGCAGGTGAATTCTTTTATGCCGTTCAGGGCTCCGCCTCACGGCGGAAAGTGTCATTCCAAGAGCCGCTGCTCCATGAAATTTTGTGCAAAGATACTACATTTTTGAGCGAAAAACAATAGGGTCTTAACGAGAGGAAACTCTTTTCGGGTAGTCGTAGCGGAAATATGTTGCAGAACATAGAGGGATTCTTAAAATCAAGCATATTTTCCAGGGAGAGTGTGTCAAAAATCGAAGTTGATTTTTAAATAAGTCCAAAATTACCCAAAATTATCCAAAAATTATGTATATAGGTCAACCATACAGCGAAGCAGATCGTGCCCTTTAGGGCTAAGAATTAAAGAAAATTATCAACAATTATTGATAAAAAGAGGGTGTGCCAATAGTTTTGACACACCCTCAAAAGAAGAAAGGGGCGGAGGCAAGTCGGAGTAATGTCGGAGGCAAGTGCTGTGCATTACCCGTCATGCACCCTTTTTGCACCCTTTTTGCACCCTTTTAGCATTCATTTACGAACGCATCTCGTTTGCATCCTGAACGTCACTGTACGGTGATTTGACTCCGAGTTGCCTCTTACTTTACTCTTACTTGCCTCTTACTCGCCGCCGGGGATGAGTAGTGGACTGGTATCGCTCATCCTAATCCGTTATCCAATTGGCGGAACCTAAATAATCACTATGGGAGAAGAAAATATCTCCGGTTTTGGAGTTGAGTTGTTCATAAACCCAAATGGGATTGAGTAATCTATCCGGCATCAACTGTACATCTACATAATCCAAGAATGTAGGTTTGCATTGGGTAATCAAGGCACCATCAAACTTTTTCATTTACATCTTCACTTGGGAAGTCCGATACTTGTGCTGATATAGGATTTCCTTATTTTCTTGATAGAAAATAACGCCATAATCTGTTCCTAAATACTCGCACATATCATCTACTATCATTTGCATCTGTTCAAACGAATACTGCTTAGTATTCTGATTAATTGTGATTCTTATATCGCCTAAGTACTCACCTATTTTTTTCTTCGAAGGTATCACCATGTATTTATTTTGAGGATCAAAAATAAGCCCATAGTTTAGATTCTCAATGGCAACATCAAATCGCCTTCTTTTTTTGAAATACAATGTAGCCGCTGGGAAAGCCAAACGATAGGATAGTTCGCGAGTGTCCTCCTTATTGAAAATTCCTTTTAAGGGTTCCCATAAACCATATAAGTCAGGGCATAAGTCCACCTTGTCATAATCCACAAAGAAACGTACTATTCGCTCTGCAGATGGATTGTGGAATGGAGATATCTCTTTTTCGAACGATTCCCATTCTTTCATTGTAAAATCCCACGCTTTCATACGTTCTACTGCTCGTATGTCTGTCAAGTTTTCTTTTACCTTAACGTTCAAAACATAATTTTTAAGATCAAATTGTCCCATATTTGATAATTAAATTTATTGTGGTCCAAGATCACTTCTTCTTATAATTTCTGCTTTTGATTGAACTTCTGAAGAAACATGTGTCTTTTCTCCGGTTACTATTTTATACTCATATCCGGCTTCTTTAGCTGCATTGTATTCCCCTTGTATTTGACTAGTGTTGTATACCGCTTTGGTATCTTTAACTTCATACATTACACCATCTTGTATAGCATCCGGTATGACATTTATTGGTTTTCCGGAATTTGTCTTACTTGCTATCTTTTTAGTATTTTTAGTAAGACCCATATCCTGCAAGACCCTTTTTTCGCTTTGAATACCACGCATTACTGCTTGTCGGAATTTGTTTACAGCCTTAGCAAGCTTTGGGGTTGTTTCTGCTACTTTGGGAGCTAACTTAGCGCCTGCGCGCGCAGGACCGGAAACGGCAGGCATACCAGGAATGAACAGAGCTACACCATCAGCCGTGAAGCATGCAGCATCCTTCGCTGCTTCCTGACCATTACCGACTACTGTGTTATATAGGAATGAGGCTCCATCCCATGCGATCCATACTGCATCCCATATTGCATCAGGAAACCTTCCATCCGGATCTACATACTTCACCGGATTCCAGTTGCAGTATGCATAGGGCGAAATCCATAGATAATCATCTACTAACGGGTCAACCTTGGTCCAATGCTTAAATAGCGACCAATAGTACCTTGCTCCGAAGAAATCATACCCTTCGCGTTCGGCAAATGGCTCGCAAGCCCTCTTAGGCGGAGGCCGCTTCTCCCGTTCCGTCGGGAGAACGCTCCGGGTGCGACCATTGCCCCCGCTCTCCCCACCGGATGCACTATGTTAGCGTCCGTCGGGGACCCCATATTTTCATCCCGCTCCTTATCGGTAGGTAAAATCAAAGATCACTTGTTATGTACCATAAAATGCTTATAGTAGTTTACTCAGTTCCTCTGCTGATGGTAAGATGTTTTTGTATGCCTCAGGCAACTCGCTGCTGCTATGATACGTGGCAACCCCCATCGGCTTGGTCATATCGCGAAAAGAAAACTCTACTTTCTTTTCGTTCATGGATCGGCAAAGAATGATACCTATACTCGGATTCTCGTCCGGCATTTTGACATATTCATCCAAAGCGGACAAATAATAATTCATCTTTCCTGCGTATTCCGGTTTGAACTTGCCGCTTTTGAGTTCTACGGCTACCAAGGAGCGCAAACGACGATTGAAGAACAGCAAATCAATAAAACTCTCTTCTCCGTCCACAATCAAGCGGTATTGATTGCCCATAAAACTGAAGTCCCCTCCGAGCGCCATTATAAAGTCCTTAATATTCTTCACTATCTGCAGCTCCACATCTTTTTCATCCACAAAATCAGGATCCGGTATCGTTAAGAAATCCAATACCACATCTTCGCGGAACACTTGTAATGCTTTGTTACGCAGACGGCTATCAGAAATGGCTATTTGGAAATTATTAGGAGCTGCTTCTTTATGAAATACATCTGCTTTGAGATTCGCAATCAGCTTGTCTTTTGTCCAAAACTGCGTAGCACATTGCCGGATATAAAAGAGACGTTCTTCTATAGTGGAAGTCTTTGTCAGAATCTCATAATGATGAATAAAAGGAACCGCTAAGAATTGTTGTAATTGTTCTTGTGTAAATTCGTCCACCGTCAGTGGCCGAATTATAATGTGCTGCTTATCAAACGGTATAATGGCTGTATTTAAATCGTCCGCTACCGGTGGACGATTTTCTATCAGTTCGCTCCAATCTTCATAGAATTTGCGCATTCTCTTCAAACTGGACTCTGAAAAGCCTTTTAAGCCTGGTATTTCTTGTTGGAGTTGATCAGAAATAACCCGCAAAGCACTACTTCCGTAGGAAGCATTCCTACTATTGAGTGAGATATATTTACCAACAGCATAGTACAGAGCCAACACCTCTTTATTGACTAACTTAGCGGCTCTGTAACGGCTGATTTGTATAGCCTCTTTAATGGCTTTGACCGCATCTACGTATTCTGCTCGATTGAGTTGCTCCATGATAATCTAAATTTTTTCCGCTACAAAATTACTGCTTTTTTCTGGATTACGCAAGGGAGGAGGCCATTTTTTGCAAAATTCGCTATCGGGTTTTCCGATTGGAACACGTACTGCGGCTTGGCACACACGCCTACGGATGCCATGAACAAGAGGAGGATTAAATATGTATAGCGATAGGTGCATATTAATAATCTTTATTAGTGACAACCACAAGAAGGTAACGGAGTATTAAATGGTGCTTTAATCTTTTGGTAATACTTCTTCTTGTAATTATATTTACAAAATATATAGGATATATCGCCACCATCTGTTGTTATAGTCATTAGGTCTCCCGGATAGTAAATCAGGTCATATTTATTGAGGATACTTTTTACGTTTTCAGTCAATACTACCTTTGGGTCGTGCCATACGTATAAAACATTATCCTTTTCCGCATAATCTGTAGGAATCCATGAAGGAGGAATTTGTCCTATGTACTTATTTAACACCTCTAAAGGAAATTTATCATCAGTAAGATGGTATTCACCTTTATCATCTACAGTTGGCAACCATGGTTTTGTAGCGATATAGAACCAATCAGTTGATGTATCAGATATATATAACTCCACAGCTGTAATATTGCTTAAATCTTTTCGCTTTCGCAATATCTTGCTATAATCTGTAATAGCGATATTTACAGCTTCTTTAGGAATCTCTTTTACTTTTATGTGCTGATAGTCATAGTTATTTATACTACAACAAGAACAAACCAAGAATGCTATTATGACAATAAATAAGGATCTCATATTAGTATCTAATAGGCATTCCATAATTATACTCCTTTTTCAAATTCACGCTGCAAAGGTACAACAAAAATTGCACATACGCAAGCATTTCTGCATAAAAAAGTATTATGTCAAAGATCGGTAGCTTTCCAGGGCGGGATTGTATCCCGCAAAAGAAGAAAGGGGCGGCGGCAGGAGAGGAAGGGAGAGAGAAGCCGTCTGGCAGACGGCGCAACTGCCAAGGATATAGAGCCCGATTGAATCGGGCACAACTACCAAGAAAGAGGCGGCTATGCCATAGCCGCACAACAGACGAGCCGCGCAAGGGTAGCGTACGGGTAGGGTAAGGGTAGCCTAAGGGTAGCGTACGGGTAGCGCAGGGGTAGCCAAATACCCGGTAAAACTGCTGAGTTACTCGTGGGTTACCTCGGGGGCAACCATGCGGAGGAAGTTGTCGGGGAGCGGGAGCCTGTTCGGGCCGCAGCTGTTACCATACTTGTTGCGGGTGAACTGACCGTTCTCTTCCTTGCGTTCCTGGCCGTCGATGAACTTCGTGACAAGGTAGATATAAAGCTTCTGCCAATCGGCTACCAGGTTCTCCGCCTGCGAGCACGAATAGTTAGTCAGGAACTGCTTTGCGTCCTCTTCATTCAGTTCCGCAGCCTGTGCATCAACTCCGGCTATCTGGGTGTTGAACTTGTCATCCCATCTCTGCTGCGCCTCTTGGATATGCGGGTACATGCGGCTGTACTTGGTGTACGCCCAGTTAGCGACGAGGTTGAACGTCCACCACGCAGAGGTGGGCGAGAAAGTATAGCTGTCGCCGTTCTCCTGCGCGAAGCACTCCGGCACATGGTTGATACAGCTGTACATCGGCGTATAGCAACTGCACGCCGCGTCATCGACGCCGAACCAGAAGATACCGTTCTTGTTGTACGGCCTCATCTGCGCTACGAAGGACCATGCGGTCTGCTGGGTAGCCGTCGGACGCTCGTACCAGTATTGGAGGGTGTCGGTGCCTTCCGGCGCAAACTTGAAGCCCAGTCCGCCGTACCGCAGCTTGCTGTTCCAGGGACCGGCATCCGTGCCTTGGGTGATATCAAGAGGTGTACCGCGGTATTCGTCCCGCATACATTCCTTCATATCTTGAGCGGACACTTTGCGGTTCGGGACAATCCACAATGGCATATGCTCGCCCTCGTTCTTCCCTTGGGTCTCACGGAAAGTCTTACCGGTGGCGTAGTCGAAGTATTTGTCCATATCGTTGCTGAAATGGCGGAAGAAAGACCACACGCGTGCCTCGCAGACGTACAGACCGCTGAAGTCGAAGGGGTTATAGGCGGCTTGGAAGGAGAAGTCCTTGTCCTCTGCGCCGGTGAAATACCCTTTCTCGCGTGCAAAGGAGATGACATCCCTGCTCCACATCCAGACATCCCCCATTCCCTTCCCGGAAGGGGTGACGATTTTACAGTTCAGTTTCTTCTCCAGCCGCTTCTGCTCTTTGGTCAGTTTGGATCTGGTGTCAAGCGGGAGGGTGGTGATACGTGCCTGGTTGGCGTGGGCGCAGATGGCGTTGTCCGGCACGCGGACTGCCACCCAGTTGGCGCCTTTCTGTCCGGGTCCCTTGCCGATAAGATCCATGACCCACACCTCGTTGGGGTCGCCGAAAGAGAAGGACTCGCCTTCCGACGCATAGCCGTACTCGTTGATGAGGGTGATGAACCACTCGATTGCCTCGCGGGCGGTCTTGCTGCGCTCCAGGGCGATATAGATGAGCGACCCGTAGTCGATACCGACGGTGTCCCAGAGCGCCTCTCTGCCGCCCCATGTGGTCTCGCCGATGGTGACCTGGTGCTCGTTCATGTTACCGACTACCGTATAAGTGTGGGGTACCTGCGGGATGGAGCCCAGCGGGCGTCCGGTGTCCCAGTCTTTGACCTCACGCACGGACCCTTCGGGCCAGTCCTGTGCCGGCGCAAAATGCAGGAAACCGTACATGCCGTACGAGTCGGCGGCGTAGGAGATCATCGTACTGCCGTCCGCCGAGGCGTCCTTGCCTACCAGAAAATTGGTGCAGGCTTGGATAGTTGACAGTTGATAGTTGATAGTTGAGAGGAGCAGCAGGGCTGCTATCATAATCGGCTTTTTCATAATAATCGTGGGTTGATGAGTTCGTTAATCCGGTTGGTGCGTTTCTTGAGGGCGATCTCGTACGCCTTGCGGTAATACTTGAAGAAATGCCTCCAGTCTGCTTTCCTGGCTATCGCCGCCGCCTCTTTGCGGGCACGGGCAGTCTCCTCGGGCGTGAGGCGCGCGAAACGCAGTACGTCATCCGCTACGTGCTCCGCTACCTCGTCGAAGTTGGAGTCATTGCGGTCGATGACAATGACGCCGTAGCGCTCTTTCTGGCGTGACGCCCACTCGCCGAAACCGGCGAGGGAGGTCGTGATCGTCGGTACGTGGAAGGCACAGGACTCCAGCGGCGTGTAGCCCCATGGCTCGTAGTACGACGGGAAAACCGTGACGTCCATACCGATGAGCAGGTCGTAATAGGTCTTGCCGAAAAGCGGGTCGTTGCCGTCGAGGTAATAAGGCACAAAGACCACACTCACATTGCCGTCGCGCACGGGCGCGCGGTCTAAATAAGGTATCATCACGAAGGCTACCACCTCGGGTTTGTCCATCGGCTGCTGGTTAGGCAGGGGCGCGTGGTAGATCTTCTGCGCCAGTTTGTCCATCGCGCGTGCAAAGACGTCGATGCCTTTGTTCTTCCACTCCTGGCGTCCGGAGATACATACGAAGAGCGCGTTCTCGGGCACTACGCCCCCTAACTGCTCTCCGGCTACCTTGCGCAGCGCCTCGCGCGCTTCCGCCCGTTTCCTGTCGAAGTCCTTGCCCTGCGGCACATAAGTGGGCTCAAAACCGTTCGGGGTCTCTATGTCCACCTCCTTGTCCAGCAGCTGTTTGCACTCGCGGGCGGTGATAGAGCTGACGGTCGTGAAGCAGTCGGCATGGTGCGCCGCCTGTTTCTCCACCGAGTGCTTGGAGACCATGTTCAGCTCCTGCGCCATCTGGTCTCCGTTATAGCCCTCGAAATAGTCGTAGAGGGGCTTTCCGTTCCCTGCGATGGAGCGTCCTATACTTGTAGCGTGTGTGGTGAAGAGGGTGGCTATCTCGGGGCAGCGGTCCTGCAGATAGAAGATGGAGAAAGCGGTCTGCCACTCGTTGGCGTGCATACAGAAATCCGGCTTCTTCTGTCTTTCGACTTTCGACTTTCGACTTTCGACCAAATACTGATACAGGCTCTCCATGACCATTCCGGCGGCATAGCCGAAGAGACAGGACTCGTCGTAATCGCCGTACGCCGCATGGCTCTGGACCTGGTACTTGTTCCACGCCCAGCCGTAGAGCTCGTCCTTGCGGGACCAGAGGGCGTCGAACTTGAGGAGAATGGCAATCGGCTCTCCCGGCACTTTCCACCGGCCTACGCGGACAGGGATCTCCGCCGGCGCACTCCACTTGGAGAGCAGGCGCTTGTCTTCCTTGAAAAAGATGTTACTATGGTCTCCGAAATCGGGACCGAAAAAGAATACTTTGTCGGGGTGCTCGGCTTGCATCGAAGCGGCGCGTGTGCTGAGTACGGCATAGATACCGCCGACCCGGTTGCACACCTCCCATGAGGTTTCAAAAATGTAATCCGGTTGCATTTAATGTAACTCCGCGTCAGCGGCTATCTTTTGTATATTTGTCATTGAATTCAGCAGCACAGGGATGGTCACAAACTGGTTGTTGTCCGATCCCACGAAAGGCATGTACCATACGCCTTCGGCATTCGCCCAGTAGATGCGGTTGTCCTTGGTGTCCAGCGTCATGGCGTAACAGAGCTCGTCGTCTATCTCCACGACGTCCGCTCCGTCTATATGCGCCACGTACAGACCGCCTGCGCGGAAGTAAATCTTGCGGCTGGCTATATGGAATCCCTCTAACTCCGGGAAGACCTCCCTCAGTTCGCTCAGACGGAAGGGATAACCGTTATAGACCTGCATGGTATCCTGCTCGGCGTCTAGAAGCGGCGTGGCGGAAGGATCCGGTTTGGGTGCCTCCGTGCGCTCGCCGAAGATACGCTGGCGGTAGTCGCCTTCCGCCGTCCGCAGCAACACCGAGTTCGTCCGTACGTCCATGACGTATATCTTTTTGACAATATCGGTGGTGTCGCCGTTCATGAGGACACGCAGCGACACCTCCGCCTCTTTGTCCGGCTCGGTGAAATAAGTCTTGAGTGCGGACTCCGTCCCTGCCTCCTTTCCGTTCACCTTCCAGAGGTAGGTCACGGGGTAGTTGTAGGGGTTGTAGAGATTGGCGGTGAAGGTATAGTCCGTGTAGATGCAGAAGACCGAGTCCTTGCAGGTAAAAGTAGGAACCGTGTCATAGACCGTAATGGACTTGGAATAGGTCCAGCCGTTCTTGTTGTCCACCTTGAGGTTGATGACATAAGTCCCCGGCTTCTTGTAGATATGGTCGGGTGCCTTGAGGGTAGAGGTGAGTCCGTCCCCGAACTTCCACTCCCATTTCTGACCGGTGGAGGAGTGGTTGAAGAAAGCCACTTTCTGCCCCGCCTTCGGGCTCGTTGGGGAATAGTCAAACTCGATAGTCACTTTCCTGCACGACATCATCGCGCAGCAAAGCGTCAATAATAGCAGTATTCTTTTCATAATCATCGTCGGCATTGAGCCAATGTATCTCTTTATCACGGTTAAACCAAGTCATCTGCCGTTTGGCATAACGGCGTGTGTTCTGTTGTATCAGTTCGACGGCTCTCTCGCGGTCGTACTCGCCGTCGAAGAATCCGAACAGTTCTCTGTAGCCCACGGTCTGCAGGCTGGGCAGGTGGCGGAGGGGATAGACACTCCGCGCTTCTTGCTCCAGGCCGTTAGCCATCATCTGTTCCACGCGGGCATTGATGCGTTTATATAGTTCTTCCCGCTCCCGCAGGAGCGCCACTTTGACGATCCGGAAGGGACGTTCTTTGGCGCTGTGGGTGCGGAGCGACGAGTAGGGCTTGCCGGTCACGAGGCTCAACTCCACGCAGTGGGCGAGTCTCGCCGGATTGGACCTGTCCACCTCTTCCCAATAGTCCGGGTCCAGCCTCTGTACCTCCGCTTGAAGCCACTCCAAGCCGCCTTTCCGGTAGCTTTCCTGCACTTCCTTCCGGATCTCCGCCGGCACGGATGGCAGGTCGTCCAGACCCTTGCACACGGCATCGGCGTAGAGCATCGAGCCGCCGGTCATGATAACCACCCCGTATGTCCTGAACAGCCCGTCCAGCAGGGCTATCGCGTCCCGTTCGTATTGGCCGGCGTTGTAGTCCTCCTCCAGCCCGCGCGTCGCCACGAAATAGTGCTTCACCCGCGCTTGCTCCTCCGCCGTAGGTGCGGCTGTCCCGATAGGAATACCCCTGAACACCTGGCGGCTGTCACAATTGACAATCGGGCAGCCGTAGTGTTCCGCCAGACGGAGCGACAACTCCGTCTTGCCGACACCCGTCGGACCCAGGAGCAAAACCAAGGTTTTGCGATTTACCATTTGACCATTAACCATTTGGTCATTTAGAACATCGTCCCGTCGTCAAAACTCAGGTCCTGGAAGCCCTCCATGTCGATGTCGTTGAGGTCATACTCGTCCTTGAACTCGTCATCAAACATGAAATCGTCGTCTCCCTTTCCCTTGGTGCCGAGGTTTGCCAGCGGGTCCTCGGATTTGAGCTGTTTGGGTGCTTTGCCGCGGCTCTCGACGCACTCCACGCCGTTCATCGAACCGGGCAGAATCTCCTTGAGCGAACCGAAGAAATAGCGCTCGAACATCGGGTCGAAGACATAGATGAGCCGCTGCCCTTTCTCCTCGATCAGGTCGCTCAGACGGGTCTCGTTCATCACCATGTTGTCGTACTCGAAGTTCGAATCCATCTCCACCAGCGTCACTTCCTGACCCTTCTCCCATTCGTCATTGCACAGGAAGAAAGAGGTCATCTGGTCGTCCGGATAACCGACGCTCTTGAGAATAGCGTTGTGCAGATCCAGAAACGTAGCATCGGCGTCTGCCTCAAACACGCGGCGGAAGTCAGGATCGCCTTCCTCACACGAAAAAGTAAACTTGTAAATCATAATATATCAAATTATCAACTATCAACTGTTAACTATCAACTATCAACTGTCAATTGTCAACTACAACTGCCCCGCCTCCACGAGGTTGATCACCCGCTCGGTAATGCGGTCTTTGTCCGTGGCGTCGTACTCCTCCTTGAGGTCGTTGCGGAAGAGTTTGGCTACGAACTGCCAGAAATTGGCGGAGGCTTTGCCCCGGTACTGTTTGATCAGTTCGTAACTCGTCCGGTCCGTCTCGCGGTCCATCAGTTTCATGAGCATCATGCCCTGGCTGGCGTACATGCCGCGAAAATCCTTCTCGTATTTCTTGAAGAGATGCCGCTCGTACGACCGCCACCATTTCTTGCGGCTCTTATGGTCCGGCAGTTGTGCCAACTGTTCATCCGCGTACGCCATGTCCTTGGTGATCATCTTTGCGTAAGGCAGACATTTCTTGACGTCCCGCACGGTCTTCCAGTAGAATTTCTCCTGCCTCTTGTTCTTGAACCGCATCGGCGGATAGACCCACACCTCGTGCAGCCACGCCATGTAGAGCGTATCGCCGCCCTGCACGCGGACCATGCACGAGTCCACGTACCCCTCACTCGCGCTCATCGTGAGTGCCAGAGAGAGCAACAATACTATGAGCACCCGCCCTTTCACCATTACCAATCACCCTTTGCCTCCTCTCCCCCTCCAAGAGGGGGTCGGGGAGTGTCAATAACTCAGCGCGAAGATCACACGGCCTGCCGACGGCTTGCCGGTAACCATGCAAACGCCCGGTTCGTCGGTGCGGTGACCCGGCAGCTCGATGGACGGGATACAGCGGATGGTGGCTTTCGTCTCGTCCTTGATCTTCTGCTCGGTCTCCGGCGTGCCGTCCCAGTGTGCGAGGATAAATCCGCCTTTCTTCACCTCCTCCTTGAACTCCTCGTAGCTGTTCACCTCGCGGGTGTTGGCGATACGGAAATCAAGCGCTTTCTTGAGCAGGTTCTTCTG
>DFEG01000002.1:30633-50894 GCA_002369075.1 Bacteroidales bacterium UBA3808 | reverse complement strand
CGGTTTTATCTTCCAGTTCCACCAGCTGCTGCCGGAGTTCACGGCATTGGAGAACGTGTGTATTCCTGCGATGATTGCGCGCGAGAGTGAGAAAGAATACAAGGCGCGGGCAGAGCAGCTGCTGACTGAATTAGGTCTGCAGGACCGGACGGGGCATAAGCCGAACGAGTTGTCGGGCGGTGAGAAACAGCGTGTAGCGGCAGCGCGGGCACTGATGATGAAACCGGATATCATCCTTGCGGATGAACCGACGGGCAGTCTGGATACCCAGAACAAGAAGGAACTGAGCGAGTTGCTGCTGAAGTTGCGGAAGGTGTACGGGCAGACCATCCTGTTAGTGACGCACGACAAGGAGTTGGCGGGTATAGCCGACCGGATGATAGAAATCAAAGACGGCATGATTAATGAATAATGAATATCAAGTTCATATTTAACAAAAGCAATAAACCCCAAAAACATATATATGCAATACCAAGAGTTCAAACAACGTACAAAGGCGTTTTTGCGGGAGCAGCTGAGTTTGACGGACTATATCGACATACAGTCCGCTGACAGCAATATCCGCAGCAATATCCCTTTCCGCGGTCCGAATATCTACATCCTTTTCGTGGCTATTATCATCGCTTCCGTGGGACTGAACGTCAATTCGATACCGGTTATCATCGGTGCGATGCTGATCTCGCCTCTGATGAGCCCTATTATCGGTTTCGGTCTGGGCCTGGGCATCAACGATACGGCTCTTCTGCTCAAGTCTCTCAAGAACCTCGGTATCATGTTTGGTATCAGTCTGATTGCCTCGACGCTTTATTTCATGGTAACGCCCCTGGAGACGGATAATCCGACCGAGTTGTTAGCCCGCACCAATCCCTCCATCTACGATGTGATGATTGCGTTTTTCGGCGGTATAGCCGGTATTCTGGAGTTGTCGCGCAAGGACAAAGGAACCGTTCTGTCGGGTGTGGCGATTGCGACAGCCCTCATGCCGCCGCTGTGCACGGTGGGTTACGGGATAGCCCACCTCAACTGGCATTACGCCGGCGGTGCGCTGTACCTGTTCTTCATCAACTGCGTGTTCATTGCGCTTGCTACTTTTCTTGCGGTCAAGTACCTGCGTTTCCCGTTGGTGGCGGAGAAAGAAGGGCGTTTTTCGCGCGGACTGATCAGTTACGGGCTCCTCATCCTCGTCGTGCTGGTGCCCAGTTTCTTCACCGGTTACAAGATCGCCAGCGAGAACACGTTTATCAAGAACGCGCGGCATTTCGTGAAGGAGAACCAGGCTATCGGCGGCACATATATCTACGACTACGCGGTCGATCTCAAGAAGAAGCCCTACTCGCTGACGCTGAGTCTTGCTGGCGAATCGCTGTCCAGCGAGTCCCGCGCCCTCCTCTACACCAACGCGAAGAAGCACGGTATTTCCCATTCGCAGATTTTCTTCAAGGAGGACGCCACCATCGAGGTTCGCCGGCTCAACGAGACGGAGGTGATGCGTGACTGGATCGCCTCAACCGAAGAGCGTCTGAACCAGCGTGACGACTCCATCCGTGTCCTGCGTGCGCAATTAGAGCGGTACGAATCGCTTGTCCTGCCGTCCGGACAGATCGGCGAGGAGCTGCGCGCCCAATATCCTGAGATACAAGATGTTACATTAGCCCGTGCCGATTCGTCAGTCATCGTTCTCTTAGCCACTGAGTCCCGAAAAATGGACGCTCAGGAGAAAGAACGGATAGGCCACTGGCTCTCCGTGCGGCTTCAGACACCCGCCGTCAAAGTGATTATAGAATGAATATGAGAAACAAATATATTTTGGTATTGCTTTGCGCGTTCGCGCTGAGTGCCTGCCAGCACGGGCGGACGTATTTCCCGGAGGATTTGGCGAAGCAGGAGATTGAGTTGGTGCGGTTTGACAAGGCGCTGATAGACGTACAAAGTGACGATGCACAGAGTACGAAGGCGAGTATCCGGGCGTTGTACGACGCGTATCCGGTGTTCATGCCGCTGTGGGTGGAAGATATTTTGGGTATTCCGAGCAGCGACACGGCGTATCTGGTGCAGCAGCTGCCGTTGTTCCTCAATGACACGACTTACGGGTTCAAGGCGACCAACGCCCGCGAGCAGGAGGTTTTTGCGGATGTGAGTGACATAGAGAAATCGCTTTCAAGGGCATTTGCGCGCATTCTGTGGCTTTATCCCGACGCCGAAGTACCGTTGTTCTACTTGTTCGTTTCGGGCTTCCAGACGCCGGTTTATTTCGGAGAAGGGCTGATCGGTATCGGTGGCGACATGTACCTCGGTAGCGACTACGAGTATTACAACCGCGTGGTGTATGACTACCAGAAACAGACAATGCGGAAAGAGTGCATTCCGGTGGATGTAGTGAGCGCGTTCCTGTTCCGCACCCTACCCTACACGAGCACCAAAAGCCGGCTGCTGGACCAGATGATGTACCGCGGAAAAGTGATGTACCTGACCGCGCAGATCTTCGACGACCTGCCGGGTTATGAGGTGATGGGCTGGACGAAGGAACAGTGGGAGTGGTGCGTGCAGAACGAGCGGGCCATATGGCACTTGGTGATGGACAAGAGAGACTTGTTCAAGACCGAGAGCCTGGTGCTGACGGGCTACCTGAACGACGGTCCGTTCACCTCCGAGGTGTCGCAGGAGGCACCGGGAAGACTCGGTATCTGGCTCGGCTGGCGGATCGCAGAGAGCTACATGGAGCACCACGGGGAGGTCAGCCTGCAGGAACTGATGGAGGAAGGCGACGCGCAGAAGATACTGGAAGAGAGTTATTACAAACCATAGCAAATCACCGTTCAGCACCCCGAACGGGAATACATGATGCAAAAAATCAAAACAGACAATACTATGCGAAAAATCATTCTCGCCGCACTCATGATTGCGGCAACCGGCTTGCAAGCCAAGACATTAGTGGCGTATTTCTCAGCTACGGGCACTACCAAGACCGCCGCAGCCAAGATAGCCCAGAAACAGAAAGCAGTCCTATGGGAGATCGAAGCGGCGGAGCCGTACACGGCATCTGACCTGGACTGGCGCAACAAGCAGTCGCGTTCGTCCGTGGAGATGAACGATCCGGAGGCGCGCCCTGCCATCAAACAATGCACCAACATCCAGCCGTACGACACCATTTATGTGGGTTATCCCATCTGGTGGGGCATCTGTCCCCGTATCATCGACTCGTGGATAGAGAACAACCTCGCGCAACTGGAGGACAAGACGCTCATACCTTTTGCTACGTCCGGCGGCAGTGGCGTGGAGCAGTCCGTCCGGTACCTGCGCAAGACTTATCCGTCGCTGAAATGGCAGGACGGCAAACTGGTGAACAGACTATGACGGAACGGTTACCGGAAGACCCGCATATGCTGGTCTCGGCAGTGAACATGCTGCTACGGGACGGTGAGTTCGAGTCATTGGAAGACGTGTGCCGATCCTATGACCGCGAACCGGAGGAGATGAAGGCTTTTTTGCGGGAGAGCGGGTATGAATACAACGCGGAACAAAGACAATTCAGATGAAAAAGATAGAGGTAGCAGCCGCTATTATATTCGATGAAACCGGGCATATCTTCGCCACGCAGCGCGGTTACGGCGAGTGGAAAGACTGGTGGGAGTTTCCGGGCGGCAAGATAGAAGCCGGCGAGACGCCGCAGCAGGCTTTACACCGCGAGATACACGAAGAACTGGACACTGAGATAGAGGTGGGCGAGTTATTGCGGACAATCGACTACGACTATCCGGCATTCCATCTGACGATGCACTGTTTCCGCTGCGCTTTGCGGAACGGACATATACATCTTCTGGAACACGAAGCGGCACGATGGCTCGCGCCGAAAGACCTGAAGACTGTCCGGTGGCTGCCGGCAGACGAAGAAATTATAAACCAACTGATGCAATGAACCATTACGAAATCATATCCGAGCGGCAGGAGAAAGTGCTGCGCTATCTGGAGGAACACGGTATTCCGTTCACGACCTACAACCACCCCGAGGGCAAGACCATCGAGGAGGCGAAGTGGTGGTGGCACGACGACGGGAGCGTGCATTGCAAAAACATCTTCATGCGCAACCACAAGGGCGACCAGCACTACCTCATCTGTTTCCCGTGCGACGACGATCTGGCGATACATGACATTGAGCACTGGCTGAAGGACATCTTGGTCTCGCAGGGCAAGAAAGCACCCGGCAAACTGTCGTTCGCTTCGCCCGAACGGATGATGCGGTATTTGGGTCTGGAACCCGGCAGCGTCAGTCCATTCGGGCTTATCAACGACACGGAGCACCACGTGATACTGTTCCTCGACAGCCGTCTGAAGGATGCCTCTTCGCTCAGTTTTCACCCCAACGACTGCCGCGGAACGGTCGTCATCAGCCAGGAGGCTTTCCGGCAGTATCTCGCTTCCGTCGGCAACACCGTAGAATACATCAATACACAAAATACAATATGAGTTTACAGATTGGAGACCAAATGCCGGCGTTCAAAGTGCTGGACGAGACCGGAAAAGAAGTGACGGAGAAAGATATGACCGGCAAAAAGACCGTAATCTATTTCTATCCCAAGGACTCAACGCCGGGTTGCACATCCGAGGCGTGCAACATACGTGACAACTACCATGCCTTCCTCGCGCAGGGCTATCAGGTGTTCGGCGTGAGCAAGGACTCCGTGGCAAGCCATGTGCGGTTCAAAGAGAAATACGCCCTGCCGTTCCCGCTGCTGAGTGATCCGAGTACGGAGATGTTACAGGCTTTCGGCGCATGGGGCGAGAAAAAGAATTACGGCAAAGTATCTATGGGCACGCTGCGGAAGACATTTATCTTCGATGAAAACGGCGTTTTGGTGCGTGTCATAGAGAAAGTAGATACCAAAAACCACAGTACACAAATCCTATGAAACGATTTATTTATTTAGCGGCAGTCATTATGGCCGCAGGGATGTTGGGTGGATGTGCGCCTCAGTCGTCTTCCCGACCGCTACATGCAGGGACTGTTGTTCGTGACACGATAAACAGCGTGCCTTGCTGCGTTTATCTGCCTTATGATTATGCACAGAGAGCTGCCCAAGAGGTGTTCCCTGTTTTGTATCTGCAGCACGGTATGTATGGCAACGAAGATGACTGGACTGCCCAAGGAAGATTAGTGGAGATCATGGATTCGCTGCTGCAAGCCGGAGAGGTCAAAGAGATGGTGGTTATCATGCCCGATAACTGCCCTGCCAAACCTACCTCGGAAGAGGAAAGAGCAAACGCGATGAATGGCGAATGGATAAGTCATTTTGCGGATTTCATGGCGGAGGCAGAGGCTGAATACCGCATCAGTAATGAACCTTCCAAACGGGCTATAGCCGGACTTTCCATGGGCGGTTTCCACACCATGCATGTCTCTCATCACCTGCGCGGACAATTCGCGTATGTAGGGCTTTTCTCGGCGGCAATCTTACCGACCGAACCTAATCCTGTTTATACCGATTGGGAAAACGAAGTGCGCGAACAGATGGAGACTACCAGGCTCTATTGGATTGGTATCGGACGGGAGGATTTTCTGTATGATTTCAACGTCGAATACCGCCGCTGGCTGGAAGCCAACCATTTGGAATATACCTATTACGAGAGTGCCGGAGGGCATACATGGGACAACTGGCAGGACTACATCTGCCGGTTCCTGCCAAAATTGTATTGAGACATTTTATAGACGAATGAACAGAACTGATTTTCCGATATTGAACGAAAAGGTACACGGGCGCCCGTTAGTGTACCTTGACAACGCCGCTACGAGCCAGAAGCCGCAACTTGTGATAGATGCCATCGCTGAGGCTTATAGCCACTGGAACAGCAATATCCACCGCGGCGTGCATCATCTGAGCCAGGTAGCGACGATGAAGCACGAAGAGGCACGACAAGCCGTGGCAGAGTTCATCGGAGCGAAGAGCAGCGACGAGATCATCTTCACCAAGGGCACGACGGACAGTATCAATGCGTTGGCTTTCTCGTTCGGCGAAGCCTGTGTCCGGGAGGGTGACGAGATTATTGTCTCTGCCGTAGAACACCATTCCAACATCGTACCGTGGCAAATGCTCTGTGAGCGCAAGAAAGCGGTGCTGCGGCATATCCCCCTACGCGAGGATCAAACGCTCGACACAGAGGCTTTTAAGGGGCTTCTGAGCGAAAAGACGAAGTTAGTCTCCGTGGCGCATGTGAGCAACGTGCTCGGTATCATCAATTCAGTCGATGAAATCGTGCGAATTGCACATTCCCACGGCGTGCCGGTGTGCATTGACGGGGCGCAGTCTGTGCCGCATATGCAGGTCGATGTGCAGGCATTGGATTGTGATTTTCTGGCGTTCTCGGGACATAAGATGTACGGTCCGACGGGTATCGGCGTGCTGTACGGCAAACGCGAGTGGCTGGAGAAACTGCCGCCGCACGAGGGTGGAGGCGAGATGATCAACCATGTGCGCTGGTCGGGTACGACCTATAACGACCTGCCCTACAAGTTTGAAGCCGGAACACCTAATTTCGTGGGCTCTTATGCACTGCACAAAGCGGTCGAGTATATGCAATCCATCGGTTGGGAAGCGATAGAGGCGCACGAACGTGAACTGACGGACTACTGCGAGCAGCAGTTAGCAGCCATTGAAGGCGTGCATGTCTATGCCGCCGGTCAACCCAAAGCAGGGGTCATCAGTTTCAATGTATTTGACAGTCAAAAGCCAATAGTCGAAAGTCAAAAGCCGAATGAGGGTTTGATTCATCCTTTTGATGTAGGTACCCTGCTGGACCAGCAGGGCGTGGCGGTGCGTACGGGACACCATTGTGCCGAACCGCTGATAGACGAACTGGGCGTGCCGGGAACGGTGAGAGTGTCGTTCGGGCTATACAACGACAAGAGCGATGTGGATGCGTTTATCGCAGCGCTGAAGAGAGCCATTATGATGCTCACTTAAAAACATACCTTTGCAGGCGAAATAGCAAGCAGGCACCGGACGAGTGCCCCGTATGCAACCATCCGCAGAGTTATTTCCAACTGCTGGCAGAGAACTACTAACACCAAAAAACGGCAGCCTTTCGGTTGCCGTTTTCTGATGCTTTGTCTTTCGACTTTCGACATTTATCGGAGTGCCCGTAGGCACCTTTCGACTACTTGATCTCAATCTGTTTCGTCGTCTTGCCTTCTACTTTCTGGACTTTCGGCAGTTCGATAGTCAGAATACCGTCTTCTACCTTGGCGTTGATTTCTTCTTCGTTCACGTCTTCCGGCAGATTGTATTTCTGCTCGTAGTTGGTGTACGAGAACTCGCGGCGCAGATAGTGCGAGTGTTTGTCTTCCTCTTTGTGCTCAAACTTGTTCTCAATGGCGACGCACAGGTTGTGATCCTCATCGATATGAACGCGGCAGTACTCTTTCTTTACGCCCGGCGCTGCCAATTCAACGATATACGCTTTCTCGGTTTCTTTGACGTTAACCGACGGAGCGGTTGTACTAACGGTGTTCATCAGATCCGAGTTCAGAAACTCATCAAATACTGTTGGGAACCAACTGTTTCTACGATACATTGCAGGTGTCATAATAAATCCTCCTAAATTTGCGGGCTTCGTCATCTTGTTTTGATTCCGAAAACCCAGGTTAAACAATCTTGCGTTGTTTGCGGTCTGTAGGAGTTTTATGCTTTAGCCGATCGCTTTTAAACGTTTTCACCCTGAATATTGCAATCTCCGTGCCAGTGCCACCATCCCTGCCATTTTGTCCACCTCTGTGCCAAATTGTCCACTTTCGTGCCAAAATGTCCATCTTTGCTCCCTCTCCTTCCTGTCTAGCCCTCGCGGCTGTTTCCGCGAGTCTCCTTTCTTGGTAGTTTCAGGGCGATTGTATCGCCCGCCCTTTCCTGTCCTCTCTCCTTCCCTTCGTCCTTTATATCCGCCCCCTCCCTTTCCCGCCGGTCCTGCTCTCGCGACAGTTTCCGCGAGCCTCTCTCCCTCCGGTCTAGCCCTCGCGGCTGTTTCCGCGAGTCTCCTTTCTTGGTAGTTTCAGGGCGATTGTATCGCCCGCCCTTTCCTGCCCTCTCTCCTTCCCTTCGTCCTTTATATCCGCCCGCTCCCTTTCCCTCCTGTCCAGCCCTCGCGGCTGTTTCCGCGAGCACAGCCTCCCTATCTCGTCTATGTATGCCTATTCCGGCCTATCACTGCCTAAAATGGCCTATTCTTGCAAATAAATTTGTATATGTCATAAAAAAGCAGTACCTTTGCACCCGATTAGCCTCCTCTGTCGTAACATTTACGCACAATCTACGGACGATATACGGAGGATATACGGACGATAAAACCTACTAAACAATACAATTACACCACCCTATGTCTAAAGTCATTCCCAGTATTGAATTCGAATCGTTCAGCGGCAAGCTGAGCCGGAAAAGCCGTATCGTTCTGCGTACGCGGAACGGCCAAACACATGCTTACGCCCTGGACAACCCTTTCCGTGGCACAGCCTCAGCGGAACAGGGAGCGACACGCACCAGTTTCGGCGAAGCGGTCAGACAGGCGTCTGTCATTCTGAAAGACCCCGCCCTGCGTGCCGAGTGGGAAAAGCGTTATGCGGACTACCGCAAGCATTTCCGCCACCATGCCCCTACGCCCGAAAATCCCAAGCCGAACAACCATTTCTGTACCACTCTCCGCGGCTTCATCATCTCCACCCTGAAGGCAGGGGAATGAAAAACATATAGCCTGCGTCTTTTCTCCAAAACAGCCTGCCTGCGTCTTTTCTCCATAGTATCGACCATACATGGGCGATAAAAGACGCAGGCTGCCAAGCCTCACCCCGCCTACGAACCGAAAATCCCATTCCTAAATGCAAATAAATTTGCATATATAAAATATTTTTTGTAACTTTGCGCCCAAAATTATTTTTTGCAAAAATCAATGTTAGTTGGAGTAGATATATTTAGTGGAGCCGGAGGCCTTAGTTTGGGGGCAGAAATGGCAGGTGTGCACATAGCTTTTGCTGTTGAAAACAACAAGAGTGCCGCCGAAACATACCGTTTCAATCACCCCGACACGCCGGTATTGTGTGCGGATATTCATGACATTAATCCGCTTGAGCATCTCCCGCAACTCAACCCAAACGATCAATTAATCGTTTTTGGAGGGCCGCCCTGCCAAGGCTTTTCAACCTCCAATACTGTGACCCGTAACATGCAAAACCCGAATAATTCTTTGTTTGAAGAGTTTGTCAGGTTTGTTAGCGTCCTGAATCCGGATTGGTTCTTATTTGAGAATGTAGAGGGTTTCATGCGTTTCGAGAAGGGGAAAATCAGAAATCTTGTCAAGAAATGTTTTGAAAACCTCGGTTATAAAGTTAGTGACGCGCTCTTAACGGCGTCAGATTATGGTGTTCCACAACATCGCAATCGTTTTATTATGGTTGGTAACAGACATGGTATTGATTTTACATTCCCCGAGAAACAAGAAAAAACATACACGGTTGCAGATGCCATTAGCGATTTGCCTATTCTTGAGAATGGTCAAATGGAGGAAACAATGCCATATCGACTCCCCGCTTCAAAAACAAGCGAATATGCACAAATGATGCGCAGAGGTTCAAAGTCTGCAAAACAGAATTATGTTTCGTGCAATGCAGATTATGTGGTAGAACGCTACAAATATATTAAACAAGGGCAAAATTGGGAAGCAATACCTACTGAGTTAATGCAGAATTACAAAGACCGCACAAATTGCCATAGCGGCATATACAAGCGCTTATTGCCTGATAAACCATCTGTCGTGATTTCTAATTATAGAAAAAACATGCTGATCCACCCTTGGACGGATAGAGGATTATCAGTTCGTGAAGCAGCACGAATACAAAGTTTTCCGGATACATTTATTTTTAAAGGAACTCTTATGGATATTCAGCAACAAATAGGGAATGCTGTACCGCCGATGTTAGCTCAATCGGTTTTTAAACAAATTTTAACGCATTGTTAATTTATTATGATTTGGAAAGATACAGAAATTGAAAAATACTTGTTTAAGTTATTAAAAAAAGAAAGCCATGGTAACGAACTTATCGGGCAATATACTCATGCTCGCCAATATCTAGCGGATAACATATATGACGAAATCAAAGGCGTAGAAAACTCTTTGACAGATCATTCTGGACGACATGTCAAAAATGTCTTAGATAATGCTTGGAAATTAATACGTACCGAAGAAATCAAAAATGGGAAAATTAAAGAATCTGTAGAAAATTTTAATGCCATAGATTTGTATTTATTATGTATGGGCATCCTTTTACATGACGTTGGAAATATACATGGAAGAAAAAAACACAATGAAAACATTAGTGATATATACAACAAGATTGTAGTTGATAGCACAAGCAAAACTGAAAAACGTATAATTATGTCTATCGTACAAGCTCATTGTGGAAAAACGCAAGATGGGAAAAGAGACACGTTGGGTATAGTAGAGCCACATACATATATTTATGAGAAGAAAGTGAGTCCTAGAGAAATAGCAAGCATTATTAGGTTTGCCGATGAGCTTGCAGAAGGAAAACAAAGAACTTCTCGATACATGCTTGAAAATGAAAAATATGACAAAGACTCTGAAATATATCATTATTACGCATCTATTGTAGAAGTAACCATTGACAAAAGCGACAATAGAATAATGTTAACATATAACATAAATTATCCTATACCTAAGAATTTGAACTTTGAAGAAGTCATGTCCATGGTATTTAGTAGAATTGTAAAATTAGATTCAGAAAGAAAATATTGTAGGTATTATTCTCCTTTATTAAATGACTTTAAAGAAACAGAAGCCCAATTGAATTTTTATATAGATACGGAACCTGTACATTTGGACATACCCAAAATAACGCTATGTGACAAATATTGCTTAGATGAAAATCAAGATAATGAGATTGAAAAAACAATAATACATAGATACCCCACTATTGATATTTCTGAATTACAAAAACAATTAATAAAAATTCAATCCGAAAATAAAAAACAGCCATGAATAAACTACTAAAAAATCCGTTTGACCACGATGCTGCGAATAATCTCTCAGATGAGGAGATTATAGATTATTATATTGAAGATTATAATTTTTCAAGATTCATTCGCTCCACAAAAAATGTATTCTTAATAGGAGAGAGAGGATCTGGAAAAACTATGACATTATTATATAACTCATTCAAGATTCAGCACAAGATAGCGAAAGATAGCGGTTATGATGCCTATAAATGGATTGGAGTTCATATCCCATGTAATACTCCTTTGTTCCAAAAAAGAGAATATTTATTGATAAATGAGCCGTACAAAGAAAGCATTATATGTGAGCACTATTTAGTACTGTCTATTCTATATGCTATAGCTAATGCTTTGGAAGCCATTGATGAGTTAGTGGACTATATTAAACCTTTCTCGGATGAATTGTATAGTTCTGCAGAATATATGTGGGATGTAAAATTAGACCATTCCTCAAGTAATTATTTTGAAGCTATTAAACAATTTGTAAATAAAGAAAATATTCGTTCACAAAAGGAAATTAACTCTCGCCATTCAGATAATTTTTATGATAATGCATTATCTTTTGCATCGACTATAATGCCATTTCTTCTTTCGTTAAAACGAGTAGATTGTTTGAAAGATGCACATTATATGTTAATGATAGATGATGCACATGACATGAATGAATATCAGATAAAAACTCTAAATTCCTGGATTGCATATCGCGATCATTCTTTGTTTAGTTTTAAAGTCGCAACAGTAAAGGTAGGAAGACCTCCATTTGTTACTTCCTCCGGAGGCTCAATATTGGAAGGCCATGATTTCATTACAGTCGATATGGAACAGGCATATCAAAATGAGAGAACAAGTTTTTATCATCTTTCGACACTTATTGTAGAACGTAGATTGGAAAAAGCGGGGATAAACACATCAGCTATAGAATACTTCCCTATTAATAAGGATTTTGAAAAACAATTAGAGAAGTATCACCAAATTGCAATAGCAAAAGCGAAAGAAATATACGGAGACAACACAAAAGCTGTTGGTGATTTTGCGTATAAGTATCAAAGAGCTTTATATTTCAAAGACCGAAGCTCACAAGCGAACACCCCTCCATATTCTGGATTTAGAACAATAGTAGCAGTTTCTACTGGTATTGTGCGAAATATGTTAGACCCATGCTATTGGATGTATGAGAGCGCTCTTAGTGAACAACGAAATAAAAAAACGAAAGGAAAGGGGATTCTAATAAAATCCATATCACCTGCCATACAAAATGATACTATCCGCAAAAGGAGTAAAGACTTTTGGACACAACTAAAACAAGGATTAGAAAACATCGTTCCCAATTGTACACAACAAGAAGGCAAACAAGTATACAACTTATTAGAACAATTAATCATACTGTTTTCCAAACGTCTTAAAGCCCCTATCTCCGAACCAAGAGCAATTGTATTTTCCATATCTCAGCAAGACAAATTTCCTAAAGAAACAGAAATAGTATTAAAGTTGATTGACATAGCAAGAAAAGCGCAATATATTTACACTCGCATAGGTAATGCAAAGGATTTAGGGAAGAGCGATACTTTATATGTTCCCAATCGTATAATCTTTCCAAATTTTGGTCTAGACCCAGATGGCCAATTTGCCCGCGTTTCCTTAAAGGCGATTGATTTGTATAATGCTGCTTTATACAAAAAGGAGATCCCTTTCGGTGACACTAATTCAGAAACGGAGAGTATTCAATTAACACTATTTGATTTATGAAAAAAATATTAATTATATATCCTAGCTGGGAAGAGCGTTCATCAAAGGGCTTTCTCAAAGACATGCAATATTCCTTTACGGAAGTTCTGTTGATAAGGAATTCCTCTAATCATAGTGAATCATTTTATGAACAACTCTCACAAATAGAAAATGCATGTAAAAAAGAATCTATTGCAATTAATTATGTGGACATTTGTAATGATTCTATCCGAAATTGGCAAGAACTAAACAAGGAGGTAGGAACGAAGGTCGATATCAACGATGACATCATTTTGGATATAACTACAATGTCTCGAAATATCGTTTGGACAATATTATATGTATTGAGGACCAAAGTTCAAAAAGTAGATATTGTATATCACATGCCCCAAACATATGCAAAAGATTGGATTAGTCGCGAGCCAAACCAGCCACGGCTATTATTGAAACATTCCGGAATATATGATTTAGGGAAGGAAACATCTCTTATATTGATTACCGGTTTTGATGCAGAACGCACAAAATACATGCTATATAAATACGAACCACATAAAGTGCATTTATTAGTTCAGGAGGGGAGTCAATTTGAAAATCCTAATAGAAATAATGTAGAGACACATTTGAGAATTTGCAAAGAGTTTGGTCTAAAAGAAGAAGATGTTATATCAAATCACATAAATGCATATTCTGATGATTTAGGATACAATGCAATAGATAATGCAATCAATGCGGAAATAGACTCTAATATCATATTAGCCTCCTTTGGCCCTAAGCCAAGCGCAGTAGCTGCGTATAGATGTTATATGCAACATCCGGAAATTGCCCTATGCTATTTGCCTTGCAATGAATACAATCCCAAATACTGTAAAGGAATAGGAGATAGCGTGTCATACACTCTTCATTTCCCATCAGAGAACGCATAAAGATGCTTGACTTAACAACATATGAGATTATTTCGATAGTATTGGCGGTTGTTACTATTCTTTTTGCTGCGATATCTGTTGTAATTGCCATTTGGAGTAGCCGACAAACAACAAAAGAAGTAAACCGACTGATCAATGACACAAACCGAGCAACAAGAGCCAACATATCTGTTGAAATCAACAAACTGACTGTAGAAAGGTTTCGTCTTTCTATGCAGATTTTGGATTTGCAAGCGCAGAAGAAACAGATAGAACACGAACCTCGCAGAACATTCTATATGGCTAGCGGTGATGGCGTAGATGCTCAGATTAAACTAATTGATGAACAAATCGACCATTGCGAGAGATTAGACAGGCAAATGGGTTTGATGCAAATTGAAATGGAGAAAATCCTTGATAATTTCAAATGAAAAAGAAATATACTTTCATAGATTTATTTGCAGGAGCAGGAGGCTTAAGCCTTGGTCTAGAGCAAGCAGGATTTACTCCATGTTTCGTTAACGAGATAGTCCCAGAATACTGTGCAACATACAAGGCAAATCGAGATTTGCCAAATGAACGCTATTTTGTCGGTGACATAAACTCACTGAATGAGCATTTTGACGAATACGCTCACCATATGAAAGGAGCAACACTTGTTTGTGGCGGGCCTCCCTGTCAAGGCTTCTCTATGGCGAATCGTCAGCGCATATTAGACGATCCTCGCAATCAACTATACAAAGCGTATCTTACTTTCTTAAGTAAAGTTCGCCCAAAGTTCTTCATTATGGAGAATGTAAAAGGCATGGCCAATAAGATAGATGAGATACGTCAAAATTTCCGCGAGTATTTAGGAGATGAATACCTATTTGACTTTGAGTTGTTCAAAGCTCAAGACTATGGTGTGCCCCAGAATAGAGAACGCTTGATTTTCATTGGCAATCGTATGGGTATTGAACCAAAGGAAATCTTCGCAGAAATACACAAGAACAGGCGACAGGCATTTGTTTTGCGCGATGCCTTAGTTGGTTTGCCACATTTAGAGGCAAAGGCCGAAAAGGGGAAAACAGATATTGAGAATGAACAATCTGGTTTTACCGAAAGGAATTTTGTGTACGTAGATAATGAGTTCTACCACTTTATCAATGGAGATAGAACCATTTCTAAACTATACAACCACAAGAACAGGTACAATAATCCGCGCGATATTGAAATTTTTAGACGTCTTCCGCAAGGAGCAAATTCCTTACATAAATCTATCGCTGATATTATGCCTTATAAAAGCAGAAATGACATCTTCAAAGATAAGTACTTTAAACTTTCTGAAGAACAAATCTGCAAAACTATTACAGCACACATGCGGTTCGATTGCAATATGTATATTCATCCTTGGGAGTCTCGTGGCTTAAGTCCGAGAGAGGCTGCAAGAATACAAACATTCCCTGATGACTATGTATTTACTGGATCGCAAAATTCGTGGTACGCTCAAATTGGAAATGCTGTCCCTGTAAAGTTAGCGCAAGCTATAGGAATGGGAGTAATGAAGTTTTTGAAATGAAGCACTTAGAGTTATTTGCAGGCATAGGGGGATTTCGTCACGCTTTAGACTTGATTCAACAAGATTTAGGCGTGGAAATGAAGTGTGTTGGATTCTCAGAGATTGATTCCAATGCTCGTGCTACATATTGCGCGAATTTCCATCCGACTGATGAGGAAGTAGATATAGGAGACATTGTCGCATTTACATCCAACAAAAAAAATATTAAGGCATTGCCTAAGTTCGAGCTATTAACAGGCGGTTTCCCTTGTCAGACATTTAGTATGATGGGGAGCCAACTTGGATTTGAAGATCAAGACAGGGGGCAAATGTTCTTCCGTATTCTTGATATTCTAAAAGTGCAAAAGCCTAAGTATATTTTACTAGAAAACGTTAAGAACTTGTACAACCACGACAAAGGAAACACTTTTAAGGTTATCAAACGATGCCTTGAGGATTTGGGCTATGATATCTATTACGATATTTTCAACACTTGTGATTTTCATTTAGCACAGACACGTAATAGAGTGTACATCTTGGGTATTCGAGGACAACACAAACGAGATATTGATTTTTCTGCAAAATCGATTAAGGCTCATTTTGACGGCATCTTTGAGCAGACGAGTCTTGAAAAACAAAATTCTGTGCTCGATGTGTTGGAGCAAGAGGTTCCGAATAAATACAATTTGTCAGAAAGAATCAAGCCAACCATACTTAGTGACGGAAGTGGTTCTTTCAAATCAAACTCTGAGATTAATCAAGATCCAGCAAGGCCTCTAACAGCGACCATGCACAAGATGCATCGAGCATGTCAAGATAATTATTATTCTTTAGGATATATTCATACCCGAGGGGCTGATAATCCTGTGACCAATCTATCGAAAGAGGATTTGTGCCAATTGGATATTCGTAGACTTACCCCAAAAGAAGCAATGATGTTACAAGGCTTCCCCCACACATGGAGTCAAAACGCGCAAGAGGCTCATGTTTCCGAGGGAGCTTTATACAAACAAGCAGGTAATGCCGTTAGCGTGAACGTAGTATATGCTATTATGAATTACCTATTAGAAACTGGAATTATTAAATAATTGCCATATGTTTTTCAAAACTAACCAAGAATGCAAAATAGGTTATAAAGCTCTAACAGATGCTGATTTGGGCTTTTCTCCAAGTAGTAGGCAAACTCATATTGGTCTTTATGAGAAAGTATTAGAATTCCTTTATGATGAAGATTGTACATTAGGAATGCTCATTTATGAAGATTATTGTGATATATTGGAGTGTGATTTCGATAGAATCATGACCCCTAATGGCTCATTTAGAAGCCCCAAAATCAGGAAAGGAAATAAAAATACTGATTCTGTAGTAAAAAAGATTCGAGAGTTTGCTAGTCTTCATCCCAACAGGAAATATTACTTAGTTTGGTTCGGATTAGAAGGAAACGAGGCTGTTTTTTGGTTAATTGACAACACTTCTACTGACTATGATATCATACGCAGTTTCCTTCCTCGTGAAAATAAAGTATATGATACATCCTCTTTTGAGTCAGAAGCTCTATTAATGCATATAGAATCTAAAATCGACAATGTGTCTACAGAACTCCAAAAAGATTTAGAAATAGTTTCTCAAATTGGAAGCACTTCAAAGAAATATACTAGATATGATATAAAACAAGCAGAAGAAAGATTTACACAAATTGGTAAACAAGGGGAGGAATTGATAAATGATTATTTGGACAAACAACTCCATCAGCACTTAATTGACTCATACAAATGGTATAATAAGGATCGGGAATCTGGACTCCCATATGATTTTGTCATAAACAAAAATCATTTTATTGATGTAAAATCAACTCTTTATAGGTTTAATCAACAAATTGTTTTTAGTAATCAAGAATTTGAATTTATATCTACGAAAAGAGAGACATCTTATTCTGTATATAGGGTCTTCGATATGTCTGAAGTTCAAAAGAAATTGATTATTTGTAGGCAATGTCAATCATTTGTACGCAATATAAATCCTGTTGTAAATCGTTTCAAAAACGATATGCTTCATTTGAACACTATAATTCAACCAATAAAAATTGCAGTGCAGCCAGATATAATGTTCTCCGTAAAGGAGCCAGAAATCTGCTTATAACAATTATGAATTTATGCATCATTGCGTAAAAATATTATAGACAAATTAGTAAATTATCTAATGACTAAATAAAATATACTATGGAAAAAATTAAGTATGTTCATCGTCAAGATAGCGGCTTCAAACTGAATGCAGGAAATTCTGGTGAAACCAGCCTCAATTTATCGAATGAAATCTTTGACTTAATCGTTAAAGGTACAATGCAATTAGGTGAAGAAAAAGAGATCTCTTTTAAAATTTACAAAGAAGACTGTATAAAAGCTATTTGTTTTATTGTTCTAAAACTTCCATTATACCAATCGTCATCTAACTCTAGCATAAAAGTCATAGATAGTATTGGCACATTCAGAAATCTTGCAGATAGTGTAAATTCTTTTTTTGGTTCGCAGGAAATCGCCAATTATAGGGTTAATTTATATTATAGAAATGATGGTCGAATATACTTAAATCACCTTCGAGTAAATAATTTTTCAATACGCGACATACTAGTTGAGAACTATTCCGCCCTATTATTCAAGGAGGAAGTGGATGGAACAATCGCAATTAGAATTTTGTCTAATATTCAAGAAGGAAATTCGACCGAGAATAAGAATAAAGAAAATATTTTAGAGCCATTTACAGATTCCTCTTATCTTCCCTATTTGACGGCATTGCGGACGAAGCCGTTTATGCTATTAGCGGGAATATCGGGAACAGGTAAAAGCCGTATCGTGCGGGAGATGGCAAAGGCGTGCTGGGCTGCGGACGAAGAAGACTACGGAAAGAACTGCCCGAGGAACTTCTGCATGGTTCAGGTCAAACCTAACTGGCATGACTCATCCGATCTCATCGGTTACGTGAGCCGTATCAACGGAGAGAAATATGTGGTGGGACCGTTCCTGCGGTTTATCGCCAAGGCAATGCAGGATCCCAAGCGTCCGTATTTCCTTTGTCTGGACGAGATGAACCTTGCGCCGGTGGAGCAGTATTTCGCGGAATACCTCTCGGTCATCGAGAGCCGCAAGCTGCAAGACGGGCACATTGAGACCGACCCGATTGTACCGTTTGAGAACACCGAGGCGTATGGCAGCCTGATTGATCAGCTGTTTGATTCAGACGAAGAACGCAAGGCTTACAAGACCGAAGACGGAGGAAAGCGGCTGACTATTCCTGAGAACCTCTTTGTGGTCGGAACGGTCAATATGGACGAGACGACTTTCTCGTTCTCGCGCAAAGTGCTCGACCGCGCGATGACAATTGAGATGAACGAAGTGAATCTGCACGGCGGTCTGGAAGCCGGCGGAGCTGCCGAGTTCGGCTATATAGGCGAGGATCTGATGGGCGAAGCAGCCGAGGGACGCGATATCTATGCGGACAACCAAGCGCTTTGCGAGGATGTGATTGAGTATCTTGGCAAAGTAAATAATATTCTGGAGGGTACGCCGTTCAAGATAGCGTACCGTACGCGCAACGAGTTCCTGCTCTATGCCGTCAACCGCCTGCATTTTGCGCCGGAGTCCGAACTATGGCAGACTCTGGATGAGATGACATCCATGAAGATCCTGTCGCGTATCGAGGGTGATAACGAGCGTTGCGAACATGTGCTGCGGGAGCTGAAGAACCTGCTGACAGAGACCGTCGGCAATCATGCCGAAGACAGCGCTTCGCTCAAGAAGATTGACGAGATGCTCGCCAAACTCAAATCCGGCTACACCAGTTACTGGGCGTAAAAATAGTTAGTTAAATTTTGCATCTATGAGCGAATATATTATTCCCACATTGCCTCTGCCTTATGATTTGGAAACAAAAGAGATCTTACGCCAAGTCAACCGTGCTAACCGCAAACTGGCGGAGCTAAAAGGTGTGGCACTGACTATTCCTAATGAACAAATACTGATTAGTTCGTTGACATTGCAGGAAGCCAAAGACAGTTCCGAAGTGGAAAATATTGTAACAACTCAGGACGATTTGTACCGGGCGGGAATGGAAATCCCGTACGATATTATCAATGCTGCGACCAAAGAGGTTCTGCTGTATAGAGAAGCTATTACTGCAGGTTTCAGTCTTGTGCGTAATAAGAATATCCTTACATTGAATGACATCAAACGGGTTCAGCAGATATTGGAGTCTAACTCTGCGGGATTCCGAAGTACTCCTGGAACTCAATTGAAACGTAGTTCTGACGGAGAAGTAGTATATACTCCTCCACAAGACAGAAATGTCATAGAGAAATTCATGGCAAATCTGGAGCAATTTATCAACGATGAAGATATGTCATCTCTTGATCCGCTTATCAAAATGGCTATTATTCATCATCAATTCGAAAGTATTCATCCCTTCTACGATGGGAATGGACGTACAGGACGAATCGTTAATATCCTATATTTGGTCATTTCAAAACTACTGGATCTGCCAATTCTGTATCTCAGTCGCTATATCACTCATAATAAAGCAGAATATTATCGGCTAATTCAAGCTATTAGGGATAAAAATACAGATAACGCACAGCAATGGGAAGAATGGATTCTATTTATGCTAAAAGGAGTTGAACTAACGGCACAAGACACTATTGATCTTATTAAGCATATTAGTGTATTGATGGATAAGTTCAAACGTGCTTTAAGACCTGTATTTGGGACTAAATACAATCATGAGTTGCTGAATGGTATGTTCTATCATCCCTATACGAAGATTGAACATATTGAGAAAAACCTACAAGTATCTCGACAAACAGCATCTCGTTACTTGAAAAAAATAGTAGATCTTGGCTTGCTACAGAAGCAAAAGAAAGGAAAAGAAAACTATTATGTTAATGTACAATTGGTCGAATTATTCTTGTCATACAGCAACAATTCGAACACAAACGAAGCGGATAGCATAGAGTCAATTCACGTTACAAAAAATGAAAAAATGTAACACGTTCGGCTTGTC
>DFEG01000002.1:10870-30507 GCA_002369075.1 Bacteroidales bacterium UBA3808 | reverse complement strand
TCGGCTTGTCATGTTACAAAATTTTAAAAAATGTAACACATTACGCTAATGGATATCCTCCGTATTACACATAGCGATTTTACATTGACCTTCGAGTGCAACTCGCTCCAACGGGTTTGGGAGAAAGGCTGCCAGAGACTCGGAGCACACCGGCTAACCTCCACTTATACGTGGTCGGACGATTGTACTGTGGAGCGGATGGACCAATATGAGAGGAGAACAGCCGCTATTACCCAAGAAGCAAACAATCAGGAAGCCTATTTCTTTGAGCAGACCGATTACAGCATCTGGATTGAGTTCAAGGATGGCACTACCGAGGCGGAATTAGATACACCGCGCCAAGATGTCAACGAACGCTTCTCGTGGAAGAAGACGCAGCGCATCTTAATGGGCTTTATAAACTACGGCAATGAAATCGGCCGTGCAGATTTCCCGATACAATATACACGGAATGGCGAGAAGAAACGCTTTGTGTTCTCTTACGATGTGCTTTCCGCCAAACTCGATTACCACCACGATTGGAAAATCATTCTCCGTGACATCGAATCCGAATACCGGATGCTTTCTCTTGACTATCTGCGCAAGACATATCACGGCATTTCAGAGGGCGAAGGTGAATCATTTGACTTAATCTGGTGGAATATCTTCCGCAGCCTGCAAGAGCAATATATCCATGCGTGCAGGAATATTATTGAGCGCCCGCGCCATCGCCTGCGCGCGGTGAATACATACAAACGTGCAGACCAAATCAAGCGGTTTACGCCTGTTCTGGAACAACAGTTCGCGGAGCATAAAACAGAGGAACAGTACCTCTATTATGTAGAGGAGCAACAGACCTCACACAACACGCTGGAGAACCGTTTTCTCAAATACACATTGACCGTCATCGAAAAACATTACCGCTCATTGGCGGACCGGATTCTGTCGGATTCGGCATACCAGATTGCAGACAACGAAAAGGCGTATATCCGTCAGACAAGAGACGAACTGCAACACCTCGTGCGTAATCCGTTCTTCCGCACTATCGGCAAGTTCGAGGGACTGAAACAGGAATCGCTGATACTCCAGCGCGATGTCAATTACTCCAATGTCTTCCGCACGTATATCATTCTCCGTAAGTCGTTCAACTTAAACGACGGCTTGTACAGGATGGAGACCAAAGATATTGCTACGTTGTATGAAATATGGTGTTTTATACAGGTCGAGAAAGTGGTGAAGGAATTGTTTGGTAACTCTGTTTCTGTCGAGCACCCAAGCCGGCCGGAGATGAACGGACTCTTTACACGCGACCTGAAATGGGGCGAGCAATCCAAGATCGTGTTCAAGCAGGGTGATATCACGTTAGCCGAGCTCTTCTATAATCCGCAACACGGAGATTCGATTAACGGTCTGAGAGGTATTCAAGGTCTCCGGACATACACCGTTCCGCAACGCCCGGATATTGTGCTGCAACTGACAAAAGATGACTTGCAGCGGGGTATGCAGATGACCTATCTCTTTGATGCCAAATACCGCGTGGAAGTGGCTCCCAATGGTATGGAGATGCCGCCGCAGGACACCATTAACCAGATGCACCGATACCGCGATGCTATTTATTACAAACGCGCAGAAGGAGAACCACGAAAAGAAGTGCTCGGCGGATATATTCTCTTCCCCGGCAATATGACCGATTCGGACAAATACCGTCGCTCGGTAGATGAAGTCAATATAGGAGCCTTCCCGATGCAACCAGGCGACGAGGCACATGCAATGCTCAAATCGTTTATCTGGGACCTCATGCAGCGGAATGCCGTGCAAATCATCGAACAAGTCATTCCGCAGAAAGGCACTTTTGTCGAAGTAGGCAACCGCGTACTGATAGGAGTGGTCAAACCCAGTACCAGAGCCGGATATTACGAAGCCTTTGAGAACAGCAATGCAGAACTCTATTACACCGGCGTACAATTCCCAACAACAGTCTCCTTGCACGACTTGCATTTCTTTATGCCGTACATGAAGAACAAAGGCATCCGCGATGTGTACGAGGTAATCAAAGTGCGTACCACAACAAGCAAAGAGGCACACCAGGTACCTACCGATCCGGACAACGATATGCGCATTGCGTTCCAACTGAAATTCCATCACCGCCTGTATAGCGACTTCCGCATGATTGACCATACGCAATGGAAAGGACATACTTTTATTGACACTACGTTCGGAGAAATAGACTCTTTATTGATAGACTAACATGCCCGATGTTCTGACACCCGCACAACGCCACCGCTGCATGTCGCATATACGCAGCAAAGCGACAAAGCCGGAAATACTTGTGCGGAAATGGCTGTGGGCGCACGGATACCGGTACAGGCTGAACGTCAAGACAGATTATGAATTGATTTATGCCACGGAAGCGAGTTCGTGACGCGAGATGTCGATAGTAACCGGTTGAGAACAAGCTTTCCTGAACATTTCCACCAACTCTTGCACACAGCGTTCTATTTTGATGGAGTTCATGGACCGGGCATACCGGAATCCCATCGCCCATCTCCGCTGCGGGTGATCGAACCAATAGTCAATCCGTTCCGCCAGTGCTTTGGCGTCCTTTGCCGGGAACGTACTATGCTCGTCAAGAGCGTAGGTAGCGGTACCTGAATAAGGCGCGGTAGCGATAACAGGGACGACCGCTTGTTGGAGTGCCTCCGTGATACTCATTCCCTCGACCTCTACATAAGCGCAATGGACCGCCAGATCGGCGGAAGCAGCCAGTTGGCGCAACCCGTCACGGTCATAAAAGCCGACAACCGGCGCATAACGGACAACCCCCTCCTCGTAGAGTTGGTTCGCCATCCGGGTATAGGCTTTGAGTTTTGGTCCGCGTCCGGCTATATGCAGCCGGATGCGGTGGGCGTATTTGCTGAGGCGGATCGCTTTGAAAAGGGTGGGTTGGTCCTTCTCGGTTGCGGTGCGCCCGATATAAATGAGATTGAGGGGGCGTTCGGGGTCGAGATAGTCGTCAGGCGGTGTCTCCGGGCGCAGGCAGTGGTCTGGAATAACGCCGTTGGAGAGCGTGAAACAGCGGGCTTTCACATGGTGACGAAGCAGGCGTTGCCGCACGTTCTCCGTAGGACACTGGAGATAGGTGCAGTTATCATAGAAAACGCGGCACCAGTAACGAAAGAGAAGCTTGCTTATCAGATGTCCGCCATCAAAACCAAGTGCATTCAGAACGATGTTCTCTGGGTGGAGATGATAAGTAGCGGTGATGGGTTTGCCCAGTTTCTTTGCCCAGTTCATGGCTGCGTGCTGGATGAAGAAAGTCTCCTCGAGGTGTACGACATCCGCCCATCGCACCGCCTGTTCGACAAGCGGACTGCGCCAGTCGGCATAATAATACTCGTAAGAGTCGAGGATGGGTTGTACGAGAGGGAAACGAAAATTAGGCACTTCATAATCCGGGTGCGGACCGTTCGGGTCATGTATATTCGGTCCCGACAGAACGCGCACTTCCTGCCCCGCCTCGCGCAGAGCCTGTATGGTGCGCCGTGCCGATTCGTCCAGTCCGTTGCCTTTACAAAAGAGATTATTGATCACAAATAGAATTTTCATACCAATACCTTTTTTTACAAACTGAGGGCAAAAGTACTGCTTTTCTATGACATGACCAAATTATTAAGAACAATCGTAAATAAAATACTAATTTTTGTCATTAATTATGACATATAGTAGATTTAATCTTAAAAATCGTACATTCCATTACAGGTAACCTTTATTCTGGGTCAGGTTGGAGTTGGTCTGGATTGCCGTTTGCGGGATAGGGAAGACCGTGAGGTAGCGGTACTGCGGGTCGGTCTCGAACGTACCGAAACGGATCTGGTCCTGCCTGTGCCATCCCTCCCACATCAGTTCCATCCAGCGCTCGTAATAGATATTCTCGAGGGTCGCATCCCGCGGTGTCTGGGATATACTGAGGGCTAAGGCTTCGCGGAAACGCACGGTCTCGAAAAGATCCTGTCCGGATTGTCCGTTCCGCACCTTCGCTTCCGCCATCATCAGATAGACATCGGCGAGCCGGAAGAGCACGATATCCGTGTTGCGGAGCTGGCCGTCGAAGATACCGCCCGGGTCATAGGAGTACTTGCGCATCCGCGCGCCGGCAGTAGAGACATACGGGCTGCCTGTGAGGTTCATCTTGACCTCCCGGGGTTGGTAGATCAGGGTGTCGCCGGAGGAGAGGACAAGAGCTTTCGCATTGACCTGTACCACGCCGGAGAAGAAATTGACGGAGAAACGGCTATCGCATTTTTTGGTTCCCTGACCGAAGACATCGAGCGTCTCAAGCGTCGCGCACGAGCCGTTTTCACCGCCGTACCCAAGTGCCGCAGCATGCTCGTAATGGAGTGAGCGGAAGAGGTTCTTGAACCGGTTACGGAAGATATTGGGGTCCATAGGAATGGTGAAGATATTTTCCGCCGCCTCTTCGTTATAGACCTTGAAACAGTCGGTAATGCTGGTACAGAGCGTGTATCCGGCGGTGGAGTTGAAAATCTGCTGACCGTAATAGACGACGGCATCCCAGGCGTTCTTGGTTCCGGTATCGTCGCAGTCAAGAGTGATTGTCTTGCCGTCCGGGCGGATATCATCGGTCCAGTCGTCATCGGTCCAGATCTCGGCATTGAGCGCCATCTTCATGAGCATAAAATGAACCACAGGCTTCGTGATACGTCCGTAGTACTCACCGCGGTTGTTAGACCGCTCGTCCGGCAGGTGTGCAAGAGCAAACTGGAGTTCTGACCACACGAAATCAAACACTTCGCTGCGCTCCGATTGGTAGATATCATGCACATGGATATTCTCATTGGCTACGATGGGCACCCGCCCGAAGAGGTCAAGGAGGTACATATACGCCATCGCCCTGACGGATCTGATCTCGGCGGAATAGGTGATGAACGCATCGTCGGAAAGGAGGTCTCCGTGTTCGTCTATCAGATAAAGCGAATGATTACAGAGCCCGATGAGCTGGTAGAGATACAGCCATGCGTTCTCGCAGCACTCGTTATCCACCGCCCATGCGTGTTCATGCAAGTCCACCCACAGTCCGCCGTCCAGCCAGTCGCCGCCGCGGACAGGTATCATCGCCTCATTGGAGGCAAAGGTCTGTAAATCGTATATACCGCGGTACATGCCTTGGATGCCGTCTCCGTCTTGGTAGCCGCCTATATGGTCATAGAGGGAGAGAACCGCCTGGCGCTTGAGGGTGGCTGCAGAAGTGATGACCGCCTCTTCGGGCTGGCCGGAGAGGGGTTGTTCTTCGAGAAAACCGCAAGCTGTGAACGCCAACGCGATGATTATGTAGAATATGCTTTGTTTCATGTCAGAACTGGATTTGGAGGGAGAAGGAATAGGTCCGGCTGACGGGGTACGAGCGTTTGTCGTCCACGCCGAGCGTGTTGTTGATGACCGTACTGTTGATGATCGGCGTCAGACCGGAATAGCCGGTTATCGTAGCGAGGTTATTGACGGAGACGGAGAGCCTCAGCATGTTCATTTTCCACTCCGGCTTGCCCTGCAGCGTCCAACCGAGGGTGAGGTAGTCGATATTGACATAATCGCCGTTCTCCAGCCAGTAGTCGGTAACGGTCAAGTCGTTGATCTTGCGCTGCGTGGCGGCGTACATGACGTTGTAGTACGGCAGACTGCCGAGGTTCATGTAACTCAGTGACGTCGCATTATAAACCTTATGTCCGAAGGCACCGTTGAGCTGGACGGAGAGGTCGAACTGTTTGTACCGCACGGAGATGTTACTGCCTAACAGCACTTTCGGCGTAGCCTGCCCGCAGATCCTTCTGTCCCCGCCGTCCGAGAGGTCTGTCTCGCCGTCACCGTTGAGGTCCTCTATCTCGTAGGTCTGCAGCCCGTACTCGTCGGTCTTGAGACCCGTACAATGCGGCAGATAGAAGACGCCGAGCGAGTAGCCGGGTATCTGATACACCACATCCGTATTGCCGCCGTGCAGACCGGCACCGTTGACCGCTGCGATAGGTGTATAGGTCGGAGCGGTCAGGTACTCGCCTTTGTAATAGCCGTTGAGGGACAGCAGTTTGTTCTGCTGCCACGAGAGGTTGAAACCTATGTTCAGATCCCAGTCGCGGGTCTTGACCGCCGCTATACCGAACCCGATCTCCACACCCTGGTTCTGCATCTTACCCAAGTTAGCCAGCATCTTGTCATAGATGAACGGAGGCACGGGGACGGTGTAGTTATAGAGCATGTCGTAGATATACGAGTAGTAATAGTCGGCGGAGAAGAAGATGCGGTTGTTCCAGAAGCCCCATTCCATGCCCACGTTGGCGGTCTGGGTCTTCTCCCATGTCAGGTCGGGGTTCTCGTTCCTCGCCATGCTGAGGATGACGTCCGGCAGACCGTTCGACTCGGCTATGCCGTTAGGCACCAGCAGTTGTAACGACTGGTACGCCGCTATGCCGCCTAAGTTACCGGAGAGACCCCAACCGGCGCGTATATTGAGTTTGGTGAGCCATGACTGGTCCTCAAGCCATGACTCTTTTTTCATGTTCCAGGCTATGTTGGCGGACGGGAAGAAACCCCATTTGCGTCCCTTGGCTGCTACCGAACTGGCATCGCCGCGGGCGGAGACAGTAAAGGTGTAACGGTCAAGCGCCGTGTAACTCACTCTTCCCATGACGGATGCCATACGCTGTTGTTCATGGCTGCTGCCCGTCCCCTCCCAGAGACGCAAAGCACCCACGCCGATGTTATTATAACCGTACGCGTTGGAGGCAAGACGGTTGACCGTCGTGTGAAAACCGGTCATGGTTCCGCCCTGCAATTCGCCTAAAACATCCGCCTCCAAATGGTGCTTTTTCTCCCAGTCGTGGTCGTAATGCAGCACGGCATTGACAAGCCACTGGTTGGTCTTGCCCGCTCCGCGATAGGCCTGACCGGTACTCGCCACATAAGTAGGGTAGAACTGGCTCTCGTCCTCGGCGTCATAACTGTAGCTGCCATAGACGGCGGCGGTAAGACCGTACCCTATGTCGCCTTTCACACGAAGGTGCGTGTTGAAGTGCATGGCGTCATTGTGTTTTTTAATATCCAGCAGGGCAAGAGGATTGTTGATCTGGCTGGCATCAGCGTAGCCGTCGTAGCCGCCGGAAGCATTACGCGTGGCAGGGAAAGTAGGGTTGAACGCCGCTGCGGAATAGAAAGTCTTTTGCACATCGTTCAGGTACTGGTTATGCCCGATTGCCCCGAACAGACCAAGGTCGAAAGTGAGTCGCTTGTTCAGCACGTGCTGGGTGATATCCACCTTGGCAGTCATGTTTTGCGTCCCCATCTCACGGACGATACTGTTGTTCTGGCTGTAGGAGAGCGATCCGCGGTAGGCGGCATTCTCCGTGGCACCGCCGATAGAGAGGTGGTGGTTCTGCACAAATCCCGACCTCAGAATGGCACGCTGCCAGTCTGTCGATGCACCTTTGTCGGATATAGGCAGACCATACTCGCCCGTCACGGAGCGGTACTCGTCCGCCGTCAGCATGCGCAGTGTCTTGTCAGGGTGAGCAAAACCTACGTTACCGGCATAGGACACGCGGAACTTCTCTCCGCCGCTCTTGCGCGTGCGCACCTCTAACACACCGGCTGCGCCACGGGCACCGTACTGCGCGGTTTGGGCGGCGTCCTTGAGAATAGTGAAACTCTCGATGTCACCGGGGAAAATCGTGGCTAACGTACGCAGGTCGGACGACATACCGTCGATGATGACAAGCGGTTCGTTGCCGCCCGTCAGAGAGTGGTTGCCACGCACGCGCACGGAGGACAGCATCGCCTCCGGATTGGTGTTGGATCCTACGGTCACACCGGCTGTCTGGCCGTTCAAGACATCAAGGGCGTTGATCAGGTGACCGCGACGGGACGTTTCCACTCGCAGAGTGTCCGCATCGTCACCTGACGCGGTTTCCGCAATCGCCGCTACCGGCAAGAGAAACAGAAGAACTATGAAAAACGTGCGTCTCAAGGTATTGGTGTTATAATTCGGCTGCAAAGGTAGTATTTTTTTCGCACATACACAAGTTTTTGAAAGAATATTTGCGTAATACAGAATATTTTAGTACCTTTGCAGCGGAAAAGGATGAGAAAAAGTATTGCGATATTGCTATTTCTGCTTGCAGGTATAATCACTATATCTGCCGAACCGCTACGCATCGTCAGCTATAATGTAGAGAATTTGTTTCACCCGAAGCATGACAGCGTCATGATAGACAGCGTGTGGGTGGAAAAAGACGATTGGGAATGGACACCGGAGGGTGAGCGGAAGTGGAGCTACACGCGGTACTGCCGCAAAGTGGAGAACATCGCCCGCGTGCTGACTAACATCGGTGAGTGGAACGGGGTAGATATAGTAGGTCTGCAGGAGGTGGAGAATGCGCTCTGCGTCAAGCGCCTATGCCGTACGTTACGGAGCGGCGAGTATGATTTTGTGCATTACGAGAGCCCCGATCCACGAGGAATAGACGTTGCGCTGGTGTATAAGAAGACAAGGGTAGATACCATTCGAACGAGAAACCTCAGCATACAAACCCCTCCCGAGAAGTTCCGGGAGGAGAAATTGGTTACCCGCGACATCCTTTATGTCTGTGCAAGGGTGGATAAGAGAGATACGCTGCATCTGTTTGTATGCCACTTACCAAGCCGACGAGGCGGAGCGGCAGAGACCGAATGGAAGAGAGATGCGGTAAAGAAGGTTTTGCAGGGAGCCGTAGACAGTGTATTGGCAATTGAACCACAGGCAAAAATCGTTATTATGGGCGATTTCAACGGAAAAGCCCCAAAGACCCCCTCTGTCCCCCTGAAGGGGGAGGAACTACGGGGTGTGAGGTATCGGGAACCGGTTAATGGAAAGCAGACCGGCACGCATAAGTATCATGGACAGTGGAACTGTCTGGACCAGTTCTACACCTCGCCGGCATTGGACAGCCTCAGCACAGTAAGGATTTATGATGCAGAATGGGTCCAAGAACCGGATGAGAAATATCTCGGTCTCAGACCCAAACGCACCTTCAATGGTTTTCGCTATCAGAAAGACGGTTTCTCAGACCACCTGCCGATCGTGCTTACAATTTCGCTTTGATGCTGACTTTCGCCCATGCGCCGGGCTGCAAGATACCGCCGTAGTCGTAATAGCGGGTGTTGGTCATGTTCGTACAATCGGCAGAGACGCGCAGATACTTGTTCTGCCAATAGACAGACCCGTCCAACAGCCACACCGGCTGATAATCCGCCACAGCCCCTTCGGCATTATTGTACTGTCCCTCACGTTTCTGGAAACGGACGGTCCATGACGCTCCGAAACCCTTGTAGATACCGTGCTCCAGATGGATGGACAACTTATGGCTGAGGTAGTCCAGATAGCGCGAACCGGACTCTTTGAGGTTCAGATCCAGATACGTGTAAGCGTAGTCCACCGAGATACACCTGAGCCATTCATTAAGCCTGTAAGCCACACTCAACTCCACACCCGTAGCATTCACCTGCTGCTGGTTCATGGCATGGTACGGACGCTTGGTATCGGCAGGCACATACACCCAGTCGATGATATTCTTGCCCCATCGGTAGTACCAATCGGCAGCCCAGGAAAAAGCCCCTCCCGACCTCCCCATAGAAGGGAGGAGATTAAGTGTTCCTTTATACCCCACGGATAGAAGCCATGCCTCCTCGGGTTTGAGGTTGCGATTGCCGAGTTGGTTACCGGCATTATAGTACAGATCCGTGAAAGTCGGCATGCGCAGCGACCGATTGGCGTTGGCGTAGAGTGTACCGGCTTTTTCGAAAGTATAACCGATGTTCGCTCCTCCGCCTAAATGATGCCCGAACCGGGTGTTATAGGTGCCGTTTATGCCGATGGAAGCGGAGAAACCTGCGTAGTAAAACGTCTGCTCGGCATAGTAGTTGGTGTGAAACCTGTTACCGCCTTTGACGAGATCCAGCACGCGCACTTCGGACAGCGGAAAATCCGCTACATTAGGCACTTGTCCGTTCGGGTTAATGGTGTCTCCGAGGTTGGTAGAGTGCATGTTCTCGTTGCGTACACTTACGCCGAAAGAGGTAGTTCCTACCTGCGAGGCATAATGCGCTGCAAGGGAGGCTGAGGCGGTCTGGGCGAAATGAAAATTGCCGTACAACCGCTGTCCGCGGTGCCACTCATAGCGGTCGTAGTTAGCGCGGTAAGATGCCTGTCCGTTCAATCGCCATGCACCCCAACGGTGTTCGTATTTGGCGGAAGCAAAAGCAGTACGGGTAGCGTCAAACTGATCCTGGGAGCCGAAACCGTAACCCATTCCGAGACCTGCGTCTTTCCATTGCGCACCGGCTTGCACATCCAGTCCGCGCCAACGGGTCTGGAAATAGAGGTTGGCTAACTTAAAGTCACTGTTCCGGCACGCCGTCGCTTCTTTCTCCGTAGGCTTAGGCGCATAATATCCATCAGCCCGGCTGTACTCGGCAGATACATTGAAAAGCGTTTCCTCTCTTTTAATGCTGGCTGCCACCTCCGGATTGACCAGCCCGTTCATTCCGGCGGTCAGTTTGAGCGCTACATTATGATTCTTTCCGGTAGAGACGGCGGTGCGTGTCACGATGTTGATTGCCCCTGAGAAAGCACCGTGCAGGTTGGCGGACGTGCCTTGAAGCACCTCCACGCGCTCGATTATCTCCGTTGAAATCGGGATATTCAGCGCATAATGGCCGGTATGGAAATCACTAAGCGGCACACCGTTGAGCATCACCAACACCTGGTCGAACGTACCACCGCGCATACTGATGTCCGCCTGTGCACCGTTGGCGCCACGGGTACGCACATCCACACCGGGCAGATATTGTAAAATATCCGCTACGGTCTGTATCGGCAACGCTTCTATCCCGGCATGCGAGACCTGCGTGATAAGACGGTAAGCTTCCGAATGAACTTCAGCTTTGTGAGAAACGACCAGCACCTCCTGAAGACTAAGTTGCCGGCTGTTCAATGGTACGGAATCCTTTGGCACGCCTTCATCGGCTTCCGCTGAGGTGATGCCGGCAAAAAGAAGCAATGCCGATACAGCAATACTCTTTCCGCTCTTGAGCATCTCCAGATCCGTCATGTACGCTGCCACGCGTCCGATCGTCACCTCGCGGTGAAGGGAACAGAAAGCGGCATAAGCCTTGTGGCAGAACCGACGGAAACGGATTCCTTGTTGTTTTAGAATAACTTTGAACATAATATTTATATGCTTTTAGCCATCGGCAATCAGCCTTCAGCCAAAAAAGCGTGCAAAATTACTGCTTTTTTTGCATATTTGCAAATAATTTTGTACCTTTGCGCAAAATTTATCCCTTCATGCCGGAAATCGTACTGCATTATATCTGGGAGCATTGTCTCTGGGCGGGTTTTGATCAAGAGACCACAGACGGACGGAAAGTGGAAATACTCTCCGTGGGAGAGCATAACCGCGATGCGGGTCCGGACTATAGCCATGCGCGGATACGTATTGACGGCCATGAGTGGGTGGGGAATATTGAGATCCATGTTTGTTCAAGCGACTGGATCAAACATCACCACCATCTGGACAAGGCGTATGACTCGGTTATCCTGCATGTGGTTCGTACAGCAGACAAGCCTGTGTATAACTCCCACGGCGAACTGATTCCGCAATGCGAACTGCAATACCCGAGCGACCGGGATTATCTGACAGACCTCTTCACTGCGGCGCAGCAAATGGATTCGGCTATCGGGCGGATAGGTTGCGCCGAGCAGCTGATCCATGATCCTTCATTGATCACTGATGGTTGGCGGAAAAGCCTTCTGAACAAACGGTTAGAGTGCAAAAAAGCCTCTATTGACCGGCTCCTGGAGATTACCAAAGGCAGTTGGGAACACGCACTCTATATATCCTTGGCGCGTAATTTCGGATTCCATACCAACAGCCTGCCTTTCGAGCAGTTGGCTATCAATACTCCGCTCTCCTATCTGCAGAAACACCGTAATAGCCTGTTTCAGTTAACGGCTATGCTTATGGGGCAGTCAGGCGGTCTGGAGCCGGATAGTTTCTGTCATTCGGAAGATAGGGATGCGTTGCTCAAGGAATACCGGTTTATGCAATCCAAGTTCGGCATAACGCCTATGGATCCCACTATGTGGAAACATGCACGTATGCGGCCACAGAATAATCCGGAATTGCGAATACGGCAGTTCGCACAACTCCTCTATCAGTCGGAATCGCTATTCAGCAAAATCCTCGATTTCAACGGGATAAAAGAGCTCGTCAAACTCTTTGAATGGAACGACAGTACAGTACCCGCTTTAGGCAGAAGCAGTATAGATATTCTGCTGATCAACACCGTTTTTCCTTACAAATACGCGTACGCAAAGCATCGCAACACTGAATTCGATGCTATTGCATTAATGGAGAAGATTCCGGCGGAGAATAACTCTGTTATCCGCCAGTGGAGGGTATTGGGGCAACGTGTTCAATCCGCCGCAGACACCCAGGCATTGCTGCATCTCTACCAGAACTACTGCCAACACCACGAGTGTATCAACTGCGAGGTGGGGTACCAGATATTCAAAGACAGACAACTCAAACTCTTCTGATGTATATTACTATTACAGAAAATATAGCCCTTGACCGGGAGAGACGGACTCTCCGATCAAACGGAAAAGAAGTAGCTCTGACGGGGTTGGAGTTTGGACTGCTGGACTATCTCGCTTCCCGTCCTAACCGCATTTGCAGCCGGCAGGAACTGTTGGATCAGGTATGGGGCAATCGTTTTCAGTATGACCGGGGAACTATTGACGTACATCTTAATGCTTTGCGTAGAAAAGCCGGATTTACCAAAACACGACCTATAGAGACCATCCGAGGCGTGGGATTGGTCTTTCGGAGGGAAGAAAATATCACCCACTATACGATTGATTTGCAGGCTTTTACCAATCAGTGGCTCAAAACACATGAGGTGGAAATGAAAGCCCACGGGCTTGTACCCTCACTCCGTCTCACGCCCTTTGTGAACGAACTGACAATCGAACCGAAAGCCCTCAAAAGCCTCTTGGACGCTATATTGGCTGCTTTGCTGCCTTCCGCGCAACCAGGCTATTTGAAGATACACAGTAAACTGACCATGCAGTATTTTATACTCTCCATGGATATAAACGGTACTGTAAATGAAATGAAAATCCCTATTGCTTAGCTCATCTCAAGCATTCGTTGGATAGAGGAGACGGCTTTTTCGGCTGTCTCTTTTGCTACATGCATCTCCGGCTGCTCGTCACGCAGGCAGGCGTACAGTTTATCCAAGGTGTTCATACGCATGTACTCGCACTCGTTGCAAGAACATCCTATGCCTTCTGTTATCTCCGGCGGTACCGGAATGAACTCCTTGTCCGGACAAGCTTTCTGCATCTCGTGCAGAATACCGCTCTCCGTGGCAATAATAAAGCGTTTGGCGGACGATTGGATAGTGTGCTCAAGTAACGCCTTAGTAGAACCTATTACGTCGCTCTGCGCCAAGATATGCGCTTTACACTCCGGATGCGCCAACACCTCTACACCCGGGTTCTCTGCTTTGAGTTGCAGCAGAGCCTCTAAGGAGAAACGGCTGTGTACATGGCACGCACCGTTCCAAAGAAGCATCTCCCTGCCTGTGACGGAATTTATATAACTGCCTAAGTTATGATCGGGCCCGAAGATGATCTTGGCGTCTTTGGGCAGCTGGTCCACTATCTTCTTGGCATTAGAGGAAGTGACTACTACATCCGTCAGCGCTTTTACATCCGCGGAAGTGTTTACATAAGAAACTACCATATGATCGGGATGCTGCGCCTTGAAAGCAGCTAAGTCCTCCGCCTTGCAGCTATCTGCCAATGAGCAGCCTGCGTTCATATCCGGAATCAGCACTTTCTTCTCAGGACAGAGGATCTTCATCGTTTCGCCCATGAAATGCACGCCGCACATTACTAATATATCCGCGCTCACGCGCGTAGCCTGTTGAGCCAACGCAAGAGAATCTCCGATGAAATCGGCACATTCTTGTATCTCCGGCCTTGTATAATAATGCGCAAAAATAACGGCATTCTTCTCCTTAGCCAACTTCTTTATTTTATCAATATATTCCTTTTTATTTAAATCCATATGATAGTTATAGGATGTTAATATTGTTAATAAATGATGTAACTTCTTTCGATTTCAACGACTTATATCGACTCATTAACCGATAGACGATTGTTTATTGATTTGATACTTGCAGTGTGGAACATGTTTTGGACTACCGCTTTCTACAGGTGTATACAAATTGTTCATAACCATTTTTTGAGTCTGAAAATAAGCAGGATAAGCACGACGGACAAAACCATCAGCCCGAGTGCAAAGGCATAACCCAACTGCCAGTGCAGCTCTGGCATAAAATCAAAGTTCATACCATACAGACTGCCGATGAGCGTAGGCGGCAGGAAGATGATATTGATGACCGTGAAGATTTTGATGATGCGGTTCTGTTCGATGTTTACCAAACCGAGGAAGGTATCCTGCAGGTAGTCCAGACGGTCAAAACCGAACTTCGTATAATCGAAGAGGGAGTTTATATCCTTGATGATCATCGTCAACCGCGGATAGAGATCTTCAGGGAAGAAATCGCACTTGAGGAAGTTGGAGATCACTCGCTGTTTATCCATCAGGTTCTGACGGAGGACGGTCACTTTTTCCTGTAAGTCCTTAATCTGTACCAGTAAGGTTTCGTCCATATGTTCGGACTCGGCGGTGATCTTCTGGCTCAACTCGGTAATCATATCCGTGGTGTCCTCGATTAAGTCGGCGTCCTTCTCCACACGCGTTTCAAAGAGCGCTACCAGCACGTTATATCCCGTCGGGAAATTACGGGTGTTGACGAATAGCTTCTTGAACGTCTCGTTGAAGGTGTCCAGTTCGTTATCGCGGATGGAGACCAGAATACCGTTCTTCAGAATAAAGTTGATAGGCTCAATCTCAAAGTTAGACCGCAGGAAGTTACTGTTGGCTACGATAGAGTCATCCGTCTGTACGTAACGGGACGACATCTCGATTTCCTCCATCTCCTCATCTTCCTGGATCTCAATCTTCAGAAAACCCTCCAAAGTATCCTCCGTCTTGTCACTCACGTCCAACAGGTCAATCCAGATAATATCTTTCTTGTCCAGTTCTTTTAGCGCGGAGATAGTACGGGCTACTTTGATTTTCTCCTTATCTTTATAAAATATCTTGATTTCAGACATGATTGTTAGCAATTAAAGTGGTTAGTTCAATAAATTGTTCTACACTCAGCTGTTCGGGGCGCATTGTAAAAATCTTCTCTTCGAGGATGGGATTACCTTTTCCTACCAGCTGTTGAAGAGAATTGCGCATTTGTTTTCGTCGCTGGTTAAAAGCGGTTTTAACGACTGTTTTGAAGAGCTCTTCATCACAGTCGAGTTGTCTTCGTTTGTTCCGAGTCATGCGGATCACAGCCGACTTGACCTTGGGAGGAGGATTGAACACATGTCCGTCCACCGTAAACAGATATTCTATATCGTAATAAGCTTGTAGTAACACAGACAGAATACCATACGCCTTTTTGCCGGGCTTGGAGGCTATGCGTTCCGCCACCTCTTTCTGAATCATGCCCGAGCAGACGGGAATACGATCTTTATAATCCAGCACTTTGAAGAAAATCTGGCTGGAGATATTGTAAGGATAGTTGCCGATGACGTTGAACTCGCCTTCGGGATAAATGATATTGAGGTCCAGTTTCAGGAAATCTCCCTCTATCAGATTCAGTTCCGGGTACCACTCTTTGAGGTACGCCACAGACTCGCGGTCGATCTCTATCGCTGTGAGTTGGATATTAGGATTTTTGAGGAGATATTGGGTTAATACACCCATACCGGGACCAATCTCCAATACAAGTACTTTTTCCTTGGTACTTGGTACTTGGTCACTTTGTCCCTTATAGGTGGTTTCAGCAATCTTCCGGGCGACTGTCAAGTCCGTCAAGAAGTGCTGCCCAAGAAATTTTTTGGCATGTACTTGTTGCATTAGCAGGGTGATAATCGTCCATAGATTTGTTACTTTTAGTTACCTAAAAACCAAATTAAAACGCTACACACCGTTTTAATTTGAGAGGAGATTTCACTATAACTACATGAGTTGCCAAAGGCAACGAAGTCGTTAATCGTCGAAATCGATGACAAAAGTACTGCTTTTTTTTGAATTACGCAAATTATTTGCTTAAAAATTTGCATATTTGCCCAAAAAGTAGTAATTTTGCACGCTCAATAATATGAATATGAACTGCTTGGCGCAAATAATCACTAAGATAATTGATTTCTTCTATCCGCCTTTCCGGCGAATAATGTCCGAGCAACTCTTCCGTTACGCCGCCTGCGGAGGCGGTAACCTCGTACTTGACTGGGTATTGTATTTTCTCATCTATAACTTCGTCATCGGGCATGATTTGGTATATTACCAATTACCGGTTACCCATTACCAATTTTGCCTCACTCCGCATATAGCCACTCTCTGTATTGTTTTTCCGATTACTCTTCTGACGGGTTTCTGGCTGCAGAAGAATGTGACGTTCACGCAGTCAGATCTCCATAGCGCGCGTCAGTTGGTCCGGTATATACTTATCGTGGCGGTCAATCTGGCAATTAACTATTTCGGTCTCAAGTTGTGTGTGGAGACCCTCGGCTGGTACCCCACGCCCTCTAAGATGGCAATCACCCTCGTCACGGTCGCTGTCTCTTATTTCGGACAAAAATACTATACTTTCCGAAAATCCCGATGAAAAAATCACGTGCGTGCTTGCATATATAAAAAAAAAGTAGTAATTTTGCAGCGAAAATGAAAAAAACCTCATAAATTAATAACAACCATGGTACACGTTTTATGCTCCCAACTCCACACGGAGGTGTCTGAAATGCCGTTCAAGGTTTCAGATTCTTTTATTGCTGAAAACCAAGTAGTAGCTATTCTCTCCGGAGGTACGGAGGCCTTGTTTTTGGACCTCGTACGCGAGAAGAAAATAGATCTGAAGAGACCTATTTATCTTATGGTGGGCGGGTACAGCAACTCCCTGCCGGCAGCACTGGAGATCCTCAGTTTTATCCGTCAGCGCAACGGCATCGCCAAGATCATGCAACACCCGAAAGACATTATCTTTCCCGAATTGAGCGAGACGGAGTCTCTGACCCGCACGCCTCTGGAGAAAGTGCTGCACAGCGACAAAAAACTGCGTCTGGGCGTAGTGGGAAAGTCTTCCGACTGGCTGATTGCTTCGCAAGTCGATTACAAAGAGGTGTTGGAGAAAATGAACGCCGAACTGGTCGATATACCGTTTGAGGAACTGTCGAGTATCGGCGAGGTGGATCCGGGCATGAAAGGCGCCGAGGCTATCCACGAACGTCTGCGCGAGATCGTAGCGAAGCACAAGCTGGACGGCGTCACGGTAAGGTGTTTCGACCTCTTCACGACCGTCAAGAACACCGGCTGCATAGCTGTATCGAAACTGAACGACGAGGGTATTCCAGCCGGTTGCGAGGCGGATATACCGGTACTGCTGACGATGATGGTTTGCAAGAAACTGACGGGTGAGACCGGCTGGATGGGAAGTCCCGCGCGTGTACAAGCAGACGGACAGATCCTGTTGGCGAAATGTACGATCGCGCTCGGCATGACCGTGAAACATGAGTACACCACGCATTTCGAGTCGGGTATCGGCGTCGCCATCCACGGCGAGGTGCCTGCCGGCGACTACACTCTGGTCAAACTGAGCAATGACATGAAACGTCTCCTGGCGGTGAACGTGAAGGTAACCCGCTGCCAGTATGAGCAGAACCTCTGCCGTACGCAGATATGGATCCAGTCCACGCCGATCGTGAGCCAGTATCTGCTCTCGTCACCCCTGTCGGACCACCACGTGCTGATCAAAGGTCACCACGCCGCCAAGTTCTGGAGACCGTAAAGAAGTACAAAGGGTAGAGGTACAATGAACGAAAGAGTATTCAAACCATCAGAAAAAGTGCTCTATGAGCCTAAGCGCAGCCGCTTAGGCGTAGTAGGCAAGCCCTCCGACTGGCTCATTGCTTCGCAGGTCAATTATAAAGATGTGCTGGAGAGGATGAACATCGAGATGGTGGATATACCCATCGAGGAGATGACCTCTCTCGGCGAGGTCGATCCGGGTATGAAGGGCGCTGAGGCGGTCTATGAGCGGCTCAAAGAGATAGTTCTTCGCGAGAGGCTGCAGGGGGTGACACTGAGGTGCTTCGACCTGCTATCGACCGTCAAGAACACCGGCTGTATAGCCCTTTCCAAACTGAACGACGAGGGTATTCCGGCAGCTTGCGAAGGAGATATACCGACACTCCTGACGATGATGGTTTGCAAGCGGCTGACGGGCGAACTCTGCTTTCAGGTTAACCCCGCGCGTATTCAACCGGACGGAGAGATGCTCTTTGCACATTGTACTCTGCCACTGGGTATGACTAAGAAGCATGAGTACACCACGCATTTTGAGTCGGGCATAGGCGTGGCTATCCACGGCGAACTGCCGACTGGTGACTACACGCTCCTCAAACTGAGTCACGACATGCAGCGGATGCTGGCAGTGGATGTAGAGTTGACGCGGTGCCAGTATGAGCAGAACCTTTGCCGCACGCAGGTGTGGGTAAAGAGCACACCGGAGGTGAGCCGCTATTTCCTGACCGACCCGATTGCCAACCACCATGTGCTCATTCGAGGTCACCATGCGGAGAAATTCAAATAACCAATTACAAATCACAAATAACAAATTAAACAAAGTTTTATCATGGTAAGTTTCAAAGAATTAGGCCTCGTAAACACCCGTGAGATGTTTGCCAAGGCAATCAAGGGAGGCTATGCTATCCCTGCATTTAACTTCAACAACATGGAGCAGCTGCAGGCTATCATCAAAGCAGCTGCAGAGACCAAGAGCCCGGTTATTCTCCAGGTATCCAAAGGCGCTCGTAACTACGCTAACCAGACGTTGTTGCGTTACATGGCTCAAGGCGCAGTAGAGTACGCCAAAGAGCTTGGTTGGGAGCACCCGCAGATCTGTCTGCATCTCGACCATGGAGACAGCTTCGAGCTTTGCAAGAGCTGCGTTGATTTCGGTTTCTCGAGCGTTATGATCGATGCTTCTTCGCTTCCTTACGAGGAGAACATCGCCCTCACCAAGAAAGTAGTTGACTACGCTCACCAGTACGACGTAACGGTTGAGGCTGAGCTCGGCGTGTTGGCAGGTGTTGAGGATGAGGTTTCGTCTGCTGTTAGCCACTATACCAAACCGGAAGAGGTAGTTGATTTTGCTACCCGCACGGGCTGTGACTCCCTCGCTATCTCCATCGGTACCAGCCACGGTGCATACAAGTTCACTCCGGAGCAGTGCACCCGTGACCCGAAGACCGGCCGTCTCGTTCCTCCTCCATTGGCATTCGACGTGCTCGACGCTGTAATGGAGAAGCTCCCGGGCTTCCCGATCGTTCTTCACGGTTCGTCTTCTGTTCCGCAGGAGTATGTAGATATGATCAACAAATACGGCGGCAAGCTTCCTGATGCAGTAGGTATTCCTGAGGAGCA
>DFEG01000002.1:0-10696 GCA_002369075.1 Bacteroidales bacterium UBA3808 | reverse complement strand
CCGCGTAAGTACTGCGGTCCTGCTCGCGACCTGATGACCGAGCTCTACAAGCACAAGATCATCAACGTCCTCGGTTCCGACGGCAAAGCAGAGTAAGTATGGCTTTACCATTTATGACCGCCGAAGAAGCGGCGGAATTGATTCAACATGGTGACGTCTTGGGCATGGGTGGTTTTACCGCCACCGGTGTGCCCAAGGCGGTTCCTTTTGCTTTGGCGCAACGCGCAGAGCGTCTGCACGCCGAGGGTGTGCCTTTCCGCGTAGGACTGGAGACAGGTGCGTCAATGGGCGACAGCTGCGACGGTGCTTTGGCACGTGCGCACGCCGTCGAGTTCCGTACGCCATATCAGTCCAACAAGTCCATGCGCGAGGAGATCAACGCCGAGGGTACGCACTATTTCGATATGCACCTGAGCCACATGGCGCAGGACCTCCGTTACGGCTTCCTCCCGAAACCTAACTGGGCAATCATCGAGGCGTCGTATGTAGGCGAGGACGGTACCATCGTACCGGCTGCCGGAGTAGGTATCATGCCTACTATCTGCCGCATGGCGGATAAGATCATCGTCGAGCTCAATGAGATGTTCCCTGCCACTATGCGTGGCATGCACGATCTCTACGAGCCGCTTGATCCTCCTTGCCGTCGCGAGATACCTATCTACAAACCCTCCGACCGCTGCGGCTCCGACCATATCAAAGTAGATCCCGCCAAGATAGCGGCTGTCGTAAAGACCAACCGTCCGAACGAGATTGCCGCTTTCACGCCGGTGGATGCCACTACCGCCAAGATCGGCGAGAACGTGGCACTCTTCCTCGAGGCGGAGATGAAGGCCGGACGTATCCCTGCATCTTTCCTGCCCATCCAGAGTGGAGTAGGCAACGTAGCTAACGCCGTACTTGGCGAACTGGGCAAGAACCCGCATATACCGCCGTTCGAGATGTACTCGGAGGTTATTCAGGACTCCGTCGTGGATCTCATCAAAGCCGGTCACTGCAAGTTCGCTTCCGGCTGCTCCCTGCGTCTCGTGGAGAGCAAGATGGCGGAGGTGCTGGCCGACCTCGATTTCTACCGCGACAAGCTCTTGCTGCGTCCGCAGGAGACTTCGAACAGTCCGGAGGTGGCACGCCGTCTGGGTATCATCGCCATCAACACGGCACTGGAGGCGGATATCTACGGTAACATCAACTCCACCCACGTCACGGGTACAAAGATGATGAACGGTATCGGCGGTTCGGGCGACTTCGCGCGTAACGCGTACCTTTCTATCTTTACTACCGCATCGACGGCGAAGAACGGAGCTATCTCGTCTATCGTGCCGATGGTGACCCACCTCGACCACTCCGAGCACTCCGTTAAGGTTATTGTCACCGAGCAGGGTGTAGCCGATCTGCGTGGCAAGAGCCCGCGCCAGCGTGCCGAAGAGGTGATCAACAACTGCGTCGCTCCCGAATATAAGGAGATGCTGCGTGACTACCTCAAGTACGCCAAGCACGGCCAGACGCCACATAACCTCTCCCTCGCTTTCGCTATGCACGAGGAGTTCCTCAAATCCGGCGACATGCGCAACACCAAGTGGGAAAATTACCTGCGGTAACCGTGCAGTAAGATACGTGAGCAAAGAAAAAAACTACCCTCATCGCAGTGGGTAGTTTTTTCGTAGTGTCTCGAACGAAGCGGGATCGGCTTTGAGGGCTTCGGAGATGCGGGAGAGCCAGCCGGGCGAAGAATCAGCCTGTTTTCCGGAAGGGTCGATATATCGGCATTCCGATAAATCGATACGCGGGAGACTGAACGTCTCTGCGATGGCATTGAGGCACATCTGCGATGCGTTGCGTTTGCCCTCTACCGAGTAGCCGGCAATATGCATTGAGGCGCGAAAAGCCCTGTTCACAACGGCAGGATTGATATGCGGTTCGTTCTCCCATGTATCGAGTATGAACGGATGTCCGCTTCGGAGCAGCGCCTGCTCATCCACTACGCCCCCTCGCGCGGCGTTGATGATGAGCGCGGAGGGTTTGCATTTCTTTAGAAACGCCTCGTCGCAGAGGTGGTGAGTGCTATTGTCTAACGGTACATGGAAAGTGATGATGTCGCAATTCTTTGCGATCTCATCAAGGGAAACACCAATTCCTTTGGGCGGATCGTTGAGGAGAACTTTCATGCCTTTCCGCTCCGCCATCTTCGCTACCAACGAGCCGACATGGCCGACACCGACGACACCCATATAAAGACCGCTTTGCTGTAAGGCTGCTTTGCTGTAAGACCGCTTTGCTGTAAGATATTCCTCTATCGCCTCTTCGATGTAGTCGCAGACGGCTTGTGCGTTGCAGCCCGGGCAAGAGAGCCAGCGAATGCCGTGTGTCTCACACCAGGCTGTGTCTATATGATCATACCCGATTGTGGCGGTACAGACCATTTTGACCGATGCCCCCTCCAGTAACGCCCCGTTGACTTTCGTTCTCGTCCGCACAATCAGCACATCCGCATCCCGAACCGCCGAAGCATCTATTTGCTCCGGTTCCATCGGACAAATAGTGATCTCCTGCCAATGCGTCTGTATTGCATCCGAAAGGAATGGTATATGTCGATCAAAAACGATCTTCACCATGGTTGAAAAAGGGTTGTACGGGTAAACAACGTATGCTTTGACTGTCGGTTGACCGTCGGTTGACCGTCGGGATTGAGAGGATAAATACTTAATACTTAATATTATCAATACTTAATATTATCGATCAGTCGGACGGGACCGCAATAGACGGTGACGCAGCCGATGGCGTGGTCGAAGGTATCGGTTGGAAGGAGCGTGGTCTGATCGACGATCTCGTAGTACTCGACCTCCAGCCCCGGCACGGCGTTGATGGTATCAATGACGCGTTGCTGCACGGCGGCAACGGTAGCAGACGTTTCTTTTGCCCATTTTAACGACTCAAAGAGGGTTTTGGAGATTGCGAGTGCGGTCTTTTTCTCCTCTGCGGAGAGTCGTTCGTTACGACTGGAGAGCGCAAGCCCTGACTCCTCACGTACGATGGGGCAGTCGATGATTTGAAGGTCTCCGAAGGTGCCTGCCATGGAGCTACGCTCCACCATGTGATGGATGATAGCGAGCTGTTGGAAATCCTTCTCGCCGAAGTACGCTTTGTCCGGTTGTACGAGGTAGAAAAGACGGCTGACGACCTGTACCACACCGTTGAAATGTCCGGGGCGCATCTTGCCCTCCATCACCCGGTCGAGTCCTGCGAAATCGAAAGAGAAGGTGGTGTTCATCTCCTCGGCGGAATACATCTCTTCGGGTGTCGGTGCAAAGACGAAATGTGCTCCGATGGAGGAGAGCAGTTCGGCGTCGCGCCCGATGTTGCGCGGATATTTCGCCAGATCCTCCTTGTTGTTGAACTGGGTGGGGTTGACAAAGACGGAAACGACGCAGATGTCATTTTCTCTTACAGCACGTCTGACAAGCGAGGCGTGTCCCTCATGCAGCGCCCCCATCGTAGGCACGAGGCCGATTGTCTTTCCGGCTGCTTTACATTCTTTGACAGCTGCCTGCAATGCAGCTTTGGTGGTTATTATTTGCATAAATAGGTAGATTTTATTTCAAAAAACGTGCAAAGTTAGTGATTTTTTTGCATATATCAAAATTTTTTTGTAATTTTGCAGTGCAAAATGTGTATATGCCTATGAAAGAGCCGAAACGAATCTTGTTTATCTCGCAAGAGATATATCCCTATCTGGCAGAAGAGAGTCCGATCCGGATGCTTAACCGCCAGTTGCCGGAGTATTTCCAGTCGCACGGTTACGAGACCCGTACTTTCATGCCTAAGTTCGGCGAGATCAACGAGCGCCGCAACCAGCTGCATGAGGTGATCCGGCTTTCGGGCATGAACCTTATCATCGAGGAGTCGGACCACCCGCTTCTGATCAAAGTGGCATCTATCCAGTCCGCCCGTATCCAAATATATTTCATAGACAACGACGATCTGTTCCACCGCCGTAAGGGTGTGTGTGACGAGAAGGGGGTGGAGTACGCCGACAACGACGACCGCGTCATTTTCTATGCTCGCGGCGTGATTGAGACGGTCAAGAAACTCCGTTGGACGCCTAATATCATCGTGTGCTCGGGTTGGATGAGTGCTCTGGCGCCACTGTATCTGAAGAGGGCGTTCGGCGACGAGCCGTTCTTCTCCAACTCCAAGATTGTGCTGATGGTCGATGATCACGAGTACCAAAAACCGTTCTCCACGAAGTTTGCGGACAAGTTGCGCATCGAGGGTATCTCGAACACCGACGTGCGCTCCATTGCCGGTTTTCCGGTCGGTTACGAGGAGCTGATGCGTCTGGCGGTGGATTACTCGGACGCCATTGTTTTCGTGAGCGAGAAGGTGAACCAGCGCGTGCTCAACTATGCGGAGACGAAGGGCAAACCGATTCTGCCGTATGCCGCCAGCGAGGATCTGAACGAGGTCAGCAAACGGCAGTGGGAATTCTATCAGACATTGTTGGGTAGCGAGAATGAATAAACGCTTTGCGTTCATAGGGGTGCTGGCAGCCGTGGCATGCGTTTGGTCTGCGTGCAAGAACGACGAGACGAATATCGGCGAGGGTGTGCTGGAGGATCACGACAAGATCGTGGTGCTCTGCGACACGTTCAAGTTCGAGTCGGAGGTGGACAGCTGCGATGCCATCATCTCCCAGGCGGACTCGGTACTGTTAGGCGAGGTGGAGACCGATTACGGTTTGCTGCGCGCCTCGGTACTGACGCAACTGGCGTGTCCGGAAGGCTACTCCTATCCGCCGGATTTTACGGTGGATTCGGTGGACTCGGTCTGTCTGTTCATGTATTACTCCAGCTGGACGGGGAACGCCAACGCGCCGTTAGCGATCAACGCCTATATGATGGACAAAGAGACGTTCGAGTACTCGCATACGTATGCTACGGATCTGAAGGTGGAGGACTACTGTTCCCGTGACAAGAGTATTCTGACGAACCACCGGATCGTACTGGCGTCCGAAAAACTTGACTCCGTGCGCAACAGTGACGGCAAATATATCCCGATGATCCGGATGAAGGTGAACGACGATTTCATGGAGTATTTCGCCTCGATCCAGTCCTTTACCACCCAGGAGGAGTTCAACAAAAAGTTCAAGGGTCTGCTTCTGGAGACCTCTTTCGGGTCATCCACGATGCTGAACATCTCAGACATCGCATTGGGTATCTATTACCGGTTCGGGTACAAAAAAGCCGGCAAGGACACCGTGGTGCATGACATGAAAGCGTTTTACGCCAACTCGGAGGTGCGGACCGTCAATCATCTGTACTATCAGGACAAGCAGGAGTGGGTGGAGAAACTGCAGGGTGACTCCGATACCTATAATTATATTATTGCGCCTGCGGGCGTATATACGCGCCTGCGTTTCCCCATCAAGCGCATTGCCGATGTGATAGAGGAGAACACGGTTCTGAAGCGTCCGTATGTCAACAAGGCGGCGGTGCGTGTGCATGTGGAGAACAATCCCGTTTCGTCCGCCAATGTGTCCAAGCGCGAGGAGTGGTTGTCCCCTGCGAGCCACATGCTGCTGATCCGTGAAGAGAGCATGTTCCGGTTCTTCCTTTTCCGCGAGCTGCCGTCCGATACCTGTGCGCTGTTAGGCCAGTTGACGCAAGGCGTGGATTCAGCGGGTAACACCATCTATTACTACAACTACGACATGTCCGATTTCCTGACCCGTGAGCTCCGTAACCGAACCGAGTTGGGGGACACCATACTGAATATGATGCTTGTGCCGGTGAGTGTGGAGACCGCCTCGGTGTCCTCGACCCCGAGTGCCGTGACCTCCGTCAGACAGCAACAGACGATGTCCGCTACCAAGATCCGCTCGGCAAAGAGCGGCATGCAACTGGAGATTGTATATAGCGGATTCTAATAATAAACGCGACTCATTCGAGCCGCGTTTATTATAGATTTGTTTCCTTCCTACATAGCTTGTTTGAGGCGTACGTAATCGGCTTTCTCCAGTTTGAGCCGGGCGTAGTCACGCGTAACGGTGAACGATTGCTGTTTGCCTGTCTGCTTATGGTTGGGCAGTTCATACATCAGATCGGTCATGACGGTCTCCATGAGTCCGCGCAGTCCGCGCGCGCCCAATTTGTACTCAATCGCTTTATCGACAATGTAGTCCAGCGCGTTGTCATCGAAGGAGAGTTTCACGTTGTCCATCGCCAGCAGTTTCTTGTATTGCTTGGTAAGGGCGTTCTTGGGCTCCGTGAGGATATTACGCAGGGCAGTGCGGTCCAGCGGCTTGAGATAGGTCAGAACCGGCAGACGGCCGATGATCTCGGGGATGAGCCCGAAGGACTTGAGGTCCTGCGGCGCGATGTATTGCAGTATATTCTCGCGGTCTATGTGCTCCGTCTCCTGCTGTGCGTCAAATCCGATGACCTGGGTGTGCATGCGCTGGGCGATCTTACGCTCTATACCGTCGAAGGCGCCTCCGCAGATGAAGAGTATATTCTTGGTATCCACATGGATAAGCTCCTGATCCGGATGCTTGCGTCCGCCCTGTGGCGGCACATTGACGATCGAACCCTCGAGCATCTTCAGCAAGCCCTGTTGTACGCCCTCTCCGCTCACATCGCGGGTGATGGACATATTCTCGCTTTTGCGTGCAATCTTGTCGATCTCATCGATGAAAACGATACCTCTCTCGGCTTTCTGCACGTCGTACCCGGAGTCCTGCAGCAGGCGGACGAGTATATTCTCCACGTCCTCTCCCACATAACCGGCTTCGGTAAGCGAAGTAGCGTCAGCGATGGCGAAAGGCACCTGCAGCATCTTGGCGATCGTGCGCGCCAGAAGGGTCTTTCCTGTACCGGTCGAACCGACGAGCAGGATATTACTCTTCTCGATCTCCACGTCGTCGTTCTCGTTGTTCTGTAGAATACGCTTGTAGTGGTTATAGACAGCGACCGAGAGGAAGCGTTTGGCTTCCTCCTGGCCGATGACATATTGGTTCAGGAAATCGTTGATTTTCTGCGGTGTCGGCAGCGTCTGCAGGCTGAGTTCCTCACTGTTGAGGCTATGGGATTTGGGGCGTGAGGAGATGATCCTGTAGCCGCTCTCGATACAGTCGCTGCAGATCAGCGCGGTGCCCAAGCCGGAGAACATCTCCGGCATGGGACGACCGCAGAAACTGCAAACTTCCAATTGGGATTGTTTCCTCGCCATTATTTCTTAGCCTCAACGGCTTTTTTCTCCGCGCGACGTGCCTGTGCCAACTGGATGTCATAAGCGATCGGCGAAGCGATGAACAGAGACGAATAGGTACCTACAATCACACCGACCAGCAATGCGAATACGAAGCCCTGGATGGTCTCGCCACCGAAGATAAAGATAGCGAGGAGGACAACGAATGTACTCATAGAGGTCGAGAAAGTACGGCTCAGCGTGTTGTTCAACGCGTCGTTGATATTGACTTTCTTCTCGCGTTTCGGATAGAGTTTGTTGTACTCACGCACACGGTCGAAGATAACCACTGTATCGTTGATCGAATAACCGATAACGGTCAGGATAGCAGCGATGAACGCCTGGTCAATCTCCATGGAGAAAGGCATGATCTTCCACAGGATGGCGTAGAGACCCAGTACAATCACTGTATCGTGCGCCAGGGCGGTCAATGCACCTACCGAATATGCGAAATTACGGAAACGGAGGAGAATATAGAGGAAGATCACCAGAAGCGCGGCGAGCACAGCCCAGATAGCGCTTGTAGTAATATCATCCGCGATAGCCGGACCTACTTTCTGGCTCGACATGATACCTACGTTGGCGTTCGACTCGGTGGAGTGGAAGTCCTCGAAGGTGATGTCGTCTCCCAGGAACGGCTTGCAGCCCTCGTAGAGCAGCCCCTCGATATGCTCGTCCGCCTCTGCGTTATCCTCATGGATGCGGTAGTTGGTGGAGATACGTACCTGGTTGGCGTCGTTACCGTAGGTGATGACGTTAAGCGAGAAGGTCTCGTCACCCTCCAAGGTCGCCTTGAAGGTGTTCTCCAGACTCTCACGTACATCCTGGGTGTTGATGCTCTTGTCGAAACGGACTACGTAGTTACGTCCGCCGGAGAAGTCGATACCCAGGTTCAGTTTACCAAAGATATGCGGCTCCAGACCGAGGATAGCGAAGATCACCAGCGCGCCGGAGAGGCAGTAAGCCCACTTGCGTGCAGCCACGAAATCGAAATGTACGTTCTGCAGGAAGTTCTTCATGATCTTCGTGGTGAAGCTCAGTTCCTTTGCGCCCTCGCGGTTTGCGTAATCCTCCAGCAACAGACGGGTGATGAACACAGCCGTGAGGAAGGACGATACAATACCGATCATATAGGTAACGGCGAAGCCCTTGATCGGGCCGGTACCGAAGATAGCGAGGATGGCACCCGTCAGGAAGGAGGTCACGTTGGCATCGATGATGGCGGTGATGGCACCCTGGAAACCGTCGGCGATCGCTTTGCGCATGCCCTTGCCGCCACGGAGCTCCTCACGGATACGCTCGTAGATAAGCACGTTGGCATCCACCGCGGTACCCATCGTCAAGACGATACCCGCTATACCCGGAAGGGTCAGTACGGCGCTGAACGAAGCGAGGATACCTACCAACAGGAACACGTTGCAGACAAGCGCTGCGTCGGCAATCAGACCCGGGATCCAGCCGTAGTAGAAGATCATGTAGATGAGGATGAGGCAGAAGCCCAGTACGAATGACCACAGACCCGACTGGATTGCCTCACGACCGAGCGACGGACCAACCACACTCTCCTCGATGATGCGTGCCGGAGCCGGCATCTTACCGGATTTGAGGGTGTTGGCAAGGTCTTTTGCCTCCTCTACGGTGAAGTTACCGGTGATCTGGCTGTTACCGCCTGCGATCTCGCTCTGCACGGTCGGGAAGGAATATACAAATCCGTCCAGCACGATAGCTACCGATTTGCCGATGTTGTCCTTGGTAAGACGCTGCCATGTCTTGGCACCCTCTGCGTTCATAGACATCGATACATTGGCGTAAGCGCTGACCTGCGAGAAGTCTGCGCGGGCGTCGGTGATCACGTCTCCTTCGAGTGAAGCGCGGCCGTCACGCTGTGCTTTCAGTGCGACGAGCTGGTAGTAGGCGTTCGCCTCGTCAATAGCCTTGACGGTCCAGTAGAAACGTGCGTCGCGGGGCAGAACGGCTTTCGCGATCTGCGAGTGGAGCATAGCGTTGACCTTGGCGGTATCGGTGTAGTGAACGGTACCGATGACCGGACCGCGGTAAGCCTGACCGGCTTGGTTGATGGAGGGGTTGAGCACAGCAAAGAGCGGGTTGCTCTTCTTGTATTCAGCCAGTTGTGCGGCTTGGTCTGCCTCCAAAGCAGTGCTGTCTGCGCCGAGGCTGTCCACCAGAGCTGCCAGCTCATCGCCCGCTGCTTTCGGTGCCTCTTCGGCTTCGGCTTTTACCTCCTCTGCCTTGGTTTCCTCTGCCTGAGGAGCGGTTGCTGCGAACTCGCGGTTGATCTGAGCCAACATCGGCAGTAACTCGGAAGCCTCATAGGTCTCCCAGAACTCCAGGTTAGCGGAACCTTGGAGCAGTTTGCGCACACGCTCCGGCTCTTTGATACCCGGGAGCTCGATCAGAATACGTCCCGGCTGCGACAGTTTCTGGATGTTCGGCTGAACAACACCGAAACGGTCAATACGGGTACGGAGCACGTTGAACGAGTTGTTGATAGCGCCGTCCACTTCCTCGCGGATGACTTTCTCCACCTCTGCGTTCGTGGAGTTCAGAGTGATTTTGTCCTTGAGCTCGAAGGTCGAGAAGATGGACGCCAACTGGCCTTCCGGATCGACCTCTTTGTATGACTCGATGAAGAGGGTGACGAAATCGGCACCGCTTGCTTTCTGTTTCTGTTTGGCGAGAGCCAGAGCCTGTTTGTAGTTCGGCGTCTCGTTGTGGCCGGAGAGGGCATCAAGGATGTCCGGAACGGAGACTTCCATGGTCACGTTCATACCGCCCTTGAGGTCGAGACCCAGGTTGATCTCTTTCTCACGGCACTCTTTGAGCGTGTATCCAAACCAAACTTTCTTAGTAGCAATGGAGTCCAGATATATGTACTCTTTTGCATCGTCGCCTGCCGCGTATTCTTTGGCTTTCTTGTCATAATGACTCGTTACCAATGAGAACGACAGGTAGAAGGCGCATACCAACGCAAGGCACACCGCCAAGATTCTAACAAGTCCTTTGTTTTGCATAATAGTGTTGTGTTGTTATATAGCTTTGATTACAACTGCGGACCGGCAGCTACGAGTGCCTTTCCTGCTTCGTTGGTCGTATATTTGTCGAAGTTCTTGATAAAGCGTGCAGCGAGGTCTTTTGCCTTAGCCACCCACTCAGCCGCATCTTTGTAGGTGTCACGCGGATCGAGGATAGCAGGATCTACGCCGGGCAGCGCGGTCGGAACCTCGAAGTTGAAGAACGGAATCTTCTTGGTCGGGGCGGTAAGGATGTCGCCGCCGAGGATTGCGTCAATGATACCACGTGTGTCGCGGATGGAGATACGTTTGCCGGTACCGTTCCAGCCGGTGTTAACGAGGTATGCCTTCGCGCCGGATTTTTCAATCTTCTTAACGAGTTCCTCTGCATATTTGGTCGGGTGGAGCTCCAGGAACGCCTGACC
>DFEG01000035.1:11260-43055 GCA_002369075.1 Bacteroidales bacterium UBA3808 | reverse complement strand
GCAGGTTGGTTACCAGATAAGCCTCGTGGCCATAGTTAGCGCACGAAATAGCCACGGTTGCCTCACCACCACCGGGGATGATACGGAAATGATCAGACTGAATGAAACGATCTTGTCCTTCCGGACTCAGGCGGAGCATGATCTCGCCCAATGTAATAATTTTAGCCATAGGTTAAATGAATTAAAATTGGTTAATAAATATTGTTAATTAGTTGTTTGCTTTATTTGGTTTCGTTTGGTTTTCTGTTTTTATTTTTTGTGAGGATGATTCTCCGTCTATTAGCCCCGAATTTAATTCGGGGTTGCTCATAGCCTCGCATATTTCTTCTGCCATTTTATTCATTGCCACACACTCGGCTCGTGTCACATGGGGCTTATCCGGATCGTGCTGCCATGGTGATAGAATCAACATCCGCCCCTCAGCAACCGCTTCAAACAATCCCTTTGCCGGCTTGTAATACTCCCCAAATCCATTGTCCGCTATATAAATAATGGTGTGTTTCTCGCGCAGCAATACCTCCAAAACCTCTTTCTCTTTCGGGCTGATGAACGGCGACACCATCACTACCCCTTTGCGAGCCGCCAGTACACAACCATTCATATACTCGCGTAGCCGTGTCGCGTCTCCATGCTGCTCAGCATCTTCTACCCAAATTCTCCGCACATGCACAGGCGAGAACTTCTCCGTCTGTAATATGCCTATATTCCCCACACCGTTATATTTCTGTCCCGCAATCTCTATATCCCGTTGCACTCTGAAATACCCCGGCATCAACCGTTTTGTTGCCAACCTCTGCGGGTTCATCTGCACATATCGGATCATCGTTTGTAGTTGTCCCTTGTGTGACATTGGACGTATAAAAGGCATCTCAGTAAAAATCGGGAATATGCTTGCTCCTTCTTTTATGTTGCTGTTATTTCGTTTGTTGTCCCGAATGTCATTCGGGCTAATTGACGAAATATATTCTCTTCCTGCTTGTTTTGCGGACTGCCAAAATCCTCTCACGACTGCTTTTATACTAACGGGCATGGATTCTGTGACGTATAGTATGAAATGTGCGTGGTCCGGCATCAAACAATATTGTATTAGCCGAATTTGCGGATGATGTTGTGGAATAGTGCCTATTAGGTAAACTATCTCTTTCCCCAGGTCCGTCCTTTTCACCACCGCTTGTTTCGGATCATTCTCCGGAATGACAAGCCTCCCCAACAAAGCCTCCCTGCTCGGTACAACCAGCGTAACATGGTAAATGCCGACACCCTTCCATGCCGTTCCCTCTTCTTGCCATTTCCATGTTCCTCTTTCCATTTTGTTACCTTGTTATTTGTCTTCGTTTCTTTTATTTCGTCTATTGTCCGGCATGTCATGCCGGTTTATAACTTTTCCCATCCTTCTTTCCTCGGTCCTTCCACCTGTCCCCATCGGATACCGATCGGGTGCTCATCGGATGCTCATCGGGTGCTCACTATGACGTCACCCTGACATCTACGGCACGATACCCTGCTTTCTCTCTTCGCTCAACTCATGCTTAATATAATCGTACAACCGTCCTTGAATCGGTTTGTTATATTTCCTAGCCTTCCGCACAGCCTCCTCATATCGTGTCTGCCATTCCGCCTTACGCTCCGGATCATGCATGATTGCCTTTGTCTCCGCCATCAGTTCCGCAAAGGCTTTTGCCGTCGGGTGTTCTGCTTTTGCTTTCTTTGTTTTCTTGCTCAACTCCGGCTTCGCACACACGGCACCCCATTCTCCGTTTCCGGGAATCCGCCGTGCATAATGTCTCTGATCCACATTCCCCTGCAACCGATCCACTATATTCACCCACTTCGCTTTCATTTATTTGAGCGATATACTTGGTCTAATGTTTTTCCTTCTTTGTCTTTCCATTCCGTCCATCCATTAGCACTTCCTCCGATAAACATCCCTGCTGCTACTGATGGCGATGAAAACAAGTAATCACATTTTGTTACTGGCACACCTTTAACAACATTACATTGTTTTTCAATGAATGCCTTCCTTTGTTCTTGGAAAAGTGCTGATGCAGATGCTCGTACTCCTATTCTCAACACACTTCCTGCAAATACAAGAAAACCATTATCTTTCAAAACACCAGATGCATCACAACCGCTCTGCTTGCAATAAAAGATATGTTCGTTGGATTGTATTTGTTTTTGTTTTGCAGCAAAAATATCACACCCGATGAATTGCGTTAAGAACTGCACATATTCAAAGAATTGTTCAGCAGGAATACGATGCTGAGGAGTTGTAGCAGGCTTCTTTGGCACTAATGTGTTTTCAGACAAATCATATCTGCCAACTTTTTTCGCCAACTCGTATGCTAAAGCCTCTAAGTAATGAATACTTGTTAAATGCAATGAGTTATCGTTCGCCTGAAAACAAAGAGCCTCAGTCCAAAATGATTTATTCCAATGTTGCTGCAATCGTTTTTTAAATGAATCCGTTTGACCGATGTATGCTTTTCTGGTTTCCCGGTTCAAAAGCACATATACAGCAGGTTTGTCTATTTCTTCTGCTACTTGAGATACAACACTTGTGTCATCGTGACGTATTAGGTATAACTGACAAACACAATTATCGATATATACTAACCTTGAACTATCTGGGTTTTCGTCAAATAATATGGTATGAACTATTTTTGCCATTTCTTTCCTTGTATTGATTTTACTTTCCCACGTAACTAATACTCCAAGTATCGGGTGTCGTCAAATCACATCCCCGCCCACCTCTCGTTTGAAAGGCAAGCGGGGAGGCGTAGTCATTTAGAACTTAAAATAATTCTTTGCGTTGTTGTAGCAGATGTCTTCGACCATCTGTTGAACGCGGGCTTTCTCGTAGCCGGAGTACGGGATCATGCCGTTCTCGATGTCGTTGCCGAGGACGTTGCAGAGCGTACGGCGGAAATACTCGTGACGCGGGTAGCTCAGGAACGAACGGCTGTCGGTCAACATACCTACCATGCGGCTCAAGAGACCGAGGTTACTTAAAGCCATCATCTGCTTCTCCATACCGTCCTTCTGATCGAGGAACCACCAGCCTGAACCGAACTGAATCTTGCCCGGAACCGAACCGTCCTGGAAGTTACCCAACATGGTAGCGATTACTTCGTTCGCGCACGGGTTGAGGTTATAGAGAATGGTTTTTGCGAGGTGTCCTTCGCTGTTCATTTCGTCCAAGAAATGACTCATCGCCTTTGCGGTCGTGAACTCGCCGATGGAGTCAAAACCGGTGTCTGCGCCAAGAGCTGCGAACATCTTGGAGTTGTTGTTACGGATAGCGCCGTAGTGGTACTGCTGAGTCCAACCCGAAGCGTAGTCCATCTCAGCCTGCGCGTGGAGATAAGCGTGCTTGTACTGACGGATCTCATAAACGCTCAACTCCTTGCCTGCGAGGGCTTTCTGGAAGATAGCGTTGATCTCTGCGTCGGTGTACGGCTCGTCGTAGAACTCCTCGATACCATGGTCTGACAGACGGCAGCCCATCGACTCGAAGAAGTCATGGCGTTTCTGGAGAGCATCTACTAAATCGCCAAATGTGGCGATTGCAACACCGCTTACCGCGGAGAGTTTCTCGATGTAAGCTTTCCAAGTAGCAGCTTCGATGTTCATGCCTGCGTCCGGACGCCATGTCGGCAGCATACGTACCTCTGCGGTCGGGTCTTCCTTGACCATCTTGTGCCATTCCAGACTGTCAGCCGGGTCGTCTGTCGTGCAGACGAGCTCTACGTGGTAGTGCTTCATCAGTCCGCGCGGACAGAACTTCGGGTCGTTGGCAATCAGGTCGTTGCACTTGTCATAGATAGCGCGTGCGGTCTCCGGGTTCAGACGCTCCTCGATACCGAAAGCGGTCTTGAGCTCCAGATGGGTCCAGTGGTAAAGCGGGTTGCGGAAGGTGTACGGAACGGTCTCCGCCCATTTCTCGAACTTCTCCCAGTCGGTAGTGTCCTTGCCGGTACAGAAACGCTCGTCCACTCCGTTGGAACGCATAGCACGCCATTTGTAGTGGTCGCCCATGAGCCAGATCTGTGCGATGGATTCGAAACGCTTGTTCTCGGCAACCATCTGCGGAATAAGGTGGCAGTGATAATCGATAATCGGCATTTTAGCCGCATGATTGTGATACAGCTCCTGTGCGGTCTCTGTCTGCAACAGGAAGTCTTTGTCCATGAAAGGCTTGATCATAATTGTTAGATTTTTATTGAGTTAAATGATTGTTTTCCGGCGTATTGCGCACACGCATAAAATTACGGGTGCAAAATTACTAATTATTCTGCACACGTATGTGGAAAAATTGACGCAAAAATTACACATTACCACTTTTCGTCACCTATTGTCGTTGTACTCCCATGGCCGGGATAAACGACAACATCTTCGGGCAGACGGGTAAGTTTTCGCAGGGAGTCCAACATCTGCCGCGGGTCGCCTCCGGGAAGATCGGTGCGACCGTAGCCGCGGCAGAAAAGCGTGTCGCCGGACAGGAGCACTTTTTCGCCCTGCCAATAGAGGCATATGGAGCCGGGCGTGTGTCCGGGTGTATGGAGAATCTGAAGATCAGCCATGCATGGCTGATGGCAGGCGATGGCAGCGTATATCTCCGCAATCGGGAAGAGTTGCGGGGTAGCAGAGATACCAAAGAGGTCATACTGGCGTTGCATGGCTTCGGCGTACGGGATGTCCGCCTCATGCATCCAGACGGATGTATTCCATTGTTTTGTCGCCCACGCCGCGCCCCAAAGATGATCCAGATGTCCGTGAGTGGCAATTATCACCAACGCCCGTTTCTGCGAGCCATCTGCCAACGGCCGGATATAATTGAGCAACACTTGCCGTTCGTACTCGTTCGAGCAAGCGGGATCAACCAGAAGAACAATCTCCGGGAAGGTGATTACGTAGGTGTTTGTGCCAAAGGCACTGAATGTAAACGTCTTGATTTGCATAATTATTCTGCTCCGGTTCTTACCCGGTTATTTCCAACACTCGTGGCATATTTGGGGTTTGTGACGAAGTGCTGCACGGCGGAAAGCGACCGCTTTTTCATTGTTGTAGAGAACTGATAGCGAGGTCTCCATAATGTTTCCGAACGAATGTGCGTACGCTTTGTCGTAACAACAGGGCAACACTTCGCCGGTGGTGGTGATGACCGCTCCGCTCCAGACGCGGAAACAGCCTTTCGAGACGGGTTTGCGGTGGTAGCGGCCGTCTGTCCCTTTAGCGTAACGGCTGTAGCGCGGGTCGGAAGGCATGAGCGGGTGCCCGTCTGCGTAGTTGTACAGTTGGGCGGTTTTGAAGACCAGACGGTCAGCACCCATTTTCTTGTACTCGCGGCGGAAGGTGTCCCACTCGCGCTCGTTCGTACGGAGGCAGAGCACCTGCAGTTCAACAATTAAACGCCGAAAGAGTAAAGACCGCTTCGTTGAAGCCTCATGGAGCCATCGGAGAGCGGCTTTGCATTGTTGAAGGTCTCCCCCGGCGCGGTACGCGCCATAACTGTCCTGCGTCAACCCATCCATAGAGATGATGATCCTGTTCAGCCCGGCGCGCACCAGTTCTTCCGCCAATTCGGGAGTTAATGCCTGCGCGTTGGTAGAGACGATCGTATAGATGCCTGCTTCGTGCGCCTCACGAATCATGGACGGCAGGTCTTTATGGAGAAGCGGCTCGCCTTGAAAATAGAACTGAATAGTGTGTACAAAAGGCGCTGCTTCGGCTAACACCCGTTGCCATACTTTGCGGGGCATAAAAGGATTTCCCGATATATGCCGGTTCGCCCCCTGCCCCACCGGACACTCGGGGCAACGGAGCTGGCACACAGCGGCGGGTTCAACGGACAGAAAAACCGGCTTATGAACAATATGCACCGAGCCCAAGAGACCCAGTGCATAACTCGCATAGCAACGCATTGCGTTGCACACGCGCGTGCTTATATACTTAATGGAGCGCAATCTTGTTAATACGACGCTCGTGACGCTCTCCTTCAAAATCCGTCTGGAAGAAGGTACGAACGATGTCCAGTGCCATCGGAGCCGATATAAAGCCGGCAGGGAGAGCCAATATGTTTGCGTTGTTGTGCGCGCGCGCCAACTCTGCCAACTTGGTATCCCAGCACAACGCGGCACGAATACCCTGATGCTTGTTTGCGGTCATGGCAACACCATTACCGGTATGGCAAATGACAATACCGAACTCGAACTCGCCCTTCTCGACTGCCTCTGCCAGCGGGTGTGCGTAGTCGGGGTAATCGCAACTCTCGGCACTGAAACATCCAAAATCCTTGACACTTGCGCCGTTATCCTCGAGGAACAACTGCACTTTCTCCTTGAGCGCAAAACCTGCGTGGTCCGAAGCCAACGCAATGTGCATTTCACTAAAGCTTTTCATATCTATCTTGATTTATGATTAACTAAAAGATTACCGCCAAGTTACCGAACATCAGTTTGCAGGCAATCGCCAATACGATAATACCGAAAAACTTACGGCATATATAGAGCGAGGTCTGCCCCAGGTATTTGGTGAGCCAGTTGGTTCCGATAAGCACCAGATACAACACAAGCATACAGAGGAGCAGCGCGATACAAAGGTTCCCGGTGGTATATTCCGCCGTGATTGCCAGCAGGGCTGTAAACGCGCCCGGTCCCGCGTACATCGGGAAGGCCAGCGGGACGATCGAACCGCCACCCGCCATTTCGCCCTCCAGCTTGTCGTTCTGGAAAATCGTAATATCCAGAACCATCTCCATTGCCATCAAAAAAATGACAAAACCACCGGCGATGGCGAAGTACTCAATCTGTACACCGAAGAACTTGAGAATCCACTCACCCAGGAAAAGGAAAGACATGAGGATAATGAAACTGGCGATACAGACTTTGTTCGCATCAATCTTCACGCCTTTTTTTTGCAAGGAAATGGTAATAGGGATATTACCAAGCGGGTCAATGATGGCAATCATAAAAATAAATGCCGATACAACCTGCCAGATATCGAATGGTCCGAAAAATTCCTTTATTGCTTCCATGATTTTCTATTTTGCCTGCAAAATTAGTAAAAAAAATCTATTTATGCAAATAAAAACGATTAATTTTTCATAAAATTTTGCATATATGCAAGAAAATTTGTAACTTTGCACGTTTTTTCAATGAATTCACTAAAAATAATACAATTCATAGACTTATGATTAACTCTCAAGACATTAAGAACGGCGTATGTATCCGCATGGACGGCCGTCTGTATTTCGTAATTGAGTTCTTGCACGTCAAACCGGGCAAGGGCAATACCATTATGCGTGTTAAATTCAAAGATGTAGTGGACGGCCGCGTACTGGAGCGCCGCTTCAATATCGGTGAGAAGCTGGAGGATGTGCGTGTAGAGCGCCGTCCGTACCAGTTCCTTTACAAAGAGGGCGAGGACTACATCTTCATGAACAACGAGACTTTCGAGCAGGTGCCCATCGCACACGACCTGATTACCGGTGTTGATTTCCTCAAAGAGGGTATGAACGTAGAGGTTGTATCCGACGCCTCGACCGACACGGTGCTTTTCGCCGAGCTGCCGACCAAGGTTGAGCTGCAGGTTACATACACCGAGCCGGGTCTGAAGGGCGACACCGCTACCAACACCTTGAAACCGGCAACCGTAGAGACGGGCGCCGAGGTACGCGTACCTCTCTTCATCAACGAGGGCGAGATCATCCGTATCGACACCCGCGACGGCAGTTACTGCGAGCGCGTCCGTTAATGAAGGAGAAGGCTGCGCCTATCCTTAGTCCGATGGCAAGCTTAGCAGACATACGGAGACCCGTCGAAACGGAGTGGAAGCGCTACGAGCGGCTGATGCAGGAGAGCATGGAGTCCGACGAGCGGTTGCAACAAGCCGTTTTAAAATATATCGCGGCACGCAGTGGCAAACAACTGCGGCCGCTGATTGTATTGCTATGCGCCCAATTGTGCAACCCTATTACCGACAAGACGCTTCGGGCTGCCGTAGCCTTAGAGATGCTCCATAACGCAAGCCTCGTGCATGACGACGTGGTCGATAACTCCGACACCCGGAGGGGGCAGCCTGCCGTACACACACGGTGGAGTAACAAAGTGGCCGTTCTGACAGGCGACTACATGTTAGCCAAGGTGATCGGTCTGGTATCAGAAGTACGCAATATACGCATCTTAGAGATTGTATCCGACTTGGGCAAGAGCCTGAGCAGCGGCGAGATGCTCCAGTTGCATGCCGGGCAGTCGATGTGGATAGACGAGGAGCAGTATCTGAAGGTCATCGACCAGAAGACCGCCCGTCTCTTCCAAGCCTGCGCGGAGGCGGGAGCCGAGAGTGCGTGCTGCACGCCGCGTCAGAGAACCGCTCTGCGCGAGTACGGACGGCTGTTGGGATTATGTTTCCAGATCAAAGATGACATTTTCGACTACAGCGATCTGGAAGAGATAGGCAAACCGACGATGAGTGATCTCAGGGACGGCAAGGTAACCCTTCCTCTCATTATTGCACTCAAACGTGCGCCGCACCCCGAGGCAGAGGAAATCAGAACCATCGCCGCCACTCTCTCGCAAGGAGAGGAAGAAGAGGTGAAACGGGCGTTGGAGAAAGTGAAGGCTTTTGTACTGCGGTTCAAGGGTGACGAGTATGCCGTGCAGAAAATGTTAGCCTACAAAAAGAAAGCCACGGAAGCTCTTTCGGTCTTCCGTGACTGTGCAGAAAAAAGCAGTTTGTTAGCGCTACTCGATTTCGCCATCAACCGCGTCCAGTAGTTGTTCTCTTAATGGCTCATCGCTGATAGTAGCGAGGACATCTTTCATAAACGCGCCGACGAGCAGTTGGCGCGCTTTTTGTTTGTCTATGCCGCGCTGCTGCATGTAGAAAAGCGCTGACTCATCCAACTGCCCCGTAGAGGCACCATGGGTTGCCTTTACATCATCGGCATAAATCTCCAGCTGCGGCTGGGTGCGCATCTCCGCCTCGTCGGAGAGAACCAGGTTGCGGTTGGTCTGGTGCGCCTCGGTTTTCTGCGCGTCCTGCACGATCTTCAGGTCACCGATGAAACGTCCGCGTGCACGGTCGTCCAGAACGAATTTGACCAACTGGTCGGATGTTCCCCCGCCTACGGCGTGGGTCACATGGGTCTCGGTAGTCACGGATTCTTCGCCGTGCAGGAAAGCGAGGCCGTAAATCTCCGTCTTACAGCCCTCACCGGCTTGCTCCACAACAATGTTATTGCTTCCGGAAACTCCGGATTTTCCGGATAGTCCGGATATGTTGAGCACGTGAATTTTCACATGCGAACCTGCCTCCTGAACAATCCGGAGGTTGACGGAAGGCTCGTTGAGGAATACGCGTTCGTACGTCTCACCGGACTTAATATTTACGATTTGGTCATCTACCATGTACCATTTATTTGGTCATTTTGACATTTAGAGATTCAGTCCTTCGTAGCCTTTTTCTTCGAGTTCGAGTGCGAGCGTCTTGTCGCCTGTCTTGACAATCCTGCCGTCTGCGAGGACGTGTACGAAATCGGGGACGATATAGTCCAGCAGCCGCTGGTAGTGGGTAATGACGATTGAGGCGTTCTGCGGAGTCTTGAGGCGGTTGACGCCCTCTGCCACAATACGCAGCGCATCTATATCCAAGCCTGAGTCCGTCTCGTCCAAAATAGAGAGACAGGGCTCCAGCATCGCCATCTGGAAGATTTCGTTTTTCTTCTTCTCTCCGCCTGAGAACCCCTCATTGACAGAACGGTTATTGAGTTTGTCCGGCAGTTCGAGCAGTTTCTTCTTCTCGCGCATGAGCGCAAGGAATTCCTTTGCCGAAACAGGTTCTTTGCCCTCGTACTCCCGTTTGGCGTTGAGTGCCGTACGCATGAAGTTCGTCATGCTCACCCCGGGGATCTCCACGGGGTACTGAAAAGAAAGGAACACGCCCGCACGTGCGCGCACCTCTGCGGGCATTGATAAGAGGTCTTGTCCTTTCAGATACACCTCCCCGGCCGTCACCTCGTACGCAGGATTGCCCGTGAGGACGGCAGAGAGCGTGGATTTGCCGGCTCCGTTCGGTCCCATGATTGCGTGCACTTCGCCTTCGTTGATGACGAGGTTGACACCTTTTAATATCTCCTTGCCACCAATAGAGGCGTGAAGATTTTTTATCTCTAATAATACCTTACTCATATCACTTCATCCTTCACTTTTCATCTTTCATCTTTCACTTAACTTGACTCATCACCACTTCTCCGACGGCTTGCAGGGTCGGTTTGGATATGTTATCCAGATTGTCGTTGCGTGTGTGCCACCAATGCGGGAAACCCGTTGCGTTGCGCACATCATAATGGATAATATCCACACAGGGGATACCGGCAATGTAATTAATGTAATAATGGTCGTCGGTAATGGGGTACGACTGCTGGGCGGTAAACATGGCTCCGTAGCCGAGTTGTTCCGCCGCGTGCCATATCTGCTGCTGGTAATTGGCGGCATACTGAGTCGAATACATCTCTCTCGGGAATGTTGCGTCCGGCGCGCCGACCATGTCGAGGACGATACCGAAAGAATAGACCGCTGACTGATTTTTCGCATAGTTGGTAGCCCACAGTTGGGAACCGAGACACCATGTGTCCTCGCGTTCCACGCCGGTATAGGTACGCGGTGTGCCCATATCTTCGCAGTCAAAGAAAACAATATCCACCGGGGTTGTGAATGTCGAGTCCGCCATCCGTTTGCCTACCTGTCGCGCCACTTCCAACAGCACGCCGACACCGGAAGCACCATCGTTGGCTCCCGGGACATTATAAAAACGGTCGGCATACGCCTCCTCTTCGTCGCACCACGGCCGCGTGTCATAGTGCGCACCCAGCAGGATGCGCGGGCGGGAAGCCGTTTCCGGCGTATTGAAATGACCGATGATGTTGTATATCTGCTGGCTGTCACCCTTGTAATCGGGCATGTAGCCTTTCTGGAGTTCCACCGTGGCTCCGAACGCACGCAACTGCTGCACCAGCCACACTGCGCACTGCATATGCGCCGCGCCGTTGGGCACACGCGGTCCGAAAGCCATCTGCCTCTCAATATACGCGTACGCGCTGTCTGCCGAGAACGACGGGCGCTCGATTGTCACGGGTTTCTTCCCCGAACAAGCAGACAAGAGGCAGGCTATGCCTGCCACTAATCCTGTAACAAAAATATTTTTCTTCACTTTCAACACGGTGTATTGGCTTCACTGACGGATGTGTGGTTCTGGATAGCAAGGATGGTGTCGGCAATCGGTTTGGCGAGGCTGACCACGTGGAGTTTGGAGCAGCAGGCGGGATCGACCGGAATCGAGTCGGTGCAGACCAGTTCCTCCAGTGCCGAGTCCTCGATCCGCTGACAGGCGTTACCGCTCAACACGGCGTGGCTCACTACCGCGCGCACACTTTTCGCGCCTCCTTCTTTCATCACCTCTGCCGCCTTGCACAACGTGCCTGCGGTGTCAGCGATGTCGTCGAAGATGACTACATCCTTGCCGTAAATATCACCCAGGACACGGATTTCAGAAACTTTATTGAATTCCGGACGGTTCTTGTAACATATCACCATCGGCACTTCGCGGTCGGTCAACAGGTGGAGTTTCTTCGAGAAATTGGAGGCTCTTTTAGAACCGCCCACGTCCGGGGAAGCCACAATCAGTTTTTTCAGATTCAGTCCTGCGATATAAGGGGCTAACACATTCGAGCCGAAGATATGATCCACCGGGATGTCAAAGAATCCCTGAATCTGGTCGGCATGGAGATCCACTGTGATCACCCGGTCAGCGCCGGCCGTCTGGAGCATGTTCGCTACCAGTTTGGCACCGATGGAGACACGGGGCTTGTCCTTTCGGTCCTGCCGCGCCCAACCGAAATACGGGATCACTGCTACCACCTTGTAAGCACTCGCTCGTTTCGCCGCATCGATCATGAGCAGCAACTCCATCAGGTTGTCGCTCGTGGGGCATGTGGACTGAACCAAATAAACAGATTGTCCGCGGACGGACTCTTCAAAATAGGTGCAAAACTCACCATCTGAAAACCGATCTACATGCAGATTGCCGACCTGGCAGCCCAGTTCCGCGCATATTCCCTGCGCGAGGGACTGTCCTTTCGACCCTGCAAAGATCTTGAACTGATTGTTTTTTTCCATTGTTATTTTTTCTTTTTCTTACCTGCAGTCTGACTACCCGGCTGCATGAGTATTTGCTCGAAAGCTTGCGAATCGCAGAGAAGTTTGCCGTTTGACATCCTGATAATATCCTCCTTCACACGGCTTATTCCCGCTTCCTGGTCGCGGTTCCAGACAAGGTTGCGCTGACGCATGCACTGGGCAATGTATATCTCCAGTGAGTCACGTTCCTGTCCGGCAGGCAGGGTCGATGCATACGCAATCATGTCCTGCACGATACGCCCGTAATTACGCATCCGTATGGGCGTTGTATTTCTATTCAGTTGTAGTGTCATAATCCTTTATCTTTCGACTTTCGACTTTCTACTTTCTACTTTCTACTTTCTACTTTCTACTTTTGTCTTATGAGATAAATCATCGTCGGGTAGTGGTCTCCGTAGCCGTTCTGCCATACGCCGCCTTTGGTGGTACGGAGAGGCGTGCCTTTGTCCTTGCCCTCCTGGACGGTCAGGAACGGTTTGTTGAAGATCTGTGCCTTCCAGTACGTCCATTTGCCGCTCTCTATCTTCTCGTTCATCAGCGGCTCGTTGATGATGATCTGGTCAAACAGGTTCCACGAACCATTGTAGGCGAGCGATCCTATTCCGCGGTCCAACATCTGCCACATCGTGTTGAAATAACCTTGCGGCTCTACCTCCTCGCGGTGTTTGCGCGCTTTGAGCACATCCTTGCACGAGTGGTTGTACGGATCGTCGTTCAGGTCACCCATGATAACTATCTTAGCCTTTGGCTCTTTCAGGTAAATCGAATCGCAGATCGACTTGCACAGCATCGCAGCGGTGTCACGTCCCGGACGGCTTGACAACTCGCCTCCGTAACGGCTCGGCCAGTGGTTGACGATGACGTGTATCTTCTCCGGCTTGCCGTCCCCCATCAGATAACCCGAGACGCACAACTGCAGACGCGTCTTGATCTCTCCGCCGTCGGCATAGTGCGCCTTGAGTTCAAAGCCGTTCACTTTGGACGGTCTGAAAAGCACCGAATCATAGAGGAAGCCCACATCTACGCCGCGGCGATCCGGACCTTCCAGCAAAATCGGCTTCAGCCTCCTGCAGTACTTGCTGTTCGCCTCCGCGCACAGGTCATACAGACACCCTATATTCTCCACCTCGGCGACCCCGATGCAGGCTGCGCCGCGTGGATCGTAATCGGTACCCAACTGCGAAACGGCATATGCCATGTTCTTCACCTTGTTCTCGTACTTCAGCGAGTTCCATTTCATGCCGCCGTCCGGCAGGTACTCATAGTCGTTCTTGCCCTCGTCATGAATGGTGTCAAAGAGGTTTTCCAGGTTGTAGAACGCGATACAGCGCACATACTGCCCTTCCGCCTGTGCATTCTCCTGCGCCCTCACCGCGCCGGTCAGTGTCAGCATCAACGCCGCCGCCAAAATCATTGTGTGTTTCATTGTATGTGTATTTTTCAGTTTTTCTCCAATTTGGCTGCAAAGATACAACTTTTTTTTGACATACGCAAGCGTGCACGCATTTTTGTTCTTTTTTTTGCTTCTCCCCGCCCGTCCCTCACTCATTTCCCCGCCCATCTCTCACTCATTTCCCCACCCCCCTTCTTTTTTCATTGCGTCGGAATCAAATTCCGACATCGGCTCCTCGGAGCCGCTCCACCCCTCGTCACCCCTCGTCACCCCCTCACTCATTTCCCCGCCCATTCCCTCCCTCGCTCTCCCCCTCTGAGAGGGGGCTGGGGGGTGTCCCTCATCGCTCTTTCATAAGACTCCGAGTGGGTGATTAGTGGGTGATTAGTGGGTCGTTAGTGGGTTGCTAAGCTAACGTCACCGTAACGAAAAGGGAAGAAAAAGGACTTGATGCATCCGCCAAGTTTGGCGGATTAAGAATTTTCTCAAATCCGATGCAAAGGTACAAAAAAATTTTGATATATGCAAATTTTTTGCATGTTTCTTGGATAATTCAAAAAAAAGTAGTAACTTTGCAGCCGATTTATGGTTTTTGAACAACAAACAAATCTAACAAAACAAATATGTCAAGCGTAAACAAAGTAATTCTTATTGGTAACGTAGGTGCAGATCCGGAAGTACGTTACTTGGACAGAGGCGTAGCAATTGCAACTTTCAATTTGGCAACTACCGAACGCGGTTATGTAATGCAAAACGGCACGCAAGTACCCGATGTGACAGAGTGGCACTCCATTGTACTGTGGCGCAACCTCGCCGAGTGGGCGCAACAGAACCTCAAAAAGAGCATGAAGGTCTATGTCGAGGGTAAACTCAAGACACGGGCTTGGGAGAAAGACGGACAAATCAGGCGCAAAACGGAGGTTATCGCGGAGAACATACAGATTCTCTACCGTCCGGATATCTACCGGAACCAGCAGCAGTCAGCAGCCAGCAGCCAGCAGTCAGAGGAAGCTGCAGAAGCGCTTAACGACGAGGCACAGGCTGCTCCCGAAGCACAGGAGCAACAAGGAGGGTTCTTCAACGGACTGTTCCGCTAATTTCAGCTTTCGACTTTTGACTTTTGACTTTTGACTTTCGACTTTTGACTTTCGACTATCTTCGTTATGACGAATAAGGAGCGATATACCGAGTGGGTGGCTGCACAGGAGTATGTACCCCTTTTCATGCAACCGTGGTGGATGGACGCCGTCTGCGCCGGCAAGCAATGGGATGTGCTGCTGGCGGAAGACGAAGCTGGCAAGATCATCGGCGCCATGCCGTACCTCCTACGCAAACGCGCGTGGTACAAATATATTGTGATGCCTCAGCAGACCCAGATCGGAGGCATATGGGTCACGCCGGAAGTGACTGCCGACAAATGGAAAACAGCCGAAGTCTGCCGGCTCATCAAAGAACAGATAGACCAACTGGGCGTAGCATACTACTATCAGCAGTTCATGCCCGGCAGTCTGTGCGTGAATGCCATGCGCGCCCTCGGTTTCAAGACCAAAGAGCGCGTCACGTACCGTGTGGATGATCTCAGCAATCTGGATGAGCTTATCGCATCGTTCAGCAAGAACAAGCGCCGGCAGCTCCAGAAAGCCCTCTCGCTGCATGCGGAGCATGCCATGGACGCAGAGGAGTTCTACCGTTTCCACACCCGCTGCCTTGCCGCACGCAAACGCAAGATCGGGTACAGCCGGGAGTTCCTGCTCGTCCTCGAACGCAAAGCCCGGCGGCTCGGGCAGTGCCGGATACTCAGTATCTGCAATGCGGACGGGCAGGTCTATGCCGCCGCGTTCCTGGTGTGGGACAAGAGTTACATGTACTACCTCATCCCTGCCTACGATCCCGCTTTCGGAGACTCCGGAGCCGGCGCACTACTGGTTCTCGAAGCGATGAAACTCGCCCGCGAGAAACAGGTCCGCTTCGATTTCGAGGGCTCCATGGAGCGCGGCACCGCCAAGCACTACAAGCAGTTCGGTTCCACCCCTACCACCTACTATAGCGTGGAGAAATACTACAAGCCCTTATTCCGCATTGCACTGTGGTTTCAGAAAATAAGGGAGTGGGGGATGCATTAGTAATTGGTAATTGGTAATTGAAGGTTCTTTTTCTCACACCGTGGTACCCGTCCGAGAAGGACGCAATGAGCGGACTTTTCGTACAAAAGCACGCGGACGCCGTTCGCGCGCAGGGGTGTGAGGTGCGCGTCATCTTCTCGCAAACATGGCGCGACACATGGTGCCAGTGGAGTGCTCTCCGCCGTGAAGGGTGGATGCCGGATCTCGTCCAACTGAACGTCATTCAGAAGCAAGGTCTCCTCGCCCTCTGGCTCAAACACCGCTACGGTATTCCATATGTCATCGTTGAGCACTTTACAGGATACTTGCCGTCTAGTAAGAATATCTCCCCACATAGTCTGCATACTGCATTCATGCGTTATATATGCAAAAACGCCGAAGTCGTAATGCCTGTCAGTAAGGACTTAAAGAAAGCTATGCAGGCGTTAGATTTCAAAGCTAAAAGATGGGAGATTATCGATAATGTGGTAGATGATTTTTTCTTCGATATACCGAAGCAACGAAACAATCGTGACCATTCTGGGCTGAGAAACTCAGGCATACCGGATAATCGGAAGACTCTTTTGAATATCACTTGTTTTGACGAGCCTCACAAAAATGTCAAAGGACTCCTGCGGGCTGCCAAGATGCTGTCCGAAAAACGTCAGGACTGGCAGTTGGTTCTCGTCGGCACAGGAATCGACTATAAGGATGTCCGTGCGTACGCAGACACACTCGACATTCCCGAAAACCTCCTGCGCTGGACGGGCGAACTGACACCCCGGAAGGTGGCGGAAGAGATGGCTCACGCAGACGCTTTTGTGCTCTCCAGCCGGTACGAGACATACGGAGTAGTACTCGCAGAAGCCGCAGCTGCGGGCTTACCTATCCTCTCCACACCCGTTGGCATCGCAGAGGAGATAGCCGACCTCATCGTACCGCAAGAAATAGCACAATACAAGCCGGGCAAGTTCGCCGAATTCATAGAGACAATATTGTGGAGTCCGGTTACTGCCGATCGTCAGCAGCTTGCGTCAATAGCCAACGCCAACACGTATAGCCGATTCTCGGCAGAGGCGGTCGGCAAACAACTCAAAGAGATTTATACGCAATGTATGGTTTCCGAATAAGCATAGACAGGCCCGTTGAGTGGCAGTTTCCGAAACAGGAGAACACTTTCGTCCGCCATTGGGAGACAGACGGCATCCGTTTGTCGCAGTGGTCGCTCAGCAAGTTCGAGAAAGACAAACTGTGGCTGGAAGATGAGAAATGCTTTTTAGCGGTCGAGGGCGTGCTGTTCAACCGTGACGAGATTGCAAACCAATGGCAACAGACGGATGTGTCCGCGTGGCGCGGATCTTTTGCCTGCGTGCGGATAGACAAACGGACACGCGAAGTGCAAGTGTACAACGACCAGATCGGGAGTCACATGCTCTTTTGGTGCCAAACAGGACAAGGGATTTACCTCTCATCTGATTTGTTTGAGTTGGCTCATGTATGTGGCATAAGCAGCATGAATCCGACGTTCATGGAGCGTATTCTGGACATGGGCTACGGCTCCGACAGCACAACCATGGCAACAGGCATCCGACGCCTCGGGGCAGGACAAGTGCTCACCGTCCGCAACGGTCAAGCGGAAGTGACGCAGTACTACCGTTTCGACAACCGTCCCCTTCATCGGAACGAAAAAGAGGCATTAGCACGGACTAACGAGCTGTTCCGGCAAGCTGTCAAGCGCGTTTTGGACAAGAACGAGGAGTACGGACTCCGACATTTCTATCCGTTGAGCGGCGGACTGGACTCACGAATGGTACAGACCGTGGCGCGCCAACTGACTAAACAGCCTATTACCAACTTCACCTATTCGCAGACCAACCATTACGACCATCTGCTGCCGGAAAAGATAGCAGCGTTTTTAGGCAACGAATGGCGATTCCTGCCCCTGGACGGCGGTGACTACCTGACGCAAGTGGACGAAATCACACGCTCCACACAAGGACTCGTCAATTACAATGCACCTTCGGAAATATACTACTGCTCCACGCAGTTCGACTGGAGAGGGGTCGGCATGGTGCTTACGGGCGTCAACGGTGACAACATTTTCTCCGTTGAGACGGACAGTACACATGAGATAGAGCGGCTCTACTCGCTCAGTTTTGCCGGAAACGGACTGGGCTCGCCCTTGGTGCTACAGCAGTACACGGAGACTTACTCGCCCTTCTGCGATGTGGATGTACTGGATTATGTGCTGCGCATCCCGCTCAAAAAACGGTGGAACTACCGTTTCTACGACCAATGGATCCTGCGCTATTACCCCGAAGCGGCACAATGGGACCACAAGGGTGAACAAATCGGGCACCGGCGCATCGTCCTGCCTGTCATGGGAAGAAACATCCCATTGAAAGATTTAGCCACACGGACGGCGTTCTATATCCTCAAACGGCTTCATATCTACAACGGCTACCGGATGGAAGAAGGCGTTTCGATGAATCCGTACGATACGTGGGCGAGGAACAATCCTGTTTTACGCAGAGCTATAGACTCCTATTATAAGGAAAACAAACACCTTCTTGCCCCATATCCGTCCATTCAGGAAAAAGCAAAAACAATCATGCGCGAAGGGAGGGTCTATGACCAGTGCGCCGTCTTAACCATCCTCAGTGCCATCCGTCAGCTTCAGGAGACAGGCAACGAACGGTCGTAACGACGGATCAGCCAGATATACCAGATCATTTGCCCCAAGATAACACAAGCGTTGACCAGCGAATAGCAAAGTACCGTTATTCTGAAATCACGAACGGCTATTCCTATGGCTAATGCCGCAACGGACAACACCAGATAGAGAATTTCTATGGCAAAGGCCATCCGCTGTTGCGCAAACACGTCTGTTATAAAACCGATCGGCGCCACAGCAGTCATCACCAGCAGCCACGGGAGCAACAGGCGGATATATTCGCCGCTGATGCGCCACGAGGCACCAAGCAGCACTTCTGTTAGCCAAGGAAGAATAAAAAACAATCCGGCGAATACAGGCAGCAAGACAACAAATGCCATTGCTACGAAACGGAGCAACAAGCCTCCTATCCGCTGTTTCTTATTCACCATCTGAGCAGTCCGCTGGAGCAGGACCTGATAAACCGACTGCACAATCATCTGTAACGGCCGCATGGCGAGGGTCAGCGCCATTCCGAAATAACCTAATTCCGTCAGTCCGAACACGGGTGTAAGCATTAAAATCGGCAAATTGGGACACAACGTGCTGACCAAAGACCGAGGCACTGAGTATAACGGAAAATTACGATAGGCAACAGCTTCTTCACGAATAGCAGAGCGGTCTATCCCAAACAGCCTTGATATGAGCCGGCGTCCGCCGTTCAACAGGCTTACACCTATGGCGAAGACAGGCGCGAGAACAGTAGAAACAATCAGTCCTCCGGACAGCCATCCTAAAGCGCCAAAGCCCATTTTGCCACCGGCATTAAAGAGGGACTGGGAGACCTGATACACCGACATCCGCTGAAAGGACTTGACGCGAATGTAATAATTGCTAAGAATCGCCCACATACCCAGTCCGCCGACATACACCGGCATCAACCACCACCAACGCGCCAAACCGGGTGCTTTGAACAAAGCGGCTATCGGGAGGGAGAACGGAATAGATACAACCAGCACCATAATTGTTATTGCCAGTAATACTATGCACAACTGCACAAGCGCACGGGCACGGGCATCCTCTTTGGGGAGCACAATCGCATTCTGGTAGTCTGCGGTGGAAACCAGAATGAGTATGCCCCCGATGCTCATGAACAGATTGAGCAGACCGAAATCCTCGGGGGCGTACAGGCGCGTCAGGACAGGATAAACAAGAATGCCCAACACCTGCGCAAGGACATTTGCCGAGAGGAGCTTTCCTACGTTACGAACGGATGGAGAATTCCATATTTTAGACAACTTATTTCCCATTTTCCGGGTGCAAAGGTACAAAAATATTTATAATTACGCAAATTTTTCTTTTTTTATTTGCATAATTCGCCAAAAAGTTGTACCTTTGTAGCCGATTTCAAAAATCACGACCTAAAAAACACAGTATATGCAAGTCAAGAAATCTGAAAATGCCAGTCTTGAGAAGGACAAACTCGTCTATGCGTTGATGGGTTTGGTTTTCGTACTCAGCCTCGTTTATGTAGCGCTTGAGTGGACGGAGAGAGAGGTCACGAAGTATGAGGTGACCGACACAGAGTTCCTGTTTGAGGAAGAAGTAGAGATCCAGCAGACGAGTCAAGAGACTCCTCCCCCTCCCCCACCCCCTGCCGTACAAGAGGTTGAGGTGCTCAATGTCGTGGAGGATAATGTCGAGACCGAGTCTATCGAGGTAAACGCCGAGGATGACAAGGCGGAGGAAGTCGTTATCGCCGCGCCGGTTGAGGCTCCCGTCGAGGAAGAGGAAGAAGAGGTTGTCTTCGTCGTTGTAGAGAAGATGCCGGAGTTCCCGGGTGGACAGCAAGCCCTCTTCAAGTACCTGAGCGAGAACGTGAAGTATCCGGTTATCGCACAGGAGAACGGTATCCAGGGTCGTGTAATCTGCCAGTTCGTGGTTAACCGTGACGGTTCGATCGTGGATGTAGAGGTGGTTCGTTCGGGTGGAGACCCCTCGCTGGACAAAGAGGCCATCCGCGTCATCAAATCGATGCCGAAGTGGAAACCCGGTCAGCAGCGTGGTAAACCCGTACGCGTGAAGTACACGGTGCCGGTTAACTTCAAACTCCAATAAAGGCGAAGGGTTATTGGCTAAAGGCTAGTGGAACTTTCTCAACGAGATATAACCTATTGCAAGAGTGTCGGTGCCAAGCGTGCCGACATTCTTCGTTCTGAGCTGAAGGTAAACACAGCCATGGACATGCTGCGCCAATATCCGTACAAGTATATTGACCGCAGCCGGTTCTACCGCATCGCCGAACTGGACGACGAGGATACGTACGTTCAGATCATCGGCGAGGTCACCGAGTGGCATACCATCGGTATCGGACGCGCGCAGCGCCTCTCCGCTACTTTCTTCGACGGCACACACCAGTGCGAGCTCGTCTGGTTCAAAGGCGTACAGTATGTCAAACTGCAAAAAGGGATCAAATATCTCCTCTTCGGCAAGCCCAGCCGGTTCCAGCATATCTATAATTTTGTACACCCGGAGTTGACCCCGATGTCCAAAGTCACGCCGGAGATGACGCAAGGACTGGAGCCGTATTACAACACGACGGAGAAGATGAAGCGCCACGGGCTCAACTCCAAAGTCATGCGTACCATCATCGCCGAGATGATGCCGGATCTGAAAATGGGTGTGCCGGACACCATCGGTGCGGATATTCTACAGAAGTACCGCCTCATGGGGCTGACGGATGCGCTTGTCAATGTGCATTTCCCGAAAGACACACCCTCGATGCAGAACGCGCGGGCACGGTTGAAGTTCGAAGAGCTGTTCTATGTGCAGTTGCAACTCCTTCGCCAACTCAAGCGCCGAGAACTGAATCTCGGCTTTGCGATGCCGATGGTCGGCGCACGGTTCCACGCGCTCTATAAGGCACTGCCTTTCGAACTGACCAACGCCCAGAAACGTGTCATCCGCGAGATACACGAGGACCTCAAAGCGGGGCATCAGATGAACCGTCTGTTGCAGGGCGATGTGGGTTCCGGCAAGACACTTGTGGCGCTGCTGTGCTGCCTCCTCGCTATCGACAACGGCTACCAGACCTGTATCATGGCACCGACCGAGATCCTCGCCAACCAACACTACGAGACCCTGAAGGCGTTTCTGGCACCGCTCGGAGACGCCGTTCACGTAGCGCTACTCACGGGTTCGACAACCGCCAAGAACAGGGTGCCTATCCATAACGGACTCCTCAACGGCACGATACATATACTAATAGGTACGCACGCGTTATTGGAGGACGATGTGCAGTGGCAGAACCTCGGTTTTGTCGTCATCGACGAGCAGCACCGTTTCGGTGTCGCACAGCGCGCCAAACTCTGGACCAAGAACCGGCGTGTCGCCGGAGCCGGGGAGGCGATGCCGGATTGTCCGCCCCACATCCTCGTCATGACTGCTACGCCTATCCCGCGCACCTTGGCGATGACCGTCTATGGCGACCTCAGTGTCTCCGTCATTGACGAACTGCCGCCCGGACGCAAACCCGTCCAGACGATTCACTATAATATCGAGCGCCGCGCGCAGGTCTATTCCTTCGTGCGCAAACAGATAGAGGAGGGACGGCAGGTCTATGTCGTCTATCCGCTCATCAAGGAGAACGAGAAACTCGACTTGCAGGACCTGCAGAACGGATTCAATGAGTTATGCGAGGCGTTCCCGGAATACAAGATCTCCATGGTGCACGGCCAGATGAAAGCAGCGGACAAAGACCTACAGATGCAGCGGTTCGCGTCCGGCGAGACCAAGATTCTTGTCGCCACAACGGTGATCGAGGTGGGGGTCAATGTGCCCAACGCCACGGTGATGATGATCCAGAACGCCGAGCGGTTCGGACTGAGCCAGCTCCACCAGCTTCGCGGACGCGTGGGACGAGGCGGAGACCAGAGCTACTGTATTCTGCTCACGGACAACGAGATCTCTTCGGACACCCGCAAGCGGATGAACATCATGGTGGAGACCAACGACGGCTTCCGCATCGCCGAGGCGGATCTGCAGCTCCGCGGGCCCGGCGACATGCAGGGCACACTGCAATCCGGCACGCCTTTTGAGTTACATATAGCCAACCTCGCCACCGACGGCCAGTTGGTAGCCGTCGCCCGTCAGGCGGCACTTGAGATACTCGACCAGGATCCGCTCCTCGAGGACGAGATGAACCGTATATACAAAAGACGCCTCGATACTCTACGTATCGAAGCGCATAATTGGAGCGATATATCTTGATCTTGAGCTAAGTCTTGCGTGACTCGCGGCACTGCCGCTCAATTACGCTACGCCTTGCTCTACGATTTCCCCAAGGATTAAAATCCTCGGGGGCCCCAAAAGAAAAGAGTCACCGTTAAGTGACTCTTAATTTTTACATATCGTCGTGAGCATGCAACGACTGCACATACTTGGCATGCGCCATCTTGATTCGCTTCAGCTCACTCGGTTTGTCGAATTGCTGACGGCGACGGAGCTCTTTTACGACACCCGTCTTATCGAATTTGCGTTTGAATTTCTTGATCGCACGCTCGATGTTCTCTCCTTCTTTTACAGGAACGATAATCATTGCTTACACCTCCTTTCTTGTACCCAGGGCCGGGATCGAACCGGCACGGTTTCCCATTGGTGTTTGAGACCAACGCGTCTACCAATTCCGCCACCTGGGCGCGCTTGCATTGACACTTGCGTGACTGCGCGTTTCACGCTTGTATAACGCTACGTGTCATGCTACGCTTTTCGGTCTGCAAACGCTTCGCTGGTTTACATCCCGAGTTTATTCCTTTTACGCATATGAGCGAAAAAGCGTGCAAAATTACAACAATTATTTGAATTGACAAAATTTTTAGCGACTTTTTTTGCATAAATGCGTATTTTTTTGTACTTTTGCACACAATTTGAATACTTATGGAAGATTTTTTCAGCAGAAGTGAGGCACTCTTGGGGGGCAAGGTGATGGAATCGTTACGCAACGTCCGCGTGATCCTCTTCGGCGTGGGAGGCGTCGGCTCCTGGTGCGCAGAGGCACTGGTCCGTACCGGACTCACCCATCTGACCATTGTCGATGGGGACAGTGTGCAGCCCTCTAATGTGAACCGTCAGTTGCCGGCGACGCGGGAGACCTTGGGCAGACCGAAAGTGGAAGTCCTCAAAGAGCGGTTGCTGAGTATCAACCCGGATGCGGAGATAGAGGCAGTTTTTGAGAACTACTATGCGGATGGAAAAACCGAGGGCGGAGCGGATTTGATGATCGGTGGATACGATTATATCATTGACGCCATCGACTCCGTGGCAGCGAAGACAGACCTTATTATTAACGCGACGCGCACACGAGGGGTGAAGATATTCAGTTCCATGGGTGCCGCACTTCGCTTCGATCCCACCAAAGTGACCACCGGCGAACTGATGTCCATCCAAGGCGACGCGCTCGCCAAAGCCGTGCGCACACGCATGAAGAAGATCGGTCTGCACCCGTATCGGAAAGTGAAATGCGTCTATTCGACGGAGCAACCGCAATCCTGTGAGACCCGGGGCAGCCTCATGCAAGTCACCGCCGTCTTCGGCTGCACCCTCGCAAGCATGGTTATAAACGATTTGAGGGTGTCATCTTTTGTGCAGTAATTACGCCGTACGGCATAAAAAACACTTTTTTGTGCAATATACTTGCATAATTGCATAAAAAGCAGTAACTTTGCAGGCGATTGTTTGCAAAGAATATGACAACCATAAAATATTAAATGGATGGAAACACATTTGGTAGAATACAAACAGAAATGGAATGACGAGTTTCTGAAAGAGCTATGTGCCTTTGCCAATGCCGAAGGCGGCACACTCTTTATCGGCATCAAAGATGATGGCGAAGTTTGTGGTATAACAGATGCCAAGGAACTGCTTGAGAACCTGCCCAACAAAATCAACCTCACAATGGGCATTCTGCCAACCATCAAACTGTTAGAAGATAACGGCAAACAATACTTGCAGATACAGGTAGAACACTCCGAGCGTCCTGTTAGCCTACGTGGGCGTTTCTATAAGCGTTCCGGCTCCACCGTCCAAGAAGTGAGCGGCAGTCAGTTATCCGAGTTCCTGCTCTCCAAGAGTAATCGCCAGTGGGATGATTTTACATGCGAGGGGGCTACGTTAGACGATATAGACCCGAAAGCGATAGACTATTTCTTGCGCTGTGCCATCGCAATCGGCAACATGCCTCGCGCGGCGTTGAATGATAGTATAGAGACCATTCTGGCTAATCTGAATCTGCTGACTCCTGATTATCAGTTAAAGAATGCTGCCGTTCTGCTGTTCGGCAAGCATCCGCAGCGTTTCTTTAATGGTGCACGTTTCCGCATCGGACGCTTTATGGCGGACGGGGCTGATTTGGTGCGCCAAGATATCATTGAGGGCAATATTATCCAGATGGCAGATGATGTGATGGCTAAGTTGCGTGCCGATTACCTGACATCACCTATTCGGTTTGAGGGAATGAGACGGATAGAACAGTTGGAGATACCGGAAGATGCACTCCGTGAGTTGGTTTATAACGCCATTATCCACCGCGACTACTTGGGGGCCGACACACAAATGAAGGTGTTTAACGACCATATCTGGTGTTGGAACGAAGGTGCTTTGCCGGAAGGCTTTGATGTGGAGCAGATGATGAAAGCGCACATGTCCAAACCCCGTAACCGTCTGATTGCATCAGTGTTCTACAAAGCCGGTTTCGTAGAGTCGTGGGGGCGCGGCATTGAAAAGGTTTGTACGGCTTTCAAAGCAGCCAACCTGCCGGCACCCACATTTGAAACATTCTGCGGCGGTACTGTCATGACCATCCCGCGCAATAATCCCAATACCAAAAGCGTAGATACGACCCAGAAAAATGTCGTAGAGAATGTCGCAAATAAACTTACTGAAAGACAGCAAGTTATACTTAAAATTATTCGTCGGTTTGTCGCAGACCATGTCGTAGAGGGTGTCGTAGATACTGGCGTAGAGAATCCTTCTGCACTCACTATTGCCAAACAGATTAAAACATCCTCTCGAACGGTGCAACGTGAGTTAGCCTATTTGCAAGCCCAAGGCATTATTCGCCGTATTGGTGGCGACTTTGGCGGTCATTGGGAAGTAATAGATAAATAAATTCGTCTGTTGTCACCGCCGTCTTCGGCTGCACGTTAGCAAGCATGGTGATAGAGGATATGAGGAAAAAGTAAGTAACAAGCGTTCTTTATAAAATGACCTAAAAACATGAAAAATGGCACTTTTATTTGCGAGTGTCATTTTTTTTGTGTAATTTTGCAGCGCAAAATTGTTTGCAACTCTCACCGTTTGCCGACGGTGCTTACGAGCACTCGGTATAAGCAAGAAATGACATAACTGGCGCAAAGCGTTGCGCTACCATCAAAGCGTTATAAGCCCAACTTGAGTTTTTGAAACTTCGACAACTTCAAAAAACTTAATTATGTATTCAAGCAAAAGCCTATCGACGCTCGCGCCTACGGCGTGAGCTTTTGCGTAGAATTTGAATACATAAGGTTAGTCGAAGACCTCAAAAACTCAAACGAAGCGAACGAAAGTTCACGCTTTTTTGTATATATTGGTGTATATAAAAAACATATCAATGATAGATTTCAGGCAAATAAAGAAACTCCTGAAGCAAGATAACTCTTCGCTTCCCGAGATCAAAGTGTCGCTTTTAGGCGATACGGCTACGCAGTTCCTTGCGACATCCATAAAAGGCATCGGTGTAGAACGTGGTTATAACATCAACCTCTTTGAAGCTGAGTATAACCAAGTAGAGCGTCAAGTGCTTGACCCGACATCGGACTTGCACCAGTTTGGCGCTAAATATACAGTTGTATTTCAATCTACTCATAAACTGTTGGAGACTTATAGCCTCAAAGAAGCAGCCGATTGGAATAAATTGTGCGACGAGCGAATCCAATTTGTTCGGACGCTGTGCGAAACGGTAGGAGGAAAAATCATTTACTTCAACTATCCTGAGATTGACGATACCATCTTCGGACAATACGCTAACCGCATAGATCAATCATTCACCTGGCAGATACGGAAATTGAACCTCGAATTGATGCAACTGACGCAAGAATATCCGAACCTCTTTATTTGCGACATTGCGGCATTGCAAAACAAGTTCGGTCGCGATTGGATGTTTGACAGTTCGGTATATGTGAGCACAGAGATGATTCTTTCACTGGACGCCCTGCCGTATGTAGGAAGTCGCGTGCTGGATATTATTTGTGCGATTGAAGGTAGATTCAAGAAATGCCTGATTTTGGATTTGGACAATACCGTTTGGGGTGGTGTTGTCGGTGATGACGGTTGGGAGAATATTCAGGTCGGTCATGGATTAGGGATCGGCAAGGCCTTCACGGAGTTTCAGGAATGGGTAAAGAAACTGAAGAACCGCGGTATCATTATTGCCGTTTGCAGCAAGAACAACGAGGACAAAGCGAAAGAGCCATTTGAGAAAAATCCCGAAATGGTTTTGCGGTTAGAAGATATTGCGGTTTTTGTAGCGAACTGGGAGAATAAAGCAGATAACATCCGAACCATTCAGCAGATACTCAATATTGGTTTTGATAGCATGGTCTTTCTCGATGACAATCCGGTTGAACGTGCTATCGTGCGGGAGAATATACCAGACATATGTGTGCCCGAATTGCCGGAAGATCCGGGTGATTATCTTGAGTATCTGTATTCTTTGAACCTTTTTGAAACGGCTTCCTATAGTAGTGGAGATAAGGACAGGACAAAGCAATATCAGACCGAAGCCAAACGAGTACAGGCCGCACAAAAGTTTACCAATGAAGCAGATTTCTTAAAATCGCTAAACATGGTTTCTATTGTGGAAGGTTTTACCAGTTTCAACACCCCTCGCGTTGCACAATTGAGCCAACGGAGCAACCAGTTCAATCTCCGAACGGTGCGCTATACGGACGGAGAAATTGCCGCATTAGGAGCTTCGGACAAACATGCATGTTTCTCCTTTACGTTGGAAGACAAGTTCGGCGATAACGGCTTGATATGTGTGATTATTATGAAGAAACGCGATGAAAAAACGCTGTTTATTGATACATGGTTTATGAGTTGCCGAGTTCTCAAACGTGGCATGGAGAATTTCACGCTTAATACCATTGTCGCATGGGCAAAAGAACATGGCTTCGAACGTATTATCGGAGAATATATACCCACATTAAAGAATGGCATGGTAAAAGACCATTATTCAAATCTCGGTTTCTCGCCCGTTGCCGAGAATACATACGAATTAGATGTGCCGACATACCAGCCCCGCGAATGTTATATTGAAAAGAAATAAGGATATGGAAAAGAATCAAATTTTAGCGGAAGTACAAGAGATTTTCCGCGAAGTACTGGACAACGAAGAGATTGTGCTGAACAATGTAACTACCGCTGATGATGTGGAGGAATGGGATAGTCTTACACACATTCAGTTAATTGTGGCGATTGAGAAGCATTTCAAGATCAAGTTTACCAGCAAAGAGATCTTAAGTTGGCAGAACGTAGGAGAAATGATTGATTGCATTGCTACGAAATAATGGTATTTAATAGTTTATCGTTCTTGCTATTCTTTACGGTAGTATTCCTGATTTATTGGTTTCCGTTAAAGAACACAACAAAGGGGCAAAATATCTTTTTGCTTTTAGCCAGTTATTTTTTCTACGGATATGCCGATTGGAGGATGTTGCCTTTGCTGATAATCGCAACACTTATCTTCTTTTATCTTGGGAAAGCAATATCCGGAGCTAAAACGGAGAAGCAAGGCTACTGGTTAACATTTGCTGGTGTCGCATTAGGAGTTGGCACGTTGCTATATTTCAAGTATTTTAACTTCTTTATAGAGTCTTTTGCATCGTTGTTTGATGCAATGGGCTTGCAGACGAATTTGCATACTTTTAATATAATAATGCCACTTGGTATCTCTTTCTTTACGTTCAGATTACTTAGTTATATCATAGATATCTATCGTGGAAAAGGTGAGCCGACGAATGATATAATCGCATTTGGCGCGTATGTAGCTTTCTTCCCGTGTCTATTGTCAGGACCAATAGATAGACCTTCGTTTATCAAGCAACTGCAAGCCAAGCGAGAGTTTAATTATGAGCAAGCGGTAGATGGTTGCCGACAGATTTTATGGGGCTTGTTTAAGAAAGTGGTGGTGGCGGATAATTGCGCAACTTACGTTGATAAAGTGTGGGGTGACATAGGAGGACAAACCGGAAGCACATTAGTCTTGGCAGCTGTGCTGTATAGTTTCCAAATGTATGCAGACTTTTCCGGTTATAGCGATATGGCTATCGGAGTTGGCAAATTGATTGGCTTACGTATCGCTAAGAACTTCAATTATCCTTTCTTCGCGCTGAATGTGGCTGATTATTGGAGAAGGTGGCATATGTCGCTGACCAGTTGGCTAACGGATTACGTATTCATGCCATTGAACATACGTTTTCGTGATTGGGGTAATGGGGGAATGATATTGGCAATTATCATCAATATGGTCGTGGTGGGAATGTGGCATGGCGCGAATTGGACGTTTGCTGTTTTTGGTCTCTACCACGGACTATTATTTGTCCCTCTTATTCTCAGCGGAGCGTTCTTCAAAAAAGCCAAACTTACGACAAATAGATTAGGATTGCCTGTAATCCAAGACTTTGGACGAATGTTGCTCACTTTTTCTTTCGTTACCTTTGGTCTGATGATATTCCGAGCAGATACTATCGCTCAAGCATGGGAGTATATGAGTGGAATATGCGATGCCTCCATACTGCAAGTACCATGGCTAATAAATAGGATTTATTATATTCCTCAATTCTTTTTCATTGTATTCATGATGTCTGTAGAATGGTTGCAACGTAAGAATGAGCACGGGCTCGTTTTGGACAAAATTTCTAATAAAACCTTGCGATATGGTATATATGTCCTACTTGTAGTATTGCTGATTTGGGTCGGCGGACATGCTGATACGTTTATTTATTTCCAATTTTAACATGAAACGATTCATAATTGACATATTATTTTTCCTCCTTCTGGTATTTGGAATAGCGGCTATCGGGGATTTTCTTGTTTCCTCTGGGCTGCGAAAAACTACTATTCGTCCTTATGCCGTATGGAATGATATTTACAACGGTAACAACTTGAACAACGATTTGGTATTCATCGGTGCATCATCCTGTTGGGCACATTATAATCCTTGCGTGATTGATTCTATGTTAGGAATCAGTTCCTATAATTTAGGCATTGATGGGCACACATGGTATCCGTGTCAGCCTTTGCGCTATAATACATATATAAAGCACACCCGTACCCCAGAACATGTAATTGTCAATATTGATATGGGTACTTTTGGCGTAATGGCAGAACCCTATGAAAGAGAGCAATTCTTTCCGTATTTTTGGTTAGATGACTCGCTGATCTCCCAGATTCGGGAAACGAAAGAGATTACTTTTATGGATAGATATTGCCCAATGTGGCGATACATAGGTTATCGGAAATGGATTGAAACGGGTATGGCGAGCGCATTCGGGAAAAAGTGCTTTGAAGATGATGGTGTTTACAAAGGACATCGGGGACAGACAATTCCTTGGGATAGAGCAAGTTTGAATACGATGGATTCTGTTACAATTGCATTTTATGAGTCCGTGGCAGACTCTATGCTACATTTCATTGCCAATCGGAAATCTCAAGGACAAACTGTATTATTAGTGAAGACACCTATTTATTATGAGTTGCAAGAGCGTTTTACTAATCGCTCAGAAATGTGTGCAAGATATGATAGTATAGCTAAGATTGCCGATGTCAAGTTATTAGATTATTGGGAACATCCAATAGTACAGGACAGCACTTATTTTTATAACTCTACTCATTTAAACAAACTCGGTGCCGACTTAATATCTATCCAATTAGCACACGATCTGGATTCTCTCGGAATCATTAGTCATTAAAAGAGTTCTCCACCGACTACCACAATTCTTGACAAGTACATTCAATAATACAATACCACCTTCTTTATCCATTGTGTCGGATAGATAATGGATGAAAAGGCGGAATGTTCGCTTCTCTAATCACCGTGCGGCGGGCGGGATATAATTCCGCGGGAACGGACATACAAGGCGGCGGAGGCGTGTCCGGATAAGATCCGGACGCAATGAACAAAGAAAGGGCTCGCGCAAAAATGCGCGAGAAGGGAAAGACGCGGGGCTGTCGCAATGATGCGACAGAAGGAAAAGACGGGAGGGACACCCCCCGACCCCCTCTCAGAGGGGGAGAAGGGGGGGTAAAGGCGAAAGGGCGAGAGGCGAAGGGTGGAAGGACACGAAATAAGGTACGCGCGGGTGCGCGTACCTTATTTTATATCCGCCAAACTTGGCGGATGCAAGAGGGGGATAAAGGCCTATCAGAGCCAAGAGGGGAGATTAGAGTCCGAGGGACTTCTTAATCTCGGGAACGCGGGCTTCCGCCTCGGCGGTGCAGCGCTCGTAGTCGGCACCGGTGAAGGGTTTGCCGATCTCGGTCTTGACCGGAATCTCGAAATAGAACTTGATCTTCGGCTCGGTACCGGACGGACGAACGGAAACCTTCAGACCACCCTCGGTGAAGTACTGGAGTACATTGGAGGTGGCGTTCAACGGCATCTCGAATTTCTCTTTTACCCACTCGCCGTTGACGAGTTTGCATTGCTCGAGGGTCTTGTAGTCCTTGATGAGGGTGACTTTCTCGCCGGCGATCTCTTTCGGCGCGTTGGCGCGGTAGTCCTTCATCATCTGCTGGATTTCCTCGGCGCCTGTCTTACCCGGGCGAACAACGTTGATGGTCGTCTCGCGCTGGAAGCCGTAGTCGGCGTAGATCTTGAGGAGGTAGTCGTAGAGGGTCATGCCGTTGTCCTTGGCGTACGCGGCGATCTCGCAGATGAGGCAGATAGACGAAGGCGAACATTTATCGCGGACAGCGTCGTACGGCAGGAAGCCGAAGGACTCCTCGCCACCACCGATATATTTGCGTTTGCCCTCCCACATACGGATGCGGTTAGCTATCCACTTGAAGCCGGTGTACTCGTCGGTGAGGGTGACACCCTGCGCGTCCGCAATCTTGCGAATGAGCTCGGAGGTCACGATGGTCTTGACGATGAACATATCGTCGCGGAACTTACCCAGGCGCTTCATGTTGTTGATGATGTAGTAGTGGAACATGATGTTGGTCTGGTTACCGTTGATGATGACCCACTCGCCCTTGTCGTTACGGCAGACAATCGCAATACGGTCCGCGTCCGGGTCGGAAGCGATGACGAGGTCGGCGCCCAGCTTGGTGCCGAGTTTCATACCGAGGGTCATCGCCTCAGCGTTCTCGGGGTTCGGGGAAACAACGGTCGGGAAGTTACCGTCGATGACCATCT
>DFEG01000035.1:0-11203 GCA_002369075.1 Bacteroidales bacterium UBA3808 | reverse complement strand
ACCATCTGCTCGGGCACTACGTGGATGTTCTGGAATCCCCAGGAACGGAGGCACATCGGCACAATCTGACGGCCGGCGCCGTGCATCGGGGTGTAAACGATGTTGAGGTCTTTCTGACGGTTGATGGACTCCTGGTCGATGAGGACATCGTGAACCGCCATCATGTAGTCGTAGTCCATCTCGCCGCCGATGATCTCGATGAGGTCTTTGTTTGCCTCCCATTTAACATCCGCGAGGGTCACTTTGTTCACCTCGTCGATGATACCCTGGTCATGCGGCTGGAGCACCTGCGAGCCGTCCTCCCAGTACGCCTTGTAGCCGTTGTACTCCTTGGGGTTGTGGGAAGCGGTGACGTTCACACCACCCTGACACTTGAGATGACGGATAGCGAAGGACACCTCCGGCGTCGGACGCAGGGACTCAAAGAGGTACACCTGAATGCCGTTAGCAGAGAAGATGTTGGCAACCGTCTCGGCGAACATACGTCCGTTATTACGGCAGTCATGACCCACCACAACAGCTACGCGGCCGTTCTGTACGTGCTCGAAACCGCCCTCTTTCTGCACCTTCAGCAGGTAGTTGGCGTAGCCCTGGGTAGCCATGGCTACGATGTATTTGTTCATTCGGTTGGTGCCGGGTCCCATGATACCGCGCAGACCGCCGGTACCGAACTCGAGAGTACGATAGAAAGCATCGATGAGCTCGGTCTTGTCCTCCGCCTCCATCATGGCTTTCACTTGTGCGCGGGTCTCCGCGTCAAACGGTTCCTTGGTCCACACCTCGGCAACCTCCATTACTTTTTTCAATTCTTCGTTCATGGTAGTTAATGATTAATAATTAATGAATATTTATTTGTTATTTCTTGACTTTGTAGATGGCGTCGAGATTACGGTGGAAGCCGTCGAAATCGAGGCCGTAGCCGATGACAAACTCATCGCTGATCTCGTGACCGATGTAATCGGGCTTGGCGTCATCGTACTCCAGTTTGTTGGGTTTGAAGAGCATGGACGCCACGCGCACGGAGGTAGCCCCGAGTCCGCGGAGATGCGCCTTGAGCTGGTGGATCGTCAGGCCGGTGTCCACGATGTCCTCGACGATGATCACGTCGCGGTTCTCCACCACCTGCTGGAGCGGAACGATAAACTCCAACTTGCCGGTTGTCGCCATGCCGAAATAGGAGCTGACGCGTATGAACGTCTGCTCACAACGGAGGTCGCCAACCGCACGGATGAGATCCGCGGCAAAGACAAAAGCGCCGTTGAGGACGACCACAAAGAGCGGCTCCTTGTCCTCATAGTCACGGCGGATCTGTTGACCTACTTGCTCCACGTCGGCAGCAATCTGCTCGGGCGTGAGCCATTCTTCAAACGTGTGTCCTTGTTCAATAATGCTACGCATAAAAACATTTACAATTTAGTCATTTACGATGTACGATTTATTCCTCGTAGTTTTGGAATAGGAAATCGTTATAGGGATAGCGCTGCACATGGATCGCCTTAATGCGGTCGTACATGAGCGCGCGCAGGGAATCAATATTCTCTTTGTTCTTGGCGGAGATGAAGATGCAGTCGCTGCCGAGGCGCGCCATCCAGGTCTTCTGCAGGTCCTCAAGCGAGTAGTTCTCGCGCGTCATGGGCGTGAGGTCATCTTCCTCCTTCGGCGTATAGGTGAAATTGTCGATCTTGTTGAAAATGACGATGGTCGGTTTCTCCTCCTTGCATATCTCGCTGATGGTCTGCTCTACGACCTCGTACTGCTCCTCGAAATTGGGGTGGCTGATATCCACCACGTGGATGAGCAGGTCCGCCTCGCGCACCTCGTCCAGGGTCGATTTGAATGACTCCACGAGGTGGTGCGGCAGTTTGCGGATGAAACCGACGGTGTCGGAGAGCAGGAACGGCAGGTTCTCTATCGTGACCTTGCGGACGGTGGTATCGAGGGTAGCGAAGAGTTTGTTCTCGGCAAAGACCTCCGATTTGGAGAGGAGGTTCATGAGGGTCGATTTGCCCACGTTGGTGTATCCCACGAGCGCGACGCGCACCATCTTACCGCGGTGCTGGCGCTGGGTCGCCATCTGTTTGTCGATCGTCTTGAGTTGCTCGCGGAGAAGGGCGATACGCTGCCCGATGACGCGTTTGTCCGCCTCTATCTGGGTCTCACCCATACCGCGGTTGGTGCCACCGCCTCCGCGCTGACGGTCCAAGTGCGACCACATCCTCGTCAGTCGCGGAAGCATGTATTGCAGGTGCGCCATCTCGACCTGCGTCTTGGCGTACGAGGTCTGCGCACGTTGGAGGAAGATCTCGAGGATCAAGATCGTACGGTCGATGACGCGGACATTTGCGGGGTGTTTCTCCCGATGGTTAATCGCCTTCTCCAAATTACGTATCTGGCGCGGACTCAACTCGTCATCAAAGATGACTACGTCTACTACCGGCTTCTCCTCACTCGGCGCTTCCTCCCGCGAGACGATATACTGCCGGATTTCCTCCAGTTTGCCCTCGCCGACATAAGTGGCGGTGTTGGGCTGGTCGAGGCGTTGTGTAAACCGCTTAACGGGCACGATACCATGCGTATCCGCCAGAAAAGCGAGCTCGTCCAGGTACTCCTTGGTACGGTCCTCTGGCTGGGCGGGCGTAATCAGTCCCACCAAAACGGCATGCTCAATATAGGGCTTTATCTCAATCACGGCACAAAGGTAGTAAAAAAAAATGACATATGCAAGCATATGCCATTCTTTTCTCTAAAAATTCCGCAAAATTACTTACGGATACCGAGTTCTTTGATGATAGCACGGTAGCGCTCGATGTCTTTTGCCTTCAAGTAATCCAGCATACGACGACGCTTACCAACGAGTGCGGTCAGCGCACGCTCCGTACCGAAGTCCTTACGGTTGTTCTTCAGGTGCTCGGTGAGGTGGTTGATACGGAAGGTGAACAAAGCGATCTGGCTCTCTGCAGAACCGGTGTTTTTAGCGTCGTTGCCGTACTTGGCGAACAACTCGGCTTTCTTCTCAGAAGTTAAATACATAACATTTTTTCATTTGGTCATTTACCATTTGGCCATTTATTGAGCCATTTTGGCAAATGCGGGTTAAACAATCACCACAGAAGCCGAATATGGCATTGCAACTTCGTGGCATTTCCGCCTTTTCAGTCAAAAAAGCGTGCAAAGGTACAACAAAATTTAGAAATACGCAAATTTTTTCGTGTTTTTTTTGCATATTTAGAAAAAAAGCAGTACTTTTGCAGCCGATTTACGAACATTCACATTCTGTTATCTTCATTCGGGGTGCCGATCGCGTTCGGCATCAAGTGTGCAATAGTCCATACCGCTCTGCTAAATGGACGGGCAACTTGAGCCTCCGCTCTCCCCACCACAAACAGCATAAGCTTGGTTTGCGTTGGGGACCCTATTTCGGCTGAGATAAAACCCGCTGAACTTGAACAGGTAATGCTGTTAAAGAAAATGAAAACATTTATTAGTCGAAAGTCGAAAGTCGAAAGACAAAAGACATTCTTTTTCGTGAGCGCTATTGCGCTCATGGTATCTGCGCAAGTGAGTGCGCAGGAAAATGCGGACACTCTGTCCGCGAGTGATTTCAATCTGCAAGAGGTAGTGGTTTCCGCTCCGGTCAAACAGGTGACCGTGAGCAGGGAGGAGATTCGTTACCGGGAACTGAACCGCGAGAACACGGGTCAGAACCTGCCCATGCTGCTGACGAAGACTCCTTCGCTGGTGACCACCAGCGATGACGGTCTGGGCGTGGGTTACACCTATTTTCGCGTGCGCGGTAGTGATCACACGCGTATCAACATGACCATCAACGAGGTGCCGCTGAACGATGCGGAGAGCCAGACGGTCTTCTGGGTGAACATGACGGATATCAGTTCGTCCATCACCAAACTGGATGTGCAACGCGGTATCGGTACCAGCGCTAACGGTGGTAGCAGTTTCGGCGCCAGCATCAACATCAGCACACTGGACAACACCATCCCTACAGACTACAAAGCGCAGCCGGTTCACGCCGAGCTGAGTTTCAACGGCGGTATGTACAACACGTTCCGCGAGATGGCCAAGATAGATGCTTATTGGGGTGACAAGAACAGCGCTAAAGGCGCATGGCACGCCGGCGGACGATTCAGCAAGGTCAACTCCGACGGATATATCGACCGTGCGTTCTCCGACCTCTTCAGTTATCAGGCGCAGTTAGGATGGCAGAACAGCAAGACGGCAGTCAACCTGCTCTCCTTCGGCGGCAAAGAGAAGACCTATCTCGCTTGGAACGGTCTGACGCGGGAAGACATAGCGGTGAACAGAAGGCAGAACACCGCAGGCGCTTTCATCGACGCCAACGGCAACACCCAGTACTACCGCAACGAGACGGATAACTACCAGCAGCACCATGTGCACCTGAATGTGACGCACCGCTTCAACCTCCACTGGAGCCTCAGCGCCACCGGGCACTACACTTTCGGCACCGGTTATTGGGAGACCTTCGATACCTGGAACCTTATGGGTATTGCCCAAAAGGGACTGCGCAACCATTTCTACGGAGGAATCCTCAGCACCAAATACATCCACGAGAAAGTAGATGTACAGGCAGGTATCGCGCTCAATAACTACAACGGCGTCTCGTACGGCAACATAGACCAGAACTACGGCACTAATTTCACGGAGTACTACCGCGGCTATGGCGACAAACTGGATGGTAACATCTACGCCAAAGCCAACTGGCGGGTACTGCACCGCGGGAAAGAGAAACTGAGTCTGTACGGCGATCTGCAGTACCGGTTGGTTCACCACCATATGTACGGCGATAACGACAACAGCACCGTTCCCGGCAGCCGTGTAGCCATCGAGGAGCAGCGCACGTGGCATTTCTTCAACCCGAAAGCCGGTCTGACATACGACAACGGCGGACACCGCCTGTCGGCCACCTTCGCGTTAGCCAACCGCGAGCCGGCGCGGTCGAACTTCATCAACTGGCAGGCAGGTGAAGCAAAGCCCAAACCGGAAAAACTGTTCGACTACGAGTTGGGCTATAACTACACCTCCGCAGGGGTGACCAAAAGCGGTTATGCCATCCCTTGGCATATCGGTCTTAACCTCTATTTCATGGATTACAAAGACCAGTTGGTGCTCACCGGAGAGATCAACAGTATCGCTATCTTCCTGACCAAAAACGTAGATAAATCGTACCGCACCGGTGCGGAGTTGCAGTTCGGTGTGGACTGGACCAAGTGGTTCAGCTGGAGCGGAACACTGACATGGAGCCGTAACAAATGGCTGGATGGCAACCAATGGCGCACGATCTCGTTCTCGCCGGACTGGATAGCCGGAAATATCTTCTCTTTCCACGTTGCAGGGTTCAACGCGGAGCTGCAGACAACGGTCATCAGCAAGCAGTTCCTCGCCAACAACGAGGACCCGAATGCGGTGCTGAATGCCTATACCGTGACTAACCTGAATATGCAATACCTCTTACCGCTGCAGAAATACAGAAGATGCCCGGACATTACAATTAAATGCCAGGTTAACAATCTGTTCAATGCAATGTATGAGAGTAACGGTTACGTGTATCACGACGCCTGGGCAGGAAGCGATGTAGCTTATTTCATGCCCCAGGCAGGCATCAACGTACACGCAGGTTTTGTCGTGCAGTTTTAGACGCCATATACGCGATGGAGAAAGAGCCTGTGGGAACCCAAGCCCACAGGTTTTTTGTTATGGAGAATTGGATATTGTGCATTATGAATTGCATAACTACCGCCCACCAAACGGCAACAAGGGCGATGCCAATAAGCGTAGATAAGAGCGAGCGGAAAGAGAAGATATTTCTATGGATGAGATAACCCCAGACGGGGAGAACAACGAGCAACACCGTGGGCATCCAACAGGCAGCCACTCCCAGTAAAAGCCCTACCCAAAAACACTCCTCTACGGAGGAAGCGTGGCGGCGGATACGGCTGATTATCATGAGGCAGGTCAAGGTCAGAAGCGCAGGAAGGAAATAAGGCAGGAGTATTTCCCCAGTCCTTTCCTCAAGGAAGGGAGAAAAGAAAACCGGTAGGACAGACACCACCCCCGCCAACAGCCAGAAGGCTATCGGCAGGGTGTAATATAGTATCTCTTGGGTCTGTCTTTTCATTCGATAAATCCATTGCGGCGGAGGAGGTGCTGCGGGTCAGCCTCTTTGCCGCGGAACTCCAGATAGAGCTCCTGCGCATCGCGGGTTCCGCCCTGCTCCAAGAGGTGACGGAAGCGTTTGGCGGTCTCCGGCTCGAAGAGGTTGCCTGTCTCCTTGAACGCCGCGAAAGCGTCTGCATCCAGCACTGCTGCCCAGGTATAGCTGTAGTAGCCTGCCTCGTAGCCGGTGGTGAAGATATGGTTGTAGAACGTAGGACGATAGCGGACGATGATCTCGGGTATCATGCCCATCTTCTCCAGGCTCGCCTGCTCAAAGGCATTGACATCCAGCCCTTCGGCGGTTGTCAACTCATGGAAATCCATATCAAGGATAGAAGCAGAGAGAAGCTCGGTCTGCACAAAGCCCTGATTGAACTTGCCGGCGGCATTGATCTTCGCAATCAGACTGTCGGGGATCACCTCACCCGTCTGATAATGGAAAGCGTAGGTCTTGAGCACCTCCGGCTCGTAGGCGTAGTTCTCCATGAACTGCGAGGGCAGTTCCACGAAGTCGCGCGGCGTGTTGGTGCCCGAGAGAGATTTATAATGCGCCTTCGACAGCAGGCCGTGCAGCGCGTGACCGAACTCATGGAAGAGGGTCTCCACATCGTCCATCGAGAGGAGCGACGGGTTGCCGGCAGTGGGTTTGTTGAAATTGCCTACATTGATGATCACGGGGCGGTGGTCCACACCCTCGGCATCAATGTACTGGGACATTATATTATTCATCCACGCACCCGGACGTTTGCCCGCACGCGGGAAATAATCGGTATAAAGAATGCCGATGAGTTCGCCTGCCGCGTCGGTCACCTTGAACACCTCCACCTCTTTGTTATACACCGGCATGTTTTTGAGCGGTTCGAACTGCAGACCATACAGCTTGGTAGCTACGCCGAAGGCACCTTTGCGGACGTTGTTCAGTTCGAAATAAGGCTTCAGTTCCTCCTCGTCCAGCGCATATTTAGCTTTGCGCAACTTCTCTGCGTAGTACCACCAATCCCAAGGCTGCAACTTCTCGCCCGGCAGATCCTGCTCCAACAGTTCTTGGAGAGCCGCCGCCTCACGTTTGGCTGCCTCCAGCGACGGAGCCCATACGGAGGCAAGGAAAGCGTCCACCGTCTGGTGGTTCTTCGCCATGCAGTCCGCCAGAATATAGTCCGCCGGATTGTCGTAGCCGAAGAGTTTGGCTTTCTCGATGCGGAGTTCCATCTCGCGGACGATGACTGCTTTGTTGTCATTCTCGTTGTCGTGGTTGCAGCGGGTGGTGTAGTCCATCAGCAGCTGCTTGCGCAGTTCGCGGTTCTCGCAGTACTGGAGCACCGGCGTGAAGGAAGTACGTTTGGGCGTAAAGAGCCACTCGCCCGGGTGTCCCGCCGCCGCAGCCTCTTCTGCCGCAGCTGCTTTGGCGGACTCGGGCAGACCTGCCAGTTGCGCTTCGTCGGTGATGAAGCGTTTGACCGCATCGCTGTTGGTCTCAGCCACTACGTTGTTGCCGAACTTGAGGGAGAGCAGTCCCAGTTCCTGGTTAATCTCTTTAAGACGCTCCTTCTTGTCCTCCGGCAGGTTGGCACCGTTGTCGGCAAAGGACTTGTAGGTCTCCGTCACGAGACGCATCTGCTCGGGGTTGAGTCCTAACTGGTTGCGCTGGTCATAGACGAATTTGACTCGTTTGAACAGTGCCTCGTTGAGGATGATTCCGTCGCTCAGCTCGGAGAGCATCGGGCTCACTTTCTCTGCAATAGCGTTCATCTCGTCGTTGCCGTCCGCCTCCAGCACATTGAAGAAAACGCCGGAGACGCGGTCCAGCAGTCCGCCGGCGCGGTCGAGTGCCACGATCGTGTTGTCGAAAGTCGGTTCTGCCTCGTTACTCACGATAGCCTCTATCTCCGCCTTGTTCTGACGGATAGCCTCCTCGAAAGCCGGGAGGTAGTGCTCGTTCTTGACTTGGTCAAACGCCGGCACACCATAAGGGGTATTCGGCTGGTTTAACAACGGGTTGGATTCATTACCCGTCTTGCTGCATGCTAATAAACTCATAGCAATGACTCCTAAAAGAATAATTTTTTTCATATTTTTCATTATTGAATGCGTACGTTTTTCTCCATCGACTGCTTGATCATCTGCCGGAGCTCAAGCGATTGGGTATCCGCTTTGTCGAACCACCGCGGGCGGAAGTCCTTGGCGTACTTGCATTTGGCAAGCTTGATTTTCAGGTCGTCTATATTTCCGCTTACATTTACGCCGAGGTAGATCGGGCTGAGGACGTTGATATCGTAGTCGAACGTCATGTCGGTCTTATGCCGTCCGCCAAGGGCGACCATGTAGTTGTCCATCTGTACGCAAAGTGGATAGACGTCTATCTGGTCCTTATAGACGGTCAGTTCGGCATTGATGGAATCAATTTTGTTTTCCGTCTTCTTCTTGAAGAGCAGCAGTTTGGAAATCTTCGAGAACGTCTCTCCGTCCAGCACCACGAGGTCCTTACCGGTGAGCGAAGCGGCACCTCGGAGGGTACTGATCTTCGGCCGATATTGACTGTTGAGGTAGGTCTCTGCCGCCAGATGGAACTGCGCCGCGCCCTTGAATGAACTGAGCATCGGTACCATCTCTTCCAGATTCGGTATCATCGTCAGCAGTTCGTCTATATCCACATCAATCATATGATAATCGAATCCCACATAGAGGTGGTTGCGGCGCGGGGTGCGGTAGATAGCTGTCAGCTGCAGTTTGGCAGCACGACACACGAATCCCATCTCGTCCAGAATCATCTTGCCGTCTTTGATATAAAGTCCGCCCTTCAGGTCCTTGGCTACCTGGTTGAAAATCTCCACCTCGCGGGCGTGGGTATTGAGGGCGAGGTTGACGTCGGTGGGGACGAGGAAAGGATCGACATCCCCCTTCCCCTTCTCAGAAGGGGTGAATCGTTCTTGTGGTGAGGCATCCCCCTCTAAGAGGGGGCTTGGGGGTGTCAGTTCCTCGCTACCGCTATCGGCGGAGAACCACGCCATAAGTTGGTTGGCGTCACAGTGGTCGGATACGACATCCAACTCGCCCTCCAGGACTCCTTCGTGGCGGAACCATTTGCCTATATTGCGGACGTTACCCTTGAGATTGAGGTCGGAGTTACCCAACTCCACGCGGGCTTTGTTGATCGCCATCTCGCGGTTGGAGTAACTGAAGTCGATGGAGGGCACGCGCACCTGTTCGGGCAAGCGGTCGGGCATTTGAGCCACACCGTCAGTCAGTTGAACCTTCAGCCGCGGGTTCCATTTGAGCAAGGCGTTGGCACCGTTCTTATTATACCGTGCGCTCGCCTCTATGGCGAGATTCGCCGTCTGCGCTTTCAGTTCTTCGCCCATCTGTGCTTTCAGCGCATCGGTCTTCAGTTTGGCACTGAGCCGTTTGCCGGCAGTCATGGAGGCTTCCAGCTGCGCCTTGCCTAACTTGGCTTTTGTGTCCGTATAGAAACCGTCCAATGCAGCACACGCCAGTGCGGCTTCCGCCTTGGTCAGACCGACTGTGTCCCGGGTGTTATACTCAGCGTAGAGTTTCAGTTTGGGCGCATTGACGGTACCACCCATCGAGTCCATCGCCACCTCTACCGGGCGCTCGGTTTGCAGACCTACCGCCGCATAAAGTACCGGATCTTTGGAAAGCACATTACCCGCCTCAAGTTGACAATTGACAGTTGACAATTGACAATTGAGAGGCGTAGCCATCGCAAAATCCAGTTTGTCCGTCGTGAGGTCTATACGTACCCAGTTGACCTTCGGTTTAGAAGGTTTGGGGTTCGGCAGTTGGAGCGTAGCGTGGGTCTTCGGCAGGTCAGCTACCATCGAATCCATCGCATAATGAATATCCGTGAGATTGAGGTCGGCGCTGATCTTGCCTCTCTCTAGACGCATATTGGTCAGGTCATCCAGATGGATCTTGGCGTTCGCAGTACCTTTCGCACGGCCGTTGAGGGTCATCTCTTTAGGCAGGAAATAAGCAAAGTCCGGCAGGTGGGCATCGAGGTTGAGCGCGAGGTCAAGAAGCATGTTACCCGTCAAGTCGGACAATTGAGAATTGACAATTGACAATTGAGAATTGCGCGTCGCAGCGTACAGTTTATGAATCTCCACATTCGAAACCTCTCCTTCTGTCAGGCGTATATCCGCTGTGGCGTCCAGTTCCACGTCGCGGAGCGTATAGGGCAGCAGTTTGTAGCTACCCTCGCCGTCGTCCAAGGTCAAATGCGCTTGTACCCGCGGCATCCGGTGGTCAGAGACGAATCCCTGAATGGTAGCCTCGAGTGCGGCTTCGCCGTCCACATCGAGGTCTTTGAGCGACTTGGTGAATTTCTCCGGCACGAGCGCCAAGAGGGGTTTGATCTGCCATTTGCCCTTGGTTGCCACGCCCATATCTACTCCGATGGAATCGAGGATATCTGCCGTTCCGCTGAGAGTCAGTGCAAACTCATTGACCGCCAGTTCGGCGCGGCGAAACGCGAAGTGCATGGCGTCCAGGTCGGCTGCCATGGGAGCATCGAGTCTTAGATGCAGGGAGTCGGCATAACGCTCTCCTTTTAACTGCGCGCACACGTTGTGCGCGTCGAGCGAAAGGAAGATGTCGTCCCAACTGTTGGCATTAGCCGTCAATTCCGTCTCACCGAGTGAGGCGCAGATTGTGTCCTTTCCATCGAGGAAAGTGATGTAGTCCGCCTCTATCCTCAGACCATCGACCTTCAGCGCCTCAAAGGGCAGGGAGAAAGCAGCGGTGTCCTCCTCCGTGCTATCCGGCGAGGTGACGAAGATACCCGTGAGGTTGGTTGTACCGTCCGGCGCGATGTAGAAATTGACCCGCGCGTCATTGAGCGTAGCTTCGTGTACATGAAGGTTCTTATGGTTCAGGAACTCCATCACATCGACCGTGGCAATCAGGTGTTTTGCCTCTACCACAGTGTCGTTCTGCGAACCGGCTTTGGGATTAATGATGAGCAGTCCATCTGCGCGGAGACCGAACCGCGGGAAGG
>DFEG01000019.1:45402-45594 GCA_002369075.1 Bacteroidales bacterium UBA3808 | reverse complement strand
AAACGACTCTGACCGCAGCTATTACAACTGTATTGGCAAAGAGAGGTCTTTCAGAGCAGCGTTCGTTCGATTCTATCGATAACGCTCCTGAGGAGAAAGAGCGTGGTATTACTATCAACACCGCTCACGTAGAGTATCAAACAGCTAACCGTCACTACGCACACGTAGACTGCCCGGGCCACGCTGACTATG
>DFEG01000019.1:44616-45340 GCA_002369075.1 Bacteroidales bacterium UBA3808 | reverse complement strand
GACTATGTAAAGAACATGGTTACCGGTGCCGCTCAGATGGATGGTGCAATCATCGTAGTTGCTGCAACTGATGGTCCTATGCCTCAGACCCGCGAGCACATCCTGTTGGCTCGCCAAGTAAACGTACCGCGCCTCGTTGTATTTATGAACAAGTGCGATATGGTTGACGATCCTGAGATGTTGGATCTTGTTGAGATGGAGATGCGTGAGCTGTTGAACTTCTATGATTTCGATGGCGACAACACCCCGGTTATCCGCGGTTCTGCACTGGGTGCACTGAACGGTGTTCCGCAGTGGGAGGAGAAAATCATGGAGTTGATGGATGCTTGCGACAACTGGATCCAGCTGCCTGTACGTGCCGTTGACAAACCGTTCCTGATGCCGGTTGAGGACGTATTCTCCATCACCGGTCGTGGTACTGTTGCAACTGGTCGTATCGAGACCGGTGTCATCAAAGTAGGTGACGAGGTTCAGCTCATCGGTCTGGGTGCAGAGGGTAAGAAATCTGTTGTAACCGGCGTTGAGATGTTCCGCAAACTGCTGGATCAGGGCGAGGCTGGTGATAACGTAGGTCTGCTCCTCCGTGGTATCGACAAAGACGAGGTTAAACGTGGTATGGTATTGACTCACCCGGGTATGGTTAAACCGTACAGCGAGTTCAAGGCTTCGGTTTATATCCTGAAGAAAGAAGAGGGCGGTCGTCACACTCCGTTCCACAACCACT
>DFEG01000019.1:36622-44486 GCA_002369075.1 Bacteroidales bacterium UBA3808 | reverse complement strand
GAACTGAGATGGTAATGCCGGGTGACAACCTCGAGATCCAGGTTAAGCTGATCTATCCGGTTGCTTGCTCTGAGGGTCTGCGTTTCGCTATCCGTGAGGGTGGTCGTACCGTAGGTTCCGGTCAGATTACCAAACTCATCGACTAATACGTCGGCAAATGAGTAAACCGCTTGGGGCTTCGAGCCCCGAGCGAAATCCTCAACCAAATCAACGAGCGCACTGCTCGTTGATTTGAGAGGAGGGAGCGCGACAATTATACGAGTTACGTAGTAACGAAGTCATTGATCGCCGCTTCCGACGAACGGAAGTCCTCCAATGGTAGGAGAGCGGTCTCCAAAACCGTCAATGTGGGTTCGATTCCTGCCTTCCGTGCAAAGCTTGGAATGTTACGCCAGGCCGCCCATAGGGCAGCTTCACCCTCGGAAACGAGGTTGGAGCTAAACATAAAGACATAGCTTCCGATTCGACTTTAACACCCGTTAGAGCCGAGTTGTTGCACGGAGATGAGTGCGGAGGCAAAATGAAAGGCAAGTAAAGATAAATATAGTAACAGAATATAAAAAATCTACTAATATGGCTTTTGTAGAATATTGCAAAGAATCGTACAATGAACTGGTCCACAAGACGAGCTGGCCGACACGCAAAGAGTTGGCGCAAAGTTCAGTGATAGTATTGATCGCTTCCATTATACTGGCGCTGATCGTGTGGCTTATGGACTGGTGCTTCGAGTCTATCATGACTTTTGTTTACGGTCTTTTCTAATTGAAAATTTGTAAATCGTAAATTAGTTTATGGCTGAGAACAAAAAACAATGGTACGTCCTGCGCGCTATCAGCGGCAAGGAGAACAAGGTGGAGGAGTATATCAACAATGCTCTGGTATCGAGTTCGCTTTTCCGCGAGTATGTGTCGCAAGTGCTGATCCCTCGCGAGAAAGTAGTTACTCTCAAAAACGGCAAGCGTGTCGAGAAGGAGCGCAACCTCCTGCCCGGCTACCTGTTGGTGGAGTGCTATCTGTGCGACGAGAGCTTCCCGCTCCTTCGCAACATCCCGAATGTCCTGGGTTTCCTGTCCGGCGGGAAAACAACCGTCAAACCCGAACCCGTTTCGCAGGCTGAGGTCAACAAACTTGTCGGTCTCGCTTCTGAATCGGAGGTACGCGCCGCAACCGAGGTGGAATTCCTCGTGGGTGAGAGCGTGAAAGTGGTCGATGGTCCGTTCAACGGTTTCAAGGGAACAATCCAGGAAATCAACTCGGAGAAGCACAAACTCAAAGTGGTTGTTACGATCTTTGACCGTCAGACTCCTCTGGAGTTGGGCTACAACCAGGTAGAAAAAGAGTAGGAGACCCCGTTACAGGTCGTTAGTCACTACTCGGTAGTTTCAAATTTATTAACCGACTGAGGGTGCTCGTATCGAAAGTCGAAAGCCCGTTATCAAGTCAAAAACTATTAACAACAGTAAAACTATGGCTAAAGAAATTGCTGGTTTTATCAAACTCCAAATCAAGGGTGGCGCAGCCAACCCTGCACCTCCGGTAGGCCCGGCATTGGGTTCGAAGGGTGTGAACATCATGGAGTTCTGCAAACAGTTCAATGCCAGAACGCAAGACAAGGCAGGCAAAGTACTGCCGGTTATCATTACCGTTTATGCGGACAAATCCTTTGAATTCATCGTCAAGACTCCTCCTGTGGCTATCCAGCTTCTGGAGGCAGCAAAAGTAAAGAGCGGTTCTGACCAGCCGAACCGTAACAAGGTGGCAACCATCACCGAGGAGCAGGCTGTAAAGATCGCTGAAGACAAGATGGCAGACCTCAACTGCTTCACCGTTGAGTCCGCTCTCAAGATGGTCAAGGGTACCGCACGTTCGATGGGTATCGTAGTTAAGTAAAAACTCTTCAATCATTATCAATTATGGCAAAACTGACAAAAAAACAGAAGCTTGCTGCTGAGAAGATTGAAGCAGGAAAGCTCTACACTATCGAGGAGGCAGCTGCTCTCGTAAAAGAGATCACTACCACTAAGTTCGACGCAAGTGTCGATATCGATGTACGCTTGGGTGTTGACCCCCGTAAGGCCAACCAGATGGTACGCGGTGTCGTTGCACTCCCTAACGGAACTGGTAAGACCGTTCGCGTTCTCGCACTCTGTATGCCGGACCAGGAGGCAGCTGCCAAAGAGGCAGGTGCTGACTATGTAGGTCTGGATGAGTATATTGAAAAGATCAAAGGTGGATGGACCGACATTGATGTCATCATCACCCAACCTCAGATCATGGGTAAGATCGGTGCTCTCGGTCGCGTATTGGGTCCCCGCGGACTTATGCCGAACCCCAAGAGCGGTACCGTAACCATGGACGTAGCGAAAGCAGTCAAGGAGGTTAAGGGCGGTAAGATCGACTTCAAGGTTGACAAGTTCGGTATCGTACACACCTCTATCGGAAAGGTAAGCTTCAGCGCTGACAAGATCGCAGAGAACGCACTCGCGTTCATTGAGACCATCAAGCACCTGAAACCCGCCGTATCCAAAGGTGAGTACATCAAGAGCGTTTATCTTTCCAGCACAATGAGTCAGGGTATTAAGATCGATACCAAATCGCTTTAATCTCTTAAAACTAACAGACAAGTATGAAAAAGGAAGATAAAAATTTAGTCATTGAAGCGCTTGGCGCACAACTCACCGAGTATTCGCATTTCTACCTCGTTAATATCGAGGGTCTGGATGCAGCGAAGACCAGCGAGCTTCGTCGCGCTTGCTTCAAGCAGGACATCAAGCTCCTTGTCGCCAAGAACACGCTTCTGCAGAAAGCCCTCGAGAAGAAGGGCATCGAGGCGGAGATTTTCGGCGCACTGAAGGGCAACACCGCACTCATGCTTACCAATACCGGTAACGCTCCCGCCAAACTCATCAAGGAGTTCACCAAGGGCGACAAGACCGGTGAGGCTAAGCCCGAACTCAAAGCTGCATACGTAGAAGAGACTGTTTACGTAGGCAAGCAGAATCTCGAGTTCCTCAGCGCTATCAAGTCCAAGAACGAACTCATCGCCGAATTGGTTGCTTTGCTCCAGTCGCCGGCAAAGAATGTCGTTTCTGCACTTCAGAGCGGACAAAACACCATCCACGGTGTACTGCAAACTCTCGGCGAGCGCGCAGAATAATCCCGAGGTATCGATATATCGAAATACCGATATTCCGGAAAAACAAAACTAACTGAATAAATAAACATTTTAAATTTATAAGACAATGGCAGATCTTAAAGTTATTGCTGAAACATTAGTTAACCTTACCGTTAAGGAAGTAAATGAACTCGCTACTATCCTCAAAGAGGAGTACGGCATTGAGCCCGCTGCAGCTGCAGTTGCAGTTGCTGCTCCGGCTGCCGGTGGCGCAGCTGCTGAGGCAGTTGAGGAGAAGACCTCTTTCGACGTAGTTCTGAAGAGCGCAGGTGCTAACAAACTCCAGGTTGTTAAGGCCGTTAAGGAGCAAACCGGTCTCGGCCTGAAAGAGGCTAAGGACATCGTTGACGCTGCTCCGTCCAAGGTTAAGGAAGGCGTAGACAAAGCTACTGCAGAGGCCCTGAAGAAGGCTCTCGAAGAGGTAGGTGCTGAGGTAGAACTCAAGTAATAACCTCACCGACCAACCCACCTTATTGCGGTGGAACAGGTTTAGATCCGTACCAAAATGCGGGTCTAAACCTTTTCTGCTCAATAAGACAGAATGATTAAAAAACTGCAATATTTGGTAATTATTATAGGGTGAAGCTTAAAATAGTACAAAACATTTCACCATTGATTTAGGTTTAAATTATTCATTACCAACAGTTTAGTTCTGTTAAACAATTATTAACCATCCAAAATAATGGCTACAAGTAAAAAACAACAGAGAGTCAACTTCAGCAGAATGCAGAAGCAGATGCCGTTCCCTGACTTTCTGGAAATTCAATTGAAGTCCTTCGAAGATTTTGTGCAGATGGATTCGACTCCGGAGCAGAGACGTAAAGAGGGACTCTTTAAGGTATTCTCGGAGAACTTCCCGATTCAGGATACCCGCAACAGTTTTACCTTGGCGTTTCTGGACTACAGTGTTGACCGTCCGCGTTACTCCATCGAGGAGTGTATCAAGCGCGGTCTGACCTATTCCGTGCCCTTGAAGGCGAAGTTACGCCTCTCTTGCGAGGATCCCGATCATGAGGACTTCGATACCGTCGTATCCGATGTGTACCTCGGTACCATCCCGTACATGACTCCGAAAGGCACTTTCGTTATCAACGGTGCAGAGCGTGTGGTTGTATCCCAGCTCCACCGCTCGCCGGGTGTTTTCTTCGGTACATCCATGCACTCCAACGGTACGAAGCTCTATTCGGCGCGTATCATCCCGTTCCGCGGATCGTGGATTGAGTTCGCTACGGATATCAACAAGGTCATGTACGCTTACATTGACCGTAAGAAGAAACTGCCGGTAACGACCCTTCTCCGCGCGATTGGTTTCGAGTCCGACAAGGACATCCTCAACTGCTTTGATCTGGCAGAGGAGGTGAAGGTCAACCGCGAGACGCTGGAAGCCTGTATGGGCCGCAAGCTTGCCGGTTATGTCATGAAACCGACCATTGAGGATTTCGTGGACGAGGATACCGGCGAGGTATCGTCCATCGAGCGTAACCAGATTGTCGTGGAGCGTGAGGAAGAGCTCACTCCGGAGGTGATTGACATCATCCTCGAGTCCGGCTCCAAGTCCGTTCTCCTGCACAAAGACCAGGAGCGCGAAAATGACTTCTCCATCATCTTCAACACGCTGCAGAAAGACCCTGCCAAGACGGAGAAAGAGGCTGTCCTCTATATCTACCGCCAGCTCCGTAACGCCGAGCCGGCAGATGATGCTACTGCGCGCGAGATGATCCAGAACCTCTTCTTCTCCCAGAAGCGTTACGATCTCGGTGACGTAGGTCGTTACCGCATCAACCGCAAGCTCAACATGTCCATCCCCGATGATACCCGCGTGCTCACCAAGGAGGACATCATCGAGATCATCAAGTACCTCGTTTCGCTCATCAACTCGAACGCTGAGGTGGACGATATCGACCACCTCTCCAACCGTCGTGTACGCACCGTCGGCGAGCAGCTCTACAACCAGTTCGGTATCGGACTGGCCCGTATGGCGCGCACCGTCCGCGAGCGCATGAACGTCCGCGACAACGAGGTCTTCACTCCGACCGACCTGATCAACGCCAAGTCGATCTCCTCGATCATCAATTCTTATTTCGGTACCAACGCGCTGTCCCAGTTCATGGACCAGCAGAACCCGTTGGCCGAGATTACCCATAAGCGCCGTATGTCCGCCCTGGGTCCCGGCGGTCTTTCCCGTGACCGTGCCGGATTCGAGGTGCGAGACGTACACTATACCCATTACGGTCGTCTCTGTCCTATCGAGACGCCGGAAGGTCCTAACATCGGTCTGATCTCCTCCATGTGTATCTACGCCAAGATCAACGACCTCGGTTTCATCGAGACTCCCTACCGCAAGGTGGAGAACAGCGTGGTGGATCTGGATAACGACCATGTCGTTTATCTCTCCGCCGAGGACGAGGAGAGCAAGGTGGTGGCTCAGGGTAACGCGCCGCTCCGCGAGGACGGTTCGTTCATCCGCTCGAAGGTCAAGACCCGTCTCGGCGCCGATTTCCCTGTCGTTGCACCGTCGGAGGTCAACCTCATGGATGTGGCTCCGTGCCAGATCGCTTCCGTAGCGGCGGCGCTCATTCCGTTCCTCGAGCACGATGATGCCCACCGTGCCCTCATGGGATCGAACATGATGCGCCAGGCTGTACCTCTGATCACCTCCGAGGCTCCGATCGTCGGAACCGGTATCGAGGAGCAGCTGGTCACCGACTCCCGCACACAGATCGTGGCGGAGGGTGTAGGTACCGTTACCTACGTGGATGCCGATATCATCCGTATCAAGTACGACCGTACCGAGGAGGAAGAGGCGATCAGCTTCGACTCGCCCGAGAAGGAGTACAAGATGCCGAAGTTCGAGAAAACGAACCAGAACACCACCATCGACCTTCACCCGGTAGTCCGCAAGGGCGACCATGTGGAGAAGGGGCAGATTCTGACCGAGGGGTACGCTACGCAAGGCGGCGAGCTCGCGCTCGGTAAGAACCTCAAGGTGGCTTACATCCCCTGGAAGGGTTATAACTACGAGGATGCCATCGTCCTCTCCGAGCGTATCGTACGCGAGGATATGTACACCTCCGTTCACGTAGTGGAGCAGCTGCTCGAGGTGCGTGACACCAAGCGCGGTATGGAGGAGTTCACCGCCGATATCCCGAACGTCTCCGAGGAGGCTACCAAGGACCTCGACGAGAACGGTCTGATCCGTATCGGTGCGTACGTGCAGCCGGGCGATATCCTTGTCGGCAAGATAACCCCGAAGGGCGAGACCGATCCTTCGCCGGAGGAGAAGCTGCTCAAGGCCATCTTCGGTGACAAGGCGGGAGATGTGAAGGACGCTTCTCTCAAGTGCTCTCCTTCTCTCGACGGTGTCATCATCGACAAGAAACTCTACTGCCGTGCTAACAAGGACCGCAAGCAGAAGATGGACGACAAAATCAAGCTTGCGGAAATGGATCAGGACTTCAAGAAGCGTGCGGAGGAGCTCCGCGAGGTGCTCATCAACAAGCTTTACGGCATTCTCAACGGCCGTCAGGCAGTCTCTGTGAAAGACATCCTCGGTACCGAGCTCATCTCCAAGGGCCAGCATTTCTCCAAGGAGCGTCTCCACGAGATCGACTATTTCTCCGTGCTTCTCGAGGGCTGGACGGCGGACGAGCACAAGAACGCGCTCGTAGCGCAGTGCGTGATCAATTATATTGCGAAATACAAAGAGATGGACGCCGATCTCAAGCGTGCGAAGTTCAACCTCACCATCGGCGACGAGCTGCCGAACGGTATCATCCAGATGGCGAAAGTCTATGTCGCCAAGCGTCGTAAGATACGCGTGGGTGACAAGATGGCGGGTCGTCACGGTAACAAGGGTATCGTCTCCAAGATCGTGCGCGTGGAGGATATGCCGTTCCTTGCGGACGGTACGCCGGTAGATATCGTCCTCAACCCGATGGGTGTGCCTTCCCGTATGAACATCGGTCAGATCTTCGAGGCTGTCCTCGGTTGGGCAGGTCAGGAGCTGGGCGTGAAATTCGCTACGCCTATCTTCGACGGCTGTACGATGGAGCAGTTGGACGAGTGGACCGACAAAGCCGGTCTGCCGCGCGGCGGTAAGACCCAGCTCTACGACGGCGAGACGGGTGAGCCCTTCGACCAGATGGCTACCGTCGGTGTGACCTACTTCATGAAACTCGGTCACATGGTGGATGACAAGATGCACGCCCGTTCGATCGGTCCGTACAGCCTTATCACCCAGCAGCCGCTCGGCGGTAAAGCGCAGTTCGGTGGACAGCGTTTCGGTGAGATGGAGGTCTGGGCACTCGAGGCACACGGTGCCGCACACGTGCTCCAGGAGATCCTTACCGTCAAATCCGATGATGTCACAGGACGTGCCCGTACCTATGAGGCAATCGTCAAAGGTGAACCCTTCCCGACTCCGGGGCTGCCCGAGTCGCTTAACGTGCTTCTGCACGAGCTTCAGGGTCTCGCACTCAGTATCAATATGGAATAATGGAGGACAAGTATGGCTTTTAAACAAGAAAATAAGAAAACCGGTTTTACCAAAATCACCATCGGACTCGCGTCCCCGGATGAGATCATGCGTATCTCTTCCGGCGAGGTGCTCAAACCGGAAACGATCAACTATCGTACCTACAAACCCGAGCGTGACGGTTTGTTCTGTGAGCGTATCTTCGGTCCTACCAA
>DFEG01000019.1:35859-36572 GCA_002369075.1 Bacteroidales bacterium UBA3808 | reverse complement strand
TTCGGTCCTACCAAGGACTATGAGTGCCACTGCGGCAAGTACAAACGCATCCGTTACAAAGGTATCGTCTGCGAGCGTTGCGGCGTGGAGGTGACGGAGAAGAAAGTGCGCCGTGAGCGCATGGGTCACATCAAACTGGTGGTGCCCGTAGCGCATATATGGTATCTGCGTTCGCTGCCCTCCAAGATGGCAGCCCTCCTCGGTATCCCGACCAAGAAACTGGAGTCCGTCATCTATTACGAGAAGTACCTCGTAGTCCGTGCCGGCGCTCTGGAGGGGCAGGAGATCGGCGAGAAGCACGAGACCGACAAGAACCGTCTGCCTATCGAGAACAAGATGCTCCTGGACGAGGACCAGTACCAGCAGGTAATGGCGATCATCCCGGAGGATAATGACATGCTGGAGGACACCGATCCCAACAAGGTCATTGTCAAGATGGGTGCCGAGGCGGTGTATGACCTGCTCTGCAACCTCGACTTGGACGGACTGAGCTACGAGCTCCGCGCTACCGCCGACAAGGCTACTTCCGCGCAGCGCCGTCAGGAGGCGCTCAAACGTCTGCAGGTAGTGGAGGCTTTCCGCGCGTCGAACGGACGCAACAAACCCGAGTGGATGATCCTGCAGGCTGTGCCTGTGACGCCGCCGGAGCTCCGTCCGCTCGTGCCGCTGGATGGCGGACGTTTTGCTACGTCCGACCTCAACGACCTCTACCG
>DFEG01000019.1:35584-35810 GCA_002369075.1 Bacteroidales bacterium UBA3808 | reverse complement strand
ACCTCTACCGCCGCGTCATCATCCGTAACAACCGTCTCAAACGTCTCGTGGAGATCAAGGCGCCGGATGTTATTCTGCGTAACGAGAAACGTATGTTGCAGGAGGCGGTGGACTCCCTCTTCGATAACAGCCGCAAGACTACGGCGATGAAATCGGAGGCGAACCGTCCGCTCAAGTCCCTCTCCGACTCCCTGAAGGGTAAACAGGGACGTTTCCGTCAGAACCT
>DFEG01000019.1:35408-35528 GCA_002369075.1 Bacteroidales bacterium UBA3808 | reverse complement strand
CAGAACCTGCTCGGTAAGCGTGTGGACTACTCCGCGCGTTCGGTTATCGTCGTAGGTCCGGAGCTCAAGATGCACGAGTGCGGTCTGCCGAAAGAGATGGCTGCCGAGCTCTACAAGCCG
>DFEG01000019.1:34210-35337 GCA_002369075.1 Bacteroidales bacterium UBA3808 | reverse complement strand
ATCCGCAAGCTCATCGAGCGCGGTACGGTCAAGACGGTCAAGTCGGCTAAGAAGATCATTGACCGCCGCGAGCCGGTTATCTATGAGATCCTGGAGCACGTGATGGAGGGACACCCCGTTCTGCTGAACCGTGCCCCGACACTGCACCGCCACGGTATTCTGGCGTTCCAGCCCAAGATGATCGAGGGTAAGGCTATCCAGCTCCACCCGCTGGCTTGTGCCGGATTTAACGCCGACTTCGACGGTGACCAGATGGCGGTACACTTGCCGCTTTCCAACGAGGCGATCCTCGAGGCGCAGCTCCTCATGCTCGGCTCCCATAACATCCTCGACCCGGCGAACGGCAACCCGATCACCGTACCGTCGCAGGATATGATTCTCGGTCTCTACTATATTACCAAGGAACGCGCAGGCGTAAAGGGTGAGGGACTCATCTTCTATTCCCGTGAGGAGGCTATCATCGCCCTCAACGAGGGTCGTGTGGACATCCACGCCAAGGTGAAAGTGCGTATCAACGGCGAGCTGGTGGATACTACCCCGGGCCGTGTGGTTGTGAACCAGTACGTGCCGGAGGAGATCGGTTATCAGAACGAACTGATGAAGAAAGGTGCTGTCAAGGCGATCATCACCAAGGTCATCAAGACCTGCGGTGTGGCGCGTGCGGCGCAGTTCCTCGATGATATCAAGGACCTCGGTTACTACCGCGCTTTCCGTGGTGGTCTGTCCTTCAACCTCAATGATATTCTTATTCCGGAGGAGCGCAAAGACGAGATCGCGAAGGGTAATGCCATCGTCGATGACCTCTATGCGAACTACACCATGGGTCTTATCACCGATGACGAGCGTTATCGTAAGACCGTGGATACCTGGAAGGAGATCGATGAGGAACTGAAGGGCATCGTCATGAAGCACATGAAGGAGGCGGACGAAGGCTTCAACTCCGTTTACATGATGATGGACTCCGGAGCCCGTGGTAACGCCGATCAGATCAAGCAGCTCGCCGGTATCCGTGGTATCATGGGTAAGCCGTTGAAAGCCGGCTCGACCGATACCCGTACCGATATCGAGAACCCTATTCTTGCGAACTTCAAGGAGGGTATGTCGGTGCTGGAGTACTTCATCTCCAC
>DFEG01000019.1:13873-34147 GCA_002369075.1 Bacteroidales bacterium UBA3808 | reverse complement strand
CACGGTGCCCGTAAGGGTCTTGCCGATACGGCGTTGAAGACTGCCGATGCGGGTTACCTGACCCGTCGTCTGGTCGATGTGTCGCACGATGTCATCATCAACGAGGAGGACTGCGGTACGCTCCGCGGTCTGGCTACCCGCGCCGTCAAGGATGGCGACCGCGTCGTGGCTTCCCTCTCCCAGCGTATCTTAGGACGTGTGTCCGTACACGACATCCATGATAACGAGGGTAACCTCATCGTCGCTTCCGGCGAGGAGATCCGCGAGCCGCAGTGCGAGGCGATCGAGGCTGCCGGTATCGAGGAGGTGGTTATCCGCTCCGTACTCACCTGCGAGTCCAAGCACGGCGTCTGCGCCAAGTGTTACGGCCGCAACCTTGCATCCCGTAAGATGGTGCAGAAGGGTGAGGCGGTCGGCGTCATCGCGGCGCAGGCTATCGGTGAGCCGGGTACGCAGCTGACCCTCCGTACTTTCCACTCCGGTGGTCTGGCGGGCGGTTCGGCGGCACAATCGACCTACGACCTCTCGCGCGACGGTATAGTCGAGATCGAAGATCTGCGTACCATCACCACCGCTGCCGGAGACGTGTTCGTTGTATCGCGTAAGAACACCCTCTCGCTCAAGGACGAGAAGACGGGCGTGGTACTCGCTACCTTCGATATCCCGTACTCCGCGAAACTGTTTGTCACCTCCGGCGAGAGATACGCCAAGGGCACACGCGTCTGCGAGTGGGATTCCTATAAGATTCCGCTCCTCATCGAGCAGGACGGTTTCATCCGCTTCGAGGACGTTATCGAGGGCGTTACCTGCAAGACCGAGACCGATGAGCAGACCGGCAAACGCGAGGTCTATATCACCGAGTCCAAGGACAAGACCAAACTGCCGCAGGCGCATATCGTCGATAAGGCGGGCAATATCCTCCGTTCCTACAACCTGCCGGTGAAGGCTAACCTGGAGGTCAAGGACGGTGACGAGGTCAAGATAGGCGATTCGCTCTTCTCGACCGCCCGCGCCAAGAACAGCGGCGGTGATATCACCTCCGGTCTGCCGCGTATCACCGAGCTCTTTGAGGCCCGTAATCCGTCCAACCCCGCTATCGTGGCGGAGATCGACGGCGAGATATCGTACGGCAAGATCAAGCGCGGTAACCGTGAGCTGTTCATCACCTCCAAGCTCGGCGAGCAGAAGGCATACATGATCCCGCTGACCAAGCAGATCCTCGTACAGGAAGGCGACTTCGTCCGCGCCGGCGCACCGCTCTCTGACGGTGCCATCACGCCGGACGACATCCTCGCTATCCAGGGTCCGACCGCCGTACAGAACTACATCGTCAACGAGGCGCAGGCGGTTTACCGCATGCAGGGTGTGGAGATCAACGACAAGCACTTCGAGATCATCGTACGCCAGATGATGCGTAAGGTGGAGATCCTGGAGCCGGGTGACACCCGCTTCCTGGAGGGTGACATCGTCGATAAGCTCGACTTCCTCGAGGAGAACGACCGTATCTACGGCCGCAAGGTGGTATCCGACGCCGGTGACTCCGAGAACCTCCGCGAGGGACAGATCATCACCGCACGCCGGCTCCACGACGAGAATTCCTCTCTCCGCCGCCGTGACAAGAAACTGGTACAGGCGCGTGACGCCGAGTGCGCTACCGCCAAGCAGATCCTGCAGGGTATCACCCGTGCCGCTCTCGGTACCAAGTCCTTCATGTCCGCTGCCTCCTTCCAGGAGACCACCAAGGTCCTCAACGAGGCGGCTATCCGCGGCAAGGTGGACTACCTCGAGGGTATGAAGGAGAACGTCATCTGCGGTAACCTCATCCCCGCCGGTACCGGACTGCGCGAGTTCCAGAAGATCGCCGTCCACAACGCCGAGGAGTATGCGGCTATCCAGGCAGCACGTGAGGCTGCCGAGGCTGCCCTCAACGGAGAGGACGACAGATATTGATACATGCTTCCGGATCGTGCCTTGACGCACGTCACGAACTGAAAACCGCTGCACCCTGACCGGTGCAGCGATTTTTTTTTTGCGGAAATGTTTGTGTATTTCAGAAAAATATTGTACCTTTGTACCCGAATTCGGTTATAGCGCATTGTGAAACAGATCCATCAAACCATACGGGACTTCTGGTTCGACTATCGGTCGGAAGTGGTATTCTTACTCGTAAGCGTGTGTATGGTCGTTCTTAGCACGTGGTGGGGGCGGTTCATCCCCGATGAGGTGTACGACAATATTCTCACCCCTATATTCAACACATGTACTGTAGTAGTCTCTTTCGGCGGTGCGTGGATGCTTTTCCGCCGTTCGGAGGGGATCAAGGCGCGCCGTTTGTTCGCCGTGGCGTTGCTGGTCTGGGGGACATCCGATCTCATCTATCTGGTGGGGTGGGCGGTTGCGCCGCACCGGGTGATGGATATGGCGGCGTATGAGCTCACTACCTACGAACTCGTCCTCGGCAATATCCTCGGATGGGTCCTGCTCTTGTATCCTACCGAGGCACTGCGACCGGGGTGGATGAACTGGAAAATAGCGTTCATGCAGTTGCTGCCGCTCGCGGCACTCATGGCATTCGACTATATCATGCCGTCGATCAATCTATGGCCCGTGATAGCGCTCTATCCGTACATACTACTGGTGATGCTGTTCAGGCATATACATGTCTATCGCAAGTGGTGTGAGGATAACTTCTCCTCTCTGGATGATATAGATGTCCGCTGGATCATCCGGTATAGCATTATGCTCTTTATCGTGGGAATCAATTATGTATGGATGTGCTCCACCCATTATCACACCCGCGGATTTACGCAGCAGTGGTTTGTGGTGATTATGTTCATCTATGCCACCGAGCAGATCCTCTTCCGCAAAGACCCGTGGAAAGAAGTACGAAGGGACGATATACAAGGTACGAACTCTCCAGCAACCTCCAGCAACCTCCAACTACCTCAAACCCTCTCAACCGGCGCATCCCTCACGGCTGCACAGGCTTCATTCGAACACTGGATGGCGGAGGAGAAGCCTTATCTCCGTCCCGATTTCCAGCTCAACGACCTGCGTGCTGTCTTGCCCAAGAACCGCACGTATCTCTCCCAGTTCATCAATGAGGCGTACGGCTGTTCGTTCTTCCTGCTCGTCAACCGCTACCGCGTGGAGGAAGCGCAGCGCCTCATGTCTGCGCACCCGGATATGAAACTCTCTGACATAGCTTCCGCCTGCGGCTTCTCCTCGCTTGCCGTCTTCTCCCGCACCTTCACCCGCGAGACGGGCATCTCTCCCCGCGAGTGGTCCGCCTCCAAGAATTGATATTATTACTACCTTTGCAAGCAAAATGTATAGAGCAATACAAGCAAAGGCATAACTTAAGAGGGGGGGCAGTCCATGCGACTGGAATTTTAATAGAAATACATCAATATATGACACAGCAAGAATTATATGACCTCATCCATCTTGACGAGAGTTACCGCATAGAGCGGACGGTTTCTACAAACGACATGGATAAGTTCCAAGAAGCAATCTGTGCTTTTGCCAATGACCTGCCCGGTCAGCGCAAGCACGGCTATTTGCTCATAGGTGTAGATGACCAAGGGCATATTAGCGGTTTGAAAGTGGATGACACCCTGATGAAACGTATCAGCGGTATTCGTTCGGATGGTAATATACTGCCTTTGCCGGTGATGACAACCGAGAAGGTGGAAACACCGGAAGGAGATGTGCTGGTAGTAGATGTCACACCCTCTTTCGATACGCCTATTCGTTATCGCGGGCGTACTTTCGTGCGTATCGGTCCACGCCGTGACATTGCTTCGCGTGAGGAAGAACGCATCCTTGCAGAGCGTTGCGCTGCGTCACTGCCAACTTTTGATACGCGCCCTTGCCGTGAGGCTACGTTAGAGGATTTGGATATAGAGACCATACAAAAGGATTACCTGCCACGTGCCATAGCCCCTAATGTACTGGAGCATGACAACCGACCTATAGAGGAACAACTGGCGGCGCTTCATCTATATAACACGCAGTGGCATTGCCCGACTTATGCGGCGCTAATCATGTTTGGCAGAAATCCTCGCTATTTCATGCCGGGTGCTTTGGTGCAATTCGTACGCTTTGAGGGCAAAGACACAGGAGGAAAGATATTGAACGAACGCCGTTTTGAGGGATCGCTCTTCTCTATATTGCCGCGTTTGGAGAGTTTTATACAAGATGCTATCATCACCAAACGCCCGATACCTATCAGTATCTTACGCGAGAAAGATGTTTATAACTATCCATACAAAGCACTTCGTGAACTACTCATGAATGCGCTCATGCACCGCGACTACCAAGCTAATACGCCCACACGGCTCTACCAGTTTGACGACCATATAGAGATTATGAATCCGGGCGGCTTGTATGGGCAGGCGCGACCGGAGAATTTTCCGAACGTGAATGACTACCGCAATTCTGTCCTGGCGGAGATGATGCGCACACTCAACTATGTCAACATGTTCAACCACGGCATCCGTGAAGTCAAGTCCCTACTTGCCGAGAACGGCAACCCCGAACCGCTATTCAAAGTGGATTACATCACTGCCTTTGCAGTCGAAATACCCGTCGCCAAAGACGATGAACCGCAGGTAAACAATGAATTTGGACAAGTTAGTGACCAAGTTACCGCGCAAGTTATTCACCAAGTACTCACTAAGTATTCACTAAGTAGTGACCAAGTTGCATCTTTGTTTGAAGCATTAACAACCCCAATGTCCGCAGTGCAAATACGAACATTATGTGGAAAGAAAGACGCTACATATTTTAGGCGTACCACTTTGCAGCCTATGTTGGATGATGGGTTGCTCATACCAACAGACTCAAAATCTTCTCGTAGCCCTCAACAAAAATACTATCTGACAGAAAAGGGCAAGCAACTTTATATGCAAATTAAAAGCGAGAATGTATAATGCACCATGAAACGGTTATTGGACGACTATGTGTTTGACGAGCGGATGCGGTATGAGTCGCATATGCTGATTTACGTCCCCGAAGGCGGGATGGAGCTGCGTATAGGCGGTATAACGGGTGCCGCCGTGTTGGTGGCGCTGTTAGCGACGACCGATGAGGGGGATGCGCGCGGCATAGCCCTGGAGAGTGACGAGCAACGTAAGGAGTTCTACAGGCGCTACGAAGTAGAGGTTCGCCGCGACAACGGCGGGCTTTTCAGGACGGAGGTACAGGCTCTGAGCGATTCCTATATCGAGTTCACCGGCGAGGATAATACCCTCTACCGTCTATGCGCCCACAATGACCGTCTGTATGATCTGGCAGTAGGACTGATTGTTGAATACATGCAGCGTCTGGTTCGCGAAGAAGCGGAGGGACACATATACGATGCAGTAGAATGGCGCCAGCCGTTCTGCGAATGGCTCTACGACGCGGCTTTCGTAGAGACGAGGCGGCAACGGCTTTTCTCAATCGACTGGACAGACGCGGCAGAGGTATGTACCTTCGCCGAGGCGTTGCGCACGGGCGAGGAGGAAGAGACTGACACACCCACCTTCCTCTTTGAGGGGCTCAGTGCCGACCAACTCATCCGCTCCTACTATGAGTGGCTCCATCTGCAAATGCAGCAGGCTGTTTCTGTCTATCCCGACAGTGCAGCGCAAATGGCGAAACTCCGACCCGAGATACTCCGCCAGGAGACGGACGACCGGTTTCTGCATGCCCGGATAGCCCGGCTGTCTCCCGAGAACATCAACCTCTTCCACCGATGGATGAATAAATGGAGGGATTTCATCACCGGACAGTTAGGTACCTCCGAGCCTGTCTCCATGTCCAAAAGAACACCCTCGCAGGAACTATTCCTCGACGCCGTTCTTCCGGTTCCGAAGGAGAACAGTTATGTCTCGGTACGCGAATATATCCAAGAGCGATGCCGGTATGACGAAACCTTCCGCACCTATTATACGACCCGTACGCTCACGCGCTTCTGTGAGCAGCTGACTATTCTGTTCGGGTGGTATGTCAACCCTAATCACTTAGGGAAAAGGCTGAAAAATACAAAAAAATGATACTTTTTTTTGTCATGTGACGTCACGTGACGCGGGCGTCCTTGTGAAAGGATGTTTTTTGTAGTATCTTTGCAGTGGATTTTGATTAAATCCTCTGCTTTTTTATTATTAAAATACATTTAACCCTTAACACCTGTCACATTATGAACAAGTATCAAAACCTTAACCCTGAGACAGATCTCCACATCTGTTCTCATCTGGATGAAGCCGCCCTGCCCGCCATCATCCGCCCTGTACTCTCATTAGCCCAGAGCGAGAGTGAAAAAGACATGTTGCTGATGTCCCTGCTTACCGCCTCTGGCGCGTGTATGCCGAACCTCTATTGCCGGTACGGTATTGCCGCCAAACGCTATTACCCCAACCTCCAGCTCTTCATCGTCGGTTCGGCGGCTTGCGGCAAAGGAATAACCAACCTCGCCCTCGATCTCGTGCAACGGGTTCATCAGGCGATGCCCCTGGTCATCCCGGGCGATGCCACTTACCCGGCTTTCTATCGGACGCTCGCGCAGCAGAACGGACGCGGGTACATCCATGAGTCCGAAGGATCGGTCATCACCGACATCTGGCGTTCCTCGACCGCGAACTACAACACCGCCCTTCGTAAAGCTGCCGAGCACGAACCCATCTCCCGTGCCCGATGCAAGGACCATTCAGTCATCGAGAACCCGCAACTGTCCATGGTACTCACCGGTACGCTCAGCCAGTACCGCGCGCTCGTTCCCTCTGTCGAGAACGGTTATTTCTCACGCCTGCTGACCCTTATCGTCCAGGATATCAAACCTTTCTCGGAGCGCTATGTGCAACCCGGTGAGAGTTCCCGACAGGCTATACAGACGGCTTCAGAGCAACTCTACCGCCTGTACGAGCAGCTGTTCTTCTCCCATCCGATAGAGTTCCGCCTCACGCCTGACCAGCGTACCCGTCTCGGCCACCATCTTGAGACCGCTTACCCCACGCTCATCAGCATCTTAGGCGAAGATTTCCACTCCGTCGTCCTCCGCATGGCGGTCCATATCGAACGGATAGCGATGATACTCACGGTACTTCGGTCCTGCTCTCCGCGCTATTCCGCGGAGCAAGAACCTTCGTCCATTTCGTCCGAATTGGATTCGGACACTTCCTCTTTTTCCATTGCTCCGGAATCGCATTCCGGTCTTGTGTGCTCGGATGAGGACTATGCTACTGCGGAACTTATCGGGAATAAGTTGATTCTGCATATGGCGCAGGCGTACCAGTTGATACAAGGTACAGAGAAGATAGAGGCACCGAAAGTCAAACCCCTCGACCAGAAAGCCATCCTCCTCTCCCTCCTTCCCGCTGAGTTTGAATCCAAAACCCTCGTCGCCGAAGCACAGTCTCAAGGAATCTCTCCTCGAACTTCCGCGCGTTGGAACGAAGAATGGATGGCACATGGATTAGTACAAAAGATTCGGTATGGCGTGTATAAAAAAATCGCATGACAAACTTGGCAAAGTTGGCAAAGTCAACGCTAAGTTTGTCAAGTTTGCCAACTTTGCCATGCAAATTTTCGTATGTTAATTCCGTCGGATGACATCCGGAGTCTCTATCATTTTCTATGTCTATTGTTCCGGATGACATCCGGATTCCCTATCATTTTGCATTTCTGTTGCATATTTGCAACAGCCAACATGCTTCCACCCGTTAGAGATAAGTTAATCATTTGTTAAATATTGGTTAGTCATTGTCCTACCCTTTCCCTAATCATTACCTAGGCAACAACTACCCATTAACCTTTAATTATAGTATTATGGCAAGATTTGAAACAAGTGTCGGCATCGATGATTTAGTCGGCAAGTTTGACAAACATTCACGAATAACCATGCGTCGTAAGGCATGGAAGTATCCGGACGGAACGATTTTCGGTTATGGTCCGAAAGAGATGTACGGACTGGAGAAGCGGGATTACAAACGGAACCCGCGAACGCCTGCCGAACAGGCTCAGTACGAACGCTGGAAAGCCGTTTGCCAAGAGGCATCGCAGATTGCGAAAGATCCGAACCATCCGCGGTACCGGGAGATGGTGGAACGTCATGCCGCCCAACTCCGCGGCAAACCCGATCCCGTTGCCGGCAAGCGGATATGCCAGTTCGGCAACTTCGTCCGCGCAGTACTCATCCACGAATAACAGAAAAAATCGTCCTAAAACGCATCCTCGGGTGCGTTTTTTATGTATTTACTTACATAGGTTTACTTTTATTTTTTTCGTGATTACGTAATAGGGTAATTAGGTAACAAAAAAGCGGTAAACCGTTTCGTGGATTACCGCTTAGTATTGTATGGGTATTTTATGGTTTATAGAATTATAGAATAGTCAATGCAACCTTCTTGCCCATTCCTGCGAAAATCTGAAAGATGGAAGATAAGGAAACATTGCTATAACCGTGCTCCAATCGGGAGATGACTTGAGTGGGAGTGCCCGACTGAGCAGCTAACTCTTTTTGAGTCATACCGGCCTGAAGCCTTTGCTCCTTCAAAATCTCACCTATACAAAACGCCTCAGCATCTGCTTCAAACTTCTCACGTTTGGTTGTGCCTCGTTTTCCATACTCGACATCCAACAATTGGGAGAAATCTGTGCATTGCATCAAATCTTGTTTGTGTTGTGCTGTCATTATCGTGTCTCCTTCTCTTTAAAATATTCGTTTTTCAATCTCTCCGCCCTCGCAATCTGATCAGGCGGTGTCTTTTGACTTTTCTTTTGAAAACCATTAAACAAAACTACCAAGTTCCCTTTGTCAAAGCAACAAAAGATTCGATAAATATTACTCTCCATCTCTATACGAATCTCAAATAGCCCTTCTACTGTTTCTATTGATCGGAAAAACTTCTTAGGTATCTTTTCCTGGGTCTCCACCAGTTTGAGTACCAGATTGATCTTACGACGAACATCCTCCGTTTGTGCGGTATAAAATGTGACGAAATGATCGTTATAAAAGATGATTTTCCTTGGTACAGGCATATTTGCAATGATTTTCGTTGCAAAATTACAACTTTTTTACGACATACACAAGTTTTCTGGCAAAAAAAACGAATTTTTATCTTTTTTACCTGTTTTGCGGTAAATCCATTATTTCATAAGGTCGTTTTATTCGCTCATAGAGAAACGTATCCTCTGAATGCTGACGGCTGAATGCCCAATAACGCATCCTTCGGGTGCGGTTTTTTGTGCAAACCCTTGCGTATTCCAAATATTTTATGTACCCTTGCAGCGGGAAAAAACACTCTCTAATCACATTTTTTTGTTGAATTGTTTGCATATATGCGCAAAAAGTTGTACCTTTGCGCAGAATTTTGAACATTAAGCACAAATACACGTATGAAAAGAGCACTATTACCTAAGCACGAGAGACTACTTCATGATTTAGGAGAAAACATCCGTTTGGCTCGGCTACGGCGTAATTTGCCTTCTGAACAAGTGGCGGAAAGAGCCGGTATAGCGCGCAACACCCTTATCAAGATAGAGAACGGCGATGAGGGAGTTGCGATAGGCTATTACCTGCGTGTGCTCATAGTGCTCGGTTTGGAGGAGGATTTGCATTCCGTTGCGCAAGATGATATCCTCGGCCGAAAACTACAAGACGCAGGGCTAACTATCTCTAAACGCGTGACTAAAGCTAAATAATCTATGCAAACGATATACATCTATTTTGACGATTTCCGTGTAGAGACACCCGTTCTAATGGGGCGTCTGTTTGCGCAACCTTCACGTGGAAAGGAGATATTCTCGTTTGAGTTTGAGCCCGAGTGGTTACAGACTCCATATTGCCGTTTGTTAGACCCGGATTTGCAGTTGTTCAGGGGACGGCAGTTCTTGGCGGATGACAAGGCCAACTTTGGTATTTTCACAGACTCCGCTCCGGATAGATGGGGGCGAGTGTTGCTTGAACGCAGAGAGTCCATTCACTCAAAAGATGAGCAACGCCCTCGGAAAACACTCATGGAAAGTGACTTCCTCTTAGGAGTTTGTGATAGCACGCGTATGGGTGCGCTACGCCTGAAAACAGATATTAATGGACCTTTCCTTGATAATGACTCGCAATATACGACACCGCCTTTCACTTCCTTGCGCGAACTGGAACAAGCCAGCTTGCATCTGGAAAACGATGATGACCCCAATATGCGCAAATGGCTGCAAATCTTATTAGCCCCCGGTTCTTCGTTAGGAGGAGCAAGACCGAAAGCGAATGTGCAAGCACCGGATGGCTCCTTGTGGATAGCCAAATTCCCGAGTAAGAGCGATCGACAAGATATAGGAGCATGGGAAGCGGTTGCGATGCAATTAGCCCGTGCTTGCGGCATTACTGTCGCCGATTTTGATTGCATCCGGTTCAATCAACACGCGTCATTCTTGACACGCCGTTTTGATCGTACGCAAGACAACAAACGTATTCATTTCACATCTGCGATGACTATGCTCGGCTATCATGACGGTCATACGGATGGGTGCTCTTATCTGGACCTCGCCGAGTGGATTGCACGCAACAGTTGCCAAGCGCAAAAAGACTTAGAGGAACTATGGAAACGGCTGGTCTTTAATATCGCCATCAGCAACTGCGACGACCACCTGCGCAATCACGGATTCCTGCTGTCTAAAGAAGGTTGGAGACTTGCGCCCGCCTATGATTTGAATCCTATGTACTACGGCACCGGATTAAGCCTTAATATTGACGAACATTCCAATGCTTTGGATTTTGAGCTGGCTACTGATGTCGCTCCGTACTTCGGTATTGATGCTGCTGAATCTGCTCAAATCGTTGATTCCATCAAACGGCATGTGGCTGATTGGCGCAAATGGGCTATGCACTACCGCATCCCCCGCGAAGAACAAGAACTAATGGCTCCGGCATTCAGAGTAGAATAAATTTTGTACACGGAATAAAAGACGGACTTCGGTCCGTTTTTTTATGCCTGTTATATAGGAAAAAGCGAAAAAATCCCCCTCCCTCTTGCATATATCAAAAATTATTACTACCTTTGCGGCGGATTTGCAAAATTATTGGTTTCTGGTAATTGGTTTCCGGTAATTTTGCATTAGTAGTGTAAAACTCTGTAATAGTCAACTGTTTATGATTAACAATCCTTTTATTTTGATAGGCGACATCCCTGCTCCCTATTTTTGTGATCGCATACAAGAGACTGCCAGATTGGTCAAGGGGATACATGGAGGTGAGAACATATGTCTGGTCTCAGAACGTCGTATGGGTAAGTCGCGTTTGGTAAAACATTGCAGCCGACTGCCGGAGATAGCGGATAATTACTATTTCTTCTATGTAGACCTGCTTCACACCTCCTCATTGCGTGATTTCGCTTTCGCTTTCGGACGTTGTGTATTTGATGCCTTGCAAAACAAAGGCGAAAAGTTTACACGCCAATTTCTGGCTACTGTCCAGTCAATGACGGTTACTATGTCAGTTGACCCGCTGAGTATGATGCCTCAATTTGGCCTGTCGCTTAATCCTAATGCCCAGATAGAATATACATTCGAGAGCATTTTCCGGTATCTGGAGCAGGCAGATAAACCTTGCGTCATTTGTTTTGACGAGTTCCAGCAGATCAACAAATACCCGGAAAAGAACGTTGAAGCTCTGCTGCGCAGTTATATTCAACACATGACTAATGCACATTTCATTTTCTCCGGTAGCGAGCGCCACATGTTAGAGGAAATGTTTAATGCTTCTGCTCATCCCTTCTACAATAGCGCCTCTTATATGGGATTAGAGGCTATTCCGGAAGACAAGTATGTAGAATTTGTATGCTACTGGTTTGAGCAGTATAACAAACATATTGATGCCGGTTTGGTTCGTTTGATTTATCAAATCGCCGAAGGCAACACCTATGCCATGCAGCGTATCAGTCATGAGCTGTTTGATTTGGTAGGGCTGAATGAAACGGCTGATAGACAGACATTGACACAAGCCGTTAATAATATCGTAGAGGAAGAGACACCACGTTATGCCCGTTTGCTTTCGCACGTACCCGAACGGCAACAGAACCTCTTGTTCGCCATAGCAAAAGAAGGCCGCGTGCAGAGAATCATGAGCGGACCATTCTTGCGTAAATACCATTTGCTTTCCTCCAGTGCCGTGCAAAATGCAATCAAGCACTTGCTGGAACTGGATTTAGTAACTTTAGACGATAAAAAGCAATATTCGGTAGATGATATTTTCTTAAGAATCTATTTAAATAAGATTAGTGAAAACTAATCCTATACCGCCACGTCTCAACCGCGTGGCGGTGTTTTTTTGTGTATGTGGAAAAATTGACACCGTCTGTGTGGAAAAATTGGCGGACTTTGCACGTGACGGGTAAAAAACTTTGCAATTCGTAAATTTCTGCACCTAAAACTTTGCACTTTGTAAATTTCTGCGTGTATGCCTTGCGCGTATGCGCTTTTTTTTGTACCTTTGCGCTCAAATATTGTATCTGTAAAGAAAATTATTTTGTCCACAGATTACACAGATTAAACAAATAAATTTTTGGATCATTTTTGTTTAGTAGTCAACAATTATCAACAATTACCAACAATTAAAAAATATGCATCTTATGTAAAAAACGAAAATTGTCTTTAATTGTCTTCAATTGTTGACCTAAAAGAAAATTATTTTGTCCACAAATTACACAGATTAAACAAATAAATTTTTGGATAATTGTAGATAATTTTTGACTAAATAAAATGGTACATGGTAAATGACTAAATGGTAAATAAATTAATTAATGGTAAATAAATTAATGTTTAACTAAAATCAAAAGAAAAATGAAAAGACTTTTTTCTCTTACTCGCGCCTTAGTGGCACGAAAACGAAAAATCTTTGCCCTCTTCTTCGCCCTCGCGGCAAGCATAGGGATGATGAACGCAAAAGTCACTTGGAACAGCAGCAACATCAGTAGTGACTTTGATGTTCATGGCACTTACGCATCCTATTCAAAGGAGGGCGTCACGCTGAGTGCTAATAGCGACATGAATGATGCTCAGTGGTGGAATTACGGAGATGAAAGCCAAAGTGGCATCAGTTTCAATGTGCACCAAACCGGCGGCTTTACCTTCAGCAACTCCCTCGGCAAGAACTTCACAAAGATCGAGATGACGCTCAGAGGTCCCGGCGGATGGGATATGGCAAATCTCGGCAGTGGTTGGTCATTTTTTTGGGAACCATCTGAGGATAACCACGCTACCGCTACGTGGACAGGCAATGCCTCGACGGTTGACCTGCTGAAAGACGCATCTGATCTCCATGGTGATTACGTGAAAAGCATCGTGTTCTACTTTGTGGGTGACAGTGAAGAGCCCGATCCGACTTACACCATAGCGCTGGAAGACGGCACAGTCAATGCCGACAAAGTAACGCTGAGTGCAACTTCTGCTGTAGAAGGCGCAACCATTACCGTTACTCCGGATGAGGAATACGAGATCACGGCTTTCTCGGCTTCCTATGTGGTTGTAGAAGGTTCGTTGGGTAGTATTTATGAAATCGACGCAACGCTCAATCCCGAGACCGGTGCATATAGCTTCAAGATGCCGGCTTATGACGTAACCATCGAGGCTACGATTGCTGCAAAGCCGGTTCCGGAAGGAGACATTTTCGCAGGCTTCACGGCAACGGCCGGTTCAGGCGGATTTACCAATGAAGGTTCTGCCAATCTGGTAGATAACAAGTTCACTTCCGCTGATTGGACAAAATGGTGTGCCGACAATAGTTATAAGAGCGTTCCGACGGGCGAGTCCGGTGATGCTTGCTGGTGGATAGATTTCGAGGCAAGTGCAGCCCTTAATCCGACCGGTTATATCCTGACTACCGGTAATGACACCGGCAATGAGCACGGACGTAACCCGAAAAATTGGGTCCTCAAAGCGAAACTCAATGCCGGTGACGCATGGACCACGATCGCTACTGTGACCAATGATGTCACTATGAAAAATAAAAGTTTCAAAGACTACAAGTTCTTTGTGGATCAATCGGGTTCGTACAAATATTTCCGCTTTGAAGTGTTTGCAAATCAGGGCGCTAATGTAATGCAGCTTTGCGAGTTACGCCTTATCGGTACGGAAGCTCCCGGCGGCGGTTCGGCAGCAGAATTGTCCGCTCTCAATCTGAATGTGGGGGATGTCATTCATTTAGGTGACAAACTGACCCTCAGTTCCGGTACAGTAGAAATAGGCGGTGGTTATCAGCTTTTTGCCGACGGATCACCTTATACATTGGCAAGGGCGGATATTGATGCCTCTTGGAATCCCATCGTGTCTGCCGATGGTCCTTATTATGTTCTGTTAGACAACTCAGGAGGCCAACTGCTCAGTAGGAATTATCCGGTAACGGCTAATTCTGACGGTATTGTGATAACAAGTGTTGGAAGTCGCCCTGGTATTGAAAAAGTATATTCTATTGCCGTTCACGAGCCTAATCCGTCCGGCACATGCGGCACGGACCTGACATGGGAGCTCGATCTCGCTACCGGCGCGCTGACCATCAGCGGTACGGGAGCGATGGATAACTATTCATGGGATCCTAATGCGGCTCCGTGGTATGTGTACAAGGATGCAATCACTTCGGTTTCCTTCCCGGAGGGCATAACGACCATTGGTGCTTATGCGTTCGTGAATTGTGACAACGCTGCTTTCACCACAGTTACTATCCCCGAGGGTGTAACCGCTTTGGGTGTAAATGCCTTCTACAACTGCGATGGCATCCAAGAGATTACTATACCAAGCACTGTAACTACAATAGAAGTCGGTGCCATCTATGATTGTAAAGCAGTCAACAGTATTACCAGTTATATCGCGTCGCCTACGAGTTTGCACGGCTTCGCTATCTACGGATACAAGAACACCTGCACGCTCTACGTGCCGTACGCTTCGATTGACGCTTATAAGGCAGCCGAGTGCTGGAAAAATATCCCGAATATCGCTGCTATCCCGGGCACACTGACACCGGCTGATGTGATGGCGCTGATTAACGCCATCGGTACAGTAGAACTCACCGCCGAGTGCAAAGCTAAGATCGATGCTGCTCGTGCGGCATTCGATGCCCTGAGCGACGGTGACAAAGCACTCGTAACCAATAGCGCTACGCTGACTCAGGCTGAGACGGATTACGCGGCATTGGCAGCAGCAGCAGCTGCTCCGGTAATTGCGCAAATTGAAGCGCTGCCGACAGCTGTCAAGCTCTCTACCTATTTCTCTACTTATGATTTAATGGTAGCTGCCCGCGCTGCTTACAACGCCCTCTCTGCAGAGGCACAAGCAGCCGTAACCAACTTGTCCAAACTCACCAACCTTGAGGCCGCTTTCGCTGCTATCGGTGGTGTGAACGAGAAACTCTCCAAGCCGTTCTCGGTAGGAGAAGGTCAAGTGGTTTATTTCTCACATGGTAATTTGCAGGCCACTTACAACGGCACCAATTGGAGCTGGGCATTTGCCGCGCATCAGTATGAGTATATAGGAGATGCTTCCGGCAACATCATCATCAATGGCAACGGTACGCTTTCCGGCGCTGGTACAGTGGACCTCTTTGGCTGGGTAGCCAACTCGAGTACTGTTTTGACAAGCGGCGTCGCCAAATACGGTGTCAGCAATAGTGAAAATGTCGGCGATTACGGCCTCGGTAAAACCGAAACCCTGAAGGGAGACTGGGGTGTTGCAGCCAACGATGCGAACATCGGCGGCTATAACGACTGGCGCATATTGTCCAAGGATGAATGGGTATATCTGTTTAAAACAAGAACAGATGCCGCATCTAAATACGGATATGCAACAGTTGGTGGTAAGATCGGTGTCATCATCATTCCGGATGCATTTACCGACCCAATGAAGAATAAAGGAGACAAAGCGTTTATACCGCAAAATGTTTCAAAAGGATACTCTACCAATGTCTATACCATCGGTGGCGACTGGGAAGCGATGGAAGCCGCAGGCGCGGTATTCATGCCCGCCGCAGGCAGACGATACGGTACTACGATGACTGTCAACGAAGGCACCGGCTTCTATTGGTCGAGTACCCCCATGAGTTATCAAGCATCCTATTTCATGGGATTCATGAGTTCGAATGTGGTTCCGGATAACGACCGCTATCGTAATCACGGCTTATCTGTTCGTCTCGTCAGCAACAATGCTCCCGTAGCCTCTACTCCGCTGGATTCCGCACGGGTAGTGAAAGACCTGATTGAGGCTATTCCGGCAGAAATCACATTGGAAGATGCTTGCGTGAAGGCAATCAATGACGCCCGCGAGGCATACAACAAACTGGGCGAGGCGGCCAAAGGTTTGCTCGAAGACGCTACCATAGCGAAACTGACGACTGCTGAGGCAGACCTGACTGCTCTCAATCAAGTTGAGGCAGACAAGGTGGTTGCTAAGATCAATGAGATCCCGAGCCCGATGACCGCAGCAGACGTCAAACTCTCTGTATATACTAAGGTACAGGGCGCGCGCGCGGCATATGACGCACTGACCGCAGAACAGCAAGCACTGGTTCCGACAGCTGAGTTGCAGAAACTGACCGACGCAGAAGCAGCCTTCGCTGCTATCGGCGGCGGCACAAAACCGGTGGATATTGTTTGGAACAAGAACACCGGTATCGCGAATGTCAGTCCTGGAAGCACAAGTCCTGCATACGAAGGGATGACCGTCACAACCGGTAGCGGTAGCTCGTTCTCCCAGAATTCGGAAGGTAGAATGAATTTCATGTTTTACAGTCAGAATGGCGGTTTCACCTTTGCGAATGAAAATGGCTACAATATAACGAAAGTAGTCATCGAATCCACTACCGCGCTTACTTCTACCATGACAGAAGTAGACAGGATGGGTAGCGGCTGGGCTATCAGCAATGAAAATAAAACCGCAACATGGACAGGTGATGCAGCAACCGTTAAGATTTGGGAAGGTCGTACCTTTACTAACTACTGGTATGTTGATTCTATCGTGTTCACCGTTAATGGTCCTGCCTCTCCTCTTGCTGACGCACAGGCAGCCAAAGGCCTGATTGATGCTATCGGCGAAGTAAGTTATCCGGACAGCAAAGAGGCTATCAAGGCAGCGCGTGAGGCAGTGGACGCCCTGGGCGCAAACGCCAGCCTGCTCGACGATGCTGACCTGCAGAAACTGACCGATGCTGAGACGGCTTATGCCGGTCTGCTGGCACAGGCTGTAAAAGCCGTTAAGGATCAGATTGATGCTCTGCCGGCTACGCCGCTGACTGACGCAACCAAGAAACTCTCTGAATATAATAAGGTAACGGACGCGCGCGAGGCATACAACGCCCTCTCCGACGAGGAGAAAGCCGCTGTCACCAACTATGACAAACTCGAAGCCGCAGAAGCAGCCTTCGCTGCTATCGGTGGTGGCACAGGTTTGAATGTATCCACCGAAGATATCGGTAAAGTGCTTTGTGCGGATGGAAGCCTCTATGCTACGAAAGATGAGGCAACGGCTGCAAGCAAGACTCCGGTAGCTATGATAGCTTACGTTGAGGGCAGCAAGGGTCTGGCTATCGCATTGGAAGATGAAAGCGACACAAAGATCTGGAGCACCGCCATCACAACAGCTGCTGCCCATACGCCGGCTGTTACCGGTGGAACATGGAAACTGCCCAGCCTCCTTGAATGGCAACAGATGTTCGTCGGTTGTGGAGCTGATCTTACCCCGAGCGAGACGAGCGGTAATGTAACTGATTACTTAGGACTGAGGGATAAACTCTTGGCTGCAGGCGGAAATGGCTTCGTTGAGTGGAGTTATTGGACCACCACGGAGTGGGCAGACAATCCTACTGAATACGCGTGGGATCCATACTTCAGTCCTGATATAGTGAAATGGTATAAAAACAAAAAGGATCGCGACGACTTCTATATTCGCGCTATCCTCGCATTTAATGTAGTTGCTTCTAGCGCTCTTGCTGACGCACAGGCAGCATTGGATAAGATTAACGCTATCCCGGATTCGGTGATTTACACCGATGCGTGCAAAGAGACTATCGACGCAGCCCGTGCTGCGGTGGATGCGTTGGGCGAGAACGCAAGCCTCATCGACGATGAGGATATGGCGATATTGACTGCTGCCGAGGCACGCTATGAGTACCTCCACAACCGTCCGACGCCGTCCTTCAATCCGGCTCCGGCGGCTATCGAGAACCTCAAATACACCGGCACGGCGCAAGCACTCATCACCGCCGGCGTGGCTACCGCTACTACAGGTGACGATGTAGAGACCTGCACGGTCCTCTATTCGCTCAACAATGAGACCTACAGTGAGAACATCCCAACGGGGCTCGCCATCGGCACATACACAGTATATTACAAGGTGCTGGAGAGTGAGACACACAAAGCCTTCGGTCCGGCTACGGTCAATGCGCAGATCCTGAAAGCGGATGCCGTCTATACTGCTCCTGCGGCGTACGACACACTCGTGTACAACGCGGCTACCCAGACTCTCATCACAGCCGGTGCAACCGAGCACGGTCTAATCGAATACAGCCCGGACGGCACGAACTGGAGCACCGAACTGCCTACCGGTCTGAACGCCGGCACGTACACCGTATATTACCGCCTCACGGGTGATGATTTCCACAGCGATGTAGCGGCTACTTCTGTCGAGGTCACCATCGCCAAGGCAGCCCTGACCGCTACTGCGGACAGCAAGACGGTCACCTACGGCGACGCCGTTCCGGCTTATACGGTTACGTATGCCGGTTGGGTAGGCGGGGAGAACGAGACGGTGCTCACCGGCACGCTCACTCTGTCATGCGAATATGAGCCGACCTCCAATGCCGGCGAATATGCCATCATCCCAAGCGGCGTGAGTGCAGACAACTATGAGATTACCTTCGTCAACGGCAAACTGACCGTCAACAAGGCGGATGCCATTTTCACTGCGCCGAAGGCAGTGGAGGAACTCGTTTATACCAGCGAGAAGCAGACACTGGTTACCGCAGGCGAGTGCGCGGACGGTACGTTCCTCTACAGCCTCGACAACACGAACTGGGTGGACACCCTGCCGGAGGTTTTGAATGCCGCTACCTATACTGTATATTACAAGGTACAGGGTGACGCCAACCACAACGACTACATCGCTGCGGAACCGATTGCGGTATCCATCGCCAAGGCTCCGCTGACCATCACCGCGGAGAACAAAGAAGTTGTTTACGGCTTTGCCGCTCCGGGCTTCAGCGTATCCTACTACGGTCTGAAGGGCAGCGACCTGCCTGCTGACGTGCTGACAGGCGAACTGGCATACGCGTGCGACTATACCGCCGGCAGCAACGTAGCTTCGTATGACATCACCCCGTCCGGACAGACTTCGGCTAACTACGACATCACCTATGTCAAGGGTACGCTCAGCGTTCTCAAAGCCGATCCTGCCTTCACGGATCCGGTGGCGAACACGCTCACCTATAACGGTGGCGCACAGACACTGGTGGCAGCCGGTACAACCGGGCACGGTACGTTCGAGTACACCTTCACCCCGAATGACGAGGAGAGTTGGAATACCGCTCTGCCGCAGGCTAAGGATGCCGGCACCTACGGCGTTTATTACCGCGTTGTCGGTGACCACAACCATAACGACTACGAGTCTGCGGATGCGATAGTAGTGACCATCGCCAAGGCAGCTCTGACCGCTACCGCGGACAACAAAGAGGTTATCTACGGCGACGCCGTACCGGCTTATACTGTAACGTATGCCGGCTGGCAGGGCGAGGAGAACGAGAGTGTGCTCACCGGCTCCATCGCTTATGCATGCGAGTATGCCCAGACTTCCAATGTAGGCGACTACACCATCGTTCCGAGCGGTGTCAGCAACCCGAACTACGCGATTACCTTCGTCAACGGCAAGGTAACGGTAAGCAAGGCGGCGCTGACCATCACCGCCGATGACAAGTCCGTCATCTACGGCGACGAAGCTCCTGCGTTCACCGCTTCTTACGAGGGCTGGAAGAATGAGGACAACGAGACTGTTGTCAGCGGCCTGACGCTGACGAGCGAGTATGCGCTGACCTCCAACGTAGGCGAATACGACATCGTTCCCGCTAACGCAACGGCACAGAACTACGCTATCTCTTACACCAACGGCACACTGACCGTCAACAAGGCTGCGCTGATGATTACCGCCGATGACAAGTCCGTCATCTACGGCGATGAGCATCCTGCGTTCACCGCTTCTTACGAAGGCTGGAAGAACGCTGACAACGAGTCTGTCGTAAGCGGTCTGACGCTGACGAGCGAGTAT
>DFEG01000019.1:13553-13795 GCA_002369075.1 Bacteroidales bacterium UBA3808 | reverse complement strand
ATGTGCTCACCTCCAACGTAGGCGAATACGACATCGTTCCGGCTAACGCAACGGCACAGAACTACGCTATCTCTTACACCAATGGTACGCTGACGGTTAACAAGGCTCCGCTGATGATCACCGCCGATGACAAGTCCGTCATCTACGGCGACGAGCATCCTGCGTTCACCGCTTCTTACGAAGGCTGGAAGAACGCTGACAACGAGACTGTAGTAAACGGTCTGACGCTGACGAGCGAGTAT
>DFEG01000019.1:0-13443 GCA_002369075.1 Bacteroidales bacterium UBA3808 | reverse complement strand
ACGCTACGGCGCAGAACTACGCTATCTCTTACACCAACGGCACACTGACCGTCAACAAGGCTGCGCTGATGATCACCGCGGATGACAAGTCCGTTATCTACGGCGACGAGCATCCTGCGTTCACCGCTTCTTACGAAGGCTGGAAGAACGCTGACGACGAGTCTGTAGTAAGCGGCCTGACGCTGACGAGCGAGTATGTGCTCACCTCCAACGTAGGCGAGTACGACATCGTTCCGGCTAACGCAACGGCACAGAACTACGCTATCTCTTACACCAATGGTACGCTGACGGTTAACAAGGCTCCGCTGATGATCACCGCGGATGACAAGTCCGTCATCTACGGCGATGAGCATCCTGCGTTCACCGCTTCTTACGAAGGCTGGAAGAACGCTGACAACGAGTCTGTCGTAAGCGGCCTGACGCTGACGAGCGAGTATGTGCTCACCTCCAACGTAGGCGAATACGACATCGTTCCCGCTAACGCAGAGGCACAGAACTACGCTATCTCTTACACCAACGGTACGCTGACGGTTAACAAGGCTGCGCTGATGATCACCGCCGATGACAAGTCCGTCATCTACGGCGATGAGCATCCTGCGTTCACCGCTTCTTACGAAGGCTGGAAGAACGCTGACAACGAGTCTGTCGTAAGCGGCCTGACGCTGACGAGCGAGTATGTGCTCACCTCCAACGTAGGCGAATACGACATCGTTCCCGCTAACGCAGAGGCGCAGAACTACGCTATCTCTTACACCAATGGTACGCTGACGGTTAACAAGGCTCCGCTGACCATCACCGCCGAGGACAAGACGATGATCTACGGCGACGAGGCTCCCGAGTTCACGGTGACCTATGCGGGCTGGAAGAACGAGGACGACGAGGCTGTTGTAAGCGGTCTCAATTACACCTGCGCTTACGCGCCGGGCAGCTATATCGGCACGTACGTCATCAACCCGAACAGCGCAACAGCTCAGAACTACGCTATCACCTTCGTGGATGGTACGCTGACGGTTAACAAGGCTACGGTTTATGTATCCGGTGCCGACATCCAAGAGGCTAAGTTCGAGGACGGGAACACGACCGCTGTCGTACTGAACGCCGGTGTACTGAACGGTATCAAGCTCAACGACCCGATCGGTCATGTCACCACTGCTTCCTTCAGCGATGCAACGGTAGGCGAGGGCAAGACCATCACCATGTACTACGAGTTGACAGGCAACGCGGCACTGCTCGCTAACTACAACCTCGACCCGACGACCGAGATCTTCGCCAAGAAGGGTGTCATCATCGAGAACTTCGTTCCTGCCGAGGAAGGCGAGACCGAGAAAGAGGACGAGGAGGCACAGATCGAAGAAGGTATCGAGGTCTATGCGTACGGTTATTGCGACGGTAGCGGCTACAGCCTGCGTTACCACCTCAACAGCGGTAACCCCGACCAGTACATGATCGCGTTCGACGACAACCGCTTTGAGGATGTGGACTGGACGAACCTGGATACTCCGGGTAAGGACGGTACCATCGACATCGAGATACCGGTTGACCTGCCGACGGGCGACTATACGATGACCGTTACCTTCCGTGACCATCGTTTCCCGTGGCTGCCGAGCAACGCACTGGATGTAACCTTCCATGTGAACCTGCCGGAGACCTACGTGACACCGCTGTTCGACAACACGATCGCACTGGTGGATACCTGCAACTGCTTCACGGACATCCAGTGGTACCACCGTGCCGACGCTTCGGAGGCTTGGGTAGCTATCCCGGGTGCTACGGGTCATTACTACCGTCCTGCCGATGGCGCCAAACTGACGGGTGAGTTCTTCGTCAAGGCATCCATGAACGGCGAACCGACCTACACTTGCGGTCAAGCCGACATGGAGACCCTCTACGGAGCTGACAGCAAGCAGCCGAAGGCGATCGTCAAGGCGTTCCCGAACCCCGTAGTCAGCACTACCAATGTCACCATCGAAAACTCGGAGAACTGGAACCACAACCTGCGTATCGTCAATACCGTAGGTATCGAGATGTTCCGCACGACCTTCGAGGGCAACGAGACGGTAGTCAGCATGGACGGCTTCGTTCAGGGCAACTACATGATCTCCGTCGATGGCATCGTAGTCAAGGTAATGAAGAAATAAAAACATTTACCATTTAGTCATTTACCATTTTATCATTTATTGGGTCATTGAAGCATTTAATCAAAATAACCAAATAGCCAAATGGTACATAAATGGTACATGGTAAATGACCAAATGGTACATAATATTGAATTTATGAAAACAAATCGTATTTTTTCAATCATTGTTGCAGCGAGCATTGCTTTGACAGCCGTAGCGCAGCAAAGCGAGCACGACAATTATGTAGGTGTTAACTTCGGCGGTGGTCTGAACTCTGCGCTGTACAAGCCGGCAAACGGCACACAGGGTCTGGGCTTCGGCTTCGACGCCGGTCTGCACTACGGTCATTTCTTCAACCGGACCGTCGGTCTGGGCGTGGGCTTGCAGTTCTCGTGGGCGAACGCGTATGCCACCTATAACTGGAACGAAGTGACGACGGGTCTGACGCACCCCTCCAACCCCAACACGCCGTATAACCTCACCACGGGCTTCAATAACTTCGTGGAGCGGCAGAACATCGGCTATCTCTCTATCCCGGTAGAGGTGCTGTTCCGTAAAGTCCTCAACGACCGCGCCGCTTTCATCGGCGGTGTAGGTCTGGCGCTCGACCTGCCGCTGTACGGCAAGTACATCGCCAAATCCGGCAGCTACAGCACGACGGGCGTCTTCCCCGCGCTCGGTAACTACGTCATCGAGAACATGCCGGAGCACGGCTTCAGCACCTATACGACGACGCAGGGTGCCAAGTGGAACAACCGCGCGAAGGTAGGCGGATCGGTCATCGCCGACCTCGGCTTCCGCGTAGCGATGAACGATAACTGGGGCATGTACTTCGGTCTGTATGCCGGCTATGGTTTCACCAACCTCTTGGGCGGAGCCAGGACGGAGGAGATGCTCATGATCAACGCCGCCGACCCGTCCAAGATCGACTACCGCGGTACGTTCGACTCCAACGAGGCATCCAAGGCGAATCTCATCCGTGCGGGTGTGAAGATAGCCATCGACTTCGGTTGGGGCAACCGCCGTGCGGAACTGGAGGAGAAAGCGCGTCTGGCTGAAGAGCTGGCAGCGGCGCAGGAGAAAGCCCGTCAGGACTCGATCGCTTCTGCCGAAGCCCGCGCCAAAGCCATCGCTGACTCTATCGCCCATGCGAAAGCCGAGCAGGCGCTCCGTGACAGCCTCGCTGCCGCCAATGCGCAGAACAAAGCCGTAGCGGACAGCATAGCCGCCGCTAACGCCAAGGCGAAAGCACACGCCGACAGTATTGCCGCCGCAGAGGCGGAGAAAGCCCGTATGGCGGCTGAGCGCGCTGCGTTCGTTGCTGCGCTCAAAGCCAAAGGCGAGACCGTCAACGTACACTTCGACACCGGCGGCGATGCGCTCAAGTTCAGCGAAGGCGAGCAGACTATCGTGGATGACATCGCCGAAGCAATGAAAGCCGATGCTTCTCTCCGTATCGTCATCACCGGCCATACCGACAACACCGGTAACGCCGAGCAGAACCTGCGCTACTTCGGTATGAAGCGTGCGGAGGCGCTGAAGAAATACATGGTGGAGAAAGGCGTGCCCGCCGGACAGATCCATTGCGAGTCGAAGGGTCAGCTGGAGCCGGTAGCCGACAACGCCACCCGCGACGGACGTGCTCAGAACCGCCGCGCCAATATCCGCTTTGAGTAAGCAGTCTTTCCTCACAAACAGACTTTTTGTAATAACTTTTTCATGAACAATGTGAGGGTCCGCTCCCGGGGCATGTGAATGTCCCGGGAGTTTGTTTGTCCGCTGGTGGTGTAAAAGCAATGGGCATATAAGGGGCAAGTAAGAGTAAAGTAAGAGTAAAGTAAGAGGCAACTCGGACTCAATTTATAATTTATAGTCTTTTTTTTATTAAAAATGCACAAACCCTTGCGGATGTGCATTTTTTTTTGTACCTTTGCAGCCGATATGAAAACATAATTCTTGCGACATGAAAACAAGATTCTTCAGTACACTGGTTTTAGCGGTCGGTATCGCGGGTCTGCTGACGGCGGAGGAGAAGGCGTACATCACCCTTTCCGAGACACCCGACGCGGGTATCTATCTGCCGGCTCCGCCGGACACCTGTTCGGTACATTTTGCGACGGATGTGTGGACCTGGCAGTACGGCAAGACGGTGCGTCCTACGGCGCGCGGCGAGCAGGCGAGCAAGGAGAGTGCGTGGTCGGCGGAGGAGATGATGCGTATCCTGACGGAGACGATGGAGACCCCCGTCTCGGACAGCGCGACGCCCGCTATCGCGCGTTTCGTACGCCGCCTGACGGCTACGGCGCACTGGGCGCCATATGCCGCGAAAGAGAAATATATGCGCGTCCGTCCCTTCGCACGGATGAACGAGCACCTGACTTCCGCCTATGACGACGAGGCGTCCCTCCGTAAGAACGGTTCGTACCCCTCGGGGCACACCTCCTTGGGATGGACGGTGGCGTTAGCGATGACGGAAGTGGCGCCGGAGCTGGCGGACACGATCCTCCGCCGCGGGTTCCAGTACGGCGAGGACAGATGGATAGTAGGCGCCCACTGGCGCAGCGACGTCCAGGCGGGGTACCTCTGCGCGGCGGCTACCCTGGCACGAGCACACGCCAATCCGGAGTACTACGAGGATCTGGCTGCCGCACGTGCCGAGTGGAGCAGACACACCAAAGCCTGCGCCAAAGCCCGAAAGGACGGCAACGCACAGGACCTGCCGGTGCCGGACGGACTGAGGATCATGGAAAGCCCCGTGGACACCGCTTCCTTCCTCTACTACGACGACCTGATGGGCTATTACGAGGGCAAAGCGCTCCGTAACACCGCTGCGGGGCAGAAAGCCGTCACCGGGGCAGCGAAGAAAACCAAGGACCTGATGCGCTATTTCTCGCCGGCAGCCGACATTGCGGTCTCCAAAGAGGAGACCCCGGCGCTGTACGCCCTTCTGGACTACAGCCACGACTACCTCAAACGCTGCGCGAAGAGCATCAAGAGCCGTCATCCCCGCAAACGTCCCTACGTACAGTTCGGCGAACCGACGCTCATGCCGGAACTGGAGAAAGAGTCGGAACCGGACACTTCGTACCCCTCGGGGCACTCCACCCGCGGATGGGGGTTCGCGCTCATACTGGCGGAGGTGATGCCCGACTGCTCCAACGCCCTTTTCGCAACGGGATATGAGTACGGCTACAACCGCGTGGTAGCGGGATACCACTACCTGTCGGATGTGCAGGCGGCAAGGCTCGTGGCTTCTTGCGCCGTGGCGTGCCTGCATACAGACAGCGAGTTCAAACGCCTCATGGAAGAGGCGAAGAAAGAGTACCTCCTGAAGAAAAACCCACCCAAGAAGAACAAAAAAAACAAAAAGAACCATGGATAGAAAAATCTCCCTCTTACTCTTTTCGTTCGTGCTCTGCACAACGGGCATCGGTGCGCAGGAACAGCAGCGCAGTCACATCGGTGAAGGACTGGCGGACGTAGCTACCGTAGTAGGCGAGACGCGAGATGCCGGTGAGCCGCAGGACAGCGCCGCCACTGCCGCCGTCACCGTCGCCGCACCCGCCAAACCCCGCCCGGCATGGAAGGACAAACTGTACTACGGCTATAACTTCGATGTCTATTTCCACCACGATACGCGTGCTGACCGCAAGGTCAACGGCTGGTCCATCAGCGTGACACCGGAGATAGGTTGGCGCCTCAAAGAGCGTGTCCATCTGGGCATGCGTTTCGGCGGAGGATACGAGAGTCTCTATCTCAGCTACCCCACGGAAGACGCTAACGGCAAAGAGACCACCTCGTACCTGCGTGTCAATCAGGGCACATGGGAGGTGACACCTTATGCCCGCTACCGCCTCAAGACCCTCTTCAACGACAAGGTGGGGATATGGCTGGAAGCGCACCTCTATACCGGCATGGAGTTCCCGCGGGTAATAGAAGGAGAAACGAAAGGCACCGACTACCACGGTCTGGGACACAATGTCATATACGGCGCACAGGTCTCGCCGGTCATCACCTACCAGTTCAACAAGAAGAGCACCTTCCAGATATTCTTCTCGATCATCAGTTTCGGTTACAGCGGTACCGCCTTCTTCTACCAAGACCCCGACACGGGTGTCCGCCATAACGAGTACACCAATGACATCATCATCTTCTCGGGCAAGCTGCGTAACCTGCTGGCTAACCAGTTCACCCCGGGTCTGTACGGTCTCAAGTTCGGTATTCAAAAGAGTTTTTAGATTTGATATTTGATAGTTGACTTTTAAGCATATGAAAAATTTATTTAGTCTCGAAGGAAAGAACGCCTGGGTGACGGGCGCATGTTACGGTATCGGTTTTGCCATCGCCAAGGCGTTTGCGCAAGCCGGGGCGGAGAACATCATCTTCAATGCCCGCAGTCAGGAAGCTATAGACAAAGCCATGGAGCTCTATCGCGCGGAAGGAATAACGAACGCGTACGGGTACGTGTGCGACGTGACGGACGAGGTGGCGGTCAAAGCGCTCGTGGAGCAGATCCACCGGGAGGTCGGCCCCATCCACATCCTCGTCAATAACGCCGGTATCATCAAGCGCATCCCGATGCACGAGATGAAGCGGGAGGAGTTCCAGCAGGTGATCGACATCGACCTCGTGGCTCCCTATATCGTTGCTGCAGCGGTGCTGCCGGAGATGATGGAGCGCCGCGAGGGCAAGATCATCAATATCTGCTCCATGATGTCGGAGCTCGGACGCGAGACCGTCAGCGCCTATGCCGCTGCCAAGGGTGGTCTGAAGATGCTGACCCGTAACATCTGCTCCGAGTACGGTGAGTACAATATCCAGTGCAACGGCCTCGGCCCGGGGTATATAGCAACGCCGCAGACGGCTCCGCTGCGCGAGCCACAGCCCGACGGCAGCCGTCATCCGTTCGACGCCTTCATCTGCGCCAAGACCCCTGCGGGAAGATGGCTTCAACCGGACGAGCTCGGTGCGCCGGCAGTCTTCCTCGCCTCTCACGCCTCCGATGCCGTCAACGGACAGATACTCTATGTGGACGGCGGTATTCTTGCCTACATCGGCCGCCAACCGAAGTGATTAGAAAATTACGAATTACGAATGAAAAAGATACTATTATTTGCGATGATGGCACTGGTGCTCAGTGCGTGTCAGAAAGAGGCGGTGCAGCCGAAGGTGTACGGGCGCTACGTGCCGGAGAGGAAGGATGATTTTGCGTGGGAGAACGAGTTTGCGGCGTTCCGTATGTACGGTCCGGCGCTGGCGGCGGAGAACCCGTCCAACGGTGTCGATCTGTGGCTCAAGGCGAGCCCCGAGCTGGTGGTGGACAGTTTCTACTACCGCGAGCACGTGCTCGGCAAACCGTACCATATCAACTACGGCAAGGGTCTGGACTGCTACAAGGTGGGGCACACCTGCGGCTGCGGCGGTCTCGTCGTGCTGGCGGAAGGCAAGACATGGATCGGCGGTCCGTATGACCGGTGGGAAATCATCGAGCAGACGCCCGACCGCTTTGTATTCCGCCTGGAGTACGACAGCCTGCAGGTCGGCGAATCCGTCCTCCAAGAGTCCGTCACCATCACAGCCGAGGCAGGCAACGCTATGAACGAAGCCAAGGTGGTACTGAACGGCGAGTATGCGGGTGAGTTACTCGTAGGCGGCGGCATCTATATGCACGACACGATTGACCATTTCGAGGTCTATGACGCGCTCGGTACGGTCTTCTACGAGGAGGACGCCTTGAGCGACAAGACGGCGGCGCAGATGAACTATGCCTATAACGGCTCCACCTCGCAGGGACGGATCTATATCACCGTCCGCACGCCGGAGGCGACCGTCACCGACATACAGGACGGCAACCTCATCGCCGTCAAACCCTATACGATGGGCGACACGCTGACCTACTACTTCGGTGCAACTTGGTCCGAGTGGCAGGAAAAAACAGAGAAATAGCAAAAAAACGTCCTTCGGGGCGTTTTTTTGCATTTTTCTCTTGCATATATCAAAAAAAAGCAGTACTTTTGCAGGCGAAAAAGACATTATCGTCTGGTCAACTGAAACAATTAACTTAAAATCTAACAATCATGAGAAAGATTTTCTCTTTATTCGTAGCTGCGCTGGTATGCGTATCTACGTTTGCCACAACCTACACGGTTGCAGGTGATTCTGAAGCAGTTTTCGGAATGTCCTGGTCTCCCACTTCTGCAGCCAACGACATGACGTTGGTGGAAGGTTCTACTTATCAGTTTGTCAAGACTGGCGTAGAACTGTTTAAATGCACTATCAAGTTTAAGGTATGCGAAGACCATGGTTGGACTGTGGCTTATCCTGCACAAGACTATGAACTATCGATTCCGGCTGCCGGTATTTACGACATCACCATTACGTTTGACGCCGGCGAAAGTAAGGCTGTAAACGCAACGGCTGAGAAAAAAGGAGATTCAAACCTGCTTCCTTCCATTATGATGCATGGTAATTTCACCGGTACGTGGACTAATACGGCTGAGTTCACTGTTGCCGATGACCAAGCGACTGCCTCTCTTGCCATCACACTGGCTAAGGGTAGTTATTCGTTCGGTATGCGTATCGGAGGGGAAGGTAACTGGACCTCCAATGGCTCTGCTTTCACCCGTGAGAACAACTCGTATGTTATTAACAGCGGCAATGGCAATCTGAGTCTGGCGGCTGATGCCAGCGGAGAATACACCTTCACTTGGACATTCGAGACAAACACACTGGCTATCACTTTCCCTCAAGCAACCGATGAACCGGATCCCGAGATCAACTATTACCTCGTAGGTGACCCGAGGGGTTGGGTGGCTGCTGAGGCTAACAAGTTCGCTGCTACGGAAGTACCGGGCGAGTATAAGATTACCACCACGCTGACAGCAGGCGAGACTCTCAAAGTGTTAGGCGTGCAAGGTAGCATACAGACATGGTATCCCGATGGCGAAGGTAATGAGTTTAGCGTTACCCCTGATTACGCAGGCGAGAAGGATATCTATTTCCGTCCTGCCGGCAACGCGGACTGGAGTGATTTCGGCGGATATATCTATATTGCTCCGAACGCGCCGATCATCGGCCCGATCGTAGTAAAAGACCTGAAACTCGTTCCGGGCGTATGGACTACGGACAATGCCGTGCTCGGTTGCTGGGCATGGGGCGAAGAGGCGGAAGGCGCTTGGTCGGTATTCGCTGGCGAAGGCGACACCCTCACCGCCAAGATCAACGCGAAAGCAGACTCCGTCATCTTCGTTCGCTTTGCTAACGAGGCTGAGCCGGCTTGGAATGACGAACTGATCTGGAACAAGACTGCCAGTATGAAGATCGCAGACTGCGGACTCTTCTTCGTAAACGCATGGGATAACTACAGCTGGTGCGAGCCCGTCAAGGTGTATGAGTACAGCCAGCTCTGGAAAGCCAACGCAGAGACTCCTCTGGAGGCGAATACCGTCTATATGGACAATCACTTGCTCAACATCAAGAGCGTATATGCTACCTCGCTGAAGACGCAGTCCTTTACTGCCGGCGAAGAGGAGTTTACACACGCAATCACCGTCCGTACAAATGGTTATCCCAATGCTGAGAATCTGAATGGAGCAGAGAAAGCCGGCAGCACGCCGCTTATCCTGACTGCAAAGAAAGATGCAGTGATCACACTCTATTATCGTCACCAGAGTAGCAACACTGTACGCGTTGATCCGGAAGATAACAAATCCGAGATAGTTAGCTGCGTACATAACCAGAATGACAGCAAAGACCTCATTGTCTTTGATCAGGCTGATATCGCAACCAAGATTGAGGGCGAATTTACCATCCTCACCGAGAATGCAGAGGTAACAGAGTATGTCTATGTGGCTAAGAAAGTGTCTGTCACAGAGGGACATGTCTATACGCTTGCCGCCAGTGGTACTACACTCCAACTCTCCGGCATCCTGGCAGAGGGCGATGCTTATGTGCCTGTACATGCGAACGGATACTACCTCCTGGGTAACTTCAATGACTGGACTCCTTCTGATGACTACCTGTTCGTGGCGAACGGTGACCAGGAAGGTGAGTTCAAACTCGATGTGACCTTTGCTGCAGGCGACACCCTCAAGGTGGCTTATGTCGAGAATGACGCAGCCCAAACATGGTACGGCGCAGAGAACTACGGTGTTCCCGCAGAGAGTCTGGGCGAGGCAACGGTTTATTTCCGTCCGGAAGCCTACACCGAGTGGACTGCCCTGAGCGGACATATCTATATCGCTCCGAAACAGCCGGTTATTGAACCGACACTGGCTAACGGTTACTACCTGATTGGTAATCCTTGGTCTGTAGAGAGCCTGAGCGAGGACGTGCTGTTTGCCGCTAACCCGGGTGCAGAAGGCGAGTATATGCTGAATACTACTCTCACCGAGGGCCAGGAGATAAAAGTCGTAGCTGTTGAGAACGATGCTCTCAAGACCTGGTTCCCCGATGGTATGGACAATGCCTACACGGTAGATGCCGCTCACGCAGGCAACGTGACCATCTACTTCCGTCCGGATGGCCTGGGTGGCGAAGGATGGTATGAAGGCTTCTTCTATATTCAAGCGAACGGCAGTACCGCGATCGGCAACACGGCAGCGGACGCTAAGGCGGTGAAGGTTCTCCGCAACGGCATGCTGCTCATCGAGAAGAACGGCAAGACCTATAACGTACTTGGCGCAATGGTCCGTTAAGGAACATGCCCGGCATAATACAAACAACCCCGCTGTGAAAGGCGGGGTTGTTTGTATGTTGTTACTTCTTCTTGCCGGACGCGGTTCGCTTCGCCGCCGCGACACGGTGTCGTTTGCGTTTGCGCGCCTCGCGTCTCTTCTCCGCCTGGTGCGCTTCGCGCTCTTCCAATGTCAGATGCGGCGGCGGAGTGATGCCCTGCTCGATGAGCCGCCGGTCCTGTATCTGCTGCTGGTGCTCGATGAGCCGCTCTTTCTCCTCGCGCTGGAGAGAGACGACCTCCTGTTGCGGTAGCGGCTCGTGGGACAGCAGATCCTCGTAGATAAGGAGTGTCGCCCACGCGTCCGTCGCGGCGTAACGAGCCTGCTCCGGCGTGAGGTGGGTGTTCTCCCAGTTGGTCAGCTGCTGTGACTTGGATATCTTGCGGCCGAAACAGATGGCGTAGATCTTCTGCAACCCCAAGTCGAGGATGCCGTACTGGGGTACGAGTTTCTGGATGTCGATACAGTTGGCGGGGACGAACTCACGGCGGCGGCGCAGACCGTTGATGTCATCGCGGAAAGCGAGACCGACCTTGCAGACCTCGGGGTCGGCGAAGAAATCCGCCAGCTCCTGCGGCATGCCGATATGTGTCAGCCTGAAAAGGTAGCACCGCTCATGGGACGCTATCTGTACCAACGCCGTGGGGTAATGGATCCCGCGACGGAAAGAAGGGCGTGACTCGGTATCGACCCCGACCTGCTTCTGGGTACGGAGGTACGCTACCGCTCCGGCTACCATCTCCGGCTTATCGACTACGACCACCTCGCCTTCAAACGCCTGAACCGGCATCCATTGGAGCAGCTCCTTACTGATATGATGAGTCTGGTAATACAAATGAAAAATGAAAAGTGAAAAAATTACGAATTATAGGCATCGTCATTGATGGCGTGCAGGGCTTTCATGACGGAGATCAGTTTGATGCCCCAATTGGCGTCGAACGCCTCGCGGCAGAGGACAACGGCGTCGTTCATGACCGGCTCATCTCCCGTCCGGAAAGCGGCGGCAAGGTCCTTGAGCTCCTGGTAGATGTCCGCCAGCCCCTCGGAGATATAAGCCGTCTGAATCTCATCGGTATAGACGCCCTGGTCCACGAAGATGTCAAGATAGGCATCATCCGACCCCAGCAGGTTACGGATGCCGGCGAGGACGAAATTATAGTCCTCCTCGGTCACAAACCGCTGCGGCTCGTCCTCCATCAGGGTGCCTTGCGGCTCTAACAGACGTGTCCTGAGATATAAAACCGGCAGAAGCCGTAACATCTGCTCGCGCCACTCGTTGCGCTCATGCTCCGCCGTCTGCTCCATGAGCAGGCACGCCTGTGCAGCAACCGTCACGAAAGCAATGGTACTATCCTCATAAATGAACTTTTTCATACCAAATAAACTAAAAAATCGTGCAAAGATACAAAAAAACTTGCATATGTACAAAAAATTATGTAACTTTGCACTGTTTTTTTGAGAATAAGTACCATATAATAAATTTTTACGGATATGAAGAAAATCGTATTAATGGCTTTTGCGGTTCTGAGTATGAGCGCAATGGCACAGCATGTAACTCCGCTATCTATCCGGATAGCAGAAACGAAGATCGATTCCCTGCGTACTTTGTACCTCAGCGAGCCGACGATGTACCGCGCCGCCTTGGAGGTGGTAGCTCAGAGTCTGGATAAGAACGAAGACGAGCTGAAGGCCGCCAAGGCGGAGCTGAAGGCGGAGCTGGCACATGCCAAAGAGATGGACAACTCACTGAAGGACGCTACGAAAATGGTCGCTTCCATGAAGAAGATCTATGCCAAGGAGGAAAGCGAACTGAAATCGATGCAGAAGGTGGTGGAAGGCCAGCAGAAGACCCTCAACAAGCAGAAAGAACTGAACCAGGAAACCCGTGACAGCTACCTGCAGTTACTGGAGAAACAGCAGAAGGAGTTGGGCTACTCGCTGCGTGATGTGGCGGACCGCCAGCGCGCTATCGCCGAGCTGGAGACTACTATCCAGAACGGTCAGACAAAACTGCAGACCTACATCCAGGAGACGCAGCAGAAAACATTGGAATTAGCCCAGCTGGAGGCTCTCTACAAGGAGCGCGCCGCTACCATCAAAGCGGAGCAGAAAGCAGCAAGAAACATGCAGTAAGCCCCAATAGAACGGTTCTATGAAAGTAATCAATCTCTCCGAGCACAATAGTGTGCTCAGCCAGTATCTGCGCGAGATCCGCGATGTGGATATCCAGAAGGACAGCCTCCGTTTCCGCCGTAATATAGAGCGGATAGGGGAGGTCATGGCGATCGAGGTGAGCAAGGTGCTTACCTATGAGCCGGCGGAGGTGCAGACGCCGCTGGCGAAAGCCACGGTCAACACCATCGCCGAGCCGCTGGTATTAGCCACTATCCTGCGCGCCGGCATGCCGCTCCACCAGGGATTCCTGAATATCTTTGACCATGCGGAGAACGCTTTTCTGAGCGCCTACCGCCGGATGGGGCGTAACGTGCATGGCGAGGAGCAGCTGGAGATCGTAGCGGAGTATCTGGCAGCCCCGTCGATAGAGGGCAAGACCCTCATCGTCGCCGACCCGATGTTAGCTACCGGTATGT
>DFEG01000033.1 GCA_002369075.1 Bacteroidales bacterium UBA3808 | reverse complement strand
CATTATAACCATAGGACAAAATATCCTCTCCTTCCGGACGGCAACCCACCAAACTCAGTGCGCAGATAGCAGCGAGCGCAACATATATCTTTATTCTTTTCATCCTTTCACCCTTTCGTCTTAAAATATATAACTGAATCCGGCTTGCAGACCGATCGTCGTGTTAAACCGGTAGTCCTTGATGTCCATATACTGCTTGACGGTACTGATGAAGCTGTAGTAGCACCGTGCCTCTACGTGCATCGCCCAGTGTTCCGCCAGTTTCCATTCGAGGCCTAAACCGCCTGCCAGACCGAAGTCGGCACGCTGGTCCTTGGTCTTGTTGAACTCATAGGCTTGATCGACTTTCTCTATCGTGTCTGCCATGTAGTTCCATATCTGCCCCTTCATCCGGCTGCCTGCCCAATAGCCTGCATATACACCTACATTCACAAAACCGTGTACTTTCTCGCTACCGAACATGAACTTGGCCATCACAGGCAGTTGTACATAGGTATTGTAATAATTGTAATGCGTACCCTTGTACGCGCCTGATCGGGTAAACCTGTAATTCTTGGACGATCCCTCCACCTCTGCGCGGAGGGCCACCCAAGGCTTGAATTGGTACTGAGTGAAGATAGCGGCGCTCCATCCCCATGCGCCTTCATAATGGTAGTCGTTCTGGTACTGGGTATTGATGGAGTACCAGTTATAATCGCCGCCGGCGGAAGCACCGAGACTCCACTGTGCTTGCGCCCCGCAAGCCATGACGGCGAGGAAAATAGTCAATATGATCTTTTTCATCTTATTGGTTGATTAATTGTTGCGCAAACTCTTTTACGTTAATCCCGTCGAAAGTGCCGCTGGACATCATGAGCAGCGCGGTGTTAGTATAGCTTAAACCCTTCAGACGCTCCTGTAACGCCGCGCTCTCCGTGAATACCTCTATATTTTTCGTGCCAAACGCGTCACGGACCTCTTCTTTAGTGATCGGAGTGAGACGTTTATGCTCGATAACTTTTGGGTTGAAATACACATACGCGACATCCGCTTCCGCCATGCAGTTTTTGTATTGTGGCAGGAATTCCGCCATCAGGCTGCTGAAGGTGTGGAGCTCCATGCAGGCAATGAGTTTCTTATCCGGATAGCGTTCGCGCACGGCGTTGATGGTAGCTTTGAGTTTGGACGGCGAGTGGGCGAAGTCCTTGTATGCCACACTCGTCTCCGTCTCGCATATCTTCTCCAGGCGGTTGCTCGCGCCCGTGAACGTGCTGATCTCGCGGTAGAAATCGTCCGGCGCTACGCCGATGCAGTGGCACGCTAACATAGCTGCCTGCAGGTTCTGCATGTTGTGCTTACCGAACACCTGCATCTCCACCTTGCCTTCATAGGCATCGTAAGGGATACAGGTGATATCCTTGCGTGCCCCTTCGGCAATTGCACGCAGGTTCTCGTCGCCCTGATAGTAGATAAAACTGCCGTTGGGCTCAATCGAGTGAACGAACTTACGGAACGTATCGACATATTCCGGGAAGGTTGGGAACACGTTGATATGATCCCACGCGATACCCGTCAGGATAGCTACGTGCGGGTGGTACCAAAGGAACTTGGACCGCAAATCGAGTGGGGAAGTCAGGTATTCGTCACCCTCAAACACGGCATACTTGGCGGTGTCGGACAGCCGTACCATCCGCTCGAAACCTTCTATCTGCGCGCCTACCATGTAATCCGCCTCGATGCCGAGGCGCTGCAGCACATACAGGATCATGCTCGTCGTGGTGGTCTTGCCGTGACTGCCGCCCACGACGATGCGGATCTTGTCTTTCGTCTGCTCGTACAAATACTCGGGGAAAGAGTAAATCTTTATCCCCAACTCGCGGGCTTTGACTAACTCGGGGTTGTCCTCGCGCGCGTGCATTCCTAATATAATAGCGTCTATGTCACGCGTGATGCGCTCGGGATGCCATCCTGTCTCGTCGGGCAGAAGACCCGCATCACGCAGATGAGACAAAGCAGGCTCGAAGATTTCATCATCCGAGCCCGTTACCTTGTATCCCGCCTTGGAGGCAACGGCCAATGCCAAGTTGTGCATTGCCGCTCCTCCGATAGCTATGAAATGTATGTGTGTCATAATAGTAGAAAGTCGAAAGACAAAAGACCGTCCACAATAGTGGACTCAAAGCCGCATGGTGCTTTCTTCTTTGAGCGTAAGCGGTCTTTCTACTTTGAGCAGGCTGTGCCTGCGGTCTTGATTAAAACAGTTTGCCAAACTCCTCTTGCGAAACCGTCTTGGGCTCGATCTTCACGATGCCCTTGAGGTGCTCGTAGATCTTGTTCTCTACCACGCGCTCCACGATGCCGCGCAGCTGGTCCTCGTTCTTGAGGAACTCGTTTGCGTAGTTCTGCAGATACTCCTCTTCTATGTTCATCAGACCGTATTGCATGAACTGCATCTTGGCGATCTCCTTCGCATAGGCCTCGACATCCTCTTTCTGCACGTCGATCTGGTACTCTTTCATCAACTGGTCTTTTGCCAGATGCCATTTGAGCTCGTCGAGCATTTTGCCGAAGTCCTTGTCGAGCTCTTCTTGGGTCATCTTCTCGTTGGTGGCGAGCACCCATCTCTTCAGGAAATCCTCAGGGAACTCCACTTTCTCCATCTTCTTCATGATGGCTGCCTTGAGATCCAGACCGAAACGGTACTTGCTGTCCTCTGCCATGCTCTTCTCGATGTCGCTCTTGATGCGTGCGCGGAAAGCGGCTTCGTCTTTCGGAGTGTCAGTGCCATAGACCTTGGCGAACAGCTCTGCGTCGATGGCGCAGGGTTTCATCTCGGCTTTGATACCTTTCTCCTTGTCCTCCGGGGTGTACTCGCCGAAACGGTTGGCGTAGGCCTCTACCTGTTTCTGTACCATCTCGTCGGTCACCGTGATCGTGTATTCCGTTACTTTGTTCTTGCCGTTCAGCTTGGCGTCGAACTCCGGAGCCACGGCGATGTCGAACATAAAGGTGAAGGTATCCTCGTTGTCGAGGTCGATCTTCGGAGATGCCTCGCTCGGCAGCGGATCGCCCAGGATCTGCAACTTGTTGTCCTCGATATGTTTCTGCAGGCCCTCGCCCACTTTCTTGTTCAGCACGTCTGCTAAAATGCCCTTGCCGTACATTTTCTTGACAAGTCCTGCCGGTACCATGCCCGGACGGAAACCCGGCATCTGGGCTTTGTGACGTACTTCTTTCAGTTGCTTTGCAACTTCCTCCTGATAGTCGGCGGGCTCGATGGTGAGCGTAATCACGGCCTTCAGGTCTTTCAATTCACTTTGTTCAATTTTCATAATATAATAATTTTTGTCAAAAATTCTTATGATTAAGGACCGTTCGTGTTTTGTCTATTGTCTTTTAGCGAAGCGGTCTTTCTACTTTGAGCGGCTATAGGCCGCGGTCTTATACCCGACCTGCGCGTTTGCGCTCCAACTCGTCAAGGATGATCTTCCTTATGCGCATCGCGTGCGGGGTTACTTCTACGTACTCGTCTTCTTTGATATATTCGAGTGCTTCTTCCAGACTCATGCGTACGGGCGGCGGCAGCACGGCTTTGTCGTCTGCGCTCTTCGAACGCATATTCGTCAGTTTCTTGCTCTTGGTCACGTTGATCACGATGTCGCCTTCCTTGGCGTTCTCGCCTACCACCTGGCCTGCGTACACCTCTTCCTGCGGGTCGATGAAGAACTTGCCTCGGTCTTGCAGCTTGTCCAGAGCGTACGCATAGGCGGTACCTGCTTCCATGGCGATGAGTGAACCGTTGTTACGTTTCACGATCTCGCCTTTCCACGGCTGGTACTCCAAGAAACGGTGTGCCATGATTGCCTCGCCGGCACTCACGTTCATCACGTAGGTACGCATGCCCATGATGCCGCGGCTCGGGATGGTGAACTCTAAATGTACGCGGTCGTTCACCATCTCCATCTTCGTCATCTCGCCCTTGTGGGTGGAAACGAACTCGATGATCTTGCCGCTGCACTCTTCCGGCGTGTTCACCGTCAGGCTCTCCACCGGCTCGCATTTCACGCCGTTGATCTCTTTGACGATCACCTGCGGCTGGCCTACTTGCAGCTCGTAGCCCTCGCGGCGCATGGTCTCGATGAGCACCGACAGATGCAGAACGCCGCGGCCGAACACACGCCAGCTGCTCTCCTCCGCACCTTTCTCTACGCGTAGTGCAAGGTTCTTCTCCAGCTCTTTGTTCAACCGGTCCTGGATATGGCGGCTGGTCACGTACTTGCCGTCCTGACCGAAGAAAGGACTGTCGTTGATGCAGAACGTCATGCTCATCGTCGGCTCGTCTATCGCAATCGGTTTCAGCGGTTCGGGGTTCTCTGCGTCGCAGACGGTGTCGCCTATCTCGAATCCGTCAATACCGATCATCGCGCATATGTCGCCGTTCTTCACCACATCGGTCTTCACATGACCCATGCCCGAGAACGTGTGCAGCTCCTTGATCTTCGTCTTGACCATAGTGCCGTCTTTCTTGGCGAGTGTCACGGCTTGTCCGTCCTTGAACTCGCCGCGGTGTACGCGACCGATGGCGATACGGCCCACGTAACTGTTATAGTCCAGACTCGTCACCAGCATCTGCGGCGTGCCGGGATTGTCCTCCGGCGCAGGGATGTACTCGATGATGGCGTCCATCAGGTCCGTCAGGTCGCTCGTCGGTTTCTTCCAGTCTTTCGACATCCAGCCGTTCTTCGCAGACCCGTATAAGGTCTGGAAATCCAACTGGTCGTCTGTCGCATTGAGGTTGCACATCAGGTCGAACACCTCTTCCTGCACCTCGTCCGGACGGCAGTTCAGTTTGTCCACTTTGTTGATCACCACGATCGGTTTCAGCCCTAACTCCAACGCCTTCTGTAGCACAAAACGTGTCTGCGGCATCGGACCCTCAAAGGCATCGACCAGCAGCAGCACGCCGTCTGCCATGTTCAGTACGCGCTCCACCTCGCCGCCGAAGTCCGCGTGACCCGGAGTGTCTATCACGTTGATTTTCACGCCCTTGTACTCGATAGCGACGTTCTTCGCGAGGATGGTTATTCCGCGCTCGCGCTCCAGATCGTTGTTGTCCAAAATCAGCTCCTGGGGCTGATTGCTGAATTCTGACTGCTGCTGTTTGACCACATTCGCTGTGTACAGCATCTTATCGACCAGGGTCGTTTTGCCGTGATCGACGTGTGCAATAATTGCTATATTTCGTATATTCTGCATAATCTTTCTCGCGCATATTTGCGCGAGTACTTCTCTTATATATGGGGGTGTCTCGTGTACACGGGAAGGGCTCGCGCAATAAATAGCTTGCAAAGGTACAACTTTTTTTCGACATACGCAAGCGCGCATGCATTTTTCTGCTCATTTTGCCAACTCGAAACAGCATTTTTATGCTTTATAACATATTTTTGTCCCAAAATTTGGTCGTCTCGCAAAAAGGCAGTAATTTTGCACCGGATTTCAAAAGAAGGGTGTGAAACCTCATTAGAAGTCCCGACGCAAGCGAGTGCGTTAACTCGTGAAAATGATCTTTTAAATTATACAATTATGAAAAAGGTATTAATTAGTCTGTTAGCCATCGTATCGTTGGTAGCAGGAGGTACCTTAACCTATGCCGCTAAGAACACCAACGATAACTTCACGGTCCGTTTCCGTGAGAACACCCTGGTAGTAACATCTATCCAGATGCAGGAAGCCAGGATCTACTCAATGGACGGAAAACTCCTGCTCAAGGAACGCGGAAACTACGCTGAGTTTGAACTCAACCCCGGTACGTACCGCTTGTACGCCAAAGTAGGAAACGGAATGGAGCGCCGCCGTATCGAGCTCCGCTAAACGAAAAGAGACGCATCCGCGTCTCTTTTTTATTTTCCTCTCTCCCTTTTCGTCTTTCCCTTCTGTCGCATCTTTGCGACAGCTCTTCTCCCCCTCTGAGAGGGGGCTGGGGGGTGTCCTACCTCGCTGCCCGTATGTACAGCGGTATCGAAATCAGCAAGAACACGATATTCGGCAGCCACGCCGCCATGAAAGGACTCATCACATTATTGACAGAGAAAGTCGTGCTCACCGTCGAAAACAGGATATACGCGGCGGTCAGGACGGTACCGATACCTAAGTTCTTCCCCATTCCACCGCGCACCTTCCGGCTGCTCATCGTCACGCCTAATAGCGTCATGATGAACGCCCCGAGAGGAGACGACCAGCGCTTGTGGTACTCCACCTCAAACGCTTTCACATTGCCGCTGCCCCTCTGACGCTGACGGTTCATGTAGTGTCTCAGCTCGGGCGTGGTCATCTCATGAGCCTGCTGCGCGGTGATAAAAAGCTCGTCGGGGATAATAGGCAGAATTATGTCTTTGCGCTCACCGCGCTCCAGACTCTCGCGCATGCCGGTGAAAGTGCGCTGCGTGTAATTCTCAAGATGCCAGTACTCCAGCGAGTCGTAGTAGATCCTGTCCGCCGTCGTGCGCTCAACGAGGGTCTTTCCCTCGAATCGTTCGATCGACGCGCGGTAGCCGATGCAGTTGTATTTGCGGAACGACTCCATGTACAGAATGGTGCCCGGCTCTACCTCTAACTGTATGTTGCGCGCGTTCTCCGTCGTGTAATGCTCGATATATTTGTCCGTGAACCGTAGCATCCGCTCGCTGCTGCGCGGTATGACCCAGCCGCCAAGGACCATCCCCAACACGAACAACAAACCCGCCGAAACAGCGTACGGAACCATCAGACGGTGGTAACTCACGCCCGACGCAAGCATGGCGATGATCTCCGAGTTGCCCGCCAGCTTACTCGTGAAATAAATGACGGAGATGAAGATGAACAGCGAACTGAACATGTTCATGTAGTACGGAATGAAGGGCAGGTAATAGTCCAGTATAATCTCCCGGAACGGTACTTGCCCCTCGAAGAAATCGTCCATCTTCTCCGTCATGTCAAACACAATCGCGATAGACAAAATGAGCACTATCGAGAAAAAGAATGTGCCCAGAAATTTCTTGATAATATACCAATCCAATCGTTTCAATTACCAATCAAAGCCTCGCTGTGATATGCGGCAAGACCGCCGCTTTCCACTCGCTGAAATCACCGGCCAGTATATGTGCTCTTGCCTGACGGACGAGGTCGAGATAGAACGTTAAGTTATGTATCGACAGGATCTCCAGCCCTAACATCTCCTGTGCGTGGATCAGGTGCCGCGCATAGGCTCTTGTATAAGCGTGATCGACATAAGAGGTGCCGTACGGATCGAGTTCCGTGAAGTCGTCCTCCCATTTCTTGTTCCTCAGGTTCATTACGCCCTGCCATGTGAAGATCATTCCGTTCCGTCCGTTGCGCGTCGGCATCACGCAGTCGAACATGTCCACGCCCCGCTCGATAGCCTCTAATATGTTCCACGGCGTACCGACACCCATCAGGTAGCGGGGTTTCTCCACAGGCAGAATATCGTTGCACACTTCGATCATCTCGTACATCACCTCCGTCGGTTCGCCTACTGCCAGACCGCCGATGGCGTAACCGTCCCTGTCGAGGTCACGCAGCCGCTTGGACGCCTCCTGTCTCAAATCCGTATAGGTACAGCCTTGTACGATGGGGAAAAGGTGCTGTCGGTAGCCGTAGAGGTCCTCCGTACCGTCAAAACGCGCAATACAGCGGTCGAGCCACCGGTGCGTGCGCTCCATCGAGTCCTTGGCGTATTTCTTATCCGCCGTGCCCGGACAGCACTCGTCGAACGCCATCATGATGTCGGCGCCTATCTCGCGCTCTATGTCCATTACGCTCTCCGGGGTGAACAGCAGTTTGCGGCCGTCGATGTGGCTGCTGAATCGCACGCCCTCTTCCGTCATCTTGCGGATGTCCGTCAGACTGAACACCTGAAAACCGCCGCTGTCTGTCAGAATAGGACGCTGCCAACCCTCGAAACGGTGCAGACCACCTGCCTTATGCAGAATTTCTGTACCGGGACGCAAGTACAGGTGGTAGGTATTGCCCAGAATGATCTGTGCCTTGATATCCTCCTCCAGCTCTTTGCGTTGCACGCCTTTGACGGTGCCGACGGTACCCACCGGCATGAAGATAGGGGTCGCTATGTCTCCGTGGTCGGTGTGGATCACACCCGCACGTGCCCCTACGCTCTTTGCCTCGCTATGTAGTTCAAAGAATGCCATCAACTCTCAACTAACCTGTTCCCCTCTCCGGGAAAAACGATACTCGGCTTGAACGCTTTGGCCTCTTCCGGCTCCATCAGCGCGTACGCCATGATAATGACGGTGTCGCCCACGTTCACGCGGTGTGCGGCGGCGCCGTTGATACAGATACATCCGCTCCCGCGTCTGCCCGGAATCACGTAGGTCTCTATGCGCGCTCCATTGGTGTTATCGACTATTTGCACCCGCTCGCCTGCATAGATACCGGCTGCCTCCATGAGTGCCTCGTCAATGGTGATCGAACCGATATAGTCCAGGTTCGCTTCTGTCACCTGTACTCGGTGAATTTTTGATTTGAGTATGTTTAGATACACAGCTTAACGATTTAACAGTTTAACGACTGCAAAGGTACAACAAAAATTTGACATATGCAAGAAAAAGCGCATTTTGCTGCGCTTTTTCTTAATCTACGAAGGCATTTTTCACTTTTCACTTTTCATTCTTCATTCTTCATTTTTCACTTTTCATTCTTCCCGTCGCGTCATATACCTTCCCGTCACGGACGATATACAGCACGCCGTCTATCAGCACTTTGCGGGCTTTTTCTCCCTCTCCTTGGGAGAGGGTCGGGGTGAGGTCGGTCGCTACTTGGCTTATCGGAGAGATCTCTATCTCGAACCGTCCCTCGTGGGTACCTTCCTCCAGATACGCGCTGTAGTCCGTCAGCCCTAAGTTGGTACGTGTGTTTGTCTCCTTATCGACCAGCACCACGCCTACACCTTCCGTCCCCTCCGGGATGGAGAACGTATATTCGCCTGCCGTAATCCGGCTCACGCCTACAGGAACGGTCGTCACCTGATCGCTCATCGGCAGCGTGTTACCGGCGGCGGCTACTTCGTCAATCTTGGTGTAGATAGCCGGTTTGTTGTAGAACTCCTTGCACAGGTCTTCGCCGAACTGGAAATCGGCGCTGACTTCCTCGTCCTCGCTCAGCTTGACAAAAGTCTGGTCGAGCACCTTCTCGTTCTGCTGCAACTCTAACCGCAGGCTGATCTTCTTCGGCTTCCCGCTGTAGGTCTTACGGGCTACATAGGGCGAACCGCTGTTGGCTGCCCAGGTGATTGTACCGTAGTACTGCACTATATAGGCATTCATCGCGTGGTAATTATAGCCGTCGCCATCTACTGCGGTCAGGGTGTTGTCATCCGCGTTCCATGTGTATAGGAAGTTTGGGCAACTGTCGCTGACTGTTATCCAAGTATTCTGCGCAAAATTACTGCCCGTCGTGTTCACGTAGGTCGGTACGCCGATCACGTTCCAGTGGCTGTCATAGATTGTACGGTTGTACGAGGTACTCGGGTCACCGGTATCCGGCAGACCTTCACTGCTCCGGTCTATGGTACATTTGTGAGCCGGAATGGTACATGTGACACTCGCACTGCTGATAGTCGGCATTGTGCCGGACGACGGGAAGAACAACTCCGCACGCTCGTTGTCATTCGCCCAGACGGACGACGACTCGCCTAACTGGTCCATATCCAAGGTCAGCAGGTAACCCTCATAGGGCTCAAGCGTAACCCCTCGGCGGTCCCATATGAACTCCCAGAAACTGTCACTCTCCGCCCAGAAGCCTTTTTCTGCACGAAGATCACCGCGGTAGCGCTGCACAATCCAATGGACACCGTATTGACCGAAACCGAACACCTCTTCCAGATTGACCTTGAACGGGAAGGAAACGAAATACATACTCCTCTCGTAAATCGAGAGCGGTGCGCCCAAGGGAGCGTGAACAGGAACCTCCTTGGTGCCTGTGTTGACGGCACTCTTGTTGTTCAGCGTCCATTTGTTGAAACGCATTACGCCGTAAGCGGTTTTGATGGAGGATAGATTACCTCCGGAAGAGAAAGTCAGTTGGTCTATGTCTCCTTGATGCTCACGTATAAACATCACATCCGCATTGATGGGAGTAGCCACCGTGACATTTCCGCTGGGCAGCATCGCGCATACAAGACGGTCGGTCTTGAAATCATAGATCACACGCACTTTTTGGGCTCCGCCGGTACCGGTGATGAGTTGGATCGCGTTTGCACTGCTGAAATCACCTGCTGCACCTTTGTAATAGAACGTGGCATTGTGAAACGAGGCGTACAGTTTGACATAGGACGACGGAACGACTTGCACCGTTGTCTCGTATATCCAGTTCTCGTTATCCACAAACTGAACGGAGTTATCCGGCGCCTTATGGTTGTAACCGGCTTGCTCCTTTTCCTTATCTTCCTGTAGTGCATTGCCGTTTTCGTCTAACAGCTCATTTGCTTGTCCGCTGAGCACCAGGAACTTGGAGCCATCGTTCTTCGCCGGAGCCAGATACGCGCGGTAAACATTATTTTCATCCTGATTCCACATGAAGCGTATATTGGCTTCTGCTTGGATCTCTCCGTTCCCATCCACATGGTTGTCGTCGCCTCCGCGGTGGTCGGATTGAATAAGCGTGTCGGAAATACACGGGCTATAGTCATTGGCTACCACGCATTTCACGTTGGTGCTATTACCGACGTGCGCCATCCAGTAGTGGGTATAGTCGCTGTGAGTCTTGGAGTACTCCGAATAGGTCATCATGTGATCCGTCGCGCGGTAGTTGTCCCATTTGTTGTTCGCTGCGTCCGTACGGATATAGTAATTACCCGTATAGGACTCGGCACTCGCGACACTCAAACCGCCGGAACCGTCCATGACCAGATTGAAATTATATACGCCCGTCGCCGAAAGGGCGCTTGCTATACTACCCGTAATCTTATTGGTTGCACTACCCGGCGTCGGATATTCCGACCAAGTGATGGTTCCATCGGAAGCAACGGTCGATTTCTGGATGTATAGTCTTGGGTTCTTGTCGTGGCGCACGAAGAAGGACACGGTATCTCTGCCGCCCGCTGCCTTGCTCACTATCGCCGACGGCTTGCCGCCCTTACTTGCTGCCGTGCGTGTATCATCCGTATAAACCAACCGGTAGTCCCCATCCGCAATCGGATACTCTATCGCTATACGTAAGTCGTGTCCACTGCTTTCTGATTTAGCGTATGTTAAGTGGAATGTATAATTACCCGAAGCAGTAGTTTGTAAGGTGCATTTTCCGGGATAATTAGTGAACGCCCACGGCGTAGATTGACCATGATTGCTGAAATTCATGGTACCTGTATTTCCGTAATACACATCACCGTTGACATTGCCATCTCGCTTGACACAGAACTTGTAGATATGGTCCGCTTCCAGATCTGTAGTGATTTCCATTGGCATCCTTTTATCTTCGGATTGAAAATCAATAGTCTTGATTAAGGTACTACCATCGTCTTTGTATATCTCCAATGCGTATCCTGTTCTTGCTCCCAGATAGTTAACCCAGTAACCCTGATTATAATACTTTGCAGTCTTTCCACTTACATTCTTTTCATTAGGATTGTACTCTGTCTTATCAGCGGGTATAAACAAAGGTGTTCCTTTTTTGTAGTCCCCGCGTCTTACCAATTCGGTTTTTTCAAACCACTCATAATTATCTTGGCGATTTGCATTAAACACAATATGCGTCCAATCGGCGCAACCAATCGCGCCTGCATCAAAGTACCATATATCGGTTCCTTCAATCTGTGTAAGTGAACCACGTTTTTCGTCGTAGTGAGGCTTCGTTCCATCGAATATCTTTTCCTTCTGAGAACCGGAACCATAAGTTGTGTTATCCCAATACTTATCAGAAGTGTAGAAATAAACGTGTACACCGCTCCAACCTAATGTGTTCTTGAAATAAATATAGTCAATCTTTGTATATTTAGCCGTCAGCTTACCGCCGTCGTAGGAGGCTTTGAATTGGTTAGCTCTTGTCCCCACACTTGACTCAAGCGTTATTCCGTCGCCGGCTTCCCATTCGCTGAAACTATAGCCGAAAATATCGTCCGGGGCTTCCACAGCCGTCCATTCCAACGGCTTTCCGCTCATCGACACGGACGGGGCAATCACCTCATCCCCGCATTTGTACTCCACGGTGATGGTATGAGGACCTGCCACTTGGAACGTACCCGTCTGCACACTCAGCAATTCGTCACTGTCAGAGTGCGGGCTGCCTGCGCCTGTGTAGAGCTTGGCTTCCACCTTGTAACTGCCCGGATTTTCCGGTGCGGTAAAGGTCGCAACATTCCCGCTCCCGCCATTAGCGAAACTCGGCTGATGATCGGTCTCATTGCCGTTGGGGCGCAACAACCGCCAGCACACATGCGTGCTTCCCGTCGGAGTGGGGGATATATTCGCTGTCACAGTCACGGTAGTAGATGGATTGACAATATCGTTATCAAACGTCACACTCGTCACCTCCGCTTTCGCATAATGCGCATAGAGTGTCACGGTTCCTCCATCTTGATCTTTATCCCAATTCCGAGCACTCGTTCCATTTGCATTGTAGTACATGGTACCGCCGCCGTTAGGCTCCGAGTAGAAACCCATGAACGCCCAACCGTTTCGGGCGGAAGGCATGGTGCCGGTCAGAGTGGGCATCGCCGAGTCATACGTACCCGTCAGCGAACCGGCATTGCTGATACTTCCGTTGGATTCCCATCCGCCTGAAGTGTTCTGGTAATCTAAAGTCAGTGTGCTTTGCTTCGGTATAAACTTAACATATACATTAGCTGCAGCGGTCAGCGAGGCAACCGTATAGGTGGTGTTAGTACCGTTGCTGAGCGAAGCAGTACAACCCGCATCGCTATACCATCCTTCAATCTTATATCCGGTTGCCGGAGTGGCAGTAAAAGTGACGCGATTTCCGTAGTTATACGAATTACCAGAGGTTAATCCGGTACTACTAATAGTAGCACTCACGGTGCTTGTTCCGTAAGTCCCCTTCGGCGCAAATGTCACCGCAAACCGCTTACGCTTGAAGAATGCATAATAGGTGGTATTTGCAGTAATATGATATTCGTATGTATTCCCACTTTGTGTAGGTGTGCTTCCTGTTCCCCATCCGGCAAACTCATAGGCATCATCAGTAACGGAGTTGAGAGTCATTGTAACAAGACCAGTGACAATATTGTTGTTATATGTAGCTTGACTTCCGGATGTAGTTGCGCTTGCCGCTTCATCTCCTGTACGAGAACCATTTGGCGTTAAATCGGAATGTTTGTCTCCGTTCCTCTTGATTTTGGTACCTTGTAGTGTTATTGACCCTGGCCAAGGTCCAGAAGTAATTGTAGTGGGATAAGAAGAACCTCCATCCTCACTTTTCTTTACTTTTAAGTATGCGGAATATTCAGGTAGAGTATTTTCGCACCAGTTACCATCGTCGGCTTTTTTCTCTATAGTGAGTGTGTGCCCCGATGAAGTGATATAATATGTATTATATCCTAAATTCTCTTGACTCGTTCCAGCATAGTGGTCGTTGCAATTACTTGTCAACCAACCCCAGCGTGCATCCCATCCTTCGTCGGATTCTTTTTTCCATGCATAATCTCCACCGGTGGCATCAGCGATACCCCATACATATCCGGAAAGTTCAGTCCCTCTATTTTCATTAGCTTTGCAAAACCAAAGGTTAGTGTTGGGTATTTGAGTAAAAGCAAAACCTTGTGTGGCTTTATCAGTATCTCCATTACCATTTTTGTAGTACATAAGCATCATCACTTTGCTCCAACCATCGGAATTGTTGTAGTACAAATAAGGACAATTAAAAGTCCACCCCCATGCCTCAACGCTGCCAAGCGTCAGCATGGCACTCAGGCATACCATTATATTTCGTAAACTTCTCATGTTTCTCATGTTTTTCATTATTCGCAATGTTTTGTATGTTTTTCCTCTTGGTGTTTTTCTTCTTTTCCCCGGCATCGGATGCCGGTTCCTTATTCTTCTTTTTAATTACCTGTCACCAATCCCTTTCCTCCTCTTTATCGCTCTCCATCCAACCATCATCATTGCTAAAACTCCCATGATCCACGGCTCACCGACGGGAGAAGGACCCTTTGGACCTTCAGGACCGTTAATAAACCCGTTCCTCATTGCCCCGGGTCTCTTTTTCTGCTCCGCTGGGGCGGTGGCGCTTGCCGCCGGTGAACTCGCTGACGGCGCGGCACTGCTGAACGGCATATACACCTTTCCCTCGTACCGCGAGACGGGCGGCACGATCTGCTGGCTCCGGAAGGCGGGAGCCGGAAACTGGACAGATGAGTTATCTTGCCACTGACGAATAGGGGGGGCGCTATCAGCACCCGCTTCGCGGACGGTTAGGGCAAACAGAAGTACTATGAGGATTTGTGTCCGTCTCATGGTGTGTTAGTCGTGATTAAGTTTATAGGGTTGCGTGTATTGGAGTACACATTATGTGTAATTCGCCTGCAAAGATAGTGCTTTTTTTTGAAATATGCAAATAAAAATAGAGAAAAAAGAAAAATCCCCGCAAATTTTATATTTGTGGGGAGAGCGGAGGCACCAACTTGCAAGATCGTGCTCCTTTGGAGCTAAGAAGTTGCCCGTTTATTTAGCAGAGCGGTATAAACCATTGCACACTTGTTGCCGAACGCGAAGTGACCCCGCTGGGGCTCAAACCCAGAACCTTCAGAACCGGAATCTGACACTCTATTCAATTGAGCTACGGGGCCGTTCTTTCAATCTCTTCTTCCTCCTAAAAAGATCAGTATGTAGTATATGAGCGTAGCGAGGGAGGAAAGGGCTGCTACGACATATGTGTAGGCTGCGGCGTGCAGGGCATCGGACGCCATGGGAGTGGTCTCGCTGTCGGTGATACCCGCTTCGCGGAGCCAGTCAACCGCGCGCTGCGAGGCGTTGACCTCAACCGGCAGGGTGATGAAGGAGAACAGCGTCGTCGTCGCGAACAGGGCGATACCCACCATCATCAGTTGCGGGAAGGTCTGGAGCGTCAGCATGCCGATCAGCAGGATCCACGTCATCCACCGGCTGGAGAAGGACACTACCGGCACCAGAGCCGACCGCATCTTCAGCGGTGCGTACTCATGCGCGTGCTGCACGGCGTGACCGCACTCGTGCGCCGCAACCGCTGCCGCGGATATATTGGCGCCCTCATATACCTCGCGCGAGAGGTTGACGGTCTTGTTCGCCGGGTTGTAATGGTCCGTCAGTGTGCCGGAGACGCAGGTGATCTGCACATCGTAAATGCCGTTGTCGTGCAGCATTTTCTCCGCCACCTCCTTGCCCGTCATGCGCAACGGAACCTCGCTGTACCGCTTGAACTTGCGCTCTAACGATGCAGAGACCGCCCAGCTGATCAGGGCGATGCCCAGGAAGAGAATCCAATATATTGTGGTCGTTGTCATTGTTGTGCTATCATTGTCAGTCTGCGGCATATCTTGCACTCTCCATAAACGTAGAGGGAGAAATGCGCCATGTTAAAATTCGAGTACTTCCTCGTCGTCACCAGGTGGTGTACCGCTTTGTCGTCTATCCGCGCCACTCTGCCGCATCGGGTGCAGATGATCTGCATGACGCAGTCCTTGTCGGTCTGCAGCTCGTACTCGGTGGCTATCTGGCCGCGCTGCCGGTTCGTGCCCCGCAGAATGCCTGCGTCCACAAACAGCCGTAGCGAGTTATATACCGTCCCGACGGAGATCCTGTCCGCCTCGCACGCCTTCACTAATTGGTCTGCCGTGAACGGCTTTTTGAGGATGCACACCTGCCTCAGTACCATGTTGCGTACCTTGGACGGCCGCATCTCTTTCGACCGGATGTAGGCGCGCAGTTTGGCGTCCGCCGCCTGGTATGTGTTTTCTGTCACCTCCGCCTTTGTCATACCCCGAACGGTTTATATCTCCTTGATGTACGCGCGGTGGCGTTTGTGTACCTTGTGGTCGAACTGGGTGAAGTTCGCTATGTTCTTGGTGTTCGTCTCCAGGATGTTGGTCGTCTCCAGTATCTGGATGCCGTACTCGTTGATGACGGGTATCTGGTCCTGGAAGAAGAGGGCGTTGATGCCCTTGTCCTGATAGTCGGGGCGCACGGCGATGAGCAGGAAACTGAAAGAGTGCATCTGCTTCGCCTTGAGTGCCTTGATGAGGTGGTACCAGCCGAAGGGGAACAGCTTGCCGCCGCACTTGCGCAAGGCGTCCGATATGTCCGGCATGCCCAGACCCACACCCACGATGTCGTTCTGCTCGTTCACCACGAGGGTCACGAAATCGAAATTGAGGATCGGGAAATACATGTTCTTGTAGTAGTTCTTCTGGGCTACCGTCATCGGCTGGAAGTTATAGAGCTTCTGGTATGCCTCGTCGATGACGTCCATGTACTGGATCCCGAACCGACGCACCAGTTCGCGGGAGTTCTTGACCTTCACTACGTGTACGTGCGAGCGTTCCTTAACTATATTGGCAATCCGCTCCAGCCGCTCGGGGCATGCTTTAGGCGGATAGACCTGTATCTCTATCCAGTCAGCCTCCTTGCGCAGACCGTATGCGTCTATGTGGCGCACGTAGTACGGGTAGTTGTACAGAGACGCCATCACCGCCGGGTAGTCATAACCTTCCAGAAGCAGTCCCTCATGGTCAAAATCAGTGAACCCGACCGGACCGTTGAGCGCGTCCATGCCGCGTTCCTTGCCCCATGCGGCTACCGTGTCGAGCAACGCCTTGCTCACCTCCGGGTCGTCCACGAAATCGAACCATCCGAAACGTACGTGCCTGAATCCCCATTTCTCGTTCGCGCGGCGGTTGATGATGCCGGCGATGCGACCGACGGGTGCACCGTCGCGGTACGCCATCCACAGCCGGTACTCGCACACCTCGAGCGCGGGGTTCTTCTCCGGCTCAAAGCAGTTCATCTCGTCAAAGAACAAAGGCGGGCAGTAGTACGGGCAGTCGCGATACAGATCGTTGGCGAACTGTATGAACCGCCGTAACTCACGTTTCGTCCCTATTTCTCGGATTTCCAATGCCATTTGTGGAGCATAGGGGAGTCGAACCCCTGACCTCAACATTGCGAACGTTGCGCTCTACCAACTGAGCTAATACCCCTCGCGTTCGGCAACAAGTGTGCGATTGTCCATACCGCTTCGCTAAATGGACGGGCAACTTGTGCCTCCGCTCTTCGGTCTGCAAACAGCCTACGGCTTGGTTTACATCCCGAGGTCATTTAATGTACTCCGCAAATTGCGGCGCCTTAAATTTGTGGAGCTAGCGGGAGTCGAACCCGCGTCCAAACAAGGAACACTTGTGCTTTCTACACGCTTATCCCGGCCTCGGTTTTCGTCCGGCGGCAAGACCCAGGCCACCAACCACCGGCTTAGCTGCTAAGGTTTCGGGACCGTATCGCAGCCTGCGATCCCTATTCCGTGTATTTCTGCGCCACTATACCCATTCAGCCCACAGACACGGCTTGGAGTGACGTCCCGTTCAGATGCCTTGCACCCGAATAAGCCAATCTACTATTCTTCGATTAGGCAGCGAGAGCATAAGAAGTGTTGCCAGTTATGTTTTGAAGCGAGATTTACGAGCGTTGCCTCATTGCTCGGCGTGCTTACACAACCGTTCTACCTGCTGTCAAAACCAGATAGCCCCGCGCGTCAGTTTGGCTCGCTTGCCTCACTTTACGCGAAAAAGTGCACAAAATTACTGCTTTTTTTTCAATTACGCAAATTTTTAGCAAAAAAACTTGCACAGGTCATTTATTTTTTGTACTTTTGCACCCGATTTGGCTTCAAAGGCGTTTGAAGCAATAGATTTAGGAAACTAAATTTTAAAGATTATGTACATATTTCTTACAATCCTGATTGTTATCGCTGCTATCCTGCTGACGCTCCTTGTTTTGGTGCAGAACAGCAAAGGCGGCGGGCTGGCAGCCGGATTTGCGAGCGGCAACCAAGTAATGGGTGCCCCAAAGACGGCTGACTTCCTGGAGAAAGCAACGTGGACCATCATCGCGCTCATCGCACTGTTCTCCATCGTTGCAGTCGGTTTCAGCAAAGGTCAGTCGGAGACTGCCGATGACCAGCCTGCTGTACATGTGGAGCAGACGGCTCCCGCAGCAGAACTGCCGACCGAGAGCGCTGAGTAATTCTCTCACGCTTACTAACACAAAAAAATACGGCTCATTCCCGAGCCGTATTTTTTGTATCTATAAGCCTTCCGATTAACGGATGCGGACACCCGTTACGTTGAAGGTCTTGCCGCCCTTCTCGATGAGGAGCATGCCGTTCTCCAGACGCTTAACCGCCTTGGCAGCCGCGTCAATGTCGTTGAGGCCCTGTTCCGGATCCGGCTCAACGGGTATGAGCTCGAAGGTAACGGTAACGACTACCGCTTTTGCCGGCATCGTGAAGGAGTAAACGCCATTCTCGGGCATCAGACCCTCGCCGTTGACCAGTACTTCGTCCACGCGGTATCCCTCGTCGGGTTCGATGGTCAGTACGATACGCTCGTCGGCTCTCGACTCGCTAACCGGTGCGCTTGCGGTACCGTGATCACCGGCATTAACGGTGATGGTATAGATCTCCGGCTGCGGCACAATCTCGCCGTCCTCAACGAAGGTGGCGGAAACGGTTACGTTGGCAGCAGGCATCGTGAAGGAATATTCGCCCTCAACAGCCTCGACTACATTGTCCTTCTCGCCGTCGTTGTACTTCACAGCCTCTACTTTGTAACCCACTGCCGGTTCAATGGTCAGCGTGATTACTTCGCCTGCCTCCGCAGTAGCATGGCTTGCGCCCACTTCGCCGTTTGCAATATCCTCAGCGATGGTGATGGTATAGTTCTGCGGCGCCGGAGCCTCCGGTAACGTAACGGCAGCAATTTCCTCGTTGATCATGATCTGCTTGATAACGATGGTCTTCTTCTCTTCAAGACAACGGATGCGGATATAAACATCCTGCTCGGCAATGTACTCCTCGGTCTTGATGCTGTCGGTATGGATATTAGCGGCATCAGCGGTGATGGTGTCATTCTCGCCGTTCACCTCAATAACGAACGGAGCTGCTACATTACCGAAACGCAGCTTGGCGGTAGAACCGGCTTGGAGATTGAAGCCTACATAAGCGCCTTTTTTCTTGAGTTTGAGACCTAAGAACGGATAGTTGCGGTTGGTTTTGCCTTCTGCATCGTCAAGCGAGTCGAGCTGGTCAATATTGGCGAACTCATAGCCGCGTGCGGTGAGGATGCTGTCAATGTTGGCTTTCTTGCCGTTGTCGAGTACGAGTTGCTCGATGTTGAGCGACAGAGCATAAGCCTTCACGAACTTGCCATAAAGAACCATGTCTGCATTGACAGTTGCGCTCAGGTCAGCCTGGGAAGTCAGCTCTGCATCGGTGTACCAGCCTTGGAACTCAGCCAGCGGCTTAACCTCATACTCGCCATGCTTGGTGGACGTCTCGCCTTGGGCTACCACCTCGGTGCCGAGAACCGTCTCGCCGTCCTTGTAAGTGATGGTAACGGTTGCGGGCTTAACGGCGGTGATGGTGTAGGTTTGCTCGCCTACAGTTTGTTGAGCCTGCCATTTGCCATCGGGGTTCAGTGCAGCTACTACATCGATGTCCTTGCTCTTGGTGGAAGGTGTCTCTTCGCCTACATAATAGGTGCTTGTTTGAACGGTGAAGGTAACGGTCGGAGCTTCTACATAGGAAGCGGGGTCTGCAAACTCACCGTTATTAAGCAATGTTGACATCTCCGTTTCGCCCAGTGCCACGCCGTTGACAGCCGCGCCGGTAAGGGTCTCTACCACATGGTCAATTTCCTTGGTTACGCATGCCTCGTTGAGAACGTAGGAGAAACCGCTGATTTTGTAATCGAAATAACTGCCGTTGTCGTCAGCAGAAGAGAAACGGATGTAGTATTTGCCTCCATCCTCAAGAATATCTGCCTCTGTGAAAGCGATAGCATCGCTGTTGCCGTTCTTCATGGCTACTTTGCGAGCCTCGTCGCGCGCTGTACCGTTGCTGCCCCAGATGGTAGCGAAACGTCCGGTGTTGGAACTTGTGCCGCGGAGATACAGATTACCGTTTGCCGAAGCGCAAGGAACCTCTACATCAATGTACAGCACTTTGTTCAGCTTTTGTGCATCGCCACTCAAACCTGTTTTCTCATACGTGAGAGATTCCTCTGTAAATGTCAAATCTTCCAACGCATAAGTGGTGGTTGCTGTTGGATACGCTGCCCACAAGCTGAAGCTTGCCAGAAGGGCAGCGGCTAATGTGAAAAATTTCTTCATTGTTTTAGAATTTAGTTAAACAAAAGATTGGTTTATAATAGCGTTTTGCTATGCATAGTTATCAATTCAGGTGCAAAGATACAGCTTTTCGCGCATATGTGCAAGAAAAAAAGGAGAAAAAGCAAATTTTCCCCCTTTTGTGTCAAAATGTTGCGTGTCCGTTCAGACTTCAATGATGCCGGTCTCACGCCATGAAGCAACCGTGCTTTCCACATCGCTCATCGCCTGCGAGGGCGGGACCTCATACTCGTCGCAGAGCGCCTTGCAGAGCGCTGTGGCGTCGAACGAACCGCGTGTGCGGGTCTGCTCCTCCGCCTGCTGCCAGAGGAAACCGGCGGTCTCGTTGAGGGTGATCATCTTGTTGAAATTGATGAGCTCCATCGACTCGCCAACCAAGATGTACTCGTTGCCTAACTTGCGGAGTCTGAATCCTTCAATCGTTTTCATACGCACTTACGATAGATTTTAAGAAGCCATTTGCGGCAAGGCTTCATGTGGTACCATAGTCTCCCGCGGGAGAGGCATTTGTGCTTGCCGTCTGGGCGTTCGATGGCGATGACGCGGCCGATGATGTCTTTGCGGGAGCAGACCTCCTCGCCCTCCAGATTGCCGTCACCCATGAGGATATAAGCCTCCTCGCCGTTCTCGTCCCGCTCGATGCGCACCAGCCGGTGGAGCACATAGACCGTCTGACCGCTCGGAGCAATGGCGTGCGCCAGAATAATGTCTCCGGTCCGCGGCGAACGGTGGAGCGGCGCAAGAACAACGCTGTCCACTCCGCCCTCGATAAACGGGCGCATACTATTTCCGGAAGGCGTAAAACGCACCTCTTTCTCCTCCTCCAACAGTCGTGCCAGTTCGGGAATCAATATGTCGTTTGCTACTTTCATTCGGGGAAATACGGGAAACAATTACAGTCCGAAGTGGAGTACTCAATCTGGCTTATCGCGATTTCTGTATCGTCCGTATGGACGATCCTGACCATGTTGTTGTTCTTGGGAACAAGGACTTTTACATACCATGATCTTGAGTCGCTTAAGCGGGAAGCCGGCAATTTTGTCCAGGAACTGCCGTTGTCGGTGGAGATATACACCTCTATGTGATATTCATCCAAAGGAGCAGTGCGCGAGTAGTAAATCTTCATCTCCGTCAGGTTCTCAATGGCAGGGGAGATAGTGACGCAGTCGTCCTTTTCTTTCATGTAGAGAGTTATTTTGCTACCTCCGTAGCTGGCAAAAACCGCACCGCTTCCGGTGCAGGTATAGACGGTGTCGGAATTTATGGTGCAGGACGTGTTTCCTTCTCCGAAATAACGTCCCGTGGTTGAAGAGAAATTATGTACGATAGTTGCAGCACAACAAGCCGGTGTGAATACCGACAACAGCACTAATACCGCGGTTGAGAATATGTTGCGCCCCATATACTGACGAGAGTACTTGTTCAAATCGGCTGCAAAGGTACAAACTTTTTTTGACATACGCAAATGTTTCCGTGTTTTTTTGCGAAAATACAGGTCTTGCATGTTTTTTTTGTATGTTTTGCAACATAAAATGTGCGAAATTTTAAGAAACGGCTGTCCATAGTTATTGTACGCGCGAGAAAAGTGCGGAAATATTTGCACGGTTAAAATAAAAATATTAATTTTGTGCACGATTTTAGGCTGTGTATGCCAAATAAGCCTGTCAAAATCTTAAAAATCGTACAATTTGCAAAGCAGACTTGGCAAAAGCACAGGAAAGAATAAAGAATAAACAGATACAAAATAAGATGTCACAACAGGAAGCAATAAAACTCTTTGACCAGTCGAGAATTCGCACGGTATGGGATGACGAGCAAGAGAAATGGTTCTTTTCGGTGGTGGATGTGATTGCTGTATTGACGGAGAGTGCTAATCCTCGTACTTATTGGAAAGTACTGAAAAATAGGCTTGCTAAGGAAGGAAACGAGTCGGTTACAAATTGTAACCAACTGAAATTGCAAGCTGCGGATGGTAAGAAATATCTTACAGATGTAGCTGATACAGAGCAGATTTTGCGCCTCATACAGTCGATACCGAGCAAGAAAGCAGAACCGTTTAAGTTGTGGCTCGCTCGAGTAGGACAAGAGCGTTTGAACCAACTGCAAGATCCGGAACTGAGTATTCAGCAGGCTTTGCGGGATTACAAACGTCTCGGGTATTCGGATAATTGGATTAACCAACGCCTCAAGAGCATTGAGATTCGCAAAGACTTGACAGATCAATGGGACCGGCACGGAGTACAAGAAGGACAAGAGTACGCAACGCTGACGGATATCATCTATCAAGCATGGTCAGGAAAAACTGCACGGCAGTATAAGAAGTTCAAAGGGCTGAAGAAAGAGAATCTGCGTGACAACATGACGAATGAGGAATTAGTGTTGAATATGTTAGCAGAGTTGTCGGCAACCAGTATCACGAAAGCGCGTGACCCCAAGACGTTAGATGAAAATAAGCAATGTGCGGCAGAAGGAGGAGAAGTGGCAAGAGTAGCACGAGAAGAATTAGAAGCTAAAACCGGAAGAGAAGTCGTAAGTCCGCTGAGCGCAAAAAAGTTCTTTGAAGGACAAGAGCCGAGACTGGGGTTGGATGACAAAGAAAAGTAAATTTGGGGTTCACGAAGGGACTGAGGGAATAAAAACGGCGAATTATGCGAATTAAACGAATTTGCCAAATATAATAAACAATACAAGGACAAAAAGACAGGAAAGATATGAAAAAGAGTAATAAAAAAATACAGGCGGGAGGGCAATTGAGTCCGAGTTGCCTCTTACTTGTCTCTTACTTTCCTCTTACTTGTCGCTGATGCGTAGGTGCGTAAAATGGATAAATATAATTTGCCCGGGAGGGTGAAAAGGAATATAGGTATGAAAAATATTGGTATGAAGAATATTGGTATGAAAAAGAATATTAATGAGCAAAGAGAAGGGATTTGGGGCGAGAGTCTCAAGAGTCTCAAAAGTCTCATGCAAATTTTTGCAGAAAGTGCAAATAGTGCAAATAGTGCAAAGCAGATTTTTGCCATTTTTGCCACTTTTGCCACTTTTGCCATGCAAATTTTTGGCAATTTGGTCAAGTTGGTCAAGTTGGTCATGCAAATTTTTGCAAAAGGCGAGTATAGTGCGGTTAGGGCGATGTCAGTACAACAACCAACGAATATCCAACGTATCTCGAACTTATCTCTAACGGTTAGACCTACTTACAACCGATTTACTACTAATTCGGTTCTCTCTCGTTTGTGTCTCGTCAGTCTGATTTTGATTAGTTTGGGTGTTGGAGATGCTTGGGGAGAGACTTGTTATCTGTTTCAGCATTTAGACGAAGAAAACGTAAAGACCAAAAACGGGAATACAGCTATTTATACAACACCAGATCTTGGCAATGTGGATGGAATAGACACCATTCGATTTGAGTATAAAATGAATTCTGATTGGGCAAAAAAAATGAAAGTTCGGTATTCTACGGATGGAATTAATTTTGCTGATTTTTCTGGTTCGGATAAAAAGTCAATGGATAATAAATGGAGAGGAAGAACTGGTGATTTTGGAAATAAAAATGAAGATGTTTATGTATTAGTTCCAGAATCTTTAAGAACTTCTATAAAGAAAGTACAATTTGCCGTTTATGAAGGTTCTATAGGGGAATATACTTACTATGTGCGGCGTGTACAAATTAGCAGATGCCCGACTATAAAGATTAATAATGCAGCCTCTCAATCTTCTACTTTTTCACAAACAGCAGTTGGTGATAGTAAGAATCTAACTTTTACTATTTCTACATGGAATATAAACACAACCCCAATTGTAACAAGAACAACAGGCTCAACATTTTTTTCTGCTGAATTATCATCACCGACTGATGATTGCCCAAAGACTCGTACACTTACGATTACTTATAGCCCGACAAGCGAAGCTTATGCAGATCATGATCCAGCTAACCATTCAGCTAGTTTTACTATATCGGCTGGTGGGAAGACCGCTACTTTGAATGTTACAGGTACAGCGCGTGAAATTGCAGATGTGATATATACATGGCATAGAAGTGCTCCTTATTACGTGGGTGAAGTTATTGACTTGAGCGAAGTATGGACAAGTTCCAATGTGGAAGAAACTCCAGTGTATTCGATCACAAGTTTTACTGATCCAACGGGTACAAATAATGGAGGAGCTAAAGCGCCCAAAATAGAAGATGGACATTATTTGCATCTAAATCAAGCTTGTGATGTTACCTTAGCAGTTCATCAAGATGCCATGACAGGATATGCGGAGGGTAACGACACGAAAACTATAACTGTCAATAAAAATACTCCTACCTTTACCTGGAATACATCGGCGAATTATTACTATAATACTACCATATCGCCCTTTGTAACTAAAACAAGCGGTGGATCATATAGCGTTACAAGTAATAACGAACAAGTGGCATCCACTTCCGGGGATAATGTTATTATTTATAACAAGCCAGGAACAGCAATTATTCGCGTTCTTCATCCGGAGACTTACTATTGGAATGAGTACGATCATTCGGAGAGTATTACGCCGGGGTGGAAAACTGATACAGTGTCATTTAGTTTAACGAATGATAATCATAATATGTATGAACCAGTTTCTGCTTTTTCTACTGATGCTAAATGGGAGGATAGTCAAGTTGGTTATACTTTCGGAAATTCAGATATCTCTAAAAAGAAGGCTAACTATGCGATAATTCGTTTCACAGGTATTCCGGATTCTCTGTTCTTTGATAAAACTCTTGATAAAGTAGTAGTTCTTCCTCAAGATAGAGATTGTTATGTATATGAGAGTGCCGATGGAACGGATTGGACAGTCGCATGGTTTAATAACGCAGAAGAAGCTGAAACGAATGGGAATAAAGTGAAGTTACTTTCTACAACTCGCTACCTTAAATTTTATTATGATGGTACGATTTATGCACACTACAAAAATATCCGAGTAACGCGAAGGAAGCATTTCAAGACGGACAAGTCCTCGTTAAATTTTGCAACTAATCAACTGAATTCAAGTCCGGAAGCACAGACATTTAAGTTTTACCACGCAAGTGCGGGGTATATAACATCCGTTACATCCAATGATGCGCATTTTACGGTAACACCAAGTAGTGTAATTACCGGAGGTGAGATATGCGATTCGGCTGTAATTACCGTAAATTACTTGACTACTGAGGCTGGTAGTCATAGCGGAAGAATTACTATTACCGATAATATAGGCAATTCGACTTATGTAACAGTTACCGGTGTAACGCAAGATAAATTGGCAACGCATTTGGTTTATTTAGGAGAAAGCAGTTATAATGTAGATCATGCAAATATCGCAGCAACTACCTTGTTTGAGGTGCGCGATGCCAATAATGCTTTGGTAGCAAGTCCGGTGATTACTTTGAGTAGCAATGCAACGAGTGTGATTGGAACGGTAAGTGAGAATACCGCGATAGATTTCCTCTGTGGTGGGTCGGCTACCATTACGGCTTCTTATGCAGGAGATGAGACTTATGCGGCAAGTGTTTTGCCGCAGGTCATTACGGTGAATAAGATTGCTGATACTATTGTATGGAGCAACGTTGAAGAGGATGATAAGATTCACGTGTGGGCGGAGAGTGATATCCCGAGTTCGATTGCAAGTGCAAATGAGGCTATTGATTCCTACACCTCGGGCAATTCTGCGAATTTGCGCGTGAGTGGTTCGAAAGGAAGTTTTGCCCTTCGTGCTCGTCGTCCTGGAGAGGTGACATTAACTGCTCATTCGGAGGGTAGTTGTACGTATAATACAGCAGAGAATACGAAGACGATTGTAGTTGAGCCGTGTACGCACAATATTGTTTGGGAACAGGAACAGAATCTTGCCGGATTATCCACAGAAGAAGATGGAAGTATTAATCTCCGTATCACGCTAGAGGCATATGCAGTGGATTCTGCTAACCAACCAACAGGTCGAACTATTACCTATACGTTGCCGGATAATACCTCCTTTGCTAGTATTGAGAACGACAATGAATTAGTGCTTACGGGTACGGGTTCAGTTATATTAACGGCCTCTACTGCTGCCGGAGATACCATCTATGCGCAGGCTCAGGCTTCTAAATTGGTCCGTGTGCGTGAATATGGTACAGCTTGCGGTAGCGAGATCGTTGATAAAGACCAGCACGCTGTAGGATGGTACGATAATAATGACGGAAAACAATATGGTAATATCACGCCATTACCTCCTATCGATAAGATCTATGTACGTGTAGGAAAATATGCGGGTGGGGCTACTCAAACATTGTATTTCTACGGATATAATGCCTCGGGTGCAGAGACTACATTAGCAAGTTACGGAGCAGGAAATCTTTCGACAGACGGAGAAGATAAGGTGATAGAGAATATTAGCGAGGACATTTGCCGTATTAAGATTAAAGCAGGTGGTACAATCAGTAAATGGTATAGCGATCTTCGTATCACTCAAAAAAGTTATCTGCGGACGAACAAAGCAAGTATTTCTAATGATCACGTGTTTGTGTATGATAGTATCCGCGATACGATACGTGTATCTTATTCGGATAAGCCGTTGCTGCAATACCGATATACTGGCTCGCATCTAAGTCTTTCTCCGACAAGCACTGTCCGTAATGATTGCGGTGACTATGGATATTATGATTTTGTGCTTAGTGGAACATACACGCGTATGGGTGACTTTAGAGACACTATCTATATCACAACTACAGCTCTTGATACATTGAGAATTCCTATTTACCATCGTGTATCTACTGGAGGTATACTTTATTTCAACGAAGCTGATGGCGAATGGGGAGAGACCACTAAATGGACTAATGATATGCTACCTCATCGCGAGAACGATGTTATTATCTCCAAGAATGTGACGATTAGCGGAGAGGTTGCTGCATATAGTGTGACTATCGCCAGCGGGGCTTCCGTAACGATACAACCGGGCGCAGGTTTGACAGTAGGAGCCGGTGGTATAAGCGGAGCTTCGACTGGGAAGTTGAAATTGGAGGCAGGAACTGAAGGTGTGACCAAGGGACAGACGGGTTATCTGCGTATTTCGCCGGATTATACGGGTGAGATGCCGGATGCAACGGTGGAGATGTTTACGATCGGTTATTATGACCGCGTAAACGCTGGTGAGAATGTGGCTGCATGGCAATATGTCGGCTCTCCTCTTGCGGCGGAAGATGTATTGGCAAGTACGGTATATACTAATAGTTGGATTTATAGTTGGCAAGAAAAAACGAATAGTTGGAAGAATAACAGAAAGACACTTCGCTTTACTCCGTTCAAAGGTTACGCGACAACACAATATTCCAACAGTGCGGGAACAAAACTGAACTATAATGGACAATTAGTAGCTCCAGGAAGATATGAAGTGCCATTGGACTATTCCGGAGCCGATTATGGAGCAAATATGGTAGCCAATAGCTTTGCTGCTCCGATAGATATCACTAAATTCACTCAGGCTGATTTTGTGAATATGGAGCGTACGATCTATATCTTCAATACAGGAACTCGTAATCAGGCGGAGTCGAAATCTGGCTCAAATGGTAGTGCCGCAGGTCAGTTCTTCGCAATCTCGATAGGTACGATTTCTGATATGAGTAAGCAGTTTGAAGATGATCCATCCTTACCGACCACTATTGCTCCAATGCAGGGATTCAGTGTGAATGCGCAGAGTAAAGGTGCTAAACTGATATTGGACTATGATCGTTTGGTTTGGAATGCCGATTATAGCGCGCATCAACCTAAGCCTTTGAGAGCACCGAAACGTAGTGAGAGTGAGGATGAGCAACCGATTACAGGCGCAATGAAGATCACGCTGAGTGCAGATGGATGGTCTGATAATGTCTATTTCTTGGAATCGGAGAAATATGATGTGGCATTTGAGGATGGCTTTGATGCACATAAGATGGAGAGCGGAACGCTGAATATATTTGCAGTAGAAGATGAGGATAAACTCGCTATTGATGCGACGAATAGTATCATCGGAACGCGTGTGGGTGTGCGTACAGGTGAGGAGACGGCTTACACGATGACGTTTAACTATATCAAGGGCGATTACGTGCTGTGGGATATTGATGCGGAGGAACAGGTGGCTATCAGCGAAGGACAGACCTATACGTTCTTTGCAGAGCCGAACAGCGAGATTACGAGCCGTTTCGTGATCATCGAGGCGGATGAGGCAGATGCTCCGAGCGTGACGACAGGCGTTGAGGATGTACAAGGGGAACAAGGTACAAAGGTGCATAAGTTTGTGAAGGATGACAAGCTGTTTATCCTGAAGAACGGCGTGCTGTATGACGCAACGGGTATGCGCGTGTCGCGTTTGGCAAATGGCTCGCAGATGAACTGAAATAATAGAAATATAATGAGCCGATAAGCGGCGATAAAATAGGTAATTAGTTTGAAAAAGGTACTTTTTGTAATAATAGGGATACTATGCGCGTTGAGTGCGGGGGCGGTGAGTTACGCTTCGCCGTACAAAGGCGCGCGGAGAGGGTATATCTATACCACCAGCGGGGTGCGTCATGCGACTACTGCTGAGGGGTTGGCGCAGACTCCGCAGATAGCGATGAGTTCGGTTTCGAGCGGGGTTAATACGGGCGGTTCTTCGCGCGGGATTGTGACCGGGCGAATGAGTACCGGCGTGGTGATGAGAACTGCGGTTCCTGTACGCGGGATCTATACCTCGGCTACGAGTGTAACAGGGGGCGTAACGACCTATAGCCATCCGCATCCCGGGAGTGTGAGGAAAGGGGGAGGAGTACTACCTCCTGGAGGTGAAAATGATGATCCTCTTATTGTATGCCCGAGTTGTAAAGATGAAAATGGTGATGGTACTTGTGATATTTGCGGATGTAGTATATATTGCTTGAACGGAGAATCGGAATGTGCCTGTGCTACCGATCCCTACGGACCGGGTTATTGCTGGTGTCCGCTGGAACTCAACTGGAGCGCGATGGTGTTTATGGCAGTAATGGCTGCCGCATATGCGGTGTGGAAGAGAAGGACGGCATGATAGACCGGCATGAGATGCCGGGAC
>DFEG01000037.1 GCA_002369075.1 Bacteroidales bacterium UBA3808 | reverse complement strand
AAAAGGACGGCAAAAGCAGAAGACATCACCGATAGATCACTGATAAATCCCCCTCACTTAAACTTCCGGCTCAACCGAGTCCTCAACCGCCTGCTTCACATCCAAGCAGGCTGGCTCTTGTCATAGTTGATATACAAAAACCCTATTTGGTACGGGCATATAGTTACACACCGCGCCAAATAGGGCGAATTGACTGTTAGGTACTTAGTAGATTATTTTTCTACTAAGCGACCGTTTATATCATAAATCTGTTCTCCGCGTAGGATATACAGCGTGCCGTTGATGAGCAGTTTGGTGCACGGTACGCTTTCACTTTGTACCTCCTCCAAACCGATGGTCACAGGAGATTCTGCACCTAAATTGTCCAGACAGAAATACGTCGGAGTCGTGAAGCCATATTCGTCGGACTTCGTGGTGAAGAGCTCAAACTCCACGCGAGTGACCGCCCCAAGACTGGTAAGGTCGAACCACTGCCATGTGTCAACAGCGAATTGCTCCTCGGTATTGACGGAGCGATAGTCTGCCAGATAGAACACTGTTTCACCGGTCTTTTCCGAGCCGTTATAACCTATAGCGGTAACGGACATGTAGTCCCCTGTGCTGAATGGATCATTGGCGTAGTCGCCGTGTAGGATGGCATCAAGCGTATAAACGGTGTTCGTAATGTAGAAACCGGTGAGGACCTGAGGCTCCGTGCTATTGGTCAGCGTGAGAGGATCGCTATAACCGGTAAACCATGTAGAGGGGGCTGCATAATAGGCAATTGCAAAGTTGTTACCTTCATATGCACCTCCGGCGGCAGAACGGAATTGGTCAATCGTATAATAACCGGTTGCCTCGGTGGATTGGTCTGAGCAGATGGCATAACCGTTGAAGGCATTATATGCCTTGTTCGGCACATTGCCAAATGCGTAGGTGCCGCTATATAGATAGGTCTCGGTGTTATCCTGCCATGCTTCGTCCACATACTTATGACCGTTTTCTGCAAGACTGTATTCCTCAAAGGTAGCTACCGCGGCATCTTTCTCCACCCATACATGTGCAGATAGGAGGGCTTTTTGGCCGAATTTATCTGTAACTAAGCAGATATACTCGGTCGTTGTATCGGCGGTCAGAGCGAGCGTTGCTTCTGTGCCGATAAGGGCATCGCTATATGCAGTACGCCAAGCATAGGAGTAGGGCTTAGCTTGCTCATATTCAGTATAAACCGTGGCGGTCAATGTGCATTCCGTGCCGGCTGCAACTATTTGTTTGTCAATCGGGTTCAGCACTACCGGACGAAGGGTCCAAGCGGTCGTGAAAGCGATTTCTTGATACTGCTCAGCAGCTTCTCCAAGCGGGGAGAATAACAACATATATACCTTATACGCTGTCTCCTCAGTCAGGTCTGAAGCGCTGAAACTTACCTCACCATTTTTAATGAGGGTCAGTTCGTCCGTCGCTGCAGCGAGGGTCTCAAGAGACGGTGCCTCAGCCTCAGCAGGCAGTACCATCACTTTAGCGGTACCATAGTTGTCGGTCTTGATGATAATATCGGCTTTCACATCTTGTGCGTTAACAGTCGGATAGCCTTCAACCATCTCAGGTACGCGGAATAGGTCTGCGTTGTACTCGTAAGCACCGATAGTCGGAGTTGCGGCACGGGTTTGACCGGTGATATCCGTTGTGACTGCCTCCAGCACTTCCGCAGTTAGCAATTGACCGTTGTTCGTCTCATGTGGGAATAATAATGTAGCAGATGCGAAGATAACTACCTCATTGATATTACCATCCTCTTCGCCTACCCCCGCCGCACTCTTCCAGTCGGCAAACGTGCTGATTGAAGAAGTCGGCATACCGAATGTCTCTTCCGGCGTATAGAGAACATTATGCCTGAATGCGATATTGGCTATTGCAGCGGCGTTTTTGTACCGGATAGCATAGCCTTTGTTGGAGGCTTGAATGATGTTGTTGACAAAGAGCGAACCTTCAGCCGGAGCCGATTGGATATATACCGGCGAAGCGGCTGTACCTTCTGCATCGAGCACTATGGTATTGTAGGCTACCAATAGTTTAGGCAAGTTGGCATTGAGGTTCAGAGCGTAAGAGGCATAGGTTGACTCATTAGCCGCGTGGATAACATTGTTGACCATATACAGCACGGCGTTCTCTTTGTCCTGATAGCTGTTCGGACGGAAATAGACTGCCTGATAATTGAGGTCGTCCGAAGCCGCAGCGGTCAGATAGATATCGTTTCCGGCAATAGTGGCAGTGTCGCCTATCAGAAGCCAGTCAATGGCGGCGCAACTGCTCTTCTTGACGGCTGTGCGGAAGGTGTTATTGAGCACTTGCAGATTACTTACGGCATCACCATAAAGCATCTGGCAACCTTGGTTGCGGAAGGTATTATGACTGATGAGCATGTTCTGTTGCAACGGATCGGCTGCGGCCTTGTGTCCGGCAACACGGAGACCCATATAACCTCCGTCCAACACACTGTTGGTGAGGACAAAATCGTTGTTGTAATTATTCTCTCCGGCATCCACATAGAGCAAATCAAGGCGGGTAGTGTATTCCGACATTTGCTCCGTATAAATGCGGCAGCTGTCAATGGTGACATGGGTTGCGGCATTGCGCACAATAACTATTGCGGGACTCTGGTTGGAGGTATAACTGCTTGTAAAGGAGAGCCCTTTGATAGTCACATAGTCACCTCCGTTGATGGTGAACACGCCTTGCTCGGAACTCAATGTGTTGTTGTATTGGTAGGTGACATCATTGTAGTTGCCGGATAGTGACCTGATGGTGAGCGTGTTAGCAGCACCGGCTCCTTTGATTGCAGCAATAGTCACTTGTTCGGTATATGTACCCGGCTCAATAACTATCTCTACGGCACCATCCATGCCGATATTGCTGATAGCTTGGAGCGCTGCGCCCAAAGTGGCATAATCCGCTAACTCGCTTGCGCCTACGCGGTAGAAACCATGTGCTCCACTCACTACATTGATGGCAATAGCTGCATTGCCTTGCGGAGCGATTTGCTGATCACCCAAAACAACGTTATTGAGAGCCAAAGATGCAATATTGCCTATCTCAGCGTTCTCATCAATTGAACCTACAAACCAGAAGTAATAAACGCCATTCTCGTCAATCACATAAGAGTCAGTGAACTCCGTTGTGGTAGAGAATGTAGTGGAGTGTCCGGTAGCATAGATATGGCGGTCAATGAGTATCTCGGCTGCCGTCTGTTCAAAGTTGGTGATGGTCAGCGGATTGCGGTCGCCGGATACATAAACAGCAGCCTGCATCAACCGGATGTCACCGGTTCCTTTAGTCGCTTCAACGGGTGCCATCGGTGTAACGAGTACCGAGTCAACGGCGAGATCGGTCAACAGATGTTGGCGTACTTCAACCTCAAACCCTCTCATACGGCTGGACGGCATCTTGACATAGATGGTGATAGCACCGTCTTCGGCACGGGAGATAACGCTTTCGTTCTCACTCGGTTTAGAGTACATACCGTATTTCTTATCCGACGTTGCTTCAGTGTCATACGCGTTAGCGTAATAGATATGGAATGGATCTCCGGAGAGATAGGCGATATCAAAGTCTTTGAAGATTAGTTCAATGGCACAACCTTCTGATGCCGGAACGAAGGTGATGTATCCCTCAAAATTAGCGGAATAGTTTTCTTCTGCACCTCCATCGTCGTAGAGGATAAGGCTGTTTTCGCCAATGGTGACAGTACCATTATCGCCAACCTGCATAAGGCGTACATTCTTCACGGTGCGGGCACCGTCAGGGTCACCGGCTGTGACCGTTTGCGTGTTATTGCTTAGGGTGACGGAACTTAGAGCAGCATCAACAAAGCTCTCTACCATGGCATCGGCTTTAATGTCTGCGGCAATGGTGAAGACATTGTTATATTCATTGAGAGCCACGGGCGTTTCAAGCGTCAATGTAACTTCAGCGGCTGCCTCGGCCTGTGCCAATACGTTTTCACCCTGCATCAGATAGAGGGTCTCAATATTGGCTTCCGTACCTTTCATGTTAAGGCTAAGCGCATTGAACATCAGGATGTTGAGCGTTCCGATAGTTTGAATGTCGAGGTTCAGCAAAGCGGCTTTCTGTTCGCCAAGCTGCACTAACTTGCTGGAAGCTTGATTAACGACAATTGTGTCAATCTGCATGTCTTGCAAAGTGTATTCCTTCACGGTAGCGTGCCAACCGTTTCCGGTATAATAGGACGAAGTCGTGTTGGGATTGAAGACAATCGTCAACGCACCATTGGCAGCCGTAGAACGGATTTGTGTAGGTTGTTTGCCATTGGCATCCAACTGCCACAGAATATCTCCGCTTGTTCCTTCGCCTGCATATACAATGTATTTCGCACGCGTGCTATATGATGAGGAACCGTAATAGACATCAAAATCGGAGTAATCTATCTGAATCACATTGCCGGCAGTAGCGGGTTTGAAGATTACCGTCTGGTCGCATTGTTCATACATATATTTACTGCTGTATTCATTTGTCACAGTATGGGTATATTGCCATTCACCGAGGACAGTGAAGGTCTGTGTACCGCAAGCTTGTATAGCAACGTTTTTGATGGTCAGTAAGCCTGTTTGATTACCAAAATCGCTAATGGTTGTCCCATTGGTGAATGATAGTGCAGAGAGGGTCACATTGACTTGCTGGTCATTGATAGCCAAGGCTTGGATATCGCACACAAGCCAGAGGTAGTTATCGCCCTCGCGGAATGCGATGTCAGCGCTCTTGGTAATCGTTACCTCATTTCCTTCCACAACGGCTTCCCCGATAAGGTTGGTTGTCGCGAAACTATTTTGTTTGGTGTAATAGAGTTTGGCTTTCTGTATCTGATTGTATGTGGCATTGGTGTTTAGTGCCAGCGATGCAACCGAGAGAGCCGGCTCGGTCTCTGCGGTCGTTATTTTGAGCGAAGCCAAAATGGCATTTTCTGTACCGGCTGAAACAGTACCTGTCTCTTTGGTGAGGGATACGTTGCTGACGGTCATTGCCTGAGGTGTAAACTCGCTGACTACAGCCTCCCAACCGTCGCGGAGATTGGAATCGTAAGAGATATTATTCTTGTGCGTAATGGTCAGTGCGCCATTGGCAGCGGTACTCTTTAGCACGATGGGGGTATTAGTGCTTGCTTCGGCTTGGGAGATTTGCCAGAGCAGGTCTGCCTCGTTGGTGGAGTTACCGTTATACACTTTGATATAATCGACATAGCCGGTTGAGGATGCAGCATAGTCGGTGTAGAAGACATTGATAGCATTGAAGGTCAGTTTAATTTTGCTGCCCTCCGTAGCGGGTGTAAAGACTACTTTGCCGTCAAAACCCTTGATGACATTACCATCCTTACCGCCTTCATCATAGAACTGCGTTTCTCCGGAAACCGTGTAAGCAGCGTCAGCAGCCATCAGATACATAGGCTGTACGGTTATCATGGCAGGTTCAGCCGGTGTGAAAGTGCTGAAGCCGCCTACAGTGGTTATTCCGGTTATATTTACTGCCGCAGTGGCATTGAAAGGTGCAGAGACGAGGATATTTCCGCCAAGGCAGAATTGGTTGGTACCATGGCTCAAAGCGTAAGCTTCCGACAAGGTGTAGGTATAAACTCCCTCGTTTTCTGTAATACTGCCGGCTAACTCAGTCAGCTCCGCAACAGAGGCGGCAGCACCGGCATAGAGTTTCAGGGTCGTGGGATCTACCACAGCGGTGTTAGAGCAGGTGAAGGTAACAGTTTGCAGCTTGTCGGGCAATGAATAGCCATCCGTCGTGATGTGCATATCGGCTACGTTTACATTCGCCTTGCCGGACCAGCCTTCGCCGCTGACAAAGGCGTTGTCACCCGAAGCTGACTGAATCGTCATGGGCTCCAAAAGCACCTCTTCCACTGTAGCTTTCCAATAAGACTCCTTCGGACTCGGGTCTTTCGAATACAAGCAAACAGACAGACAACCGTCTGCCGCCCCCGATATATAGGTCGGCAGCGGATTGACGGCACCGTCACCCGGGATATAGGCAATCTGGTTGGCGTTCTCTGTGAAATGAACGGAAGGCTTGCCACTCGTCGGATACGTGATACTCGTTACATCGAACTGACCGTTGTAAATACGCATGTACACATTCCATGAATCGCTGTACTTGGTCAGGTTCAGTTCCTCAAAGGTAATCTTGATGGAATAGCCCTCCGTAGCGGGTTGGAAGATTACAGTCGAAAAAGCTGACTGGGTGAAATGAGTGTCTGCTCCCTTGAAATCATAGAAGGTCAACGGAGCATCTTTGGACACAACTTTGGTTTCGTGTCCGTACTGAGGCATCAGATAGTCCTCTGCCATTGCAGTGCTGCCAAACCATCCCATGGCAAGCAGCACTAATAAGATGTACTTCTTTTTCATTGTTGATATGATTATTAGTTAATTATATGCTTATGTCCATACGCGAAGAGGCAGTGGCACACGCAAAAAAGCAAAGCGATTAATCGCCTTGCACACGCTTACACAGCATACGCATTCAATCCTAATGTGTCAGGTGTATTGAGTCTCATGCTCCGGTGCCCCAATCCACGAGGGCTGTTGGCCGACCTGCGGCTCATAACGGCTATTTATTTCTGTGGCAGGTCTTCCGGCTTGTCTCCTTTGTTTCTAACCTTCCCATTACATGTGTAACAGTGGTTTTTAAGAGCGTAGAAACTCAGTTGAGTGAGACTCACGGCTGCGGGACAGCGGCTGATTTGCACAGCCTTCCCTATTAAGTGCGGTTACCGAGTTGGTAATCCGCACACCACAAAAACGCTACAAAAGTAGTACTTTTTTTTGAGATATGCAAAAATAAATGCGATTTGCAGGCATTTTCGCGTCCTGCAGGCAGTTTTTAAGTTTTTCGGGAGGAGGAAGGGAGAGAGAGGAAGCCCCTCCCCGGCCCTCCCTTAGAGGGGAGGGTGGTGTTTTCCGGGAGACCGAGAGACCAGGATACTGGGAGAGCGGGAGGGAGAAGGAGGAATTACGAAATTTTAGGGAAAATATGCAGATTTATTTGCATGTTTGGAAAAAAAGTTGTATTTTTGCGGGTGAAAGTTCGGGCGAAAGTCGTAAAAAAACAAATCAGATATGAAAAGATTGTACGGGCTAATAGCCCTGTTGATGTTCAGTGCGTCGATGTTAGAGGCGCAGAGTTCGCATATAGGCGAAGGATTAGCTTCTATAGCGGCAATCGTGGGAGAGACAAAGACCCCAGCAGATAGTGTGGCTACGGAGCCGGAGAAGTTGCGGAGCGATGAGGCCGTAGCCGAAGCGTCTCGGCAGCGTGTGGTTTCCTCCCGTAAGGGGTCGGAGGATAGCGTTAAAGTAGTGCTTCCGGTATGGAAACAGAAGTTGTATTACGGTTACAATTTTGACATTTACTTTCATCACGATTCCCGTTCAGACCGTAAAGAGAACGGTTTTTCGATAGCTATTACTCCGGAGATCGGCTGGAGACTGAAAGAGAAGTTGTATATAGGATTGCGTTTTGGAGGCAGTTATCAGAATCTTAAGACGACGTTCACGCACGATATGGGCAATGGTACTACTCAATCGGTGGATGTGCGGGTTCAAGAAGGAGCCTGGGAAGTAGCTCCGTACATGCGTTATCGTTTAAAGACTCTCTTTAACGACAAAGTAGGCATATGGTTAGAGACGCACCTATACACAAATATGTCCTTTCCGCGTGTAGCGGATGTGGATTTGCCGAATATAAAAGGTACGGATTATGATGGTTTACGGTACAGTGTTACTTATGGTTTTCAGGTAGCGCCAGTGATTACGTATCAATTCAACCGTAAGAGCACGTTCCAGGTATTCTTTTCAATCTTAAGTATCGGTTACAGCGGAACAGCGTTTTTCATTAAGGATGAGACGGGTGTTGGTCATACAGAATATACGAATGATGTAATCATATTCTCGGGTAAGCTTCGTAACCTGTTAGCGAACCAGTTTACTCCGGGTTTATATGGGCTGAAGTTCGGTGTTCAGAAGAGTTTTTAGGTGTAAGTGAGCGATGGAGGTGTTTTCCGGGAGACCGGGTTACCGGGAGACCGCCGGCGTGACGCCGGTGTCGGCGACGCTGCGGAGCAAGGGGGCAGTAGCCGCAGGGGGTGCTGCAGAGGCTGCAGTCCCGGCGGCTGTGCAGTGGGGAGAGAGGGAGAGCAGGAGACCGAAGCCCCTCCCCGACCCTCCCCTTAGGGGGGGGGGGCGGTGTTAAGTTAAAAGCAATAAATAATAATTACAACAATGAGAAAGATTCTTTTAGTGCAATGCACCTTATTCCTTAGTCTGTTCACGGGCTGTGTCAAGATGCCGGAGGAGCAGCACACAAGTTATGAAACGATTACGCTGAAGCGTGAGACGGTAACCGCCCCTCTGACGTGGAGCGCCGCCATCCGCGGCACGGGCGATGTATCCATCGTCTCCCGTTGCACCGGCA
>DFEG01000020.1:631-12874 GCA_002369075.1 Bacteroidales bacterium UBA3808 | reverse complement strand
GAGGCACTCCGTCTCGCAGCCCAGAAACTGCCTGTCACCACTAAATTTGTCGTAAGACGCGATTACGACGCAACACAAAATGCATAATTAAGGATTATGAAAACAGCTGAAATTAAAGAATTAACAACTCAAGAGATCCAGGAGCGTCTCGCTTCCGAGAAAGAGGCTCTGGTTCGTATGAAGTTAAATCACAGTATTTCTCCGCTCGATAATCCGTTGCAGATTAAGGCTGCGCGTCGCAATATCGCTCGCCTTGCAACGGAACTTCGTGCCCGTGAAATTAACAAGTAAAAAACGACAAAGACAATGGAAAGAAATCTTAGAAAAGAGCGCGTGGGCGTAGTTGTTTCCAACAAGATGGAGAAGACCATCGTGGTCGCTGTCCGTTGGAAAGAGAAACACCCCATCTATGGCAAGTTTGTCAATAAAACTCGCAAGTTCCATGTTCATGACGAGAAGAACGAGGCTGGTATCGGCGATACCGTACGCATCATGGAGACCCGTCCGCTGAGCAAGACTGTGCGCTGGCGTTTAACTCAAATTATCGAAAGGGCTAAGTAATTATGGTACAGCAAGAATCTCGTCTCACAGTTTGTGACAACTCCGGTGCCAAGCAGGCACTCGTGATCCGCGTTCTGGGTGGTACCAAGAAACGCTACGCTTCCCTCGGTGACACCATCGTGGTAGCCGTTAAGGGCGTACTCCCCTCCTCCGACATGAAGGACGGTACGGTTAGCCGTGCTATCGTCGTACGTACCAAGAAAGAGGTACGCCGCGCCGATGGTTCGTACATCCGTTTCGATGACAACGCATGCGTACTCATCACCAACGCCGGCGAACTCCGCGGCAGCCGTATCTTCGGTCCGGTGGCTCGTGAGCTCCGTCAAACGAACATGAAAATTATTTCTCTGGCACCTGAAGTGCTCTAATCATCTAAACTATTACAAAAATGGCAAAACTTCATATCAAAAAGGGTGACACCGTTTATGTAAACGCAGGTGCTTCGAAGGGTCAGACCGGCCGTGTGCTGGAGGTGATCGTTGACAAGCAGCGCGCTATCGTAGAAGGCGTCAACATGGTATCCAAGAGTACCAAACCCAACGCAAAGAATCCGCAAGGCGGAATCGTTAAACAGGAAGCTCCTATCCATATCTCCAACCTCAACCCCGTTGAGGACGGCAAACCGGTTCGTGTAGGCCGCGTGAAGAAGGATGGCAAGCTCGTTCGTGTATCTAAAAAAACCGGTAAGGAGATCTGATTATGAATACAGCAAGTCTTAAGCAAGATTATCAGGAGCGCATTGTGCCCATCCTGATGAAGGAGTTCAACTACACTACCGTCATGCAGTGCCCGAAACTCCAGAAGATCGTCCTCAACCAGGGCCTCGGCGAGGCAGTGGCAGACAAGAAGATCATCGAGGTCGCTCTCCAGGAGATGACCGCTATCGCTGGTCAGAAAGCCGTTGCTACGCTCTCCAAGAAAGATATCGCTAACTTCAAGGTACGTAAACAAATGCCGATCGGCGTTCGCGTTACCCTCCGCGGTCAGCAGATGTATGAGTTCCTCGAGCGTCTCGTTCGTGTAGCTCTCCCGCGTATCCGCGACTTCAAAGGTATCGAGAACAAGATGGACGGCCGTGGTAACTATACCTTGGGTATCACCGAGCAGATCATCTTCCCGGAAATTAACATTGATAACATCACCAAACTGCTGGGTATGAACATCACGTTCGTTACCACCGCTAAAACCGATGAGGAGGGCTTTGCACTTCTCCGTGAGTTTGGTTTACCGTTTAAAAAGTAATTCAGACTATGGCAAAAGAATCAATGAAAGCCCGCGAGGTAAAGCGCGCCAAACTCGTAGCCAAGTACGCAGCTAAACGCGCTCAGCTCCTCAAGGATGGTGACTATGTAGGACTCCAGTCCCTCCCGAAAAACGCATCGCCCGTCCGTCTGCACAACCGTTGCAAAGTGACCGGCCGTCCGAAAGGATACATGCGTGCATTCGGTCTCAGCCGTATTCAGTTCCGTGAGATGGCGTCGAAAGGCCTCATCCCCGGAGTAAAGAAAGCGAGCTGGTAAAATTAACATTATTAAATATTGTCCCGACAGGCGGGATTAATTTAACAACAACAAAACAATGACAGATCCAATCGCAGATTACCTCACTCGACTGAGGAATGCAATCAAAGCCGGCCACCAGGTGGTTGAAGTTCCGGCTTCGAATCTGAAGAAGGAGATCACCCGTATCTTGTTTGAGAAAGGTTACATCCTTTCCTACAAGTTCGTGGAGGATGGTCCCCAGGGCACGATCAAAATCGCGCTCAAGTATGATCCGGTTAACAAAGTTAACGCGATCAAGTGTTTGAAACGAGTATCCACCCCGGGTCTCCGTAAATACGTCGGCTACCGCGACATGCCGCGCGTACTCAACGGACTGGGTATCGCTATCCTCTCCACCTCCAAGGGTGTGATGACCAACAAGGAAGCGGTAGGCCAGCAGCTCGGTGGCGAAGTATTGTGCTATGTTTATTAATAATGGAGGATTGAAACTATGTCAAGAATTGGAAAACTTCCTATCGCTATTCCCGCAGGTGTGACGGTTACCGTTAGCCCCGAGAATGTAGTGACCGTCAAAGGTCCGAAGGGTGAGCTGACCCAGGCTGTCGATCCCCTGATCTCTGTAAACGTAGAAGGCGCTGTATGCCACGTTACCCGTCCCAACGACGAGAAAGAGGCACGCGCTAAACACGGACTCTACCGCGCCCTGATCCACAACATGGTGGTAGGTTGCTCCGAGGGCTACAAGAAGACCCTTGAGCTCGTCGGTGTAGGTTACCGTGTAGAGCTTGCACAACCGCAGGTACTCAACTTCTCTCTCGGTTATACGCACCCCATCTATCTCGGTCTCCCCAAAGAGATCAAGGTAGAGACCAAATCGGAGCGTAACCAGAACCCGCTCGTAATGCTCGAGTCTGCAGACAAGCAGCTCCTTGGTCAGGTATGCGCCAAGATCCGCTCCTTCCGCAAACCCGAACCGTACAAGGGTAAAGGTATTAAGTTCCAGGGTGAAATCGTTCGTCGTAAAGCTGGTAAATCGGCTGGTAAATAATAGAAAGGAAAAATGAGTATGATTAAGAAAATCGCACGTCGCCTTAAAATTAAGGCATCTATCCGCACCAAGGTGTCGGGTACCGCAGAGCGTCCACGTCTGACCGTCTTCCGTTCTAACAGCCAGATTTACGCTCAGGTGATCGATGATCTGGCAGGCAAGACTCTTGCTTCCGCTTCATCCCTCGCTATCAAGGATAAGATGACGAAGACCGAGAAAGCCGCTGAGGTAGGTAAACTGATCGCAGCTGCCGCTATCAAGGCCGATGTCAACGAAGTAGTATTTGACCGTAACGGTTACCTCTACCACGGTCGTGTTAAATCATTAGCCGACGCTGCTCGCGAGGCAGGTCTCAAATTCTAACAACAGACGATATTATGCAAAGAGTAAAATCAACACAGGACCTTGAGCTCAAGGAGCGTCTGGTCGCAGTCAACCGCGTAACGAAAGTTACCAAGGGTGGACGTACATTCACTTTCGCAGCTATCGTAGTTGTTGGAAATGAGAATGGTATTGTAGGTTACGGTCTGGGTAAGGCAGGCGAGGTGGCTGCTGCTATGCAGAAGGCTACCGAGGCAGCCAAGAAGAACCTCATCCAGGTTCCGGTGCTCAAGGGTACTATCCCCCACGAGCAGTTCGCCAAGTTCGGCGGCTCGCAGGTTTATATCCAGCCCGCTACGCACGGTACCGGAGTAAAAGCCGGTGGTGCCATGCGTGCCGTACTGGAGTCAGCCGGTGTGCGCGACGTATTGGCTAAGTCCAAAGGCTCGTCCAACCCCCACAACCTCGTCAAAGCTACTATCCAGGCACTCGCTGAACTGCGTGACGCCCGCACCGTAGCACAGAACCGCGGCGTATCCCTCTCTACAGTGTTTAATGGTTAATAAATTCTTCTACAATTATGGCAAAGATTAAGATTCAACAAGTACGTAGTACTATCAAGTGCCCGAAGGTGCAGAAGGAAACCATGGCAGCGCTCGGTCTGCGTAAGATGAACGCTACCGTTGAGCACGAAGCTACCCCGGCTATCCTGGGTATGGTTGAGAAGGTAAAGCACCTTGTTAAAGTTATTGACTAATCCTAAAAACGAATTATCATCATGGAATTGAATAATCTTACCCCTGCAGCCGGTTCGGTTAAGACCGCCAAGCGTGTCGGCCGTGGCGCAGGTTCGGGCCTGGGTGGCACTTCTACCCGTGGTCACAAGGGTGCTAAGTCGCGCTCCGGTTACAGCAAGAAGATCGGTTTCGAGGGTGGTCAGATGCCAATGCAGCGCCGTCTCCCGAAATTCGGCTTCAAGAACATCAACCGTGTGGAGTACAAAGCGATCAATCTTTCTACTCTCCAGGCTCTGGCTGAGGCCAAGAAACTGGAGAAGATCGGCTTGATCGAGCTCCACGAGGCAGGATTCATCTCCAAGACCCAGCTTGTCAAGATCCTGGGTAATGGTACCCTCACCGCCAAACTCACGGTACAGGCCAACGCTTTCTCCAAGAAAGCGGAAGAGGCTATCACCGCTGCAGGTGGCACTATCGAGAAAATTTAATTAATCCGTTAATCGTAAAACGAAACTATTATGCGTTTTATTGAGACATGTAAGAATATCTGGAAGATCGAGGACCTCCGTACCCGACTGCTGACCACGGCATTGTTCGTGCTCATCTATCGTTTCGGATCGTTCATCGTTCTCCCGGGTATCGATCCTACGGCTCTTTCTGCGCTGCACAGCCAGACAGCCGGTGGTCTGATGGCGTTGCTGGATATGTTCTCCGGTGGAGCATTCTCCAACGCCTCGATCTTCGCACTCGGTATCATGCCTTACATCTCTGCATCCATCGTAATCCAGCTGCTCTCCATAGCAGTGCCTTACTTCCAGAAGATGCAGAAGGAAGGTGAGTCCGGGCGCCAGAAGATGAACCAGATCACGCGCTATCTGACCGTTGCTATCCTGCTCTTCCAGGGACCGAGTTATCTCGTTAACCTGTCGGTGCAGATGGCGCAGGCCGGGCAGCCTCTTGCTGTAGGTTTCAACTGGTTCACTATCTCGTCCACTATCCTCCTCACGGCGGGCTCCATGTTCGTCATGTGGCTGGGTGAGCGTATTACCGACCGCGGTGTAGGAAACGGTATTTCCTTCATCATCCTGATCGGTATCATTGCGCGTCTCCCGGGGGCTATCGTACAGGAGTTCTCCTCCCGTTTGAACGATGCCGGAGGCGGACTGATTGTGTTCATTCTGGAGATCGTGATCCTGCTCTTCGTCTTCGCGTTCGCGATTATGCTGACGCAGGGTACACGCCGTATTCCGGTGCAGTATGCAAAACGTATCCAGGGCAACAAGCAGTATGGCGGCGTGCGTCAGTACATCCCTCTCAAGGTCAATGCAGCTAACGTAATGCCGATCATCTTCGCCCAGGCTATCATGTTTATCCCTATTGCAATTGTAGGTTTCAATGCGAGTGAAGTAGGCCCGATCGGTCGTGCTTTAATGGATAACGACGGCTTCTGGTACAACTTCATATTTGCAATCTTCATTATCGCCTTCACCTATTTCTACACCGCGATTATTATCAATCCTGTTCAGATGGCGGAGAACCTGAAACTGAACAACGGATTTATTCCGGGTGTGAAACCGGGTAAGAAGACGGCTGAGTATATCGATACCATCATGAGCCGCATCACCCTGCCGGGGTCCATTCTGCTCGCTGTCATCGCTGTCCTGCCGGCGTTCGCACGCCTGTTCGGTGTATCGATGGGATTTGCGCAGTTCTTCGGCGGAACGTCGCTCCTCATTATGGTAGGCGTTATTTTGGATACTTTGCAGCAGATTGAGAGCCACCTCCTCATGCGCCATTATGACGGATTCTTCGAGTCCGGCATGCGTATCAAGGGTCGTGGAGCCATGGCCTATTAATTCGTTACTTAGATGATTTTTCTCAAGACAGACGAAGAGATAGAACTCATGCGGGCAAGCAACATCCTGCTTGGTAAGACCTACGCCGAAGTGGCAAAGGCTATCAAGCCGGGTGTTACTACCGCCCAACTCGATAAGATTGCTTACGAGTTCATCATGGACAACGGCGGCAGACCCGCTTGTCTGGGCTACGAGGATTATCCTGCCACCCTCTGTACCTCGGTCAACGAGGTGGTGGTGCACGGTATCCCGTCCGACAAGGTCGTCCTCAAGGACGGCGACATTATCTCCGTCGATTCGTCCATTGAACTCAACGGCTGGCACTCGGACTCGGCTTATACCTTCCCTGTAGGAGAGGTATCGGACGAGGTGATGAAACTGCTGCGCACGACGAAGGAGGCACTCTACCTCGGCATTGAGCAGGCAGTTACCGGACATCGTCTGGGTGACATCAGTTTCGCTATCCAGAACCACTGCGAGCGCGCCGGCTACGGCGTTGTACGTGAGTTCGTGGGGCACGGCATCGGGCGTGACATGCACGAGGATCCCGAGGTGTGCAACTACGGCAGACGGGGCAACGGTATCGTCCTCAAGTCCGGCATGACGCTCGCCATCGAGCCCATGATCACCCTTGGCAGACGTAATGTCCTCATCGAGGATGACGGATGGACCGCACGTACCATCGACCGCAAGCCTGCGGCACACTACGAGCTCTCCGTCTGCGTAAGGAACGGCAAAGCCGATATCTTATCCACCTTCGATTATATCCGTGAGGTCTTAGGAGACAGATTTATCTGATTAATCATCTAAATAAACACCATTATGGCTAAACAAGACGCAATTGAAGTGGATGGAACGGTAGTAGAGGCATTGTCCAATGCCATGTTCCGCGTCCAGCTCGAGAACGGACCGCTCATCATCGCCCACATCTCCGGTAAGATGCGTATGCATTATATCAAGATCCTTGCCGGCGACCGCGTGAAAGTGGAGATGAGTCCCTACGATCTCACCAAAGGAAGAATCTCCTTCCGCTACAAGTAAATTATTAAAACTATTAAAACTCTTATTCAGCAATGAAAGTTAGAGCATCGATCAAGAAGCGCAATGCGGACTGCAAAATCGTACGCCGCAAAGGGCACTTGTATGTTATCAACAAGAAGGATCCTAAAATGAAGATGCGTCAAGGATAAGCGTGATCTTTAATTAGAATCAACTACTTCTTAAATCAATTTATTTTTAACAAATTTATCCTTAGTATTTAATTATGGCTATAAGAATTGTCGGTGTAGATATACCGCAAAACAAATGTGGCGAAGTCAGTCTGACTTATATCTACGGAATAGGTCGTTCAAGCGCAAAGAAAATTCTCGCAGAGGCAGGCATTGACCCAAGCATCAAGGTAGAGAATTGGACGGATGACCAAGCAGCTAAAGTCCGTGAGATCATCGGAACTAAATTCAAAGTAGAGGGTGATCTTCGTTCGGAAACACAATTGAACATCAAGCGTTTGATGGATATCGGTTGTTACCGTGGTGTGCGCCACCGTATCGGTCTTCCGGTTCGTGGACAGAGCACCAAGAACAACGCCCGCACGCGCAAGGGACGTAAGAAAACTGTTGCAAACAAGAAGAAAGCAACGAAGTAATCAACCGTTAGTAATTAATCAAATAATCTATCAAACATTATGGCAAAGAAAGCTATTGCAGCTAAGAAGCGCGTAGTGAAGATCGATGGTGTCGGCCAGCTTCACGTGATGTCTTCTTTCAACAACGTAATCGTTACTGTTGCTAACGGAGACGGCCAGGTTATCAGCTGGTCTTCCGCCGGTAAACAAGGCTTCCGTGGCAGCAAAAAGAATACTCCGTACGCAGCACAGATGGCAGCAGCTGACTGCTGCAAGGTCGCTTATGACCTGGGTCTGCGTAAAGTCAAAGCATACGTTAAGGGTCCCGGACAGGGACGTGAGTCGGCTATCCGTGCCTGTGTAGCAGCAGGTATCGATGTAACGGAGATCGTAGATGTGACTCCGATGCCGCACAACGGTTGCCGTCCGCCGAAACGTCGTCGTGTATAATTGTTTAACCCTTTAACGTAATTTAACAACTATGGCAAGATATATTGGCCCAAAATCTCGCATTGCCCGCCGTTTCGGTGAGGCTATCTTCGGCGAGGATAAGGTGCTCGCTAAACGTCCGTACGCACCCGGACAACACGGTGTAAACCGTCGTAAGAAAAACTCTGAGTATGGTACTCAGTTGGCAGAGAAACAGAAAGCGAAATACACGTATGGTGTATTGGAGCGTCAGTTCCGTCTCCTTTTCGCGAAGGCGGCTCGTACCAAAGGTATTACCGGTGAGATCCTGATTCAGCTCCTCGAGTGCCGTCTGGATAATATCGTGTATCGTCTCGGCATGGCGCCGACCCGTGCTGCCGCACGTCAGCTCGTTTCCCACCGCCACATTACCGTGGACGGCAAGGTTGTCAACATTCCTTCCTACGAGGTAAAACCCGGCCAGGTAGTTGCAGTCCGCGAGAAAGCGAAATCGCTCGAGGTCATCAACGAGTCCCTTCAGGGCTTCAACCATGGCCGTTACTCCTGGCTTGAGTGGAATGAGGGCGAGAAAGCCGGCAAACTGCTCAATGTTCCCGCACGTGAGGAAATCCCCGAGAACATCAAGGAGCAATTAATCGTTGAGTTGTACTCTAAATAATAATTAAATTCATGGCAATATTAAATTTCATCAAACCTGATAAGGTGATAATGTTGGATTCGAGCGCGAACAAAGGCATCTTTGAGTTTCGCCCGCTCGAGCCGGGGTACGGAATTACGATAGGCAATGCTATCCGCCGTGTGCTGCTCGGCAGCCTCGAGGGATACGCCATCTGCTCTGTCAAGATCAGCGGTATTGATCATGAATTTGCTACCATCCCCGGTGTTATCACTGACGTTACCAACCTTATCCTCAACCTCAAGCAAGTACGCTTCATCCGCAAGGAGGGTATCGAGGAGGAAACAGAGACCGTTAAACTTCACGTCCGTAAGCAGAAGACGTTTATTGCCGGTGAGTTTAATACCGTTCTCCAGTCCTTCGAGGTGCTCAACCCCGATTTGCTGCTTGCCGAACTCGACGACTCCGCCGATTTCGAGATTGAGATAACCATCAACAAGGGACGCGGATACGTGCCCGGTGACGAGAATCGCAAGAAGAACGATCCTATCGGAACGCTCGCTATCGATTCTATCTACACCCCGATCCGCAACGTCATGATTTCGGTTGACCAGTACCGTGTCGAGCAACGTACCGACTACGAGAAACTCACCCTCGAGATCACCACGGACGGCTCCATTGCCCCGCAACAGGCTCTTACCGAAGCAGCCAAGATACTTATCTACCACTTCATGCTCTTCTCTGACGAACGCATCGTCCTTGAGGAGGAGACCAAGAAGAACAACAACGCACTCGACGAAGAGATGCTTCGCATGCGTCAGCTCCTCAACCAGAAACTGCAGGATATGGACCTCTCCGTCCGTGCACTCAACTGCTTGAAACAAGCTGAAGTAGAGACCCTTGGCGAACTCGTTAAGTACCACCGCGCTGACCTCCTCAAGTTCCGTAACTTCGGTAAGAAGTCTCTCACCGAGCTCGACGAACTGCTTGAGCGTAACGGACTTGCCTTCGGCATGGATATCTCGCGCTACAGAGCGCTGGATTAATGATAATGGTTAATAACCCAATGACCAAATAAATGGTAAATGGTAAATGACCAAATTGTAAATAATTTTAAATGTAATTTAAAATATTATGCGTCATAATAAGAAATTCAACCACCTTAGCCGCAAGGCCAACCATCGCGCTGCGATGCTGTCCAATATGGCGTGCTCGCTGATCATGCACAAGCGTATCAGCACTACCCTCGCTAAGGCGAAAGCACTCCGCATTTACGTGGAGCCCATCCTCACTCGCGCAAAAGAGGATAACATGAATAACCGCCGTCTGGCTTTCTCCCTCCTCAAGCAGAAAGAGGTCGTTACCGAGCTCTTCCAGAACGTAGGCGAGAAGATTGCTAACCGTCCGGGTGGTTACACGCGTATCCTCCGCACCGGTTTCCGTCTGGGTGACGCTGCTGAGATGTGTATCATTGAGCTCGTTGACTACAACGATAACATGCTCAAGGAGACCAAGAAAGCAGCTAAGAAAGCTACCCGCCGTGCCGGCAAGAAAGCCGTTAAGGAGGAGGTAGCAGAGGCACAAGCCGAAGCTGCCGCCGAGGCTCCCGCTGCTGAATAATTGATAGTTGACAATTGATAATTGACAATTATCATGTTTCTGGATGTAAATAACCATCAACCGCAAGGTATCACTATTGACAACTGCAAGGTTGGCGATAGTGTTACCGTCAGCGGTATGATACACAATGTCCGCGTCACCAAGTGGGGCGGATTTATTGTACTTCGAAAAAGCCGTGGCTTGTTGCAGGCGGTAGTCTCCAATGAGACTTCCAAGTTCTTTGACGAAGCCGGCAACGAGATCGCTATGAGCGCGCTCTGCCGCGAGATGGCGGTTACCCTCACCGGTACCGTTAATGAGGCGAAGATCAAAGACCCGGCAGCGTTCTACAACACCATCGAGATAGCGGTTGCCGAGGTGCGCGTCCTGAGCCGTCCGACGACCTCCGAAGTGGTCGATATGAACGCCCTCAAGTTCGGCGACGAGGAGACCCTCCTTCGTTATAAGTTCGATAACCGCCAGGTAACCCTCCGTAACCCGCGCGACATGGCGATCCTCAAAGTGCAGTCCACTATCGCACGCGCGTTCGGCGAGTTCCTTGCTGCTAACGGCTTCACCCAGATCTTCACCCCGAAGATCGTTTCCGAGGGAGCAGAAGGCGGTGCGAACGTCTTCAAAATGGATTATTTCGGCAAACAGGTCTATCTCGCCCAGTCCCCGCAGTTCTACAAACAGATCGGCGTCGGCGTCTATGAGCGCGTCTTTGAGATCGCTCCGGCCTATCGTGCGGAGAAACATGCCACCTCGCGCCACCTCAACGAGTATATCTCGCTGGATGTCGAGATGGGCTTTATCAAAGGTCAGGAAGATGTCATGACATTGGAAGCAGCCCTGCTGCGGCATATCATCGCCGTCGTAGAGCGCGACTGTGCGCACGAGCTCAACCTCCTCAATGCCGTCAATCCGGTTCTTCCCGATCAGGTGCCGGCATGGAAACTGAGCGAGGTGCATGAGATTCTCTTTGAGAACCATCTCTGCGAGGCGGACCACCGCGGCGAGGATGACTTGGCTCCGGAAGAGGAGCGCGCTATCTGCCGGTACGCCAAGGAGAAATACGACTCGGACTTTGTCTTCGTCACCCATTTCCCCTCCGAGCACCGTGCTTTCTATGCCATGGACGATCCTGAGGACCCGTCGCTGACCCTCAGTTTTGACCTCCTCATGCGCGGACTGGAGATCACTTCCGGCGGTCAGCGTATGCATAAAGAGGCGGACTATCGAGAGAAGATGATTCGCCGTGGCATGAACCCCGACGCCTTCCATTTCTACCTCGATACCTTCAAGAACGGCATGCCGCCGCACGGCGGTTTCGCCATCGGACTCGAGCGTATAACCGCTTGTTTCCTCGGTATCGCGAATGTGAAGGAGTGCTCCATGTTCCCGCGTGACATCAACCGTGTTGCTCCTTGATGGGAATACAAACACCTTTACGGGTATCAAAAAAGCGTCCTAAGGGCGCTTTTTTGGTGCTTGTAACTGTATCTCGAACCAGTCTGCATCGAGCCACCCGGCGTCATTGTGAGGCCTGTCGTCGCGGGTGCAGAAGAGTCCTGCCTGCGCGCCTATCCAATGCCCCTCGACCGCCTGGAACGGCTCTCCGGCCCGGGTCCACTCAATACCGCTTTTGTCTTTTGACTCTGGCTTTTCGACTCCCACATAGAACTGTCCCCGCTGCTTGTCGTTCATCTCTAATTTGAGGTACACCCATTCGTCCGTTACCGGCACTTCTACTCTGAACGACGCTTTGCGTCCGGTGACGATCATGCCAGCTTGTTCTGCGCCGGTCATTTTCTTATGGGGGTTGGGGCAGAACCTGACCCTTGCCGTGGCGGTGAAAGCGACTGCCGGAATCTTTTGCAGCAACAGGTTCGGCATCCACTCCTCCTCTTCGCGCGGGACACTATATAAACGCAGGCGGCTGTTGGCGGC
>DFEG01000020.1:0-431 GCA_002369075.1 Bacteroidales bacterium UBA3808 | reverse complement strand
TACTTCTCAATGGGTTCGCCTTGGTTGCCCATCACAGGCCAGTCGTTGACCCATTTCAGCGGCTGCATATGCACAATGCGTCCGGCTACGCCTACGTCCTGGAAATGGAGGAAGAACCCCTCGCCTTCGGGTGTCTCCACCCATCCGCCCTGATGGGGACCGTTGATGGCGGTCTTGCCCTGTGCGAGCGTCACCTTGAGTTCGTACGGACCATAGATGTTTTTGCTCCGCTGCACCACCTGCCAACCGGTAGCAACACCTCCGGCGGGGTGCATGATATAGTAATACCCGTTGCGTTTGTACAGTTTGGGACCCTCGCAGGTGGGGTGTTCCTCGTGGCCGTCGAAGACGATCCGGCTCGGGGTCCTGACCGCCAGACCGTCCTCCGTCAGCTCCGCCATCATCAACACGGATTTGAGCCCGTAGCGGCT
>DFEG01000030.1:17822-18118 GCA_002369075.1 Bacteroidales bacterium UBA3808 | reverse complement strand
AAATTTTTCTTTTGCCATAGTAATTCTTTAGTTTTTATTAACGTTAATAAACAAAAATTGTTTAATTGTCTTTTTAACTTAAAAAAGGCCGGTCAATGTTCGACCGTTGACCAACCTTATGAATGTCTCTGGAGACCAGAGTTCGCGTTTTCACGCGATCTGAGCTGCTTCCGAGAGTTGAACTCGGGACCTCATCCTTACCAAGGATGCGCTCTACCACTGAGCTAAAGCAGCATTGAGAGCGAAAGACGGGACTCAAACCCGCGACCCCCAGCTTGGAAGGCTAGTGCTCTATC
>DFEG01000030.1:0-17653 GCA_002369075.1 Bacteroidales bacterium UBA3808 | reverse complement strand
GGCCACTCTGGAACACACCCATTTTCAAAGATCATTTGACATTTGACATTTGTCATTTCGCCATTTTTGAGCCTCTAGTCGGACTCGAACCAACGACCGCTGGATTACAAATCTAGTGCTCTACCAACTGAGCTATAGAGGCGGCGTCGCGCTAGCGACGGCTCAATACGATTCGCGACCTCGTCGCTCATATGAATTTTTGCCGTGCTCTCGCTCTTCGGTCCGAGTGCACTTCGTTAGCGCTCGTCCCGATTTTTCCTATCGAGCAAAGGGCCTCATCGAGACACTTCCGACGAAAAAGCGTGCAAAGGTACGGCTTTTTTTTGACATGACCAAATATTTTTGCAAAAAAATGCATTTTTTAGTCATTTTTCTTATTTTTCGGGTCCACTTTGCCGTTTGCCCGGGGGTGAGTGTCCATATATACGCGTTTTATCTGCTCAAAGGTCGTATGCGTATAAACTTGGGTCGTACTGAGCGATGCGTGCCCTAACAGTTCCTGAATCGTACGGATGTCGGCACCGTTATCGAGCATGGCGGTGGCAAAGGTATGCCGTAGCACATGGGGCGAGTGTTTCTTGAGCGTTGAGACCTCTCCCATACGCGTGCGCACTATAGTATATAAGGTGTTCTTGGTCATCGGCATCACTCCACCTGACTTATTGATCTTGACAAAGAAGGTCTGCGGTCCTTCAGCATTCCAAGATCCTGATATTGCGGTATCCCGCGCCACAAGATAATCCTTGATCTGCGCAATCAGTTTCTCCCCTATCGGTACGATCCGTTCCTTGCGGCGCTTGCCGAAGATGCGTATCTGTCCCTGGCTAAGGTCTATATCCGCGTCGGTCAGCCCGAGCATCTCCGCCTGTCGCATGCCTGTCTGGTAGAGCATCTCTATGATGAGCAAATCACGTATCGTTTCAAAATCCCGTTCTTCCTCTCCGTTTCGGGAAGACATCTCTTCTGCGGAGAAAGTCCGGGTGAGATTCCGCTCCGCCGCTTCCATTTCCTCCTTGCGGAAGAACACCGGCAGCGGCTTGTCGGCTTTCGGGGAGATAATCTTTGCCGTCACGTCTCTCGGCACTTTCTTCAGTCTCAACGCCCATTTATAGAAACTTCGCAGGGCGGAGAGGCGTCTCTTGACGGACCGGGGCGACTGTTTCTGTTCCTCTATCATATAGAGCATCCATCCTTTCACGTCATCCTCCCCCACTCCACAAATCTGCTCGTCGGTCAGAGAAAAGACATCCCCTTCTTTCGGCGTGAGTTTCAGATACCTGCAGAAATCCCGCAGGTCGTCCCTATACGCCTCCACCGTCCGTGGCGAGTACTTCCGCTCGATTGCTATGTAGTCCAAGAAATGCTTAATCATAAGAACGGGATTTTAGTTTGCTACTTTCTTTACCAGCGTGAGGATGTTCTTGCCCTCCACGCGTTCGTAGCGGATCTCGTCCATGAGCTGGCGCACAAGGTGTATGCCCAAGCCGCCTATCTCCCGGTCCTCCGCCGAGAGCGATGTGTCCGCCTCTTTCTGCTTCGTCGGGTCGAAAGGAATGCCGGAGTCGGAAACGGTGAAGATCAGTTGTTTGCCCTGCTCGTTCTCAATCTCGGTATATTCGACAAACACTTTGCCGTCCTTGCGTCCCGGGTAGGCATAGAGCATGACGTTGCAGACCACCTCTTCCAAAGCGAGGTTGATAGGCATGTTCAGTTCGTCGGGCACATGCAATCCGTCCACCCATTCGGAGAGGGTCGGTATCTGCTGTATGTCGTTGCGCATGACGATCGCCGATATCTGGTAACGGATGGCAAGCATGGTGAGGTCGTCGCTCTGCGGCGCTCCGTTGACGAAGGCATCGACATCTTTCCGGAAGGTCTCTACGAGGTCTCTCGGCGGCATGCCGTCGGTGGTCGCCAGCAGGTTCAGCATCCGCTCCTCGCCGTATTGGGCATGCACTTTGTTCTCCGCCTCGGTGAGTCCGTCGGTGTAGAGGAAGAGCGTGTCGCCGCGTTGTATCTGTGCGGTCTGGCCGACGTACTCGAAGCCGCCCATGATACCTATCGGCAGGTTCGGCAGCACCTCCAACCGGCGGCTCTCGCGCTTGTGTACCAGCACCGGGGCATTGTGTCCGCCGTTGCAGTAATCGAGCACGCCGGTCTCCATATCCAGCACGCCCACAAAGAGGGTGGCGAACATGTCCTGTTCGTTCTGCTCGGTGAGCGGGTCGTTCATCCGGCGCATGATTTGTTCTGCCTGTTCCTCATGCGCTGTGACGCTGCGGAAGAGCGAGCGTATCATCGCCATCACCAGCGACGCCGGCACTCCCTTGCCGCTCACGTCGCCCACGCAGAAGAAGAGTTTGTCGTGGCGGACATAGAAATCATACAGGTCGCCGCCCACCTCTTTGGCGGGATGCACCACACCGTATATATTCAGGTCCGGACGGTCCACGAAGGGCGGGAACACCTTGGGCAGCATGGCGCTCTGGATGGTCTGCGCAATCTCCAGTTCGCCTTCCATACGCTCCTTCTGGTTGTTGATCTCTATCATCTTGTAGGCGTTCTTGGTGCTGCGGTACATGATGAATACTAACAGAGCCAGGCTGAGCAGCATCAGAATGTTCACAATCAGCCCGACGCGCTTGAGGTCGGCATACAGGATATCCTCGGGGATGATGATAGACAGTTTCCAGCCCGTAGTATCGATCTCCTCGTCAAAGATAAGGTACTTGCGTCCGGGTATGGTGTCCGGGGCGACGATATCCTTGCCGGAAGCCGTGTAGATGGAGTAATAACTATCCGGATAGACCTGCAGGTAATCGAAGATGAACTTCAGTTTGCTGAGCGAAATGTCTATACAAACGACTCCCACGACACGGTTGTCGGCATCGCGGACGGGATAGGAACAGGTGACGACGATGGCATGTGAGCCCTCGTTGTCCGCGTACGGGTTCGACCAATAGGCATGGCCTTTGGTGAGTCCGTTATTGAACCACTCCGACCGGGTATAGTCGTGGTCGGCACCGCCTATCTGACGGATGGTAAAACCCTTCTCGGTCCGTTCGTTGCGGGTGCCATAGACCTCGTACCAGTGGCCCTTCTGCGGGTAATAATCCGGCACGAAAGCTATTCCGGCTCCCTCCACGTTCTCCAGTGTCTCGAAGAGCATGTTCACGCATCCCGGCATGGCATCGGGGTTGTTCAGGCAGAACTCCGCCATCTTGGCAAGCATCTTGGCAGCGGCTTCCAGCTCCACGGCGGCGGTGTTGATCTCCTGTTCCGCCGACCGCAGCTCGGACTGTGCGCGATAGACGGCGTCCGCTTTGATGGTGGCACGCGTGTAGAAATACTGGACGCAGGCAATCGACTCCATCGCCAGTATGGCGACGAGCATCAGCCACAGCCCTGCATGGGACCGTAGGGATTGCTTGTTAAACTTTTCTTTCAGGTTCATATTTTCTTGTTTTATACCATACCCGGCTGCAAAGGTACAACTTTTTTGCGAGATATGCAAGAAAATTCACAAAGTGAGATATATTTAATTGAAGAATTTTACGTAAAAAATACACTCAGAATGAATTTTTTTACGGTTTTCCTTGTTCGTTCCAAAAAAAGTAGTACTTTTGCAGCGGGTTTGTGGTAGATTAACTCCAACTGTGTCGCGTGCTGTCTTTTGTACGTTGTGTAAATCAATACTAAAAAATGATATTATTATGAGAAAAATTCAGATTCTTTTGGCGGCTTTGGTAGCCGTAGTAATGAGCAGTTGCGTTCAGTTTAAGACCGAGGCAACCGTAGATGTCACCGTGCTCAAGAACGGTCAGCCGCAGGCTGGGGTAGAGGTCTATAAGGCTGTGGCGCACGGCGATATAGGCGGCTCGTATTACAAACAAAACTACAAAGATGCCCCGGTCAAGACCAACGCAGCCGGCGTGGCTCATTTCGAACTCAAATCGCCGGACGATTTTGCTCCGAGCAGTGTGGGCGCCGATGAGACGATCACAGTTTACTTTGCTGTTTTTGATGCACAAGATGAGTGTCTGGCATACAAATCTCTTAAGGTCAAGACAGGCGAGAAGAACAAACCTCTTACCTTGGAACTCAGAGAGCCGAACGAATAAGGTGTTAAACTCTATAAAACAACAATCATTATGAAAAAGATTTTTATGAGCCTTATGGCTGTTGCAGTCATGGCCTTGACCGTCGGCTTAGTATCCTGTGATCCCAACGCTGCGCAGTGTTGGAAACTCAGTGCTACCTATAAATCAGGAGCAGTACAGGAGGAGTATTTCTATGGCACCGGAGTGGAGGCAGATGCCCGTTTGGAGCAGATTCGTCAGGCCGCTCCTTCGGATAACAGTGTAACCCGCATTCACCGCGAGCAGACTTTCCTAAGCAAGGATAACTGTCATAAATAATAAATAGATAAGATTCATTCAACAACCAATAATTATCACAACAATGAAAAAGATTCTTTTTGCACTGATGGCGCTCTGCGCTGTTATGACGGGATTTACATCCTGTGAGAAGAAAGCGGATGAAGCAACCAAGCCGGTAGCCGGACATGTTTATAAATGTAGCAATGCAGAAGGCTATTTCCAGGTTACTTTCCACGCCAATTACAAGTGTACCCAAGAGGTTAAAACGGAAAACATGGATCAGCCGGTGACCAACAGCCTGTTTGTATGGGACATGAACGGAAACCAGATTGAGATTCGTTATGCTGACAATGCTGCTGTTGGCGGTGTACCGATGGGCGGCGTAAAGATCTACGATGGTGTCTATGACGCAGCAAGCAAGCGTGTTACGCTGACTTTGGTGGAGGATAAACAATACGTTTATGTCTGCGAATTTGTGAAGTAATGAAATAACTAATAACCAATAATTATCACAACAATGAAAAAGATTCTTTTTGCATTGATGGCCTGTGTGGCTATGTTTGGTTTCACCGCTTGCAACGAGACGGTAGAAAGCCAGATTTTCGACCTAGGTTATGACGCATCCGCAGTTGAGTCGGGTGACGCAATGCTCTATCAGCTCACCTATGAGCAACTGTTTATCAATGAGCTTAGCAAGGTAGCAAAGCCGGTTACAGAAGGTGGAAAAACATTTATGATCAATTCCACGGAGACTAAGGCGAAAGCAGAGATGAAAGCGGCTTTTGAGGCTGCTTCGATTTCTGCTCAAACTCTCAATGACAAAGCTGCCATCAAACTCACCGGCCTGAAGGTAACGCTCAAACATTCCAACAGCAAGAATCCTCAGAACCCGTCTGAATTCTGTGAATACACTTTCAAATAAGAATCAGACGATAGGTAAGTCTTAGATGGCTTATCAACATAAAAAAAGCGCCACATGAGGTGAACCCCAAAAGTTGCACACAAAACTTTTGGGGTTCATTTTATGAAACATTCCATTGAGGAACGGCTATTAGCAGTCCAAAAATGATTCTTATTTCTCAGGTTGTTCAGCTGGCTGGTCATTCTCGGACATGTTCCGGAAGAAGAGATCAACGACGCGCTTGGTGACGACTGTTTTGCGCACGGCATGGCGCACCTTGTCGGCAGAGGACGATCCTTCATTTTGAGTAGCCGCAGCGGCCGCTTTCTCCGCCTCTTCCACTTGTTTCTCTCGCGCATCAATCTTAGCTTTGAGGTGCGGCGAGGCATGGTTGTAAATGAAGTTATAGCACGGCACGGACGCCTTCATAATATAGGGCGTGAGGAACGTGGTGAGCACGGAAGCAGCGACGATGATGGGATAGATGACGGGATCCGTGACGCCCAGTTTGGAACCGAGTGCTGCGATGATGAAGGAGAACTCGCCGATCTGGACGAAAGCGAAGCCTGTCTGCATGGCATCTTTGAGCGTCTCACCACCCCACCAGCAACCGAGCGTGCCGAAGAGAATCATACCAACGATGATCACCAACGCGACATAGAGGATTGAGGACCAGTAGGTTACGAGCGAGGCAGGGTTAATCATCATTCCCACCGAGACAAAGAAGATAGCGGCAAAGACATTTTTGAGCGGTGCCATGAGATGTTCGATACGGTGCGCCTCTTTGGTCTCGGCAAGTATCATACCCATGACGAACGCGCCGAGTGCGGAGCTGAATCCCGCTTCTTCGGCAGTCAGCACCATTCCGAGGCACAGGCCGAGCGAAAGGACAATTAGAATCTCATCGTTGAGATAGGGGCGCACCCACCGGAATAGCGTAGGGATAATCAGGATTCCGACGACGAACCAGACGACAAGCGTTACCGCCAGCACACCTACTTTCTCCAGCAAGACGGAGCCTTCGAAACTATTCTTGACGGCGACGCTGGAGAGCAAGACCATGAGAACAACCGCCACTATATCCTCGAAGATGAGAATAGAGGTGGCACCCTTGACAAAACGTGCTTTGGACAGTCCTGCTTCGTCCACGGCTTTCATGACAATCGTGGTAGAAGACATGCAGAGCATGGCGGCGAGGAAAAGCGAGTTCATGGTGTTCAGTTCGGCGGATTTGCCGACCCCGAAGCCCAGCAGCAGCATGCCGATGACAATAGTAGCGACACCGATGAGCGCGACCTTGCCGGACTCAAAGAGATTCTTGAGACGGAACTCCAGACCGATACAGAAGAGCACGAAGAGGACTCCGATATTGCCCCAGGTCTCGACATTCTCCATCTCGACGAGTTTCTCGCCGAAAAGATGCGGTCCGACTAATACTCCGGCTACGATGTAGCCTAAAACAACGGGCTGCTTGAGCAGCTTGAACAGCAGGGCTACGATGCCTGCTGTGATCATCAGAATGTAAAGATCGTGTACCATGTGAGTATAGAATTTGATGTTAGACCCTGAATATCATACAATCAGTTTGATGCGGAAGCCGCGGGTGGTGGGTTCTTCGATGAGTTCCTTCACCTGCGGACGAAGTGATGCACGGGCGGCGTCGGTCAGGGGCGAGGCACTGAGGTGCTTCGTCTATCAGCGCACGCTGGTCGTCCTCCGTCTTGGGGTACGATACTGCCAGCGGCATCTCGCGATAGGCACTCGCGTCCGTGGCATACGCCATACGGTGCAGCGCGTCGGTATGTAGCTTGGGAGCGGTCATTGCCTATAATTGCCTTACTGGAAAATCAAAATAGGTATCGGGGAAAGGCTCGTTGCGGAGGGTGAAATGCCACCACTCGCTGTCTATCGGCTCAAAGCCGTGACGGAGCATCGCTTTGCGCAAGGTGAGGCGGTTCTCGGACTGGCGGTAGAGTTTGCAGGGGTAGTCCGGATGGCTCTCCTCGCCGAACCAGTCGAAGGGCGAGCCCATGTCCAACTCCTTGCCTGTAGCCGCATCGATGAGCGTCAGGTCCACCGTCGAACCGCGCGAATGGGATGAGCGCGCGTAGATATAGCCTTGCTCAAAGAGCAGCGACTTGTCCACCATGGGGTAGAAAATCTTCTTCATCGCCGTGTCCTGCACGTTCTCCGCCCAGCGGATGAAATGGTTGACGGCAGTCTGCGGGCGGTAGGTGTCCCAAATCTTGAGGCGGTAGCCATACGATTTCAGTTCATCGCTGACGGCTTTGAGTGAGTCTGCCGCCTGGCGTGTCATGAGCGCCACCGGCTGCTCGTAGCCGTCGATGCGTTCGCCTACGAAATTATAGGTGCTGTAATAGCGGATCTCCAAAATCGCATCGGGAATGATGTCTGTCAGATTGACAAACGCACTGCTGTCTTTCTCCGGCTCGGGAGCGGGTTGTTGTTTTTGGCACGAGAGCATCAGAACGGACGCCAATGCCAAGAGTAAGAATGAGTTTCGCATAGCGATATTTATTAAAAACGCTGCAAAGGTACAAAAAAAAATGCATATATGCAAAAAAAACTGAATGAGGACGAAAAAAGAGAGTGTGTTTATGAAACACACCCTCCTTCGGATTTAACAGAACTACTCGCTATAAATTAGTTGGCGGGCGCCCATTTGCAACGGACGGGCGAAACGATGGCGCCTTCTTTCTTGAGTTCGGCAAAGGCTTTGTCCACCTCTTTGCGGTCCGCTCCGAGCGCAGTGGTTACCTCGCCTGCCGAAACCGGCTTGCCTGCTGCACGCATGGCAGCTAATACTTGCTCCTTCATGGAAATTATGAATTACGAATTACAATTTAGAGCAGTTTTACTATTTCTGCCTCGATGTCTTCGGGCTTGGTGGTCGGAGCGAAACGACCGACTACATTACCCTCGCGGTCCACGAGGAACTTGGTGAAATTCCAACGGATATCATTCTCTTTCTTGAACGTCTTGCTGATGCCTTTGAGCATCGTTGCGGTAGCCTTGGCTTTAAAGCCTTCGTATTTTTCCTCCGGACCGTTCTCCTTGAGATACGTAAATACCGGGCTCTCGTTCTCGCCGTTCACCTCAATCTTTGCAAATTGCGGGAAGGATACTTTGTACTTCAACTGGCAGAAAGAAACAATCTCTTCCTCCGTGCCGGGAGCCTGCTGGCCAAACTGATTACAAGGGAAATCAAGGATTACCAAACCTTGGTCTTTGTATTTCTTATAGAGGTTCTCCAATGCCTCGTACTGCGGCGTGAATCCGCAACCCGTAGCGGTATTGACCACTAAAAGGACTTTGCCTTTGTACTCGTCCAACTTAACCTCATTCTTCTTGGTGTCCAGCACCGTAAAATCATAGATGTTCATAACTGTAAGTAATATAATTAATAAATGTTTCATATATTCAGTCTTCGGGTAATTTGTATCGCTCGCGACTTAAATCGAGTACAAAGGTAATACAAATATCTTAATATCGCAAGCGATACAACCAAATACAGTGTGTTTTCTTAATGGGAGTAAGCTATTTATTAAGAAATGTATATTACTTCCTCCGTAACAACATACGCGCGTACCTTGTTAAAATACGCGCGTATGTGTGTGAGGGACTAGGAAACTAGAATACTAGAGCCCTAGGATACTAGGGTCCTATAATTATTAAACTACACCGCTGAAGCCCATGAAGGCCATGGCGAGGAGACCTGCGGTCAGCAGAGCGATCGGAGTGCCCTTCATCGCCTCGGGCACTTTGTTGAGTGCCAGCTGCTCGCGGATACCTGCGAACAGAATCAGCGCAAGAGCGAAGCCGACTGCCGTAGCAAAAGCGTAAACGGTACCGGAGAGCAGACCGTACTCGGCGCCCAGCGGCAGTTTAGCCAGCAGCTTGTTCTGGTCGGCTACGATAAGAGCCACACCGAGAATACAGCAGTTGGTGGTGATCAGCGGCAGGAACACACCCAGTGCCTGATACAATGCCGGAGACACTTTCTTCAGCATGATCTCAATCATCTGCACGAGAGCAGCGATGACGAGGATGAAGAGGATGGTCTGAAGGAACTCAACGCCCCAAAGAACCAATAACTTCTGCAGAAGGTAGGTAACGACCGTAGCGAGTGTGAGCACGAACGTAACGGCTGCACCCATACCTAAAGCGGTGTCAATCTTCTTACTTACACCCAGGAACGGGCAGATGCCCAGGAACTGGCTCAATACGATATTATTAACGAATATCGCTGAAATGAATATCAGAAAATATACCATAAAGCTATTTACAATTTAGTCATTTACCATTTGTTCATTTTTTCTGCAGTTTGTTGACAGCTGCCATGAGGTAGGCGAGGCAGATGAACGCACCCGGTGCGAGTACGAAGATCAGCGCCGCGAACTGGCTGCTATAGATGGTCAAACCGAAGACGGTACCTGCGCCCAGGAACTCGCGGATAACACCCAGTACGGTCAGCGAGAGGGTGAAACCAAGACCCATGCCCAGACCGTCCAGAGCGGAGAGACCCACGGTGTTCTTGGCGGCAAACGCCTCGGCACGACCGAGCACGATACAGTTCACCACGATCAGCGGGATGAACAGACCTAACACGTCGTAGATACCCGGCAGGTAAGCCTGCATCACCAGTTGCACCATCGTCACGAACGTAGCGATGACCACGATGAACGCCGGGATACGCACCTTATCGGGGATCACATTCTTGAGAAGGGAGATCACTACGTTCGAGCAGACGAGCACGAACAGCGTAGCGAGACCCATGGACATACCGTTAACGGCACTGGTGGTTGTGGCGAGTGTCGGACACATACCGAGCACCAACGCAAAAGTCGGGTTCTCTTTGAGGATGCCGTTGGTGAGAGTTTTCATTGCGTTACTCATGACTTACCTCCGTTTCTTCTTTGGGTTGTTGTTGTGTGGCGCCGGTAGCTGCCTCTACCTCCTGTGCGGCGATAGCGGCATAGGCTTTGTTAATTGCTTTAAGGAACGCGCGCGAGGAGATGGTAGCAGCGGTGATGGCATCTACCTCGCCGCCGTCTTTGCTGACGGCGAGAGCACCGGCTTGCTTGCCGATGATGGAGCGGTTACCCGCTGCATCCTTGAACCAGTGGTCGATATGCGCACCCAGACCCGGGGTCTCGGTTTGCTTCAGTACCACGTAGTCCAGCACTTTGCCTTCGGCGTCGAGACCGACCATGATCACTTGCGGACCGTCGAAACCGACCTCGCTGGTCTCTACGGCGGTAGCTACCCATTTCTCGTCGATGAACGCTTTGTAAACGGTCACGCCTTCTACCTCTTCCGGCTCGCCGATGGTACTACCTTCCGGCAGCACGGCGAGGATAGCCGCCTGTTGTTTCTGTGCCTCCTGCACGGCGATCGTCTCTGCCGTTAAGGCATAGACGCCTGCCAGCGCACCTGCGGCTACCATCGAAATGATAACCAGGGAGAGCACCATGTTCTTGAATGTACTTTCTAATTTTGCCATAGTTGTGCCTCCTTATGCTTTTTTAGGTTCGCCGAAACGTTGCGGACGAATCTTGTTCAACAATGGAACGCAAGCGTTCATGATCAGGATAGCGAAGGACATACCTTCGGGGTAGTTACCCCATGTACGGATCACCATGACGATGAAGCCGATACCGATACCGAAGATGATCTTGCCCCACGCGCTCATCGGGCTGGTCACGTAGTCGGTTGCCATGAAGAAGGCACCGAGCATCAGACCACCGGAGAGCAGTTCGTAACCCACGTAGTGGCAGGTGTCGAGACCCTCAGGAAGCGCACCGGCGAGACCCGTGCAAGCAGCGAAGCAGGCTACGGTGCCGAGGATAGCTACCGGGATATGCCATGTGATCACGCGGCAGCAGATCAGGAACAGACCGCCGATGATCAGCGCCAGAGCACTTACCTCACCGAGCGAACCGCCCATCACACCTAAGAACGAATCCCAGAGGCTCGGCAGCTGGTCAATGACGGAGGAGTCTCCGGATTTAACGATGTGCTTGAGATAATAGAGCGGCGTAGCGCCCGTCTCGGCATCTACATAAGAGCCGTGGAATCCTTGCGGTGTCGGCCAGGTCGTCATCTGTGCCGGATAGGCAATCAGCAGGAACACACGACCCACCAGAGCAGGGTTGAACGGGTTCTGACCCAGACCGCCGAACGTCATCTTGCCCACGCCGATAGCCACGATAGCGCCGATCAGTACGATCCACCAATCGAGGTTAGAGGGCAGGTTGAAGGCGAGCAGAAGACCCGTCAGGACTGCGGAGAGGTCTCCGATGGTTTGTTTTTGCTCTTTGAGCAAGTAACGGCTGATGACATACTCGGTGCAGACGCAGGCGAGCACGGAGATACAAGCCGTGATCAGGGCGCCCCAGCCGAACTCGATCACTGATACCACATAAGCGGGCAGCAGCGCGAGAATGACCAGAAGCATATTCCGGCGGACACTGTCGCCACTGTGGGCGTGAGGTGCCGGTGCTACAATCAATTGTTTCATATCTTTCAAATTTTCAAATATTCAAATCTTCAAATCATTTCTTTGCCGCTGCACGCTCGCGGAGAATAGCGCCCACTTTCGCCTTGCCCGGACGGATACCGTCAAGCAGACGGCGGTGAGCCGGACAGGTGAACACGCAGCAACCGCAGTCAATGCAGTCCATGATATCATGTTTCTCAAGCTCGTCGTACATGCCTAACTCGCTCAGCCGCTGCAGGAGATACGGCTCCAGACCCATCGGGCACGCCTGAACGCACTTGCCGCAACGGATACAGTTGCTCTCCTCGGGACGGACGCTCTCTTCTTGAGAGAGGAACAGCAGACCCGACAGACGTTTGTTGGCCGGCATGTTCTCGGTATGGTCCATCGCACGACCCATCATCGGACCGCCGCCGATGATCTTACCGGTGTTGACCGGCACACCGCCTGCCAGTGCAATCACTTCGTCGATCGGTGTTCCGAAACGGACGCAGTAGTTACCCGGTTTGGAAACGTACTTGCCGGTGACGGTCATCACGCGCGAGATAAGCGGTTTGTTCTTCTGCACAGCCTCGTAAACGGCATAGATGGTAGCCACGTTATCCACTACCGCACCTACTTCGATAGGCAGGGCGCCGGACGGTACCTGACGGCCTATACATGCGTCAATCAGCTGTTTCTCACCGCCCTGCGGGTACTTGAGTGCCAACGGAAGAACCTCTATACCGAGAGATGCGTTTGCCAGCTTGGTCATATGCTCAATCGCATCTTTCTTGTTGTTCTCGATACCGATGATGGCACGCTCTACGCCGAGAGCCTTCTTCAGAATCTGAATACCGACGATGATCTCCTCGCCGTGCTCCATCATCAACTGGTGGTCGCAAGTCAAGTACGGCTCGCACTCCACTCCGTTCACAATCAGCACTTCGGCTTTCTTGCCTGGAGGAGGAAGCAGCTTCACGTGGGTCGGGAAGCATGCACCGCCCAGACCTACGATACCCGCTGCGGCGATCTTGTCGATGATCGCTTTCGGCTCTAACGTGCACTGACGGATGATCTCCGGTGTGCGGTCGATTTCGGGAATCCACTCGTCACCCTCTACGTCAATGAAGATAGCCTGACCCGGAGCACCCCAGGCGTCGGTCCAGTCACCGATCTTTGTAACGGTACCACTAACCGGCGAACAGATGTTCGCACTTACGAAACCGCCCGCTTTGGCGAGCAGCTCGCCTACTTTCACTTTTGCTCCGACAGCCACCACAGCCTGAGCCGGCGCACCGATATGCTGAACCAGCGGAATAATCGCGTGCTTCGGCAGCGGGCAGGCCGTAATGGGCTGGTGTGCGGAGAATTCTTTGTTGTCATGCGGATGAACTCCGCCAATATGAAAAGTCTTCATTTATTTAATCATTTACACATTTTCACATTTTACTCATTTTTGAGCCATCAGGATAGAAGCAGGGAATGCGGCTCTCGGAGTCGGCAGCGCTTGGATCTTAGCCGCCACAGCCGGGTCAAAGCCCTTCTTGTCACCTGTTTGTGCGGGTTCGGATGCACCTCCTGCATCAGCTGCAGGCGTCAGGATCTTACGAACCTCGTCCATCGTGGGATCACCTCCTACAGGACAAGCCAAACCGTCTGTACTACCGGCCTTCACGCATGCTTCCGCGAAGTTGCGGCAACCGGCAAATCCGCAGCCTCCGCAGTTGGCGCCCGGCAATACTGCCTGAACCAAATCGATGCGCGGATCTTCCTCTACCTTGAAGTACAGGCTGACCACATACAGCAGCACAGCTGCCAGAAAGGCGACCACGCCCAGTACTCCCATAGAAATCAGAATTAGATTCATGTTGGTTGATAAATTTTTAATGGTTTATATAATTATTAATGTTGTCTCGAATTACCGGGTTTCCTCGGTCCTCCATCGGATGCTCATCGGATGCTCATCGGGTGCTCATCGGGTGCACCACCTGACGTCAAGCCTTCCGTGCCGTGAACGTAAACTGCTTCTGAAGCCGGTGCTTGAACTGGCTGAGAACCAGATAATAAAGGGCGATGGAGCACAACGCGACTGTTCCCACGATCGCTTCGTCCCAGCCGGTCAGCACATCCAATACGGCGATCACACTCATCATCACAATAAAAGGTAGCACGTAGGCGAGCAGTACGGCTTTCCATGCCAAATGTTCGCGAACCTCTACCTCTACCCGGTCGCCGGCCTGCATCGGCTCAAGCATCACCGCGTCCAGCTCTTTTTGCTGGCTCTCCGTGGACATACACATCGATTTCGCCTTACAGGCGGAACAGGCGGATGACTGTACAATCTGCACGTGCGCCAACTCCCCGTTGATGCCTGAAACGATACCTGTATGTCTGATTAATTCATCCATAAGCACAAAATGCGACTGCAAAGGTACAAAATTTATTTTACATACGCAAGCGTGCGCGGACATTTTCTTTATTTTAATACGTTTTTTGCCCCAAAACATGCAATTTTCAATTTTCAATTTTCAATTTTCAATTATTTTTTGTACCTTTGTGCGTTATTTTGCGTCTAATAAATGACCAAATTGTAAATGACCAAATAGTAAATAATTTTATGCCCAGAACAGTATCTAAATCAAGAAATATAGCAGAGGACCGTCCGCAGGAGCGGGCGATCAAAGTAGAGAAACCGAACTTTTGGGAGTCGCTCAAGCGGTTTGTGAAAGCCCGGGAGACACGGATGGTGGCAGGTATCATACTACTGCTGTTTGCGGTAGTGGCGCTATTGGCGTACGTGAGCTATCTGTTTACCGGCACCTACGACCAGTCGGTTCTGTCACTGACTCATGCCGAGAGAGTGGCTAACCGCGAGGCGATCCGGAACATGTTAGGCCTGCCGGGAGCCGAACTGGCGCAGTTCATGATTGACGGCAGTTTCGGTTTTGTATCCATTCTGCTGGTGTTCATGCTGGCGATCTACGCCCTGCGTATGATGCACGTGCTCAAAGATATTCGTGCTATCCTGCTCTTCTGCGGCGGTTCGTTCTGGGTGCTCTGGGGCTCCGTCGTACTCGGTTTCGCGCACGGAATGGTGCACCAGATGGGTGTCTTCCGGTGGGGAGGCGCGTTTGGAGAAGCCGCCTCGCAGTGGCTTGTGAGCTACCTGAACACAATCGGAACAATCCTGTTGCTCGGGGCGTTACTGGTAATCTTCCTCATTGTCACCGACCCGAAATTCATCGACCGATGCAAGGCGTTCGGCGTCTGGTTCAAAGGACTCTTTAAGCGCAAGAAGACGGAGCGCATCGAAGAGGTGAGACCACAAACGGAAGAAGGCGAAGCCGATAACGAGGTGACCATCGACCTGCCGATAGACATAGACGACAAGCCCGCCCCTGCCAAAGAGCCAATGCCCAAGCCCGAAGGCGGAGAGGTCGCCTTTACCATAGAACCGGTGAACGAGGACGAACACCACGAGGAACCGGCGATAGAGATCGAAGAACCCGAGCCGGAACCGCTGCCTACCGTAGATGAAGAAGGCGAACCGTTAGGCGATGCCCCGCTGATCGAGGAACCTGCAAATCCCATCTCCCCCTCTGAGAAGGGGGCGGGGGGTGTCGATCTGGAGATAGAGGACATCAACGAAGACGAACTCTACACCAAAGACCCGGACAAACTGCTGGAGAAACTCGGTCCCTACGACCCGCGCAAGGACTTGGAGTTCTACAAGTTCCCTTCGCTTAACCTGCTGAAAGTCTATGACAACGAGTCGGCGCCGGTTATCAACGAGGACGAGCAGCGCGCCAACGGAGCCCGTATCGTCACTACCCTCCGCAACTACGGCATCGAGATAGACTCCATCAAAGCCACGGTCGGACCGACCGTCACCCTCTATGAGATTGTGCCGAAAGCCGGTGTGCGCGTGGCGAAGATACAAGCCCTGGAGAACGATATCATGCTTTCCCTCTCCGCCACGGGTATCCGTATCATCGCGCCGATGCCCGGCAAGGGAACGATTGGTATCGAGGTGCCGAACGAGAAGCCGCAAGTCGTTTCCATGCACTCCGTCATCGCCTCCAAGCGTTTCCAGGAGGAGCAGAAGATGCGCCTGCCGATTGCCTACGGACGGACCATCACCAACGAGGTCTTTATGTTCGACCTCGCCAAGACCCCGCACTTGCTCGTCGCCGGTGCCACGGGAACGGGTAAGTCCGTGGCTATCAATGCCATCATCACTTCGTTGCTCTATAAGAAACATCCTGCGGAGCTCAAACTCGTCATGGTGGACCCGAAGATGGTGGAGTTTGCGCCCTACAAGCCGCTCATCAAGCACTTCCTCGCTGCCCAGCCGGACACCGATCCCGAGCAGGTGGTCATCACCGACTGCGACAAGGTCATCAATACCCTCAACTCCCTCGTCATCGAGATGGAGAACCGCTACAAACTGCTCATGGATGCCGGTGTGCGCAACCTCGAGGACTACAACGACAAGTTCGTCCGCAGACGCCTGAATCCCAATAAGTTAGTGGGCGACAGCCTGCACCACCAGTACCTGCCTTATATCGTCATCATCATCGACGAGTACGGCGATTTTATCATGCAGGCAGGCAAGCAGGTTGAGACGCCGATCGCGCGTATCACCCAGAAAGCGCGCGCCGTCGGTATGCACATGATCCTTGCTACCCAGCGTCCGTCCGTCAACATCGTCACCGGTGTCATCAAGGCGAACATCCCGACCCGTATAGCCCTCCGCACGCAGTCTGTCATCGACTCGCGAACCGTGCTGGACGCCAAGGGCGCGGAACAGCTCATCGGACGAGGCGACAGCCTCTATGCCGGCAACGCCTCCATCACACGTGTGCAGTGTGCCTTTGTCGATACGCCCGAGGTGGACGAGATTGTCAAACATATCTCCAAGCAGCAGCGTTACACCGAGCCCTACCAACTGCCTGAGTACGTAGGTGAGGGCGGCGAAGGCGAGGCACTCGCTCCCGGCTCTGTGGATATGAAACGCCTCGATCCGATGTTCGCAGACGTCGCGCGTTACGTAGTAACGAAACAAGAGGGTTCCACCTCCCGTCTCCAGCGTGCCTTCGAGATAGGTTACAACCGTGCCGGCAAACTCTCCGACCAGCTCGAAGCCGCCGGTATCGTCGGACCCAACAAAGGTCCCAAAGGCCGTGACGTCCTCATCCAGGACCTCTCCCAACTCGACCAAGTCCTCGAAGACCTCGGCGTCAAGTAACTTTTAAGATATGGCAGATATAGAGAAAATCAATCCAACCGAAATAGTTTCCGCGGAACTACTTGGTGACTTGCGGAAGATAATCGATTCCGCGCGTTCACACGTAGCAGCTACAGCCAATTATGAGTTGACGGCGATGTATTGGCATATCGGTGACCGCATCAATCGCGATGTGCTGAATAACGAGCGTGCTGAATACGGCAAGCAAATTGTGTCGCAGGTTGCGACGCAATTACAACAAGAGTATGAGACCAAGAGTTTTGAACTTCGTAATATTCAGAGAATGATGCAATTTGCACGTCTTCTGCCCGACTTCCAAATTGTGTCGCAACTTGCGACCAAATTATCATGGAGCCACTTTATTGAGGTGTTGCCATTAAAAGAACCACTCCAACGCGAGTTTTACTTAACGATGGCTGCTTCCGAAAGATGGGGACGCAATAAGCTACGCGAGAAGATTGATGGTATGTTGTATGAACGCACAGCGATTGCCACAAAACCGGAGGAACTGATCAAGCAGGAACTGGCAGATTTACGCGATAACGAGACTCTGTCTCCGGATTTGGTGTTCAAGAGCCCTTATTTCTTGGAGTTTACAGGTCTCAAAGGCATGTATTCAGAGA
>DFEG01000008.1 GCA_002369075.1 Bacteroidales bacterium UBA3808 | reverse complement strand
AACTTGATATCCATGGATATATTCAAATAAATATAATTGCGCACGGTTCGGTTGTTGCTTCCGATGACGTACCAGGACAGGCTACCCGCCAGACCCAAATGTCCGTTGATCGTGTAGTACCCTCCGGCGCTCACGTTGGTGTTGATGTGTGCAAACCGAACCGGCATCGACCCGTCCAGCAGCGACACCTCCGGCGCATTTCCGGCTCCGACGGCGGCAAACACATGGCTCCGGTCGCCGTCCAAGGGGAAGAACTGGCATTTGAATCCGCCATTGAAATAGACGTTTTTCTTCAATAGATATGCGTCCAGCGTCGGCGAGAGATAGAACTGTCCTATGGTCCATCCTGCCGTCAGTCCCAGCCCCCATAGATGATACGGATTCGTGTCCGCGATGTATCGCCAGGAGAGCCGTTCCGTCAGCGTCCAGTCCATCGGCAGGTTCTCCGTCACCGATAGCTTGGCGGCGCCTTTGGGCAGGAATTTCGAAGCCCATGATCCTTGCACTGCTATCTCGCCCCATTGGAAAGTGTGGCTATAACCTGCCCCTATCTGTACGCCGCTTCCGCCCTCTGAATAGACCGTTGAGTCATTGCCGTTTATGTCTGACTCCGTCCATTGACCGCTTTCGCGTCCGGCATAAGCAAGAGAAACTTCCATCACATCCTTTTTCCACGCGTGGCTGTACGTGGCATAGGCATTATGACTCCATTGGTCCACGCTGCTCCTACGCGAATACTGGTATTCAAATAGCAGGCTGTTTTTCATCGTCCTGCTATGCAGCATATAACCATGCCGGCGGACATACACCGCTTCGTTGGGTGCAGGGACATACCGCATCAGGTTCACATACGCGCTGTCGTATTCCTTCCGTTTCTCGTAATAGACCGACCGCTCCATATAATCCATCATAGCGAGTGAATCGGTAACAGCAGTTGTGTCCGGTATATTGGCGCGGCAGGCGGTTATTCTGCGCCGTATCGTCTCCCGAAGCGTCGTGTCGGTAGTCAGTGTATCTGCCTGCTCCAAGAGCGGCAGGGCTTTTCTCCATTGCTCCTCCGCCATGAGGTCTGTTCCTTCGCGCAGCCGTTTCTCCGCGATCTCCTCGCGCACGTCGGCATCGTTTGGGGAGACCACAAACCGCTGTTCCAATAACCGGTTGGCTGCCCGCTCGTTGCCCAGTCGTTGTTCCGTCAGTTGCGCCTTGGCCAGCAACTCCGGCGTGTCGCCCTCACGCTTGCGTGCCTCGCCGATATAGTACTGCGCATCGTCCCAATAACCCCTTTGCATCGAACTCCGGATCAGCCAATCCAGAGAAGCAGAGTCTTGCTGCGAACCATATAAATGACGGTACCGCGAGTACACATCATTGGCATCCGCTGCTTCCGCCGCCTCGCGCTGAAGTTCCTCTAACAGCGGCTCCAGATCATGGGCTTTGTAGATCCGTATGCACTCGCGTAAGTAGCCTTCCGCCTCTTGGTAACGCGCTTCCTCGCTCAAGACAGCAACGCGCTTTCGGATGAGGGCTCTGTTACCGCGAGTGTTCTGCACGCCGCGTGCACACACTTCTTCCGCTTCGCGGCGTTTGCCCTCGCGGAGCAGAGAGGCTGCGAGATCCAGGTAATAACCCGGCTGTTTGGATGGATTGTTTGCTATCAGCGACTGCATTTGCTTTTGTACTTCCTCTTCGTTGCCCTGTTTGCGCGCCGCGTTGGCTTTCAACTCTTGCCGGTAGGCTACATCCCTGCGCACCTGTTCGTCCTCGGGGTATATCTCCGCCAGACGCGCCAGCAGGCGGTCTGCTTCATAGTCGTTGCCGCTTAGACGGTAGAGTTCGATCTTCTTCCTCCACAGGTGGATGTTGTACGGACTGAATGCCAGCAGATCGTTCACATGCACGATGGCTGTGGCGTAGTTACCCTCCTCCTGTTCTATTTTTACCAATAAGTCCAGTGCCTCCGTCCGGGAGTCATCTTCTTTGAGGGCGTAGAGCAGGTGCATTCGAGCTTCGTCCGGACGGCCTGCATGGTGGTAGTACCGACCGTTCAGGTAACGCATCTCGGCGGTGTAACCCCATTCGGGATCGGCCGCATCTATGAATTTCTTGGCTTTTTCCCACTCCTTGTTGTCCATCAGCCATTTGATGGTGTCGGTGTACTGAGCCATACTCATAGTGAGTTGCTTTGGTAACTTGGAATGCATATATTCTGCCTTCTGTTGTATGGAGTGCTTTTCTTCAGCCACGCGCTCTTTCAGGTTACTTTGCGCCCATAAGCCGGTTGAGAACAGGCACAACAGGACCGCGGTTGCAGCTTTCTTCTTCGTACCCGTACGGGTCATCTCGCCCCATACAGCCCGCTGGTTGGTCAGGTATTTCCAGTAGCCCTGGAGCGAGAACAGAACAATCATCGGGTGATAGACAACAGGCTCGAAAAGAGCGGCTAACAGCAGCTTGAAATAGCCGGTGGACTTGTTGTACGACCCTCCGCACATATAGTCGTAGAAAATAACGAAACTGGACAGTACCAACGAGAATCCGTATATGGCTGCCATCAGTATCCAGAAGGCGGACCAGTTAATCCCGTTGGTGAAGATCAGGAATGCCATTACGATGAGTCCCAATCCCTCGATGATGGGTGCCAGAAACTCGAAGATAAGGGTATAGGGCAGTGTCAGCATACCTAAGGTCTTGTACTTGGGATTGAAGAGCATATAGCGGTGTTTCCACATATGTTGAATCAGCCCGCGCCCCCAGCGGTTGCGCTGACGTTTGAGCACCTTGACCGTACTGGGACCTTCTGTCCAGCAACAGGTATGAGGAATCTGAACCACGCGGTACGGGCGTTTCTGCTCCAAGCAGTAGCCCATCATGCGGGTGATGATATCCATATCCTCGGCAAACGAGTCGCTGGCATAACCGCCGGCAGAGAGCACGATCTCCGTGCTGAACAAACCGTAGCCGCCGGATACGTTGTTCATGGCGTTGATTTGGCTCCAGCCCATCTTGCCGATGAGGAATGAGCGTTTGTACTCCAGATCCTGGAACAGCGGGATAGGCTGGCTGGACGGACGGATATCAATCAACTGCCCGTTCTCCGAGATGCTTCCGTTACTCATACTCATCGTACCGCTCACGGCGATGATCGTATTATCCTGCAAGATGGGAAAAATACACTGCTTGATAGCATCGCGAGACAGGATACAGTCCACATCGGTGTTGATGAAATAGGGCGTGCGGATGACGTTCAGACCGGCGTTCACCGCATCCGCTTTCGTTCCTCCGTTCACTTTGTCAACTACCGTCAGACGGCGATAGCGCGGATTGAACGAACGGAAAAGACGCCGGAACGGCTTGCAGTGGATGCGTTCCACGTACTCGAACGGGATTTCCTCCAGGTCAAAATTGCTGATGAGCAGATCTAACGTGTTGTCTTTACTGCCGTCGTTCACAATAACCACCTCGAAATTCGGATAGTCCAATTGAAGCAATGAATTCACGTTATCGACGATGGTTTTGCTCTCATTGTACGCCGGTGCCACGATGCTTACGCCGGGAGCATAAGGACTGTCCTCCACCGAATAACTGATATGGTCGTCTGTCCATTTCAGGTACTGCGAACTATGGATATACGCCAGCACTAACAGTACCACATACGAAATGATCAGCCCCAAACTATAGAAGAAGATAATCGTGCCATAGAAATATAAGAACGCATCCCACATTACCGGTCCCTCCTTTCCTCATGTCGCTCAATGATCTCAATCTGCTCGAAGAACCGGTTGCCATCGCGTCCGGCATTAGCCAGTTCATGGAATACTTTCTTTCCCTCCGGGCTGTATTTGAATAAGCATGAAAGCACCACGGAACGTGTCTTCTGGCTCGTGGTGTGGAGATATGCCTGACGGAAGAACTCCACCTGTTTGCCGGTATTGATGCTTGCTATCGCACGTAGCGTTTCGCGTTTGGCCTCAGGAAAAAGCGCATCGTAGTTCTTTACCAACTCCTCCTCTGCCTCCGGGTCACCAATCATGGCAAGGGCACGAATGGCGGCAGAGCAGCATTTCTTGCTGGAGGAGTTCAGAAAATCGCGCAGACTGCGTTTCTCCTCCTCGGTTCCCCAATAAGGAACCTCCGAGATGAACAGCGCCTTTTTGTCCTCGTTCTTCGATTGGTTGATCAGGGACGAGAAATGGGGCATAGGGTGGCTCTTGGCTACATGCCAGCCGCAGAGGCGGTGGAAGACCGTCGGGTACCATAAATTAAAGGGTTCGCTGGCATCTCTGGTAACCATTGCAAAAGGCTCCGTTTTGCTGCAGAACCCGAAATAAGCGCGAGCCAACTCCCTGATTCGTAGGTCTTTGTTCTCCAGATAGACCGCCAATGAACCCTCGCTCACACGGCATGGGAGGTACATCAGTATCTGCAGCGTCCGCTCTACGTCCTTGTGTTTCAGCAGATTAGTCTCCAACGCCTCCTGAACACCCGTCAGGCGGCATAACCGCTGCATGTTCGGTATATAGAGCTTATGGGTCTGCTCCATACGCAGTTTCTCCAGCAGACGGGCTAACAACATTCCGTCTGCCTGATGAAACTGGCTTCTGTCATGACGGCAGATATACTCCATCTCCTCACGACTCAACTTCTCTTCTGTACATAAGATATCTCGCAAACCACTCTCGTAGCGCTGCTGGTATTTCTCAAACTCGGTATCGTCTCGCCAGCGCTTGTTGGCTTTGTGCGAAAAAAGGAAGAACAGAATAGTGATTGTCAGCACACTCAGCATGATGATACCGAAAGAGATACGCACCTGCCAAGGAAATTGGAGCAGGTACGCGTTAATCATGTAGCGTATATATTGCACTACCTCCCATCCGTAGAATATAGCTGTTGGTCCTTCCATAAAAAGCGTGCAAAGGTACTTAAAAATTCCCGTTCTTCCAAATATTTTGAAAAAAAAGAAATTTTTTTATTGTTTTTTTTCTGTTTTTTTGCGAAATTGCAATTTTTGTTGTATCTTTGCACCCTGATTCACAATAAAGAACTTATGGACAGCCTTTTACAACAAATGCTTCTGATCAACATTCCCGCTTACATCTGCGCGGGATTGGCATTGTACCGTAAGTTCAATCAAGGTCAGTACTATGAAGCGGTGGTGTTTACGATTCTGATGTTGGATCTTTTCGGGCTGGCGTATTTCACAGCCATGGTCCTCAATCCGATGACGGCTACCGGCGATAACATGCAATGGTTGGCTATCTTTACCGTGCTAATCATACCGATTCTGTATCTGTTCCACGCGCCTTATACCGGTCATGCCAAGCTGGATTGGGCGGCAGTCGTGCTTTTCCTGATTGGCGGACTTATTTTTGTGCCTGCTACCAGTATCGAACTCGCGCCTTCTTATGCTATGCATTATTCAACGATGCCGATGGCGGGATACGGGGTCTCGATATTCTATCGCGGGCTTTACCTCTTTCACGTAGATTGGATAATTATTATCCTCATGTCGCAAACGGTACTTGCACTCATGAGAGTTTGGAGGGTGGTACAATATGTGCGTGCACAAGGAGGGCGTTACTCGTTTTTTACGCAGGCGGTACTCGCTTGGGACTTTAACTGCGGATATTTCCTCGCTGTCTTTTTTATCATACCTCTCTCTCTCTGGCAGACGCCTGTAATGAGGCTCGTTTACATGATTATAGCCGCATGTATCATCGGAGTTGGCTCGCTACTCATCTTCTTTGGTTTCGACCTCAATCCTATTTCTGAAGACTCCGGCAAAAGAAGCAGTCTCAAGCAGTTCGTAAAAGAAAATTCGGACCTCGTACTCAATCTTAAATATATGCTGGAGGAGGAGAAAATATATCTGGAGCCCGGTATTCAGACGGAGACCCTTGTGCACCGTCTTGGCACCAACTTTATCTATTTCGGGAAAATCATGTACGCCGAGTACGGCATCTCTTTCCCCGAATATGTCCATCGTGCACGGGTACGTTATGCCCAACAACTGGCAAGCGAACATGCAACACATAGTTCTCTGCCGCTGACTTTGGATTCCATAGCTGCGCAGTGCGGCTATAAGGAAACGGAGACTTTCATCCGTCTTTACCGACATATCACTTCTGAAGATCCCGCCGAACTACTCCGCTAATCGGTAACCCCTCCCACCGAAAAGCGCCCCGAGGGTGATGTCCCCCGATGAAACGGGGGAACGGGCGCGCAATGCGCGCAGAGGAAAGGGGGAAACAAAAAAATCGCCCCGAGGGACGATTTTTCAGACCCCACCCGACCTCCCCTCAAGGGGAGGGGGAAGGGAGGCGAAGGGCGAAAGGTTAGCCGTTATGCTGCCGTTTAACGGATCTCGGCGCCGAGTGCGTTGTAGAGTCTGCCGTTCTTCTCGATGACGAGCTGACCGTTCAGGAAAGTCTTAACGGCTTTGGTGCCGGCAGCGGTGTTGTCGATAGCGGTTGCGAAATCACCTACAAGTACGATGTCGGTTACATTGAAAGGTTCGCCGGACTCTTTATTGAACTGAACCATCCACTTGGAAGCTTCAGCCAATTTGGTACGCAGTTCGTCGGTCAAAGCGAGTTCCATGTAGCCCTCACCTGCGGTCATGGCGTTTTGGTTGGCTACATTCTCGCCACCTTGATCCGGCCATGCATTGAGGATTACATTGATAACAAAGTCCGAGCGGCCTGCTTGATGATAGATACGAAGAGCAGTAGCTTTGCTCCAATCGACACCGGCATAGCCGTTCCAGTAGAGTTCGAGGGTGCTCCATTTGTCCGCCCAGAAGTAACCAGTCCATACGGAGAACCCATCTTTGAGTTCACCTTTGCCATTCAACAGTTCCACTTTTGTTACAGTGAAATCGTTACCGGTGATTTCCAATCCGTGTGCTTTGATACTGTCCACAGCCGAAGCGGTGAGGAACTGCTCAAGGCTACCATTATCCCAAAGTCTCAAAGCCTCGCGGCTTCCTGCCAAGTGGTCAAAATGAGCGTTCATCACTTTGAACTCGATGACACTGCCTTTGTTCTCGCTCTCCACCATTTCTTTGGCGTCGGTGTAAGTAATCACGATCTTCTGACCGGGTTGTGCGTTGGCAAACTTAGCCGCCTCAATGTGTAGTGGGGTACCCCATGTAACATGTTTGCCCTCTGTGAAGAGATCGGTAGCATGTACGTTTACTGCTACAAGCGCTGCGAAAAGCGCAATAAGAGAAAATTTCTGCATAATGTTAAAATGTTAAATTGTTAATATTGTTTGATCTGAAGATCCTTGAGTGTCATGCCACCTTCGTAGCAGTTGACGGACCAGCAGTTACGCTGGATACCGTAGATACGCTGGGTGTAGGTGACGATGTCGTTGATATACATGACGAGGACGGAGTTATCGGTATAGATATCGATCTTATAGGTGTTGTCCTCGGGTGTATCGAAAGCATAACTGCCGCCGCCCTTGAGTTCCCATTTGCCCTGCTCTTCCTCGAAGCGGATAAAGTGCTTGTCTCCGTCGGGGCATACCATGATGGAGTAGTATTTCTCGTAGGTCTTATCGCCGTCCTTGCGGTCTCCGCGGACGAAAGAGATGCCGAACCGGTCCGCCTTGGAATCCGTAGTGACGGTCATGGAGAGGTGGTTGTGGTAGCCGAGGGTGCTGAACATGACGGAGCTGTAGGCAGCCATGGTATAGACGCCGTCGGCTATGGTGAGATTACCCTCCTCGATGCCCCAGGTCTTGACCACCTTCACGTCCTTTGCCGTAGCGTACTTGTCGTTCATCGCCGGCACGGGTGCGGTATAGAGTGTACCGTCCTCGCGTTGCATGAGTTTATGCGCTACGAGGGTACCGCCCCACTTGGGTTCCGCCTCGGCAGAGATGTCGGTGTTGTCCTTACCGCGGCGCTCGGGGCACCAGCCCCACATATACCGGTCGGTACCGTCGGAAGCGGTGTTGCCGGCATAGAAAGCGCGGCAGTCGAGTGCGCCCTCCTTGGCGTCGGGCCAGTTGGGGTTGGTAGCCGCCTTGAGTTCGTCGATGGTCTTGCCCTTGAGGTAGTGCACGCGGCGCTCGAAAGCGGACATGTCGCTGTAGGTGAGATACCACCAGTCGCCCATCTTGAACACGTTCGGACACTCGAGGAAACGATCCCAGATCATCTTGGAGAACGTACCCTTATGCTCCCATGTCTTGAGGTCGGCAGAGGTGAACTCGGCGAAACAGCCGTCTTTCTCCTCTACCCGAGCGCCAGCCGGCATCGGTTTGGTAGCCACGATCATGTGCCATCCGTCGTCCATGCGCCAGATATAAGGATCGCGGAAATTGAGGGTGCTGTAGCCGTAGTCCGCACCGCGGAGACGGAAGAGCGGATCCTTGGTCCAGGTCACGAAATCGGGGCTGGTAGCGCGCATGACGACTTGACGGTCCTCATCGGCGGCGGGTTTGTACCGTTCGCCGGTGTAGTAGATGTAGTAGAGTTTAGCCTCCTCGTCATAGACGATACACCCGGTACCGAGGGCAGCGTCCTGCTCGCCGACGAGTCCGGTAGGCAGCACCTCGCCCATCTGGGTATAAGTAGCGGCATCCGTCGTACGGAGTCCCCAGAGCGGGTGGAAGGTCTGCTCCATGTTCTGCTCGAAATTATGAAGATAGAGGATCTTATAGTCC
>DFEG01000014.1:59840-110130 GCA_002369075.1 Bacteroidales bacterium UBA3808 | reverse complement strand
TTACGCACCCGTGCGCCGGTCGCCACCAAAGAAAGCAAGCTTCCTTCGTGCTGCCCCTCGACTTGCATGTGTTAGGCCTGTCGCTAGCGTTCATCCTGAGCCAGGATCAAACTCTTCGTTGTAAAAGAAATTTATAAGATAGCTCAGAATAATCGAATTTATCAAGTGTAGAATTTTTAGGGAACCTTGATCCGCCAAACTTGGCGGATATATTTTTTGTTCTTGTACTACATCTTGTTATGAATAGACATTCTTTCAAAGATCACTGTTTTGCTTCAGCTCTTTAGGAGTAACCCCGTTTTTGAGCGAAAGCGGATGCAAAGGTACTGCAAAAAATCGAATTGACCAAATATTCTTGTGTAAAAAATGCGTTTTTTACTCTTTTTTTTTATAAATCACTGTAAATGCGACACTTGTAAAATATGTCTAATTTTGCTGTTTTAGTTGTTTTTAGACATTATTGCAAAGAAAAAGCCCCTTTCGGTCAGAAAGAGGCTTTATGCGTACGTACTATATAAGGAACGCGTGTGCGCATGTATGCGTGCGTACGAACATTGGCACAGGAGTGGAATGAAAGAGAATGTATTGCACTTTAGAGTTTGAATGCCAAACCTGCGAAATAGGTACGTGGTTGCGAGGGTCCATAGATATAACTGGCATCGCGGAACTCACCTTTGTCAATATCCCGCTGGAAATGGTCTAACACATTCTTCACGCCGCAGCTGATCTCCAGACAATAATGCTTATAAAGATGCACATCATATGCCAAACGGATACCAAGGTCGCAGAAAGCGGGAGTGAGTTTCTCCTCGTCCTGCGCTATGTATCCGGCGAGGTGCGGCACAAGCATCGAGCCGGTGATCTTACCGTTGATGGAGACGGTGAAGTCCCGTACGGGCTCCATGTCAAAGAGGAAATAGGCGTAGTTATCCGGGGTGCGGAGCATTCTTTTCTGAGGCGCCACATCCGCACTCCACTGCTGTGCGACCGTATAACGGCTCTGCTGGTAGGTATAACCGGCGGAGAGCTGGAAGTTGAAGGTTGAGAGCTGAAGGGCTATTTTTCCTTCAAGGTTCAGTCCACCGACCCAGGCACCGGGTGCATTGGTGCGGGTGAAGAGCACGTTTCCCTTGGCATCATAGCCGTCCTCACGGAGGAAGAATACATCCTGGAGGTAGGTATAGAAACCTTCGGCAGTGAGATTGACCTCCCACGCGCCGAACCGGCGGTACCAATCGGAACTGAGGGTAGCGCTATGGGAATACTCGGGACGGAGATTCGGGTCGAGTGTAATGAGTGACACCACCCCACCCACGGCAGCCACGTGCAGATCTTCGTCGTATGCCTGCGGAGCGCGATAACCGCTGCTGTAACCGGCACGGAAGACAAGCCCCTCAATGGGCGTATAGCGGAACGTAGCACGCGGCGTAACAACCACGTTTCTTAGCAGATTATGCTTCTCCAGACGCGCCCCGACGAGTACCGACCAGTGTTTGTTCTTCCACTCATTCTGTGCATAGGCTCCCGCCACATGGACCTTCTGTTGGATATCGCGGTTATATCCCACCATCCGGTCGTGGAGACCGTTGTAGTTATACTCCGCGCCGACGGTGAGGTCGCCGTTCATGCGTCCGCAGGGATATGAGAAACGGTATTGGAGACCCGTGTTGGAAGTCAGGTCCGTACTACGGCCGTACGCCGCGGTATCGCGCGCCGTACCGAAATAACTTTCCCGCCCGATATGCTGTATAGCCGAATAGGCTGAGACGAAATGTTTGTTATCCGGCGAGAACCAATCGAAGGCGAGCGAACCGGCGTCGATATTATGCCGCAACTGCTCGGCTATGTCCGCCTGGTGCGGCTCCATTTCAAAGCGGTTACCTCCGCGGCGGAAGTCCGTTGTGTGGTGGTACTCGGCGGTAATCTTACTATAGGCGCTGGTTTTGAAGAAGGCGCGTGCGCCTGCCGTAGTAGCCCGCAGCCGGGGTACTTCGCTGAAGCCATCGCGATCGCGGTCATACTGACTGCGGGTACGATGGGAGGCAAAGAGGTACGCCCCTACCTTACGGTTCTCGGACATGACAGAAGCGTTGAGATCGGTATTGATGTCATAGCCCGCATGCTCGTTGATATTGCTGGTGTTGGATAGATTGACGAAGTTACGGACAGGTTCCTTGGTGATGATATTGACAACGCCGGCGATGGCATTAGCGCCATACATTGCCGAGCCTCCACCTCGCACTACTTCTATGCGGTCGATCATTGCTGCGGGGACCTGTTCCAAACCATAGACAGCCGCCATGGAGGAGAAGACAGGACGGGAATCCATGAGGATCTGGGTATATTGTCCCTGCAGCCCGTTGATACGCAGCTCGGTCTTACCGCAGTTGGAACAGGAGTTCTCGACTCGCAAGCCGGGCTGGAAAGTCAGCGCGTCCGCCACACAGGAGACCGCCGTGGTCTCAAAGAGCTTGGGCGACAGAACATTGACGATGGTCGCGGCTTCCTGCCGCTTGGTAGCGTAGCGGTTAGCAGTCACCACCACGGAGTTGAGTTGCTGCGAGAACTCATGGATAGCCGCCTTGAGCTCGATAGTCTTATCCGCCTCAAGGGTTACCGGCAGTTCGAGGGTCTCATAGCCGACATAACTGAAGACGACGGTGTGTTTACCAATCGGCAGATCCTTCATGAAATAGTGGCCGGACTCGTCGGTCACGGTACCGATATTGGTACCCTTGAGTTGTACATGAACAAACGGGAGGTGCTCTCCCGTCTGTTCATTCAACACGTGCCCCACCAGATGGGCATCGTATTGGGCAAACAAAGGTACTGCCACAAAAAGCAGCAGCCAGACTAAAACCTTATGATGATTCATAAATGCTTAAATACTCAGGACTTGCAGCGCCTGCCATTTATCGTCCTTGATGTCTTTTTTCTCCTTGATAGCTTTGGTGAGCGGCACATAAACCACGTCTCCGTTCTGGAGTCCGACCATGATGGATCGCTGCTCGTCCAGAAGAGCCTGTACCGCCGCGCAGCCCAGCCGTGAAGCGAGGATACGGTCGAAAGCAGAAGGCGAGCCTCCGCGCTGGAGGTGCCCAAGGATTGTGACGCGGGTGCCGTACTCGGGATGCACCTCCTCGATAACTTTAGCGACCGCTTGCGCGCCGCCGGGGATGGCGTGCTCCTGCACGAGGACGATACTGCTGTTCTTGTGCTTACGGCGTCCCTGACCGATAGCTGCTTCCAGCTGCTCCTCCACCGTGGCGCGCTCCGGGATGATAGCCGCTTCGGCACCGGCAGCGATAGCTGCGTTGAGGGTCAGGAAGCCGGCGTCACGCCCCATGACCTCTACCAAAAAGAGGCGCTCGTGGCTGGTACCAGTGTCGCGGAGCTTGTCCACGCAATCCATAATCGTATTGAGGGCGGTGTCATAACCGATGGTCGAGTCCGTTCCCCAGAGGTCGTTGTCAATCGTTCCGGGGATACCGACGATGGGTATGTTGTACTCTTGCGCAAAGAGTCGTGCGCCAGTGAAGGTGCCATCTCCGCCAATGACAATCAGGGCATCAATCTCCTCTTTGATGATGGTGTCATAAGCACGTTTGCGTCCATCCGGAGTTTTGAATTCCTCGCTGCGGGCGGTTTTGAGGATAGTACCTCCACGCTGGATGATACCGCTCACGTCCTGGGTAGAGAACTCCTGCACCTCATCGTACATAAGCCCTTTGTAGCCTCGGAAGATAGCTTTTACACGAATGTTATTAGCGATTGCCGCGCGAGTCACGGCACGCACAGCGGCATTCATACCCGGAGCATCGCCACCGGAAGTAAGAACACCAATTGTTTTGATTTTATATTCCATAATGGTATGTTTTTAATCGACCATGCATGGTCGATGCGTTAATTTTGTGCAAAGTTACTACTTTTTTTTGATTTACGCAAGAAATATGCCTCGATTTGTTCTTTTTTTTCAGGATAGAGTTCGAGAAGTTGCTCCTTGGAGAGGCGGTAAGAGATGGTTATATGTCGGTTGCCATCGGCATTGATGCGCGCCATCTCGCGGCGGAAGAGCCGGCCGTGGGAGGAGGTGTCGCGAAGCTGATTGACCGCGATATAATAATGGATCATCTCATGGAGAATGGTGTCCTGGATGAGGTCTTCGGGGAGGTCGATGCGCGTGTTGATGCGGAGGACGAAGTTCTCGTTGCGAAGCGGTCCGAAGAGCCACGAGCGGCGGCGGGTAAAGGTCACTTTGCCGAGGAAAGTGCGGGCGTTCGAGAGTTTGATCGGAATCGGCGGCAGGGACGAAGCAAAGAAACGGGCGTTGAACTCGTCAAAGCAGGATTGTATGTACGGGATCGTCGGGGTCACGTAAATGGATGCGCTACTTTGTAATCGTGGATAAGAGAGTTAAATTTCCAGGCACGCGAGGTGGCGTACGTCTTTCCGTTGGAGGCGACGTGTTTTGCGGCCTCGAAATCGGATTTCAGTTGGGCTTTGTCCTCGGGAGAGGTCAAGAGTTTGAGTTGGGAATTGGCATACTTGAAGGCAGCGGAGTTCCATTGCTGGCGAGGAGATTGATTTTTCTGGTAGTTTTCCTCGCGTGTACGGTAAAATTGCTTGCCGTTTCGCATATAAAAATAGCCACTGTCACGGCCGTTGGTCTTGCCGTGGATTTGCTCGATGCCGGATGATGTTTTAATTTCTGACATAAAAGAGGATTTTTTAAGGTATATTATATATAGATATATAATATAGTATTATACATAAATTTGGGCTCGTTTATGGTGTAACAGGTAAGTTACGTTGGCGTTGACCGTCGTTTGACCGTCGCTTGACCGTCGTTCAAAGTCTTGAAATCGGGTGCAAAGGTACAACAAAAAAACGGAATATGCAAGAGAAATGGGGATTTTTTTAGAAAAATAGGCCACTTTATGCCGGAATAGGCATATTTAGGCAGATTTTAGGCGGAATAGCAGATTTAGGGAAGGGAGGCATCGCAAGAGTAGCTCGCGCAATGATGCGCGAGAAATGCACAGAGAGGAGCCGGAATAAAATTCCGGGTAAATGGACGGAGAACATACCAGCACAAAATACCGGGGATAGGAAGAAAGAAAAAAAACGCGCCAACGGTGAGATGGCGCGCACAGGACATCGAGGGCGGAAGGGAAGCCCCTACCCGACCTCCCCCATAGAGGGGGAGGGGAAAAGGGAGCGGAGAGAGTTGTCGCAATTATGCGACAAAAGAAAAAGACGCACAGGACTACGGGGGCGAGAGGAATACAAGGAGGAGGGAGGAGAGGGAACGAGAGAGGGGGAACGAGAGGGAGGGAGGGGCAACATAGGCAAAAATAGGCAGGAATAAGAAGGAATAGGTAGGAATAGGTAGGAATAAGCCGACATAGGATAGAATATGCCGGATAGTATCTGGCGGAAAGAAAGGAAGAAAGAAGACGGCGGAGCCGTGTCCGGATAAGATCCGGACGCAAAGGACAAAGGGGAACTGCCTCTCAAGCAGCACAACAGACGAAAAGAAGAAACAGCGCGGGGCTGAAGACCCGCGAACAGAACGAAGAAAGGGAATAAAGAGGCGAAGGGGGAGGGGCGAAGGGGGGATACAGAAACTCCCCCACTCTACGGGAGAGAGGGGGAGTCGGGGATCCGCCAAACTTGGCGGATACGGGAGGGAGGTTACTTAACTTCTTCGAAGTCAACGTCTTCGGCGGTGGGGTTGCCGTTGTTGTCGGACGAACCGGAGGTTCCGGAAGTTCCGGCATTTCCGGGCTGACCGGCATTCTGCTGTGCCTGTTGCTGGGCGGCGTACATCTCTGCAGAGGCAGCCTGGAAGGCGGTCATGAGGGCGTTGTTCGCTGCTTCGCAGGCATCGGCGTCACGTTTAGCGTAGGCGTCTTTGAGGTCCGCGAGGGCTTTCTCAATCGGAGCCTTCTTGTCAGCCGGGATCTTGTCGCCGAGTTCAGCGAGCTGCTTCTCGGTCTGGAAGATCGTAGCGTCGGCTTTGTTGAGTTTGTCAGCCTGCTCTTTGGCCTTCTTATCGGCCTCGGCGTTGGCTTCAGCCTCGGCTTTCATTCGCTTGATCTCTTCATCAGAGAGTCCGGACGAAGCCTCGATACGGATCTTCTGCTCCTTACCGGTAGCTTTATCCTTGGCGGTGACGTTCAGAATACCGTTGGCGTCGATATCGAAGGTTACCTCGATCTGCGGTTCGCCACGACGTGCCGGCATGATTCCATCGAGGTGGAAGATACCGATTTGCTTATTCTGAGCCGCCATCGGACGCTCGCCTTGGAGCACTTTGATCTCAACAGACGGCTGGTTATCAACCGCGGTGGTGAAGGTCTCGGTCTTCTTGGTCGGGATAGTGGTGTTGGCTTCAATCATCTTGGTCATGACACCGCCCATGGTCTCGATACCGAGTGACAGCGGGGTTACATCGAGCAGGAGGACATCCTTTACATCGCCTGTGAGGACACCACCCTGGATAGCTGCACCGACTGCTACTACCTCGTCGGGGTTAACGCCCTTGGACGGAGCCTTGCCGAAGAACTTCTGTACGGCATCCTGGATAGCCGGGATACGTGTCGAACCACCGACCAAGATGATTTCGTCGATATCAGAGGTCTTCAATCCGGCATGTTCGAGCGCCGTGCGGCACGGAGCGATGGTACGCTGGATCAGGTCGTCAATGAGCTGCTCGAATTTTGCACGGGTCAGCGTCTTAACCAAGTGTGCAGGCACACCGTTGACCGGCATGATATACGGCAGGTTGATTTCCGTAGAGGTAGAGGAAGAAAGTTCGATCTTCGCTTTCTCGGCAGCCTCTTTCAGACGCTGCATAGCCATCGGGTCTTTGCTCAGATCGGCACCGCCGTTCTCGTTCTTGAACTCCTGAACGAGCCAATCGATGATACGATGGTCGAAATCGTCACCACCAAGGTGGGTATCACCATCGGTTGCTTTTACCTCGAAGACACCGTCACCGAGTTCGAGCACGGACACATCGTGAGTACCACCACCGCAGTCGAAGACCACAATCTTCATATCCTTGTTGGACTTGTCAAGACCGTACGCGAGGGCTGCTGCAGTCGGCTCGTTGACGATACGGCGGACGTTGAGTCCGGCGATCTCACCGGCTTCCTTGGTAGCCTGACGCTGTGAGTCGTTGAAGTACGCAGGAACGGTGATGACAGCTTCGGTAACCTCCTGTCCGAGGTAGTCCTCAGCGGTCTTTTTCATCTTCTGAAGAATGATAGCCGATATCTCCTGCGGGGTATAGAGACGTCCGTCGATGTCCACACGCGGGGTGTTGTTGTCACCTTTAGTTACTTTGTACGGAACGCGGGCGATCTCCGATTGCAGACGATCGTAGGTCTCACCCATGAAACGCTTGATAGAATAAATAGTTTTGGTCGGGTTTGTGATGGCTTGACGTTTAGCAGGGTCGCCCACTTTACGCTCACCGCCTTCAATAAATCCGACAACAGACGGAGTAGTACGCTTACCTTCAGCGTTAGCAATAACGATAGGTTCGTTACCTTCCATAACGGCTACACACGAGTTGGTAGTACCGAGGTCAATTCCAATAATCTTAGACATAGTATTTTTCCTTTCTTTAATTAATTTTCGATTTATAGTTTACTAGTCTACTAGTTTTCTAGTTTACTAGTCACCCCAATAATGACAAAACGCGTGCCAAAGGGTATTTGGCAGAAAGGGACTGACAAAATGGCAGAAGGGAGAAGGGGGAAAGGGGGGCTCGCGCAAAGATGCGCGAGAAGGGAAAGACGAAGGACACCCCCCGTCCCCCTCTCAGAGGGGGGGGGAAAAAAAGGAGAAGGGAGAGGGGCGAGAGGCGAAGGGATAGCCGAATTAGCGGTTTTTGAGGATGATCCAGATGATCATGGGGGCACCGAAGAGGGCGGAGACGGTAGAGATGGGGAGCGGGTAGATGAAGAGGGAGCAGAGGACATCGCAGACGAGAAGCAGGCATGCGCCGATGAGGGCGGCGGCGGGGATGGTGATGCGGTGGTTGGAGGTGCGGAAGATGCCACGGGCTATGTGGGGGACGGCGACACCGATGAAGGCGATAGGACCGCAGAAAGCGGTGACGCCTCCGGCGAGAAGTCCGGTAGCCAGCACTATATACAAGCGCGAGCGCGATACATCAATACCTAATCCGCGCGCGTAGTCCTCACCCAAGAGCAAGCCGTTGAGGGGTTTGAGGGCGAGCAAGACAAAGAGCGTACCGAGCAGCAGAACAGGAATGAGCATATACATATCCCCCCACCCTACGGAAGAGAGGGAGCCGAGCGTCCAGACGATGAATAGTTTGAGTGCGTCGGGGTTGGCGAAATTCTGCATGAGACTGACAAGCGCACCGGCGATGGAGCCGAACATCATACCGACAATCAAGAGGCTGACATTACTCGTGACACGACGACTGACCGCCATGACGAGTAGCAAGACGAGCGTGGCACCAATGACGGCGGCGAGAGGGAGGCCTAAAGTTGAAAGGTTAGAGGTTATAGGCGAAAGGAGGCCGCCTATCATCGTAAGGAAGGCGACGCCGAGGCTGGCACCGGAGGAGACACCGAGGGTGTATGGTCCGGCGAGGGGGTTGCGGAAGAGAGTCTGCATGATGAGCCCAGCCACGGAGAGGGATGCTCCGGCAAGGATGGCGGTGAGTGCTTTCGGGAGACGGATGGCGTGCAAGATTTGCGACTCCATCGGCGAAAGGGAATCGCCAAAGGGCCAGAGCCAGATGGTACCGGAACAGATGTCAAGCCCGAAGAACAGTGCCAAAAGGACTACCAAACAGGCGAATATGACTGTATTTTGTCTCATTTCGAGCGCAAAGGTAGTAAAAAATTTGCATATTTCCAAAAAAAGCAGTACCTTTGTGCGTTTTTTTTTACAAAAACTATGAGTGTACATGTACAAAATAGCCGAATGACGACAGCGAAGCTTCGTCAGATGAAGGCGAACGGCGAGAAGATCGCCATGCTAACGAGTTATGATTTCACGTTAGCGAGTTTAGTAGATGAAGCGGGTATCGACATGATTCTGGTCGGTGACAGCGCAAGCAACGTGGTCTGCGGGAACGCATACACGCTGCCGATTACGGTAGATGAGATGATTTTCCTTGCGAAAGGAGTGGTTCGGGCGGCGCAACATGCGTTAGTGGTATGCGACATGCCGTTCGGCAGCTACCAAGTGAGCGAGGAGGAAGGCGTGCGTAACGCCATCAAGATTCTCAAAGAGAGCGGTTGCGACGCCGTGAAGATCGAAGGCGGCGAAGAGGTGCTGCCAGCCATCCGTCACATGATCAAGGCGGGCGTGCCGGTGATGGGTCACTTAGGTCTGACGCCCCAGAGCGTGAACCAGTTTGGCGGTTACGGTCTGCGCGCCAAAGAGGAGGCGGAGGCGGAGAAGTTACTGCACGACGCCAAGCTGTTAGACGAAGCCGGGTGTTTCGCCATCACATTGGAGAAGATTCCTGCGGTGTTAGCCGAGCAAGTGACGCAAGCGGTCAGTTGTCCTGTCATCGGAATCGGCGCGGGCAACGGCACGGACGGTCAGGTACTGGTACTGCACGACATGTTGGGACTCAACCAAGGGTTCAAGCCGAAGTTCCTACGGCATTTCGCCAATCTTGGAGAAGAGGTCAAGGGCGCTGTGGGCGCATATGTCAGTGCGGTGAAAGACGGGAGTTTCCCCAGTGCGGAGGAGAGTTATTAAGAAAAAAAAAGAGGCGAGCGCCTCTTTTTTTTATGGGATGAGAGCCTGGATCTTTTCTGCCAGCTCGTCCATGTATTTGTTTCCAGTCTCGGGATTGATAGGCAGTGCGCCGAAATCAATGGTGACAAAAGGATACGTACTATTCGTCGTCACGAGTTTCAGATCCTTGCGACCGAGGCGCACCTCCATGATTTCCGAGAAGCGGAGGATAATACCTTGTGCGTAGAGGATGCCTTCTTCGCGGTTCGCGAGGACATTCTTTCCGGTGAGGATGTCGTGCTGGAACCACACTTCGTAGTTATCACCGAGTGTCTCTTTAATCACCGCCTCCGCCTGGGGGTTGAGGGTAAGTGCATCGTGTTTCCATTGCTCGCGCATCTGCTCCCGTGCGGCAGCCGCCTCACGTACGTGCTCCTCATTGGCATTGACATATTCATCTATGCTGTTTCTATACGCTTTTGCGTGTGAGCGGAGTCCGAGCAAGATAAGCAAATCCGCCACAATCACCACAGCCGGATAGACGAGCATTGTGTAATAATCATGCAGAGCAAGAGGAATGAAGATAAACGCAACCGCGAGCGCAATACCGGAATACAGCAACAGACGGCATTTATTGTGCGCATGTCGTATCGCGTGAATCGTTTGCTCACGTGTCGTCTCGCGCACCACTTTGAGGCGGTCGCGCGCGTCAAACCATTGCCAAACCAAGAAGAGAGACACCAAGGTCAATCCAATCAGGATGAAAAGCAGTGAATAAAGGAGAATTTCGAGACTCATATGCCAATAGATTTAGAGGTTATACGATGCGTTTTTTATAAGTCGGTGCAAAGGTACGACATTTTTTCGGAATATGCAAGAGTTTGGGCAATTATTTTTCAAAAAAAATATAGTGGTGTTGCTTAATTAAGGAAAAGACACCCCCCAACCCCCTCTCAGAGGGGGGGGGAAAAAGGAGAGGAGGACACCCCCCCGACCCCCTCTCAGAGGGGGAGAAGGAGAGGGGAAGAGAGGCGAAGGGGCGAGAGGCGAATGGGAGAAGGGGGGGGGGAGGGCAAAAGAATAGCCCGAGCGGGAGCCCGGGCTATCTTTCGGTCAGCCTTTTAGATCAGCCATATATGGCTGATGCAATGGGTGGCTGATGCGATGGGAGGTCGGATTAGCGAACCTGTGCGCCTTGGATGTTGAACATCTTATTGTCACGAACGATGTAGAGGACACCGTCCACAACAACCTTGTGTGCCTTCTCGGTCAGGACAACTTCCTCGATGCCTTGAGAAGCCGGAGTCCAACGGTACTCAGCAGGGTCAGAGAAGTCAAGCTCAACTACGTTATTGTCGTCAATATTGTCGTCAATTATAACGTTGGACATATCTTTCCAAGCGCCCTCATTATTCTCATCAATAACCTGAATTTGTACATCCCAACTACCTTCACCACGGAATTTGAATTCATCATCAGGTCTCGCGGTAAACGTAGCCTCGAAATAACCAGTAGAAGCATTAAAAGTCATGGCAGTAGCAGCTCCATCCCAACCTGCTCCGAAAGAGCCGAGGATCTCTACCTTCTCCGGGCATCCTGCTGCAGGTAACTTAGCCTTAACCGAAACTTCAATAGGTTCTACTCCATCACACTTAGCAAAACGGAACTTGGTATTGTCGCTATAGTCAAGAACGATGGTCTCAGTAGCACCAAGCTCCTGATTATCAAAGTTTTTCCAATCTGCAGCTTCTGCATCATAATACTGCATCTCATTGGCCCAGCCACGGACAGCCTCTATAATTTTGAAAGCATGACCTTCCTGACCTTCAAACGAATATGTATAAACGGTGTTGAACTCATCGTCCAATTCCTCGTTCATAGCATGAGCACTCCAGCCCATATCGTCACCAGCGACAGCCGGTTTCATGTCAGCACATGCATCCGGAGCGTAAACCTTTATGGTGTAGTTGTGCTTAACAACAGCAGCACACGGGTTTCTGTGTAGTTTCCAATACTTCAGTTGATAGATGTAAACACCAGCAGAAGGATAACCCATTGAAGACTCGCTTCCGTTCTCTAAGTTAAGAGTGATTTCGTTACCTGCTACATACACCCAAGACTCCGGGTCACCGCACTGGTAGTCCCAAGAGAAAGTACCATTCTGTGTGTTGTGGAGCGGTTTGCCATAGAAACCATCGCTGTACGGCAACTCAGCTGCATACCAGCCATCGAAACCGGCTACCGGAGCGAATTTCTCACAGTTAGCAAAATCCTCAGTGTTTCCTTCGCCTTTCCCCCAATTGTTCGGGGAACCTACGAAATAAATGTCACTACAAACAGTTGCATCTTCAATTGGTTGGAAGCAAAGTACAACGTTGTTAGCCACATCATAAACTTTTGCGAGATCCTCAACAGTTGGAGCCGCAGCAAACAGGCTTGCGCTCATCAGCGCAGCAGCCATAAATGCATAAATCTTCTTCATAATTTAAAAGATTTTTTAATTGTTAATAATGTTAATTAGTTGTTAGTTATCATTTTAAATACCGGAAAATCGACATATCGACATATTGACACATCGACATCACGAGATTTATTATTCATTAATAGGTATAGCCGTCACCGCCTTGCGCAGCGAAGATATTATTGGGATCGCCTTCCACATCGGTTTTGAAGTTCGGGTTCGAGCGTTTATCCTCAGAGGGCACGGGGAACCAGTTCATGTATTCCGGGGTACCGGTAGTATAGAACTGCGGTCCATCGTTCTTTCCCATACGTCCTTCCCAATGATAGCGGTATTTATCCGCCTCCGGTCCAAAGAAACGTCCAAAGCGAATAAGGTCAATGCGGCGTCGACCTTCATCGTAGAACTCACGACACCATTCGTCAAGCAGCGTCTCTTCGTCCAGAGAAGGAAGCGGATCAGCGTTAGCACGTGCGCGGATCACATTATTAATTATGTTGAGTGCGCCTCCTTTATCTCCAGTACGGAAGAGAGCCTCGGCTTGAATCATATATGCCTCAGCCAGACGGAGCATAGGGATGTCGGTATCGGGCCAATCTTTGCTTTGACGCGGGGAGAGTTCCGGCAGATCGGCAGAGGAATACACGCCTGTATATTTGAGTGCCGCCCAGCAATCAAACAGATATGAAGTATTACCGAGATCCTGATCTCCCTTAATCGTAAAGGTATAACCGGTATTCAAACCATCTGAAGATAGAATAGCGCGATCATCGTGCAACTGTCCCGGCATCTCAAACTCATCGTACACCATACCCATTGCCGTCGTGCGGTCAATACCCATCGGCGTTAGGAACTTATCCACCATAGTAGGTGAGGTACGCATGGAGTGCCACTCAGCTTCAATACCCCAAGCATTCATACCTTGCAGGCGGTTAGCACCAATCAGCATCATCGAAGAAGCGTAACTTTGTGCATAGAGACCATCTTGATATATTTGGAAGATATTTTCCTTCATTACATCGGCACGGTTGTTGTCCCCCATGAATAACTGCTGATAAGCGGAATATACAAAACCTGAGTCTGTCACTATCGGCGTGGTAACAAGCGAATGTTGCGGATTATCAGAAATAAGAGAGGTTGCGGCATCATATGCTTTTTTCCAAGTAGTTCCAGCCGTCCAATCGGGGTTGTACTTATTATATACATCGGCATTGAGATAGATACGCGCCAAGAGGAGTTGTGCGGCAGCTTTACCGACGCGGTACGGTGAAACACGTTGAGCGGGCAGAGCTACGACTAAATCCTCCAGTTCGGTTACCAACCATTTATATAACTCATGACGCGGCACGAAATGCGGGAAGTCACTGGACTCAGTAGTGATTAACGGAGCATAGAGATACATATCCATAAGATAGAAATAATGCAATGCACGGATCCAGCGAACTTCAGCGATACGATTTTTATCCTCCTCTGTTTCCGAAGAAGCGTATGTGAGGTAGTGGTTACAATACTTGATATTAAGGTTCAAGCGAGTATAAATCGCACGAATCATCGTGTTAGTGCCATTCCAGTTAGTTTGGCAGAGCTGTTTAGATTCGGCATCATCCCATATCCACCAAGCTTCGTCCGTCGTTAACTCATTACAATACCAGATTGTACGATAGAAGCCTGATGTACCGGCATCAATATCCTCGACATCAGAGTCCTCTTTCGGTGAAGATTGACCAATGACCGCCATACAGGAGTAGCACTTGGTGAACATACGATCCTGATTAAAGGAAGTGGATGAGTTCGGATCAATCGGTTTGGTATTGAGGTCTTGTACGCACGATGCCATTCCAAGCGCCACACATACCAATACTGCGTAATTAAATAATCGTTTCATATTATTTGATGTTTTCTGTTATCAGTTTAAAGTCTTAGAATTGCAGGTTAATACCGAGCACGGTAGTCATTGAACGCGGGTAAATCGAGTTATCAACGCCACCGAGACCAACTTCCGGATCAAGCCCCGAGTATTTGGTAATCACGAAGGGGTTGGAAACGGTACAGAAGGCACGTCCCGAGATTTTGTTCTTGGTGAAAGAGTAACCGAGCGTGATGTTATCGCAACGGAGGAATGAAGCGTTCTCCAAGAAACGATCGGTTATACTATAATCCGCATTTGCAATCTGTCCGGTACCATCCGCATTGTAGATAGTCATGTTATATCCGTCCACATAATAAGCACGGAACACATCGGTCGGCAAAGTCTTGTAATATCCATCACGAGCTAAGTTACCAGCCGGTACATTCTGCAGACGGGAAGCAATCACATTGTTGAATACATAGTTGCCGATGTTGGCACGGAAAGAGAGTCCGAGGTCGAAGTTGTAGAACTGGAACTTGGTCTGGAATCCCATCATGACAGGTGCTACGGGGCTATGTTTGAAAACCTTATCCTGCTCGTCAATCTTGCCATATCCTGCTTCACCCTCTTTCTGCTGATCAACGATATACCAATAAGTAGAACCATCCTCACGGGTACCCTTCTGTGCTTCGTAGAGATAGAATACATTGGTAGCATATCCGACAGCAAACTTAGTAATAGATTTACCGCCCAAACCATCTCCTCCGTATCCATTACCATCAATCATGGTCTCATCTCCATTGATTTTGGTAATCTTGTTCTGGTTCCAGGTTACGTTGTAACCGAGGTCCCATTTGAAGCGTTTGCCATAATCAAGAACCACCGCATTGAGAGAGAACTCAAGACCTTGGTTCTGCAAGGAGCCGATATTGGACATCACGCGTTTACGGAAGTTGGTACCCATAGCCACATTGACATTGTTGAGGAGGTCGGTTGTGTTACGGAAGTAGTAATCCAACGCACCGGAGATACGGTTATTGAGGAATGCGAAATCAATACCTACGTTATAGGTCGTGGTTTTCTCCCAAGTCAGGTTGGGGTTAAAGGCATTGGGACGGTCAGAGATATAAAGGATATTACCGTCAGCGTCTTTTACAATATCCACGTTTTTGGCGTTGAAGTCCTCTTTTGCATAGTTTTCTCCACCAACCGGATAGTAAGAAGTATGTCCAGTAGTTTGAGTATAGGTAGGCATGTATGAGTAGTCTCCGATACCATCCTGCTGACCGGTAATACCGTAACCGAGACGGAGTTTGAGATCGTTGAGCCAGTTAACATCTTTGAGGAACGACTCTTTGATTTTCCAACCTACAGCTACAGACGGGAACACGCCCCAACGATGATCTCTTGAGAAACGGCTGGATCCATCTCCACGGACAGTAGCAGTAACCATGATCTGGTTCCATCCTATCCAGTTGACACGTCCGAAGAAGGATACCAAGTAGTTCTCGCCCTTACCTTGTCCAAACTCGGGGTATGCCTCTTTACCTGCTCTTGTGGGGTCGTCCATATAGGTGGAGAGATACATACCGTTACCGCGTTTGAGGTACTCGTTATAGAAGTGCTGCCACTCATAACCCGCCATGATATCGAAGTGCTGCTGCGCTTTCTCCCAATCATGACCGTATTGTGCAAAAGCGTTAAACTGGAGGTTGTACTTCATTTTCTGTTCAAAGCCGTTCCAGCCGGTGTAGTGGCTTGCCGAACCGAGCATACTGTTAACGCTCGTTGACTTACCAAAAGCATAATCGGCACCGAAATTAGCATGGAGCACCAGATCCTCCAAGCCATGTACCTTGTAGGTACCTTCCAAGTTACCGACGAACTGTCCGGCATTAGAGGTATTGGACTGGTGTTTGAGTTGTGCCAAGGGGTTGGCAGAGGACTTGAGCGAATACATCCAGTTCGGGTCACCATAAGGTCCATAAACGGATGAGGAGGTTCCCAGCGGTTGGAAGAAACCATCCCAGTGGGTATCCAATTCCTCTTTCGTGAGGTAATATTTCGTGCCATTAGTTTCTCCGGCAAGAATCTGCTCGCCATAGATATTGGTAAGATCTCCGGTTGAATAAATCGGCTGCGTCGGATCTTTATCCAGATAAGCACCTGCGATACCCGGCTCATACTGGTTGTAGATATACATTCCCTTCGCGTTTAGGTTGAAGGTCAAGTGATTATCCAGGAATGAAGGATTGAGGTTCAAGGAAGCAGTGACACGCTGCATCTGCGAGCCCTTCACAGCACCGTTATTGAGGGTATAACCAATCGAAGCACGATACGGCATATCGACAACTTTGTTTTTCAATCCACCCATGAGGGACACATTGTGGTCGGTATTCACTGCTGTACGGTATATCTGGTTGAACCAGTCCACATTATCGTTCATAAGGTACTGGTTCGCCTGCTTGGACTGGCCTGCAGCCGTAACATAAGCACGGAGTTCATCGCCATTCAATACATCCATATGTTTGAGCACAGAACCGAAAGAGACGTTACCGTCATAGGAGACTTTCATCTTCTGTCCCGCTTTACCTTTCTTGGTAGTAATGAGGATGACACCGTTAGAAGCACGCGAACCGTAGATAGCGGTAGCGGAAGCATCCTTGAGGACGGTGAAAGTCTCAATATCATTCGGGTTCACCAAAGAGAGGGGGTTGGAGACACCCTGAATACCATTGTTGTCCATAGCGAGACCGTCAATGACGATGAGCGGGTCGTTGGAAGCGTTCAGAGATGATCCACCACGAATACGAATCGAAGCACCCCCACCCGGTGTACCACCATCGGTAGAGATATTGACACCGGCGATCTTACCAGACAACATATCGGTAGCCGTCGTGGTGAGCGCCTTGTTCATTTCATCGGGTTTGATAGCGGTTACGGAACCGGTAGCGTCGTTTTTCTTAACTACACCATAGCCCACGACAACGACTTCGTCGAGGAGCTCGGAGTCCTCTCCCATTTTCACGGACATCTGGGGTTTGGCGTCCAGTTCCTGGGTTTTGTATCCCATGTACGAGATCTGGAGTTTAGCACCCGGTTTTACGTTCAGCACGAAATTACCGTCATAATCGGTGATAGTACCATTGGTAGTACCCATTTCAAGAATGGAGGCGCCAATAATCGGTTCTCCGTTAGCAGCATCAGTAACAACACCACTTACGGTCAACTGTGCATATGCTGAAAGTCCAACAATCAAAAGACCGGCCATCCACAATGCACGCAGATTTAACATATAGTTTTTCATCGGTATTGAGAATTATTTTTTCAACGTAAATTTCTTGTCATTAAGCGTTACAACGCCATCTTCTGCCGAGAACGCAGATAGTTGCAGGGTAGTGAATGCTGCCGGCTTGGTAACATCCTCGCTGCTTGTTGTTTTGCCTGCCTTAGTAGCTACCACTTTTACTTGTGCATCGCCATTGAGCATCACATCAAATTTTTTCGCATTCGTGAAGGATGTCATTGTCCATTTAGCATTCGGAACTACATACAGCGAATCATAAGACTGCGCTTTATCAGATGCAGGTTTGTCATAAAACTCCTCTGTCCAAGTACGCTTATGGAAAGAGAAAGAACCTGTATTATCCAAATCTGCAGATTGATTGCATATCAATTCTCCGTTAAATATCTCCAACGGACCATGATTAGTGGTATCTAATTTGATGCGTATAGTCTCATAAGGACGCGAAATCTGCCCTTTATAAGTTCCATTAGATTGTTGTTTTGTAGAAAAACGAACCGTATCCGGTACTGCCTGGGTGGGGTAATTCTCATTGAACCATGCGAGGGTATCAGCCATAGTTAACAAGAACTGTTTGTAAGCGTCTATAGAGTCCTGCGTAAAGTTCACCACTTCTGTTCTCCATGCCAAATAAGGAATTGTGTCCTTTTTGATGGTGAGATAGTTAGTCGTATCGTTGATCACAAATGTTACATTCGCGAATTTTTCGCTAAAATTGAGAAGCAGATCAGCAATGGAAATAAGACTCTTGTATGTTACATATTCTCCAAAATCAAGCACACCGCCAGTCCAATTCATTTTCAAATTCTCCTCACCTATTTTCACAGGGATTACCATTGTCTGGTGATTTTCAGTCATGGTAGCGGGCTCCCAAGAAAGAGGTGTCTGTACATTGCTGTTTTCGCCACATCCTGTAGACACTATGCGATAATAGCCGGTTTTTCCATCGGTCGCATTTTCCGTAAGCTTCCACTCTTGCAAAGTAGTGGACATTTTCGTTGAATCGACGTCTATGTAGACGTAAATTCCCTGCAACGTGTTTTGAGCGATTTGGGTGCTTACTTCGAAGATATCCGTCTTTTCCTTACGGCATCCTATCAACCCAAGCACCGCACACGCAAATGCAAATACAAGTAGTTTGTTTTTCATAATAGATTATTTTGATTTTGTTGTTGTTTCTTATTATATCGCCCTAGCTTGGTCGATGCTGTTAGGGGATCGCCCATGCATGGTCGATACTATTCTTTCTCGCGAATAAGAAAGACGGATGCAGCACCGAGAAGGAGAAGCACGCCGGCAACGACCAGCATACCAGCCTGTACGTGCGCGCATACATATATAAGGAGTGATCTACCGCAGAGGGCTGCCACGATCTGCGGGATGCAGATGGTGCAGTTGAAGAGCCCGAGGTAGTATCCCATGTTACCGCCCTTGATAGCGTTGGTGACGATGGTGAACGGCAGGGCAAGCATAGCCGCCCAAGCAGCGCCGATAAGCGCGTAGCTAAGCCAGAGGACGTATTGGTTGGTAACGAACCAGATGGAGATGAATCCGACTGCGCCAACAACAAGGGAGATGACATATGCACCTTTGTTGCCGGTATATTTCTCCAAGAGCGGGAGAACCATCGCCCAGAGGAGTGAGCCGACTGCCTGAACAGCAAACACAACACCTACCCAATCACCGGCAGACTGATACTCCAATGCAGCGGTGGAAGCTTCGTCCCAACCGAAGCAGTTCACCGCGATGGTACCAATCGAATAGGTCCACATATACATGAACGCCGCCCAGCAGAAGAACTGAACGAGTCCGACCGTCCAGAAAGCAGAGGGCGCTTCACGGAGAAGAGTAATGAAGCCCTTTTCCTCCTTTTTCTCCTCCTTTTTAGTCAAGTCAACGCCATGGAACTCGGCGTACTCCTGCGGGTTAAGTTCCTTCACGGTAGCGAAGGTATAGAGGCAGCAGAGTACGAGAATCGCCGCTCCTATATAGAACGACCATTTGACAGAATCAGGGATAACGCCCTCGGGAGCCGTATTGGCAATACCGATCCATGTGAAGAAGATCGGGAAGAGATAGCCTGCAAGCGAACCGGCGTTGCAGAGAGCGGACTGGATAGCATAGGCTGTACCTTTCTGCTCCTCGTTGACCATATCGCCGACCATCATCTTGAACGGCTGCATGGCGATATTGATGGATGTATCGAGGAACATAAGGCTGAAAACGCCGAACCACATGGCTGCGTTGAGCCCGAGGAAAGCCGACTGCGCAAACGTGAAATCGCCTGCGTTAGGCAGAAGCAACATCACCGCGACCGCGATGAGCGCGCCCACGAGCAAATAGGGTTTACGGCGACCGAGACGTGTCCACGTCTTGTCCGAATACTTACCAACGAGCGGCTGCACGATCATACCCATCAACGGCGGGAGGATCCAGAAGAAACTCAAAGTGTGCGGGTCTGCGCCCAAAGTAGCAAAAATACGGGAGATGTTCGCGCTCTGAAGAGCGTATGCAATCTGTACTCCGAAGAAACCAAAACTCAGATTAAAGAGTTGTGCAAAGGATAAATTCCGTTTCTGCATGGTGTTATTTCTATTAAGCTTAAGCCGTGATTATCAAAATCGGGTACAAAATTACTATATTTTTTTCATATACGCAAGAGTTCGATGCATTTTTTGGGTATTTTTTTGTGTTTCCGAGGGAATATATGTTATAAAACATAAGATGAAAAAGGAAAGGGGAGTTGCCGCAAATATGCGACAAAAGAGAAAGACGGGAAGGCAAGGAGAGGCGAGGAAAATAAGAGGAGGAAGGTTGCCGCAAATATGCGACAAAAAGGAAAGACGGGAAGCGGGGATGGCGAGGGACGGGAGAAGGGGATGGCGAGGGAGGAAAGGGCGAAGAGGGCGAAGGAGAAAAATGGAGGAAAATGACATTTTTTGCAAAATAATTTGTATATATCAAAAATTATTTGTACTTTTGTAGCCAAATTGAGATTTAGCATATATGAATGTAACACACGAACAATTAGTGGAGGCATTGCAGACGTACTTCGGGTTTGACACCTTCAAGGGGAACCAGGAAGCAATCATCCGTAATGTGATGGAAGGCAATGACACGTTTGTGCTGATGCCGACCGGGGGTGGTAAAAGTTTGTGCTACCAGTTGCCGTCGTTGATCATGGAGGGAGTGGCCATCGTGATCTCCCCGTTGATTGCGCTGATGAAGAACCAGGTGGATGCGATGCGCAATTACTCGGAGGAAGAGGGTGTAGCCCATTTTATCAATTCAAGTCTGAGCCGTGGCGAAATCAACGCCGTCAAGGAGGATGTGCTGAGCGGCAAAACGAAGCTGCTGTATCTTGCCCCCGAGAGTCTTCAGAAGGCGGAGAATGTGGATTTTCTGAAGGGTGTGAAGATCTCTTTCTACGCGGTAGATGAGGCGCACTGTATCTCGGAGTGGGGTCATGATTTCCGTCCGGAGTACAGTCAGATCCGGAGCATGGTCCAGCGCATCGGCAAGGCGCCTATCATTGCGCTGACCGCCACCGCGACGCCGAAAGTGCAGAAAGATATCCAGAAGAACTTAGGCATGCCGGACGCCACGGTTTTCAAGAGCAGTTTCAACCGCCCGAACCTGTACTACGAGGTACGTCCGAAGACCGCCGACGTGGACAAAGATCTGGTGCGTTTCATCCGTTCGATGGAAGGCAAGAGCGGAATCATCTACTGCCTTGCGCGCAAAGAAGTGGAGGATCTGGCACAAGTACTACAAGTAAACGGAATAACCGCGCGTGCGTACCACGCAGGCATGGATGCCGCGACCCGTACCGCCAACCAGGATGCGTTCCTGATGGAGGAAGTGCAGGTGATCGTGGCGACAATAGCTTTCGGCATGGGTATAGACAAACCGGATGTGCGGTTCGTGATCCACTACGACATTCCGAAATCATTAGAGGGCTACTATCAGGAGACGGGCCGTGCGGGCCGTGACGGCGGCGAAGGGCAGTGTATCTGCTACTACGCTCCGGAGGATATAGAGCGGTTGCGCCGGTTCCAGAAAGACAAGACGCCCAAAGAGATCGGCATCGGGAACCAGCTGCTGTTCGAGACCCAGAGTTATGCGGAGAGCACAATCTGCCGCCGGAAATTGCTGCTGCATTATTTCGGCGAGGAGTACACGGAGGAGAAGTGCGGCAACTGCGACAACTGCCGCAAGACATACAAGATGGTGGATGCGAGCGAGCTGCTGCAGTTGGCGTTAGAGACCATCCAGCAAGTGAACGAGAAGCACAAAGCCGAACACATCGTCGATATTCTGCACGGCAACCAGACCGCCGAAGTGATGAGTTACCACCACGACGAATTAGAGAACTTCGGCGCGGCTTCCGACGAAGAGGAGTCCACCCTCCATGCCATTCTGCGTCAGGCGTTAGTAGTGGGGATGTTGAAGAAAGACGTGGACTCGTACGGCGACCTGAAGCTGACCAAAGACGGTCTGAAGTTTCTCCGAAAGCCCGGCAAGTTCGAGGTTCCCATCGAGGTACAGGACGAGGACGAGATCGACATGGAAGGCAACGGTGCGACGTGTGCCGCCGCCGACGAGGTGCTTTTCTCCATTCTGAAGGACATCCGCCGCAAGGTAGCGAAGAAGAACGATGTGCCGCCGTTCGTGATTTTCCAGGATCCAAGTCTGGAAGCGATGGCCACCACCTACCCTATCACGATGGAAGAACTGCTGACCATTCCGGGTGTGGGTGTAGCCAAAGCCAAACGCTACGGAGATGAGTTCCTGAAGATCATCAAAGAGTACGTGGATGAGAATGAGATCATCCGTCCCGAGGACCTTCGCATCCGTACGGTAGCGAAGAAATCGACCCGCAAGAAACAAATCATACAAGCCATCGACCGCCGTGTCGATCTGGATGATCTGGCAGAGAGCAACGGCATGTCGATGGAAGAAATGCTGGACGAGCTGGAGGCGATCGTCTTCTCCGGAACGAAGATCAACATCAACTACTTCATCAAAGAGGTGGTCGATCCCGACGAGGAGGAAGACATATACGAGTATTTCAAGACCGCAGAGAACGACAACATAAAAACCGCGATGGAGGAATTGGGCGAGGATTACTACGACGAGATCCATGTGCGGCTCGTGCGGATCAAGTTCCATTGCGATCTTGGTAATTAAGACCGCTTCGCTGAAAGAATAAAGACCGTTCACTTCGTTCGCTGAAAGAATAAAGACTGAATTAGTTATGCGAAAGGGTGTAGTTGATTTTATCACATTGGGGTGCTCGAAGAACTTAGTGGATGCAGAGCGTGTGATGCGGCAGTTGGAAGCTGCCGGATGGCGTTGTGTGCATGACCCTGAAGAGCCGCGAGGCGAGATATGCGTGATCAATACCTGCGGTTTTATCGGCGATGCGAAAGAAGAGAGCGTGAACATGATTCTCCGGATGGCGGAGCGCAAGAAACAAGGCAAACTGCGGAAGCTGATTGTGATGGGATGCCTAAGTGAACGGTACCGCGCGGAGTTGGAGAGCGAGTTGCCGGAAGTGGATGAGTACTATGGCAAATTCGATTTCATGCAACTCGCGGAGTTGCTGAATAAAGACCGCTACGCTGAAAGAACAAGGAGCAAAGACTTGCCACTATCGGTCGGATGTCATGTTTTCGAAAGAAAGTTGACGACACCGAAACATTATGCGTACCTGAAGATCAGCGAGGGTTGCAACCGGTTCTGCTCCTACTGCGCTATCCCACTGATCACCGGCAGACACACCAGCCGCCCGAAAGAGGAGATATTAGATGAAGTAAGATGGCTGGTGAGCCAGGGCGTGAAGGAGCTGAACGTGATTGCGCAGGATCTGAGCAGCTACGGGTTAGATTTAGTCGAAAGTCAAAAGTCGAAAGACAAAAGACATATGCTGCCGGAGTTGATAGACGAGATCGCACAGGTGCCGGGGGTGGAATGGATCCGGCTGCACTACGCTTATCCGACGGATTTTCCAGAGGGGCTGTTAGACGTGATGGCCAAGCACGCGAATGTATGCAAGTACCTCGACATCGCTTTGCAGCATTGCACGGATCACATGTTAGGACTCATGCGCCGGCATATCACCCGTGCCGAGCAGGACGCATTGATTCGCAAGATCCGCGAGAAAGTGCCGGGCATATGTATCCGCACCACCCTGTTAGTGGGTCATCCGGGCGAGACGGAAGAGGATTTTGAAGAACTCAAGAAATGGGTACAGGAGATGCGTTTTGAGCGAATGGGCTGTTTCGCGTACTCCGACGAGGAAGGTACGTACGCCAACCGCCATTACAAGGACGATGTTCCGCAGGAGGTCAAAGAAGCCCGTGCCGCCGAACTGATGGCTATACAGCAGGAAATCAGCGGGGAGTTGATGCAACGGTTTGCGGGTCGCACGGAACGCGTGATCATCGACCGTCTGGAAGGCGACTATTACATCGGACGGACCCAATACGACAGTCCCGAAGTGGATTGCGAAGTGCTGATAAGCCGTCAGCCGACAGCATTCAGCATTCAGCCGGGCGAGTTCTACCCAGTGAGGATCACCAGAGCGGAGGAGTTCGACCTGTACGGGGAAGTTGACAGTTGATAGAAAAACACAATATGCTAACGAAAGATTTTATCGGCTTGATTGCGAACAAATCGGAATTGAGCAAGAAAGAGACAGAGCAGCTACTCACCGCGATGAATGCCATCGTCCGGGAGAACCTGATGTCCGGCAAGTCCATTCAGATATATGGTCTCGGTGCGCTGGAAATCAAGGAGCGCAAGGCGCGTACGATCGTTCATCCCCGTACGGGCGAGCGTTCGTTTGCACCCAGCAGAAGCCAACTGGTATTCAGACCTATGGCAAACTTAAAGGAGGAACTTAAAAACAGCTGACCATGGCAGATAAACTAAGTTGGAGCGAACTGCGCCGTGCATTAGCTGCGCGCGCCGGTGTGAGCGAGAAGAAAGCAGGTGCTTTCCTCAACGCTTTCCAAGGACAGTTATTGGAAGCCCTCAAGACCGACAAGCAAGTCAAGATCAACGGTCTGGGTACATTCAAGGTACAAGCCGTAGCACCGCGCAAGAGCGTAAATGTGGCTACTGGCGAAGCCATTATCATCGAGGGCTACAACAAACTGACATTCACTCCGGAAGCCGGTGTGCGCGAGTTGATAGAGAGCGGTCAGCCAACAGCCGCCGGTAGCCAGCCGTCCGCCGCCAGTGCCCAGACGGCAGAGACAGATCCGCTCAAGAAACTCGGTGCGCAGGCAGAAGAGATTGTAGACATATTAGGCGAATTAGCCGGGATGGACAGTGCGGTAGCAGAACCGGAGCCGGTGGTTGAGCCTGAACCCGAACCGGTAAATGCAGCCCCAAAGAAGCCGAAGAAAGAGACTCATTTCATGCGCGACACGTTGCTCTGCGTGGTGATACTTCTGGTTCTGCTTCTACTCGGTTATTTCTTCCTGCGCCAGCAGTTAAGCGGCATCATCGACTCGTTCGTACAGCCCGCACAGACAGAGAGCGTTGTTACCGACAGTGTTTCCCAAGCGATGCCTGCGGAAGAACCTATTGAAGAAAACGCAGCAGACACACTTGTGGACTTGCAGCATTATTCCGAATTCATAACCACCGAGCCGATGCACGAGGCAAGCCGTCTGGCATGGATGGCCAAACGGTTCTATGGTTCAAAAGCATACTGGCCGTATTTGTACGACGCCAACCGCGATGTCATCAAGAACCCCTGTCTCATACAGGTCGGCACCCCCATCCGCGTGCCCAAGCTGACCAAGGAGCAGCGCGACACGACGGACGCCCGGACCGCCGCTTTGTTGGAACAATTACGGTTAGAGGCAGAAGAAGCCTGCACGAGAAATTGAAAGGTGATTTTATTCATATAGAAGGAGCAGACACCCACAACCTCAAACATATATCGGTTGATATACCCCGGAACGAACTGGTGGTCATAACGGGTGTCAGCGGCAGCGGAAAAAGCTCGCTGGCTTTCGACACACTGTATGCCGAAGGCCAGCGGCGTTATGTAGAGAGTCTAAGCGCGTACGCCCGCCAGTTCATGGGAAGGATGCAGAAACCGGATGTGGACAAGATAGAAGGCATACCGCCGGCTATCGCCATCCAGCAGAAAGTGACGAGCCGTAACCCGCGCTCCACCGTAGGAACGGTGACGGAGATATACGACTACCTCAAATTATTGTACGCGCGCGTGGGACATACTATTTCCCCCGTGAGCGGTCAGGAGGTCAGGAAGAACACCATCCGCGATGTCATCCAATACATGGAGTCCCAGCCGGTAGGCACGCGTCTGTATCTGGCAAGCCCGATTGTACTGCCCGAAGGAAGGACACTCCAGGAGCAGCTGGCGCTGTGGCAGAGCCAGGGTTTCAGCCGTCTGCTGATTGACGGCGACACAGTGCGTCTGGACGAGAACACATGGAAGCAAGCTGAAGGACACGAGGCGTTTCTACTGGTGGACCGACTCGTCACAGACGGCGAACAAGCGACCTCGAACCGCTTTGCGGACAGTGTCCAGACCGCTTTCTTCGAGGGAAACGGCGAATGCCAAATCCAAGTACTAAGGGACAATGTACCCTGTACAAAGGTTTTCTCCGAGCGGTTTGAAGCGGACGGCATCCATTTCATCGAGCCCTCCGAGCACCTCTTCGATTTCAACAGTCCCATAGGAGCCTGCCCCGAGTGCAAAGGTGTGGGAACGGTGATGGGCATCGACCCGGATCTGGTAGTCCCCGACAAGTCCAAAACCATCTATGAAGGAGCCATACTCTGCTGGCAGAACGAGAAGATGAAACCGTGGGAGAACGAGTTGATTTACAATGCCGGCAAGTTCGATTTCCCGATCCACACCCCGTTCTACGCCCTTACCGCAGAGCAGAAACATCTGATCTGGACGGGAAACGAGTATTTCCGCGGCCTCCATGCATTCTTCAAGGAGCTGGAGAAAGAGCAGTACTCCAAACTGCAGTACCGCGTCATGCTGGCTCGCTACAAAGGCAAGACGACCTGCCCTGTCTGCGGCGGTTTCCATCTGCGTACAGAGGCCTACTACGTGCTGGTCAACGGCAAGTCTATCCGTGAGTTATGCTCGATGCCTATCTCCGATCTGGACGAGTGGTTCGCCCGCATACAGTTGTCCGATATAGAGATGCAGACCATCGAGATGGTACTCACCGAGATCCGCAACCGCCTGCAGTTCATGAAGGATGTGGGTCTCGGCTACCTGACGCTCAACCGTCAGAGCAGCACCCTCTCCGGCGGAGAGAGCCAACGTATCAACATTGCCAAATCCTTAGGAAGCAGCCTTGTGGGCTCACTGTACGTGCTGGACGAACCGTCCATCGGTCTCCATCCACGCGACACGGAGCGCCTGATCCACGTGCTCAAACAGCTCCGCGACCTCGGCAACACCATTGTGGTAGTGGAGCATGACGAAGATATAATTGCGGCAGCCGACCATGTGATAGAGATCGGTCCGGCGGCAGGCAGACACGGCGGAGAAGTGGTCTATGAAGGCAAGCCGCGTCCTGAGTTGTTCACCTATACCATCCCCGTCCAACGCAGGCATTGGAGCAATTACATCGAGATAGAGGGCGCGTGCGAGAACAATCTCAAGAACCTATCCGTACGTTTCCCTCTCCACGTGATGACCTGCGTCACGGGCGTCAGCGGCAGTGGCAAGTCGAGTCTGGTGAGCAAAGTGCTCTACCCTGCTCTCAAGAAACATTACGGCGGTGTGTTCGCCGAGCACACAGGTGATTTCGGTCACCTGCACGGCAGTCTGCACCTGATGCACGACATTGAGTTCGTGGACCAGAACCCGCTCAGCCGTTCCAGCCGCAGCAACCCCGTGACGTACCTCAAGGCGTACGACGAGATACGGAGGCTCTTCGCCGAACAGCCGCTGGCAAAACAGCTCGGTTTCACCCCTGCCCATTTCTCGTTCAACACCCCGGGCGGACGATGCGAGACCTGTCAGGGCGAAGGTACCATCACCATCGAGATGCAGTTTATGGCGGATCTTATTCTCGAGTGCGAACAATGCCACGGGAAGCGGTTTAAGCAGGATGTCCTCGATGTCCATTACCGCGACAAGTCCATCTACGACGTGCTTTGCATGACGGTCAACCAGGCGGTTGAATTCTTCAGTCAGGATCCCGATTGCGACCGCATCGTCAAGCGCCTCAAGCCCTTGCAGGAAGTGGGTATCGGCTATATACAGTTAGGTCAGAGCAGTTCCACCCTCTCCGGTGGCGAGAGTCAGCGCGTAAAGTTGGCTTCGTTCCTTGCCCAGGAGGACAGCACACCGACGATTTTTGTCTTTGACGAACCGACCACAGGTCTGCATCACCGCGACATAGAGGTACTGCTTGTCGCGCTCAACCGGCTCGTCAGCAAAGGGCACACGGTGATCGTCATCGAGCATAACCCGGCGGTTATTCTGGCGGCTGACCATGTGATCGACTTAGGTCCCGAGGGCGGGAAAGACGGAGGACACATCGTTTGTGCCGGTACGCCGGAACAAATAGCACAGTGCCAAGAGAGTTATACCGGCAAGTATATTGCCCAAGTCATTAAAAACAACGAAACAAACAAACACACATTATGAAAAGACATAAGTTAGCAGAATTACGCCGTTCCGACATTTTCTCCCATCTGCCACAGATGCACTATTTGCCGCGGTGGGGGGTGTTAATGCTTGACATCTTCCTATGCACCCTCGCCTTCTGGATGAGCGTATGGATCAACAACGGCTTTCTGGAGTTCGTAAGTCTGGAAGATCCGAACATCCCTCTATGGTCGCAGTATCTGATTTTCATGGGCGTCCAAATTGTCAGTTTCTGGGCGTTCCATACGTATTCGGGTATCCTGCGGTACTCCACGTTCATTGATACAATCAAAGTGCTGCTCTCGGTGTTCAGCGTGGGTATCGTCCTTTTAGTGATTAACGGCATCACGGAACTCGCCGCCCATTGGCACCCGTTCATCAGCACGATGGTGGTTGTCTATGTAGCGGTCGCCTTCATGTTTCTGTTCATTCTGCGCGTCGGGGTGAAGACGATGAGCGAAGTGCTCCAGCGCAGTCAGGCAAGCCCTCGGGTGATGATCTACGGCACCAAGGCGGCAGGCGTGGCGATAGCCAAGATGCTCCGCTCCTCGGGAGAAGCACCGTACAGACCCGTCGGTTTCATTGCGGATGAAGGAGAAAACACCAATTACGATCTGGCAGGTCTCCGTGTCCGCTCGCTCAACGAAAAACTATTCGTATGGATGGAGAAACACGGCGTAAAATATGTTATTGTTTCGCCAATGAAGATGCGGGAGATCAACCCGTCCAAGGATCTGCAGATATTTATTGACCATAACATCCGTATTCTCACCACCCCGTATTTCACCCAGTTTGACAACGCGGACGCCATCGATGCAGCGCGTATCGGACGCATTGACGCCATCAAGATCGAGGATCTGCTGGAGAGACCGCAGATAGAGGTGAACACGGAGAACGTGCGCCAGATCATCAAAGACAAGGTCGTCCTCGTTTCCGGAGCCGCTGGCAGTATAGGAAGCGAACTCGTGCGCCAGGTGCAAAAGTACGAACCGCAAGTGACGATCCTCGTGGAGATGGCGGAATCGCCGCTGCACGACCTGACGCTCGAACTGCAGAACAGCTTTCCGGACGCGCGCTTCATACCCATCATCGCCGATGTACGCAACCGTGCACGGATGGAGCAGATATTCGGTGATCTCCGTCCGGACGTAGTCTATCACGCCGCAGCTTACAAGCATGTACCGCTGATGGAGGATTTCCCGACGGAAGCCGTCCAAGCCAACGTTCTGGGCACCAAGAACATGGCGGACATGGCGGTCAAATACGGAGTCCAGCGCTTCGTCATGATCTCTACGGACAAGGCGGTGAACCCGACGAACATCATGGGAGCCAGCAAGCGCATCGCAGAGATTTACGTACAATCGCTCTTCCGCAAACTGCAAAAGGAGAACCCCGATTGCACCAAGTTCATCACTACCCGTTTCGGGAATGTCCTCGGTAGCAACGGTTCTGTCATCCCCTATTTCCGCAAGCAGATTGCCGCAGGAGGACCTGTGACGGTGACCCACCCCAATATCATCCGCTATTTCATGACCATCCCCGAGGCATGCTGCCTGGTGATGGAGGCAAGCACACTCGGCAACGGAGGCGAGATATTCGTCTTCGACATGGGCAAACCGGTGAAGATTCTTGACCTTGCCCGGAACATGATCCGCCTCGCCGGATACGTGCCGGAAAAAGACATCCAGATACATTTCACAGGCCTGCGTCCGGGAGAGAAACTATACGAAGAGCTCCTCAACCAGAAGGAAACCACTTTGCCCACCACGAACGAGAAAATCATGATTGCGCGCGTGAGGGAGTCTGACTATGACGAAGTAAGCAAGCTGATAGACGAGCTCATCGCCACTACCACTACGACAACAACTATTACAGCAAAGTCATTCACCACCGTGAAACTAATGAAAATAATCGTTCCTGAGTTTATCAGCAACAACTCAGTTTACGAGCAATTAGATCCGCAATGATACATACATTTTTTATCGAACACACTTATCTTATCGGTCTTGTCAGTTTCTTGTTGGGATGGCTGGGAATGCCTGTTGTCGTACGGATAGCGAAAGCCAAAGGCTTTGTCGTACGCCCGAACAAACGCATGAGCCACACCGGCGAAGTTCCTAATATCGGAGGACTCAATATCTGCTTCAGTTTCATGCTGACGTACCTGCTTTTCGAGTACAACCAACTGAACCAGAGCCAGTTCTTCCTCATCGGTCTGTTCGCTATCATGGCGGTGGGATTCATTGACGATGTGCTCGTCCTTACGCCCATGGCGAAGTTGCTTGGCGAAGCCCTGGCAGGCATTGCCCTGATCGGCTTTGCGGACATGCGGATCACTCATCTGCACGGACTCTTCGGCATCACTGAGATAGGCGTCATACCCAGTTATCTGATATCTCTGTTCATCCTTATCGCCATCATCAATGCCATCAACCTTATCGACGGCATTGACGGCCTGGCAAGCGGACTCGGTATTCTGTATTGTCTCTTCTTCGCTATCTATTTTTGGCTGGTAGGAGACGCCTCATGGTCCATCCTCGGCATCTGCATGATCGGAGCGCTGGCGGTGTTCTTCATCTATAACGTCTTCGGCAGCCGCGAAAAGATCTTCATGGGCGACTCCGGCAGTCTTCTGCTCGGTTATCTGATTACGGCTTTTGTGTTCCGGTTCTGCGAGACTAATGCGTACCATCAGGTTCCGGAGGTCTTCCATATGAACGCGGCACCGGCAGTGGCTATCTGCGTGCTGACCGTTCCTATCTTCGATACCATCCGTGTCAGCCTTACGCGTATCAAGCACCATTGCAGCCCCTTCCAACCGGACAAGAACCATATCCACCACCTCCTCTTGCGCACGGGACTTAACCATATCCAGACGACTTGCGTGCTGCTCTCCGTCAGCGTGCTTTTTATCGCGCTGGCTGTTTTGGGGCGCAACTGGAACATGTGGGTACTCCTCATCTGTGATTTTGCCATCGCCACGGCACTCACGCTCATTCTCTGGCGGGTCATAAATAGAAAAATAGTAAATGACCAAAATGGTAAATGAATAGATGCTGACCATTGACCACATAAGCATGGAGTTTTCGTCCCGTCCCGTGCTGGACGACATTACCTTCCTTGTCAACCGCAAGGAGCGCATTGCTTTGGTCGGCAAGAACGGAGCGGGAAAGACGACCCTTCTCCGTCTTATTGCCGGGGAGTACCAGCCCACCGCGGGACGCATCGCCAAAGATGCAGACATGACTATCGGTTACCTGCCGCAAGTCATGCTCTTTCAGGATGACCGCACCCTCCGCGACGAGGTAATGACTGTTTACACCAACTCGCCGGAGCATCAGGACGAGGCGCGTTTCATCGCCGAAATGGACAGAACCATCATCGGTCTCGGGTTTGAGCGGCGCGATTTTGAGCGCCCGTGCTCCGAGTTCTCAGGAGGTTGGAGAATGCGTATCGAATTGGCGAAAATACTGCTGAGCCATCCCGATCTCTTGCTTCTTGACGAGCCCACCAACCATCTGGACATCGAGTCCATCCAGTGGCTCGAGGATTTCCTCAAATCCAGCCCGTCCGCCGTGCTCATGGTCAGCCACGACCGCGCGTTCATCGACAATGTCTGCAACCGCACGATTGAAATCACCCTCGGTCGGATATACGACTACAACGTCAACTACAGCCGGTTTGTCGAACTGCGCAAAGAGCGCCACGAGCAGCAAGTGCGCGCCTACCAGAACCAGCAGAAGATGATTGCCGACACCGAGGATTTTATCGAGCGCTTCCGATATAAGGCTACCAAAGCCGTACAGGTACAGAGCCGCATCAAACAGTTGGAGAAGCTGGAGCGGCTGGAGGTAGATTTGGAAGACACCTCGCGCCTCAATCTGCGTTTCCCGCCTGCCCCGCGCAGCGGAGATTTTCCGATCATCATAGAGGACCTACGCAAGGATTTCGGAGACCATAATGTATTCCACGATGTCACTTTCACCATCCGCCGGGGCGAGAAAGTAGCCTTTGTGGGCAAGAACGGTGAAGGCAAATCCACCCTCGTCAAATGTATCATGGGGCAGTTGGACTACCTCGGAACCCTCAAGATAGGACATAATGTCAAGATCGGTTACTTCGCCCAGAACCAGGCTGCCCTTCTGGACGGGAACCTGACTGTCTTTGAGACAATTGACTACGTGGCAGTGGGTGACATCCGCACCAAGATCCGCGACATCCTCGGTGCTTTCATGTTCGGCGGAGAGGCGTCTGACAAGAAAGTCAAAATCCTCTCCGGAGGCGAAAGAAGCCGGCTGGCGATGATCCGTCTGCTGCTTGAGCCCTGCAACCTGCTCATTCTCGATGAGCCCACCAACCATCTGGATATGCAATCCAAAGATGTCCTCAAGGCTGCCCTGCAGGATTTTGACGGCACACTCATATGTGTTAGCCACGACCGTGATTTCCTCAACGGACTCGTCTCCAAAGTGTATGAATTCGGCGGCGGCAGAGTGAAAGAACACCTCGGCGGCATATATGATTTCCTGAGAGCAAAGAGACTCACCTCCCTCGATGAACTGAACCGCAAGAACCCGCTCACCCAAAATGCAGCCCCAAACGGGTCAATCCCGACGGTCAGCCGACGGTCAACCGACGGTCAAAGCCAAGGTCAGGCTTCGGTAGAGCCCTCGAATGCCAAACTTGACTACGCAGCACAGAAAGCCGCAGCTGCCGAAAAACGCAAAAAAGAGAAGCAGATTGCTGAGGTCGAAAACGCCATTGCGACTCTCGAAGCAAAGCAGAAAGAGATGGAGCTGCTGCTTGCCCTGCCCGATAACCAGACACAAGAGAATTTTCAGAAATACGAATCTGTCAAACACCAGATTGAGCAGAAGATGTATGAATGGGAACTATTAAGCGAAGAGTAACACCATGGAAGAGATTGTTGATTACCTCATCACCTGGCTCTGTTACGGCGATGCCGAAGCCGCCGAACGAGTAGCGTACACCGATGACGAAAAGGCGTTGGAGACGCACGATGTGATTATTGTGCCGAACGGACATTTAGGCAAGGACATCATTGCCCCTGAGTTGACGAAGCCGGAAGTGGAACAACCGCTCAAGGACAAGTACATTATCCGCACGGACATCGTCTATGCGGCATTCTTCTTCACCTCCCGCGCAGAGGAGCTCATCAACCCCAAACGTGATGAGCACGGACGGTTTGCAGCACGGTTCTCCATGCTTTCCCAAAAGAGCAGACTGCAGATCCCGCGGCTTGACGAATACGCGCGACTGGTTCTCAAACTGCTCAACCTGCCCATGCCGGAGGAAGGATTCGGACATATCTACCTCACCCACGACATAGACGCCATCTCCCGGTACAGACACTTGCGCGGGGCAGTCGGAGGTATTATACGCGGCGAGACAAAACAAGTCCTGCGGGCATTGCGGGATATTCACTATGATCCGCTCTATACCTTCCCGTGGATCGTAAAGAAGGACGCGACCGTCCCGCATGCGGATGTCATCTATTTTGTCAAACATACGCAAGGGAAAGGATACGACTATCCGCAATACCCGTTGTGGGGAAAGGATTACAAGCAGCTCAAGAAAATGTTACGCTACAGTAACGCGTATATGGGCATTCACGGCAGTTACTACGGCGCTATCCCGCCTGTTCAGTACAGCCGCATGTACCGTGCGCATTACCTGCGGTGCGATATTGACCAGATGCAACGTCTGGCAGATGCAGGCTACACCGATGATTTCACGATGGGCTTTGCCGATCAGGCAGGCTTCAGGCTACAGACCTCACGCGCTGTGCGGTGGATTAACCCGAAAACAATGCGTCTGACACCTCTCACGCTCCATCCGCTGATGATTATGGATAACACGCTCAGCCAACCGAATTACATGAACCTCACGGAGGACGAGGCATATTTCCTCTGCGAGCGGCTGATAGACAAGGTACGCCTCCACCACGGCGACCTTTGCCTCTTGTGGCATAATTCTATTTTTACAGAAGATACTTACCATCGCTCATTGTATGAAAAGGTTATTGATTGTATCTGATCCTCCAGCCGCTCCGGGGTATCTCCCGCGCGTGCGTTTTCTGTGCGAGTACCTCGTACGGAATGGATTTGATGTCACTCTCTTAACCGAAGAATACCAGCCTCTGGAGTTTAAGCACAACTATCCCGTTCAAACCATCCGCATGTATAGCGGAGGGATGGTAGATTGGCTATGCAAAACCGTCTGGACACTCCTCTCCGATTGGCACAACCGCGTTTTTGCGCATAGAGCACTTCACCAATTACCGATTACCAATAACCAATATAACGCTGTCATCTGCTCTGCTTTCTCGGATTTCCCGTTAGGGGCGGCACAACGAATAGCCCGATCACTTAATGTACCGCTTATCTGCGACATCCGCGATCTGGACGAACAGGTGGACAACTCCCGCTATCAGTATCAACACCGCCAGAAGTGGTTAATGCCTTTCCGACGACTTTACCGCACGGTTCATATCCGCCGGAGAAATAAGGTATTGCGTGCAGCGGATGCCATCACGACTGTATCGCCGTGGCACGCAGATTTCATTCGTTCCTACAATCCGAACGTACACGTGCTGTACAACGGTTTCGATGCTGCTCAGTTCTATCCTGAGAACATACCGGCGGAGCGGTTCACGATTACCTATATCGGAAGCCTCTTCGAATGGCAGCAACCGGCATTGGAAATAGTGAAACAGGCGATCCGTGAATTGAATAATACGGACATCCGTCTTGACATCCACACGCCGCAGAGCAATTCCGTTCCGCATGACCGTTTAGGAGATGCCATCCGCCGCAGCAGTATCATGTTGGTGCTCACTTCGTCTCACACACACGGCATGCTGACTACCAAGTTCTACGAAGCCCTCGGATGTGCCAAACCTGTTCTATGCGTGCCGTCGGACAAAGGCTCCCTGGCGGAACTGATCCGATACACCCAAGCCGGCATTGCCACAGACGACAAAGAGGTTATCAAATCCTTTATCACCGCCCGCTACAACGAGTGGACACAAAACGGCTTCACAACCCAAGACACTAAACATAGAGAATCCTTTACGCGCGATAACCAATATGATCAGTTTTATAGTACCTATCTACAATGCTGAGCACTATCTGCCCTCCTGCATCGAGAGCCTCCGTGCACAAACGGAGCAGGATCTGCAGATCATTCTGGTTGACGACGGAAGCACCGACGGCAGTTATGCCGTGGCGCAATCTTTCGCCAACCAAGATTCGCGTATTATGTTGTTGCAACAAACCCATGCCGGACAATCCGCCGCGCGTAATCTCGGCTTGTCGCACGCGCAGGGAGAGTTTCTCGCCTTCGTGGATGCCGATGATACCATCGAACCGGATTGGTGCGAGCGCCACTTGGCAGCCATCGAAGGTGTTGATTATGTGCAGAGCGGGTACAAAAGAATCTTTTACGGAGATTCTGAGTCTGCTAAAGGAAAGACTCCACTCCACCAATATATCTATACTTCTCCCTGTATGCGGCTCTATAAAAGATTAGCCATCGCAGGAAAGAGTTTTGTCGAAAGGATGATCTATGAGGACGTAGTCTGGTCCGTAGATCTCTGGTTGAGCGGAGCTACTTGCCGGATAATTAACTACACCGGCTATCACTATACCGCCAACCCGCATAGCACCACTTCGCGTCCTCATCCCGAGGCACAGAGAAGAGTGATATCCGAACTAAAATCACGCTTGCATAACGCATCATTGCGTGGCAAAATGATTATATACTACACTATAATACGACTAAAACTACATTTTATACGATCATGAAAAAGAGCCTTTTAACAATGATCCTTAGCACCTTTGCTTTAGGTTCGGTAACTGCCGCAACGTATTATGCCTCTCCCAATGGTCTCGGCGACGGTAGTTCGTATTTCTCACCGACTACTTTTGCTAACGGCGTAAGCAAACTTAGTGCGCCCGGAGATACCCTCTATCTGGTAGAGGGCACGTATTACTTCACGGACAAGTTTAGTATCAATAAGCAGGGCTCAAAGTCCAAATATATTGTCATCTCCGGCTATCCCGGAGACAAAGTAACCTTGGATTTCCATCAAGTAGCCTACGGCACACGCGGTATTACGGTGCACGCCAACTCGCTCTATGTACATATCAAGGATCTCGCGATCGCCTGGTCTGGCAAGAACAATCTTTACAACGAAGGCTCATACTGCTTCTTCGAGAACCTAGACATATACGGTTCGGCGGACACGGGATGCCAAATGAAGAAAGGCGGTAATAACATTATCAAGAATGTGGACAGCCACGACAACTTCGACTATGAAACTATGTCGGGCTCCACGGCCAATTTCGGTGGCAATGCAGATGGTTTTGCCGACAAGCAGTTCACGGGAGCGGGAAACCACTATATCGGTTGCCGCGCATGGAACAACTCTGATGACGGATGGGATTTCTTTCAGCGTGTCAGCAACTCCAATACCATCATCGAGAACTGCGTCTGCTACCAAAACGGTCCCGCCTATTACGACATGTCCAAAAACCCGCGGGCAACGGGTGTGGACAAAGCGTGGTTCGATTCCAAGGTGGGCACACAAATGACAGACCGCTACGGCAATACCATTACTATCACGCTGGATAAATATCCCTGCCAAGGTAACGGCAACGGCTTTAAGATGGGAGGAGGATATACAGACCACAAGATCCTGATCCACCACTGCCTTGCAGTAGCGAACAACGCACGCGGATTTGACCAGAACAACAACGGCGGTACGATGTGGGTGTATAACAACACAGGCTATGCCAACGGCTATAACTTCGGTTTCACCACCGCATATGGTACCAACTATATGCAGAACAACGTGAGCCTCAGCGGTAAAAATGCCGATCAACCAAAATCGCAGACCGTAGCGGCAAATGACCATAACACGTGGAATAGCGGTTTCGCATGCTCTTCAGCAGATTTCCAGTCGCTGGATACTACCCAGATTCTTGCCCCGCGTGCAGCGGATAACTCGTTAGCGGAAGGCACTTGCCTGCGGTTGGTAACTACCTCCAAACTGATTGATGCCGGTATAGATGTCAACTTGGGCTATAACGGCTATGCGCCGGATCTTGGTTGCTACGAGACTCCCGGAGAGCATCATGATCCAGAGCCCGAAACACCCGAAGAAACATACCCCACGGAACAGCCGGAAGGTACACACGCCGTGGCGTTTGTCACCTTACCCGGCTCTGCCGCAGATAAACCATTACTCAAATACCTCCGCGCGAACGACAGCCTGTGGATTCCCGAGACGGATGCCACGGATCCGGAGGTGGACTATACGAACTACGAAATAATCGTTTTAGGCTCCGTACCTAAGAGTAACGCCACGGGTTTTGTTCCGCTCAAAGGCTATGACAAACCGATGGTTTTACTCAAGCCCTTCCTCCTAAAATCCGGGGTGTGGGATTGGGGAACAGCTGTGAACACGGCAGACTTGTCCATCTCCGTAGCCGATGCCTCCCACCCGCTTTTTGAAGGAGTAACCATCACGGATGGCAAGACCCAACTCTTCGCGCAATGTGCAACCAACGCCGTTACGGCTATCTCCACTTGGACCAATACTACAGGCTTCACCGTGTTGGCATCGCCGGAATCAAATGCCGACTACACCTCTGTCGCCTATCTGCCTGCGGGAACCAATTGTAACGGCACTACCCTTCCTCAACCGATGTACATGATCGGTGTCAGCGAGTATTCGACTATCTACCTTACCACGGATGGCAAGCGGCTCATTGAGAACGCAATCTGCCTGCTATTGGGTATTCAGAACAACCATCCGCAAGGCATTGAACACATCGTCAATCGTAATTCGTCAACTCATAAATACATAAAAGATGGCAAACTATATATTCAAGCGGGTAGCATGCTCTTTGATGCTACTGGCCGCCGTATCAGTCGTTAACGCAGAAGATGCGCAGTATCAGGATGTTTTCTACTCCGTCGATGACAATCATCTGACGGCTGAAGTAACTCTTAATCCGAAGGTCTCCGGAGAGTTGTTTATCCCCGAGAAGATTATCGTCGGGCAGAATACCTATACCGTAGTAGCGATTGGTGACAAGGCATTCAAGGGGTGCAAGAACCTGACGAACATTGTTCTCCCCAAAACAATTGAGCGCGTCTATCGCTCCGCTTTTGACGGCACGGGCATCATGCTTGACAAAGAGAATTGGAGGGACGGTTGTCTCTGGATAGATAGTATTCTCATTGCTACCGACAAAACTATCAAACCGCGTTTCGTAGTGCCGGAAGGCACACGACTGATTGCCGCAGGTGCTTTTGCGGGGAACAAGACCATTGTGCGCGTGGAGTTGCCGACATGCATCTCACGCATCGACCATGAGACTTTCCGTGACTGCAAGAACCTCCAGAAAGTGGTAATTCCCACAACGATCACCTCTATTGGCGAAGATGCGTTCTTGGGTTCCGGTATCTATCTCAATGAGAAGAAATGGAAGAAAGGTGCGCTTATCATTGACGATTGTCTGGTAGCTACGAATAATAACCTGCCGGCGAAATATATATTCAAAAACAAAATCCCAATCCGCCTGATTGCGGAGCGCGCTTTTGCCCACCGCAAGAGTCTCCGCTCGGTCACTATTCCTCAGACCGTCACCGCTATCCCTACGGCGGCATTCTACGACTGTGAGAACCTGACGGATGTGATTATTCCCACAACGGTAAAAAAGGTCGGTAACTTCGCTTTCTACAACTGCCCGCTTCTCAAGAACGCACTTCTGCCGCGGACATTGAAGTCCCTCGGAGCAGGTGCTTTCTATGGCTGCGTGAACCTCAGGGAGCAAGTCCTGAGCGATGACATTGAGATCCTCGAACGCGCTACTTTCTTCACCTGCCGTACACTCAAAGCAATCACCCTGCCTGCACATCTGCGCCGCATTGATGCAGGAGTCTTTGCCGGTTGCTCATCGTTGGAGGCGATCGAACTGCCAGAGACGCTTACTTTCCTCGGTGAGCAGGCTTTTGCCGGCTGTGCTGTCCTCCGTAAGGTAGTTATTCCGGGCGGTGTCTATTCGCTCCCAAAACAGGCGTTTCAAGGCTGCACACGCCTCTACCGCATAGACTTACCGGATGGCTTATATGCCATCGGAGACGAGGCGTTGGACGGATGTCTGGCATTGGAGAAAATCAATATACCCATATCTACTTTCCGCATCGGTGTCCGCGCTTTCCATAACTGCCAGCAACTCCGCGGCATCGCCCTCGTGGATCATATTCATATGATTGAGGAAGGTGCGTTCCTGGAGTGTAAGATGTTGGAGGAAGTGCAATTACCGGCGTCGCTCAAGTGCCTGCAACGCGGTGCGTTCTCGCAATGCATCAATCTCCAGAAACTGATTCTCAACCCGGGTCTCAAACAGATAGAGGATGGTGCTTTCTATGGTTGCCGCAGCTTGCGTGAGGTACAATGGAACGACTCCTTGCAGATCATTGGAGCAGAAGCATTCATGGATTGCAAATACTTGCGAACTCCTGTTCTCTCGCCCGCAGTAGAGATCGGTAAGAATGCGTTTAAAGGCTGTCGATAGCCGGATAATCGATGTAATGATAGATGGCGGCATCGCCCATCTCTACCTTCATGTATGATTGTCCTTTCTCGGAATCCTTGGTAGCATTGAGCACCAAGTAGTTCACACCCTTGAAGAAAACCGATTGCCGTGCGTGCTGGTGACCACACCACACGTACGGTATTTTGTATTGTTCCAAGAGGGAAGTCAGTTCGTAGGTTTCCTCCAGTGCCATATTGGAGGTGTGCCCCTGCGACATATCCAGTTTCCATAAGTGCGTGTGTGTATAGACGATCATGCGGCGGTATCCTTCTTTGGATTTGCTTTCTAACAACTCCCGCAGCCACTTTGTTTGCTCGGTGCCTAACGATCCTTCCGCGCTGTCAAGACAGATGAACAGATCCAGTTTCTTTGCTCCGTTGCGGGTCTCGAACCAATAACTGCTGCTCTTGAAATAATCGCGGTAGACGGACCATTGTTTGAAGTATATATCGTGATTACCGGGCGTCACAAAGATCGTATCCCTGATTGTCTGACCCGCGAAATGCAGAATACTGTCAGCACACGGGAAGTTCTTTTGCGCATCTATGACGTCGCCCAGATGGATCGCTACTTTTGGGGCAGTCTCCGCCTTGTATTGAGCCATGAAATAATCCAAATTCCTGTGCGTCTTACGCGTAATATGGCTATCCGTGCAGACATAGACGATATACTCGTCAGCCCCCATATCGAGACTGATCTCCCCGCGGCTCTTGTTGTAGGCCATGGATTGTTCAAACCGCGTATTGACCGTCTCTCCATTAGGAGAGAACATACCCTTCATATCCAGCGTACTATTCTCACTGCATGCGCTCAACAGCAGCGTTATGGCTATATAGAGATAATTCCTTTTCATTCGTAATTCGTAATTCGTAATTCGTAATTCGTAATTTGTAATTTACCTAAAACCTGTAACTGAATCCTGTCCGGAAAGTTGCACCGTAGAACGTAGCGTCGAGATGGAACATACCCGTCGGTTTGCATTGTGCTGCGAAGTTCAGTCGCCAATGATCATTCACATCGTAGTATGCGCCAATACCGAACAGCGGTTGGTACATACGTTCCATCTGGTAGTCGTCCACATCGCTGATGAGGAACGAGAGGTTCCATGGGTTGTTCTGCGGCCGGCAGAAGACCTCTACGCGGTACAACAGGTTAAACGGCTCCACCACGAACGTCTCATCCGTATGCGGAGAGCGGTCCCAGTTATCTATCACGCGGCAATAAAGACCTAAAGTCACCGACACATAATCCATTCTATATCCCACTCCGAGGGCGGCAGTCATATCGCCAAGCCGGTTACGCGCCACACCGCGGTAATACACATCCGTCTCCAGAAACATCTCACCCACAGGCAACTCAAACTTAGGCCGCAGCTGCACAACGCCTGTATGCACGTTCGCCGTAGAGAACTGTAACTTAGCCTCCATCTCGAAATGCGGATTGAAAGGCATCAGTCCCTGTACATCGAAATTGGCGTGGTGCCCCCATGTCTTGTTGTAACTATACTCCGCCATGCCTGTGATGGTGTAGCGCCGCTCCCCGAAGCCCGGGTTATTAGTCGCATTGAGTGTCAGTCCGAGGACTGCCGTCATCATACTTAAAAAGACCCTTTTCATTCGTAATTCGTAATTTATAGTTCTACAACCGTCAGTCCTGCTCCGCCGTGGTTGACATCACCGTCTCCGAACTCCAGCGCTACTTGTCCGCGTTTACGGCGCTGCCGGTTAAGGGAATTGAGATAGTCCCGCGTCAATTGTTTGAGGGCACCGGTGCCTGTGCCGTGCAGAATAGTCACTTCCCCGGCACCCACCATCAGCGCATCGTCCATATAGGCGATCAGTTTTTCTGTAGCCTCGTCAATCCGCATGCCGCGGATGTCCAGTGTACGCTCAAAAGAGAGTGTCCGCTGGCGAACGGTGGAACGGACGGATATATTGCTCTTTGTCTCCGGTGCTTGCGCCATCGTCTTGCTCAGTTTGCGCAGTTCCGAGAAATCACGCATCACTTTAGGCAGCTGAGTCTCTTGAGACAGAACTGTTTTTTTCGACACCGCCGGTTTCTCTGCGACCCGCTCTTTCATCTTCTCTACCTTGGCGCGTGCGGCTTTGGTCTTCTGCTTGTCAGCCTTTGCCTCTTTGATCTCGCGGATGGTACGTTCGATGGTAGCGTTCGATTGTTGGAGCAGATCCTGCGCTTCCTGGCGTGCTTTTTCCAAGATGTCTTTCTTCTCTTTCTTCACACCCGCCAGCCTCTCTTCATATTCCGCTACGCGTGTCTCCAGTTCCTTCTCTTTCTGTCTGATCGACTGACGCTTGCGTTCCCAGTAGCGTTTGTCGCGGGCGATGTCCTGCAACTGTTTGTCGTAATCGATATGCTCCTCGCCCACTAAGTCTATAGCATGTTGGATTACACTCTCGCCAAGACCTGTCTGGCGCGCAATTTCTATGGCGAACGAGCTACCGGCTTGTCCGATGGATAATTGGAAGAGCGGCTGCATCGCGCCCCGGTCATACAGCATGGCACCGTTGACCACTCCGGGGGTCTGTTCCGCAAAATGTTTGAGGTTGGTATAGTGTGTGGTGATGATTCCGAAGACGCCTTTTTGCACCAGCTCACTTAGTATAGCTTCTGCTATCGCACCTCCTATTAACGGCTCAGTACCCGTTCCCATTTCGTCAATGAGAATGAGGGTGCGTTCGTCCGCCTGACGCAGGAAAGCACGCATGTTACGCAGGTGCGATGAGTAGGTGGATAACTCGTCTTGGATCGACTGCTCGTCGCCTATATCTATCATCAGTTGTTCAAAGAGCCCTGCCCTGCTCTGCTCCGCTACCGGCACTAATAAGCCGCATTGGAGCATGTATTGGAGCAACGCCACGGTCTTCAGACACACCGACTTACCGCCGGCGTTCGGACCGCTGATGACAAGTATCTTGTTGCTGTCCGCGTTCAGGCGGATAGAGAGCGGCACAACGCTCTTGCCTTGCGGTGCATAATGCAACCATAATACCGGGTGACGCGCCTCCGACCATTCCAACAGCGGTTCATTGACGACCTCCGGACGGATTGCGTGTAACGACTCTGCCAGTGATACCTTGGCGTTCAGGAAATCCACTTGCGCCAGCATCCGCTGACTTTCCATGATAATATCAGTCTGCGGGCGCAGTTGATCCGTTATCTCCATTAATATGCGCACGCGCTCACGCCGCTCTGCTCCTTCCAACTCACGGATATGATTATTCGCCTCCACTACTTGTTGGGGCTCTATATAGACCGTCTTGCCGGTAGCTGATTCGTCGTGCACTATTCCACCTATCTTGCGTTTGAAACCCGGTGAGACAGGGATCACTAATCGCCCCTCGCGGATGGTGGGAGTAGCATCGCTGTCCACAAATCCGTCCGTTTTCGCTTGACGGAGAATAGAAGCCAGGGTGCGTCCCACGCTTCCCTGCAGGTTCACCATTTCCCTTCTTATTCTGGCTAACTCGGGCGACGCATGGTCAGCCAGCCTTCCGTAACGGTCCAAGATACGGTCGATAGCCTTTACCATCTGCCCAAGCGCACCGGGATTACCCACGGTGCCAAGCTCTTTCAGACAGGCGTAGCGGGTCCCGTCCAGTGTTCCGAAGAATGTCTCCACCTCTGCCGTATAGGCGAGTGTCTTGCGGAGTGCATCCAACTCCTCCTCATCCAGGAATAGTCCCTCGATGCGGATCCGTGAAACAGCCTCCCGCATATCATGGATGTCTCCGCGGGGAAAAGTGAGCATCGGGTCTGCTTGCGCCAACCGCATCTGATCGGTCAACAGCAGCTTGCGAGAGACACTCTCGAACTCCGTCTCCATCTGCATCAACTCCACCTGTTCCCGCCCCAGTGACGACGAGCACCGGCGACTTAATTCTTCGCGTATAACGGAGAAATCTATCTTTTCTTCTATGTTACTTGGATAATACAACTGTCCTCTATCCTAATATTCTACAATCCCTTATTGCTTTCGCGCCAACAGCCTCGTTCAGTTTGCGCACCAACTCAAACCGGTTCTCAAAGAGCTGCGTCTTGAGTGCTGCGGAATTGACACGCACATACAAAACGCCTTCCTTAACCTCCACGCTGCGCGTCAGTTTGTTCACAACATCGCCCATCACCTGCGGCCACACTTCCTCAATCTGCACATCCATTACAGATTGTTCCAGTCCGCTCTCACGTAGAAATCCCACGAGCGCGTCCGTGATAGAGACAGAGTTAGCGGTTGCCATTTTCCTCCTTCACTTTGCGCAGATAGAGCCGCTGCCTTATACGGAAGGTACGTACACTCGGATCCAACTCATTCAGTTTCTGGATGGCTTCAAGGGAAACTCCTTCCTCCTGGCACAATTCCCAAAGCGATTGACCGGGTTGTGTCCATACAAAATCTCTCTCGCCTGTTTTTTTCTTGGCGTAGAGGTAGATACGATCCCCTGTCTTGAGCTCTTGTCCTAAAGCATCATTATATTCACGGAGCGCACGCTCGCGTATGTTAAGACGGAATGCCACGTTCGCGTAGGTATCGCCTTCGCGCGCGTTAACATACTGCACACCGTTACATCTGCTTGTCGGGTGCATCAGCATGAAGCTGTCACGTTCCTCTTTGGCTGTCAGCGGGGCTACATACGGCGGTTCCGGGTCATTATGAATGACCATGATCGGCTCGGTTCGATGCACCACCTCCGCTTTCAGGGGACGTTTATTCCCGTCGCCCTGTGTGCGTTGTTCTTTCTCACTTGGTACTTCCTCTTCACTTGGTACTTTCCCTAATTCATAGAGTTTATAGTCCTCTATGATCTTTATCAACTTGGGGGCATAACCGGGGTCAGTAGCATAACCGCAGGCTTTGAGACGGTGAGCCCAGCCTTCATAATCCTCCACCGCGATTTCAAAACAGGTGGCGTAACGCGGGCGTTGCAGGAAGATCGAATGGTCCTTGAAACTCTCTGCCGCATCGCCGTACTGACGGAAACACTCTCCCTTTCTGTCATCGTCGTAGTAGTACACGGCTCCTAACCACTCGTTGGTACACTTGATACCGAAATGGTTATTCGCGTTCACTGCCAACTCGCTCTGCCCGGCGCCTGATTCTAAAAGTGCTTGCGCCATGGTTATCGCGGCGGGCACACCGTATTCTGCCTGTTGCTGGATAGCCGTAGCTTTCCACGCTTCTATATACGCTAAATAAGTGGCGTTCTGCCGTTGTGCCGCCATCGTCAGCGAGGCGAATAATGCGGCTGAAAATAGGATTTTCCTTTTCATATACATAATTTTTCTAATTCCTGCGGGTGGTCTATGATTACCGGACAACCGGCTTCTACCAATTTCTCACGGGGAACGAAGCCCCAGGAGCAGGCGATGAAAGGCAGTCCGGCGTTCGCCGCTGTGTCGCGGTCCACAAGGCTGTCACCAATGTAAATAGGCCGCCCTTCGCCTGACAGACTGTGCATGATATCCTTTACGATTTGAGGATCGGGTTTGCGGGGTACGCCGGTGCGTTCGCCGAGGATGATATCAAAGATCCCCGGGAAGAAATGAGTGACGATCTTCTCCGTGGCAGCCTGGTACTTATTGCTGGCGACGGCGAGTTTATAGCCGCGTGCTTTGAGCGTTGCGAGCAGTTCGGGTATGCCTTCGTACGGACGCGTGTAGTCGCAGTTGTGCGCATCATAATAAGGAACGAAGTGCGCACGCACGCGAAGGACTGTCTCTTCGTCCTTTTGTCCTTCCGGCAGGGCACGCTCGATCAGTTTGTTCACGCCGTTTCCCACCAACCGCGGGTACTCCTCAATCGCGTGGGTCGGATAACCGCAAGCCTCCAGAGCGTGGTTGCAGGCATAGCCCAGATCATCGATCGTATTGAGAAGAGTGCCGTCTAAGTCGAAAATAACAAGATTGCAGACCCCTCCGCCTCCCCTAAAGGGGAGAGAATTTATTATTTCTTTCTCTATCATTGTTCTAAAGTTATCTATGTCACCGAGGTCGCGGATGTCGCGGAGGTTACGCACGCGCTGGCGGACGGAGGCGACGGCATGTTTGGCTAACTTGTCCGCCGAAGGTGTGATTGCCTGTTCGAGCGCCTCGAGGTTCACGTCGTAGAGCATGGAGGCGTGTACAACGGTGCCGGTTGGCGTGGTGTAACAAGCTGTGCCGCAGACCTTACGGTCGCCCACGAGTATGTCGTTATGCGCCGTGGTGACCGCCTCGTAGCCGAGTTGTTGCAGCGCTCCGGAGAGGGTATTCATGAACAACTCGAAGACCTCCTGACTGTGAGTCGAAGGAGAGACGTACGAGACCATGAGGTTTCCGCGGTCGGCATAGACGCACCCTCCCCCACTCTGCCGCTGCACGACACGCACGCCGTGCGCGGCGCAATACGCCTCGTTCACCTCCTGCTCGCGGCACTGATGACGACCGTAGATGACCGTCGGCTCCACGATCCACGTGAAGAACAGAGGTTCCTCGATGGTCTTCACCATCTCCGCCTCTCTCGCCAAATAATCCTCCAGATGATGCATTTAATATGTCGGTTCAACGAGTTCCACTCCTCTGCAGAAACGCCGTTTTATATCGCGGTCGTCGCCCAGATAGAGGTAACGCTCCAGGCGCTGCGGGAGGGTGTAATGGTCATAATTGAGGTAAGAGTCGTCGATGAGCAGGGCGTCGAACTCATAATCCGGTTCGAACGAACCGACCTTACCGAAGAACGAACCGCCGCCTTTGGTAGCGAGGTAAAATACCTCGGAGAGAGTGAGGAACGGCATTTCGCCCTTGGTCTGGGCGTAGTTGAGTTTGGAGACCTGTATGGCGTACTGCATGACGCGCAGCATGGACATGTGGTGTCCCGCCGAGACGTCCGTTCCGAGCGCCACGTGGATACCTTCGTTGAGGAACTTACGGATGGGTGCCATGCCGGACGAGAGGTTGCTGTTCGACATGGGGCAGTGCACTACGTACACGCCGTTCTTCTTCATGAGCTCCATCTCCTCGCCGTCCGTGTAGCAGCAGTGCGCCATAAGCGTCGGCGTCTGGCCGAAGAGCCCGTATTTATTATAGGCATCACCGTAGCAGGTGGCCTCCGGCTCCAGCTCTTTCACCCAGTCTATCTCCGACCGGTTCTCCGAGAGGTGGGACTGCACGGGCAGTCCTGTCTCGGCGGCGTAGTTACCCAGCGCGGTAAGCATCTTGTCCGAACAGGAGGGCACGAACCGCGGTGTGATGATCGGGCGGACGAGTCCGTTATTACCATGTTCGTCCAAATGCGCTTTGAGCATCCGCATGCCGTCCATCAGTTCGGCAGTGGTGTTCTGCAGCGTTTCCGGGCTATTCCTGTTCATGCCTACGAGACCCACGTACGCTCCCATGCCGGCTTGCACAAAGAGATCCGCGAGGATACGTGTGGACTCCGGGTGGATTGTACCGAAGACCGCCGCACGCATGGTGCCCTGCATCCATAGCTCGTGCACGAAGCGCCTGTACAGACGCCTTGCGTACTCGGGGTCGGCGTACTTGGTCTCCTCGGGGAACGTATAGGTATTGAGCCACGGGAGGAGCTCCAGGTCGAGCGCCAAACCCATGTTCCTATATTGCGGCGCGTGCACGTGCATGTCGTTGAACGCCGGGATCAAGAGTTTGTCGCCAAAATCCATCACCTGCCGCCGCCAATCCATGTTCTGTGGCAATTCCTTATAGACACCCTTCACCCGACCGTTCGATTTCACCGCCACATAGCCATGCTCGATGATCTCCAGTTGACCGGGAGTCGGAGTATGGAGAATATTCGCTCTATAGATTTTCATGAATGCACAATTTACAATTTACAATGCACAATTAAGATTTTTTCTTCTTAAAGAAGAAGAGACAAATGAGGTAGTTGATACACCCTCCGATGAAGATGACGAAGAGACTGATCAAGTCGTCCCGCCAGCCGGGGAAGGCAGCCAACGCCATCGGGAGTAATCCGAACTGCACCACGATATTAATGGCGCGGGCTAAGAGGAACCCGCCGGCGTTCTTCTTGTTCGGCCGCGTGCCGAAGGTGTACCAGTTGGAGAAATAGTAGTTAGGTACCATCTCCAACAGGTAACCGATAGCAAACGCCACGTAGTACAGTACTGTTCCTTTCTCCGGGTTCGAGAGGAAATACAGCGCAGCCATGAAGAACCATGTCTGCACTATAGCACCCGTTGTACCGACGACAAAGAAACGGAAGGCACTGCGGGCTTTCTCCGGCAAGTATGACGAGGGCAGTCTCATGCTTCCAAATCCGCGAGCAACTCTTCCATCGCCGCATTGAGACCGCTGACGTCACGGCCACCGGCAGTAGCCATCCACGGCTGTCCGCCTCCGCCGCCCTGAATCAGTTTGGCGGCTGCCTTGATCATCGCGCCGGCGTTCTTGCCTGCATCGACGAGCGGCTGGGAGAGGAAGACGGCAATCGTCGGTTTGCCTTCGTACCGGGTAGCGCCCACTACGGCGAACTTGACGTCGGTGAACTTACCGCGCAGCAGCGGCATGACGCCCCTGATCATCTCGGGGTTCATCTCGCCCTGCAGACGTACCAGTTTGACGCCGTTGAAGTCCTCGGCGCGGTTGATCAGTTCGTCGCGGAAACGCTCGATCTTCTCTGCCATGAAAGCTTCGATCTCTTTCTTCAGCCCGGCGTTCTCCTCGATGGACTTGCGGATCGCTCCGGCGAGATCCGGGGCGTTATTGAAGAGCGCGCGCAGACCGACGAGCATGTCTTGCTGGGCGTAATAGAGTTCGTCCGCTTTGGTTGCGGTCACCGCCTCTATACGGCGCACGCCGGCAGCCACGGAGGTCTCCATGACGATACGCACGGAGCCGATCTTACCGGTGGACGGCACGTGGCAACCGCCGCAGAGCTCGATTGACGGACCGTATTTGATGACACGCACGTCATCGCCGTATTTCTCGCCGAAGAGCGCCATGGCGCCCATGGCTTTCGCCTCAGCGATCGGGGTGTGACGGCTCTCCTCGAGCGGCAGGTCCTGACGGATGAGTCGGTTCGCTACCTTCTCCACCTCGCGCAGCTCCTCGGGTGTCACTTTCTGGAAGTGGGAGAAGTCAAAACGCAGGCTGTCGGCAGTAACGAGCGAACCCTTCTGCTCCACGTGCCCGCCTAACACTTGACGCAGGGCGTAGTGGAGAATATGGGTAGCGGTGTGGTTGCACATGATTGCCGCGCGGCGTTCGGCATCGACCTCGGCGGTCAGTTTACCGCTCACGCCGGCTACGCCGCCGGTAACGAACGGCACTTCCTCCATGATATGTACCGGCAGACCGTTCTCGCGCTTGGTGTCCAGTACCCGGAACGAATGGCCGTCCAGACGCAGGCAACCGGTATCGCCGATCTCGCCACCCATCTCCGCGTAGAACGGCGTGTGGGAGAGCACGACTTGATAGAAAGTCTTGCCTTTCTGGCTCACCTGGCGGAAACGAAGGATCCTCGTCTCGCAGCTCAGTTGGTCGTAACCCACGAACTCCGTCTCGCCTTCTTCCAGCACCGTCCAGTCGCCGAGGTCCTGTTTGTTCGCCTCGCGTCCCATGGATTTCTGGTGCTCCAGCGCTTTGTTGTACTCCTCCTCGTTGGTCGTAAATCCGTTCTCGCGGAGGATCAGTTCCGTGAGGTCGAGCGGGAAGCCGTATGTATCTTTGAGCGTGAACACATCTACGCCGCTGATCTCTGTCTTACCGGCTTTGCGTGCCTCGTCCATCAGTTTGTCGAGCAGACCTATACCCTTGTCGAGCGTGCGCAGGAATGCCTCCTCCTCGCTCTTGATCACCGGTACGATCTGCGCTTGCTGTTTCACAAGCTCGGGGTACGCTTCGCCCAGGTCGTCAATCAGTTGCGGCACCAGTTTGTACATAAACGCCTCGCGCATATTCAGGAACGTGTAACCGTACCGCACGGCGCGGCGGAGAATACGGCGGATGACATAACCCGCTTTCTCGTTGGACGGCAGCTGTCCGTCGGTGATGGCGAACGCGATTGTACGGATATGATCGGCAATGACGCGCATGGCAACGTCGGTCTTCTCTTCTTTTCCGTACGTACAGTGGCATATCTCGCCGATCTTGTTGAGCATCGGCTGGAAGACATCGGTGTCGTAGTTGGAGGTCTTACCTTGTATTGTACGTACCAGACGCTCAAAGCCCATGCCGGTGTCAATCACTTTCTTTGCCAGCGGTTCGAGCGAGCCGTCCGCCTTGCGGTTGAACTGCATGAAGACGATGTTCCATATCTCGATCACCTGCGGGTGGTCTTTGTTGACCAGCTCGCGTCCGGGCACTTGGGCGCGCTCCTCGGCGGAGCGGCTGTCCACGTGGATCTCCGAGCACGGACCGCACGGACCCGTCTCACCCATCTCCCAGAAGTTGTCATGCTTGTTGCCGTTCAGAATATGATCTGCCGGCAGGTGTTTCGCCCAGATCGAAGCGGCTTCGTCGTCACGCGCCAAGCCTTCTTCCGGTGAACCCTCAAAGACTGTTGCGTAGAGGTTGGCGGGGTCGATCTTCAGTACATCGACGATATACTCCCATGCAAAATCAATCGCCTCTTTCTTGAAGTAATCGCCGAACGACCAGTTGCCCAGCA
>DFEG01000014.1:55368-59770 GCA_002369075.1 Bacteroidales bacterium UBA3808 | reverse complement strand
CATCTCGAACATCGTGTGGTGGTACGTATCGTGTCCCACTTCCTCCAAGTCGTTATGCTTGCCGCTCACGCGCAGACATTTCTGGCTGTCCGCCACGCGCGGGTACTTGATAGGGTCATTGCCGAGGATGATACCCTTCCACGGGTTCATGCCGGCATTGGTGAACATCAGCGTAGGATCATCCTTGATCACCATCGGCGCGGAGGGCACTATCTGGTGACCCTTCGATGCCATGAAGTCCAAAAAGGACTGTCTAATCTCTTTACTTGTCATCATTATATCTTGTAGTCTTAAAATCAATAAATTCGCGGCGGGGTTTGCCCTCCGTGTCCGCCCGCTCGATGAACGGCAGCGGGTTAGCCGTCAGTCGGTCGTACTCCTCGCGGGCACGTAAGATGTCGAGCGCCATGAAGAGTGCGTTGCGCATCGAGGACTCGTCCGCCTGGTCCTTGCCGGTGATGTCATAAGCGGTACCGTGATCGGGCGAGGTGCGCACGATAGAGAGCCCGGCGGTGTAGTTCACGCCGCTCATGTCGAGCGTCTTGAACGGGATTAGTCCTTGGTCGTGGTACATCGCCAGTACGGCGTCGAACTGCTTGTAGTGCCCCGTTCCGAAGAACCCGTCGGCGGCGTACGGACCGAACGCCCAGATGCCTTGCTCGTTGGCTTTTTGGATCGCCGGAGCGATGATCTCCTGCTCCTCTTTGCCCAGCAGCCCTTGGTCGCCGGCATGCGGATTGAGCGCCAGCACGGCGATGCGCGGTTTCTCCAGACCGAAGTCACGGACAAGCGAACATTGCAGAATATTCAGTTTGGTTAAGATCCGCTCCTCGGTGATCTGCGCAGGAATCTGGGCAATAGGCACATGGTTGCACACCAATGCCACACGCAGGTTGCCCGAACACAGCATCATGAGACTCCCATGTCCCTTGTCCATTGCCTCCAGATACTCCGTATGTCCGCCCTGCAGCGCTTCTTTGTTGAGCGGCGCAGTCACTAAGGCTTGCACTTTCCCTTCCATCAGATCCTTGCAGGCGCGGTCGAGCGACGCTTTCGCAGCCTTATTGGCTTCCTCGGACGGTACGCCGAGGGTCACCGGCACGGAGTCCGGATAACTGACGATGAGGTTGAGACGTCCGTCCTTCGCCTGTTCCGGCGACTCGATCGTGTTCCAGTTGATATTACGCCAGTAGTCGCCCAGCGTCTGTATATGGTGTTTGGCAACCGCGGCATTGCCGTAGATCACGGGTTTGAAGAGCTCGAACATATGCGCCTCGAGGAGCGCCTTGATGATCACCTCGTACCCGATACCGTTCGTATCGCCGGTGGTTATTGCTATAATCGGTTTCACAGTTAATGAATAATGATTAATGAATAATGAATATTATAAATAATGCACCTTCTCATATTTCAGCTTAGCCGGGTCATAAGGGCTCTTCTCCTCGTCGGGGTAGCCCAGCGCCATGACGCAGAGCACCTCCAGGTTCTGAGGTATGCCGAACAGCTCGCGCACGTACTTGGTCGCGCCGTTGCGGTCTTCTTCTCCGTCGGTCACGATTCCCCGCTCGTGTACATGACACCAGCACGCGCCTATTCCCTGCTCTGTTGCCGCAAGGTGAATATGCTCCGCCGCGATTGCTCCGTCCGCCATCCAGGTGTTGTCGCACAACGTGGGGTCGAGCGCAATGACGATTGCCGCCGTAGCGGTAGCGAACATACCACTGCCGTAGGTCTTGCATGCCTGCAGCGCACGCACTTTCTCCTCGTCGCGGGTCACGTAGAACTCCCACGGACAGGTCCGCTTGGCGCTCGGTGACATCAACGCGCACCGCAGCATATAATCGATTTTCTCCTGCTCCACCGGCTGTGGCTTATACTTACGTATAGACCTCCGCTGAGCGCATAATGATTCAAATTTATCCATATGTATCCAAATTAGCGTGCAAAGGTACAACAAAAAATCGACATATGCAAGCGCGCGTGCATTTTTCTATAAGAAAATGAGTTTTTTGAGGTGCAAAATTTGGAGATTTGAAAAAAAAGTATTATCTTTGCATCGGATTAGAAGAAATCATAGACCCGCCGAACTTGGCGGATGCATCAAGTCCTTTTCCTTCCCTTTTCGTTACGGTGACGTCAGCTTAGCAACCCACTAACGACCCACTAATCACCCACTAATCACCCACTCGGAGTCTTATAAAAGAGCGAGGAGGACACCCCCCAGCCCCCTCTCAGAGGGGGAGAGCGGTGAGGGGTGACGAGTGAGGGATGACGAGGGGTGGAGCGGCTCCGAGGAGCCGATGTCGGAATTTGATTCCGACGCAATGAAAAAAGAAGGGGGGCGCAATGAAAAAAGAAGGGGGGGCGCAATGAAAAAAGAAGGAACGGCTTTCAGGAGCCGTGTCCAAATTAGATTTGGGCGCAATGAAAAAAGAAGGGGGGGGCGCAATAGACAAAGGGGGAAGGCGGCGTTTCCTATCCGCCAAACTTGGCGGATGCAAAAGAGGAAACACCGAACGGGACAAATGGCATACGATGCCGGGCAATAGACGATTATTAAGATTTACCTGTTCACATAATCACACAAAAAAATGCGTGCGCGCTTGCGTATGTCAAAAATTATTTGTACCTTTGCACGCTTTTTGCGTACAAAGCATGAATAGCAACTGAGAAAATGAATAAATGAGAAAATAAATATCTTTATGGAGTCAAAGTACAATCCTACAGACATTGAAGCCCGCTGGTACCAATACTGGCTGGACAACAAACTCTTTCACAGCGAGCCTGACGACCGCGATCCTTATACCATCGTTATTCCGCCGCCCAATGTAACGGGCGTGCTGCACATGGGTCATGTGCTCAACGAGACGATTCAGGATATTCTCGTCCGCCGTGCACGGTTGGAGGGCAAGAACACCTGCTGGGTACCCGGTACCGACCATGCGTCGATTGCGACCGAGGCAAAGGTTATCAAACGCCTCAAGGAGCAGGGCATCAACAAATCGGACCTGACCCGCGAGCAGTTCCTCAAACATGCGTGGGACTGGACGGACGAGCACGGAGGCATCATCCTCAAACAGCTCCGCAAACTTGGTTGCTCCTGCGACTGGGACCGCACAGCTTTCACGATGGACGAGACCCGTTCCAAAGCCGTCATTCATGTCTTCTGCGACCTCTATAAGAAAGGACTCATCTACCGCGGTCTGCGTATGGTCAACTGGGATCCGGAGCGCCAGACAGCTCTCTCGGACGAGGAGGTGATCTATCATGACGAGCATAACAAATTCTACTACCTGCGCTACAAAGTAGCGGAGCCGGGTGTCACCAACCCCGAAACCGGTGCAGACTACGCAGTTGTCGCCACCACCCGTCCGGAGACCATCTTTGGTGATATAGCCGTCTGCATCAACCCGAAAGAAGAGAAGAACCAGTGGCTCAAAGGCAAGCACGTGATCGTGCCGGGCGTGGGACGCGTGATCCCTATCATCGAAGACCGCTACGTAGAGATCGGTTTCGGTACCGGCTGCCTCAAAGTGACACCGGCGCACGACGTGAACGACTACGCGTTGGGACAGAAATACAACCTCAAGACCATCGATATCTTCACGCCGGACGCTCATCTGAACATGGACACGGTAGAGGAAGAGTTGCAGCCGAACGTACGCAAGTACCACGGCATGGACCGTTTCGATTGCCGCAAGCAGATTGTGGAAGACCTCAAGGCCCTTGACCTCGTGGAGAAAATCGAGGACTACGACAACAAGGTCGGCTATTCCGAGCGCACGAACGTGCCTATCGAGCCGCGGTTGAGCCTGCAATGGTTCGTGAAGATGCAGCACTTCGCAGACATCGCCCTGCCGCCCGTCATGAACGACGACATCGTCTTCTATCCCGCCAAATACAAGAACACCTACCGCAACTGGCTGGAGAACATCAAAGACTGGTGTATCAGCCGCCAACTCTGGTGGGGGCACCGTATTCCGGCATACTACGATGCGGATCTGCTGGCGCAGACGGGTCTGGAGAACTACCCAGACGACAAAATCATCGTTTCGGAGACGAAGCCCGAAGGCAATTATGTACAAGATGAGGGAGCCTTGGATACCTGGTTCAGCTCATGGTTATGGCCGATTTCCTTGTTCGACGGCATTGACAAACCGGGCAACAAGGAGATTAACTACTACTACCCCACCGCCGACCTCGTAACGGGACCGGATATCATCTTCTTCTGGGTGGCACGTATGATCATGGCGGGCTACGAGTACGTAGGCAAGATGCCGTTCAAGCACGTCTATTTCACCGGTATCGTGCGCGACAAGTTAGGCCGTAAGATGTCCAAGAGCCTTGGCAACAGCCCTGACCCGCTGGACCTCATCGAGCGTTTCGGCGCCGACGGCGTGCG
>DFEG01000014.1:46728-55234 GCA_002369075.1 Bacteroidales bacterium UBA3808 | reverse complement strand
GGACGTAATTTCTGCAACAAGATTTGGAACTGCTTCCGCCTTGTCAAAGGCTGGGAGGTAGTCGAAAGTCAAAAGTCAAAAGTCGAAAGCCAGCAAGCCATCGCGTGGTTCGATGCCAAACTGGGCGAGGCCGAAGCCGAAGTGGCGGATCTGTTCAGCAAATACCGTTTGAGCGAAGCCCTGATGGCTATTTACAAACTCTATACGGATGAGTTCAGCGGCTGGTACTTGGAGATGATCAAGCCGGCTTACCAGCAGCCTATTGACCGACAGACCTACGAAGCGACCCTCGCGTTCTTTGAGCGCCTGCTCAAACTGCTCCACCCCTTCATGCCGTTCATCACAGAGGAACTCTGGCACGAACTCTACACCCGCAAAGAGGGAGAAAGCATCATGACTTCGGCCCTCGGAATATCGGCATATCAGAATACCGACAAATCAGATATTCTCAATAACATTGAGGAACTGAAGGAAATTGTGTCCGGTGTGCGTAACGTGCGTGCGTCGAAGAATATCCCACAGAAAGAGGTACTGACCCTCTATTTCGAGGGCGCAGACACGTACGAATATGCCGCTCTGTTGCAGAAACTGGCTAATGTCACCATCGCTACGCATAGCGATTCCAACGCCAACTGCGCTAAGTTCATCGTCGGCACAACGGAGTTCGCCATCCCGATGGACGCATTCATCAATGTCGAGGAAGAACTCAAGAAGCTGGAGGCGGATCTCGCGCACCAGCAGGGCTTCCTCAAAGGCGTCATGGCTAAGTTAGGGAACGAGCGTTTCGTAGCGAACGCCAAGCCGGAGATTGTGGAACTGGAACGCAAGAAGAAAGCCGATGCCGAATCCCGCATCGCTTCCATTGAAGAAGCTATCAAAGCGCTGAAAGATGAAAGATGAAAAATGAAAGATGAAAGATGAAAGAAGCGGCTCTTGGGAGTCGCTTCTTTAGTGTAAGGGGCGGTGGTGCTCAAATTTCCATTGCTTATGCTCTATCTGCATCTGATTGCGGGTACCGTTGGTACAGAACGTCTCCACGAACCGTTCCCAGATATAGTTCACCGCCAGCGATGACGGGTGTACCAGGTCATCCGCATAGAATCGGTAGTCGCGCAACTCGTCAAGCAGTATTTCGTAAGAAGGGAAATAGACCGGCTTCGCCTGACAGAATACAGACCGCTCCGCTGACAGACCGTCCTGTGGACTGTAAGACTGATTTACTAATTCATTCACTGCCATGAGCAGCGTGGCTTTGCTCAGTTGGTTCTCGTGGAGACCGTCCTTTATATGCCGGATCGGCGAGACGGTGAAGAGCCAGTGCTTGTCGGGGTACTTCCCGATGATCGGTTGCCATACAGCCACAATCTCCTCTACCGTCAACCGCCTGCGGGTGAACCACGAGTCCGGCATCTTATGGCAGTTGGCTACCACATACTTGTCCTGACTCCTTACTTCTGATTCCTTGTTCCACTCATACACCCACGCGGTACCGAAGGTAACAATCACCACCGTTGCTTCCTCAAAGGCTTTCTGCATGGTTTCGACGGAGGCTTTCACTGCCTCTTCCGCCTCTTCTTTCGTAGGGCGCGAGAACGAACCGTGGTGTGCCATCGAGTGCCAGAGGCCGCCGTATTCCACTATTTCCGGCAACTCCGTCAATTGTATTGCCTGTGCTATGGACAGCGGGTTATAGAGTGTGCCGAACGGATTGCAGGTGACTGGCAGATTGCGCTGTTTCATCTGCTCGCCAATCTCGTCCGAGAAACACGAACCGAGCATGAGAATCTTGTCCTCATACCCGATCTTCCATTCGGAAGGTTTGATATCTATGATGGTTTGCAGTTTCATTACTCAAAGTGCATGACTTTCGCCGGACTGATCTTGGTAATAATCATCGATGGCAGCAATAATATCAGTACCGAGACGGCTATCGTCAGCACATTGAGCGCCACGAGCCACCCCCACGGGAACGCAATCGGCACATAACTCACATAATAGGCAGTCGGATCGAGCGGTATTAGATGACCGAAATACTGTACCGCCGCCAACGCAAAGCCGAATATATTGCCGTACAGCACGCCCTTGCCGATGAGCATGGAGGCCTGGGTGATGAATATACGTCGCACAAAGCGGTTGTCAGCACCGAGTGCCTTGAGCGTGCCGATGAGCTGCACGCCGTCGAGGATCAGGATGATAAGCCCCGAAACGATATTAAAGCCCGCTACCAGCAGCATTAGCACAATGATCACCACCACATTCATGTCTAACAGATCCAGCCACGCAAAGACAGCAGGGTTCTGCTCCTGCAGCGTCTGGACATAATACACATTGTAGCCGTCTTCGTCCAAATGGTTGACCGTCGCGAAATATATGCGGTCCGCCACCTCGTCCAGATGGCGGATATCGTCCACCAGTATCTCCACGCCGGAATACGTATTCTCACCCCATCCCTGCAAACGCTGTGCGGCAGCCAGCGGCGTGAGAACAAACAGATTGTCAAACTGCCCGAACCCCGTCTCATAGAGCCCCACAACCTTGAACCGTCGCGCACGTACATCCGTATCATCCACAAAATACGCATTGACTCCATCCCCTACTGCAATTCCCATCTGCGATGCCAACGGACGGGAGAGAAGCACCTCGTTGGGGCTCGAAGGCAGTTCGCCTGAGACCATATTGGCGCGGAAAAAATCCCAGTAGTCAGTGCCCTTCAGGACCATCCCGTGGAACGCCGAATCGGTCTTGAGCATACCCGGTTTGGTCACAAACGGCGAAGCCGTGCGCACATGTTCGTAGCTCCCGAGCCGCGCCAACAGACTGTCGGACACCTCTATCGGCTGCAGATCGTAGGTGTTGTTGTTGTCGAAGGACACCAGCTGGATATGTGCGCCGAAACCCGCCACCTTGGCGGTGACCGTCTGCTTGAAACCCACCACGATACAAACCGTGAGAATCATCACCGTTACACCCACAATAATGCCGGCGAGTGCCACTCGTATGGCGGGGCGCGCATGACGGGCTTCTCCCTCTGATGAGAAATAAAGTCGTTTGGCTATCTGTATTTCCGGTCTTAACGGCATGATTTTTGTTGTTTGTTTTCTGAATAATCCGATTAATCAGAATACTCTGAATGATGATAAAAAAACTATCTCTTTTTCTTTGTGCAGCCCTGCTCACGGGCAGTATGATGGCGCAGGAGGCTGCCGACCATCCGCGTGTACAGCGTACCCCGCAGGAGGAAGCGCTCAAGCAGACTACGCGTCTGGTGCGCGAGTTAGGGATCAAGGATTCCGCACGTATTGATACTATCTACAAGATGCATCTCAAGTATGCCCGCTCCCGTCAGAAAGGACTCACTCGCGCAGAGAACATGGAACGCATGCAGGCTATCTACAACGAGTTGAAACTGCTGCTGACGGAAGAGGAGTTCGAGCGGTTCATGAACCACCCTGCCGAGCAACCCCGCCATCCCCAAGGAACTTCGTTAGCCCCCAGAAGACCAGCACCGCCCACACAACACCAATAAGCAACCCGACCAATATATCCGTGGGGTAATGCACCCCGAGGTACATACGGCTATAACAATTCAAAGCTACCCAGGTCATGAGACCCGCGGTAGCTATTTTATTACGGTACAACAAGCTGAAGAGTAACCCGACAGCCATCGTATTGGCGGCGTGGGAACTGCAGAAGCCGTATTTGCCTCCTGTATATCTGCACACCAGATGCAGCGGATCAAGTGCCGGTTCGTGCGTCGGCCGCAGTCTGCAGACAAGGGGTTTGATGATGCCAGAGGTTGTAAAATCCGCCAAGCCGGCTGCCACCCCGAACCCCGCCAGAATAAGCAATACTGCCTTCCATGACCGGTACCGGTAAGCGACAAGCCCCGCCAACAGGACATAGAGCGGTATCCAAGTCTTGGAGCGGCTCACGTACCAGAAGAACGTGTCCAGCCACTCGGAATAATGGCCGTTGATCCAGAGTAATATGTCTGCGTCAAGATTATTCATTAATCAATATTGCGGTGTGGCAGGCTACGATAGCGGCTGTCTCGGTGCGAAGCCGCGCAGCGCCTAACGAGACAGGCCGGTAACCGTTTTTGAGAGCCCATTCCACTTCTGCGGGCGAGAAGTCGCCCTCGGGACCGATGAGCACGGTGGTCCCGCGACCGCGGGTAATGCATTGCTGAAGCGCTTGCTTGGTATCCGTGGGACGATAAGCCGCTTGGAGCGAAGCACTCTCTTCCTCCGTCATGCAATGGGCGATGAACAAGTCCCCCTCGACCTGCAATTCACTGATCTTCGTCAGCGGATGAAGTACGGGGAAACGGGGTTTGAGGGATTGTTTGGCAGCGGAAATGACAATCTTTTGCAACCGCTCCATATTGACCGTCTTGCGCTCCGAGTGGTCGCACAGCAGCAGCGTGATCTCATCGGCGCCCATCTCCACGCATTTCTCTATCGCCCACTCCGTGCGGTCGATATTCTTGGTCGGTGCAAGGGCGATGTGCACTTTCCCTTCGTGCAGCGGTTCCGGCTGCTCTGCCGATTGGATACGTACCTCGCAGTGCTTGCGGTGAGGGTTGGTGATCTCGCAGTGATAGAGATTGCCCGCGCCGTCCGTCACAAGGATCTCATCCCCCGCCGTACGGCGGAGGACCTGCACGCAGTGCGCACTCTCCTCCTCGGGAAGAACAGGGCTTGCAGCTATATCCGGTGCGTAGAAAAGGTACATTACAATTCACTCTCTTTGAGCCGCTCGGCGTTCTCTGCCACCTGCAGGGCATCAATGACGCCCTGAATATCACCGTCCATGAACGCCGCGAGGTTATAGACCGTATAACCGATTCGGTGGTCGGTGATGCGTCCCTGCGGGTAGTTGTACGTGCGTATTTTGGCAGAACGGTCGCCGGTTGAGACCATGGTCTTACGGCGTGCCGCTATGTCGTCGATATATTTCTGGTGCTCCTTGTCGTATATCTGCGTACGCAGGCGCGAAAGCGCGCGTTCCTTGTTTTTAGGCTGGTCGCGCGTCTCGGTACACTCGATGAGTATTTCCTGCACCTCGCCCGTATTGGGGTTCTTCCAGTTATAGCGGAGCCGCACGCCGGACTCCACCTTGTTCACGTTCTGTCCGCCGGCACCGCCCGAACGGAAGGTCTCCCATTTGATCTCACCTTCGTTGATATGTACCTCGAACTCATCCGCCTCGGGCAGCACGGCTACCGTCGCAGCAGATGTATGTACCCTGCCTTGCGTCTCCGTCACCGGCACACGCTGCACGCGGTGAACGCCCGACTCGTACTTGAGCGTACCATACACATTTTCGCCCGTGACATTGAAGATGATCTCCTTGTATCCGCCGGAAGCACCCTCCGTAAAGGACGAAACGGTATATTTGAAGCCCTTGATCTCAAAATACTTGGTGTACATCCGGAACAGGTCACCGGCAAAAAGCGCCGCCTCGTCACCGCCCGTACCGCCACGGATCTCCATGACCACATTCTTGCTGTCCTCGGGGTCTTGCGGCAGTAGCTGGAGCTTCAGTTCCTCCTCCAACTTCGGTATCTGCGGCTCCAATTCGTCTATCTCCGCCTTCGCCATCTCCTTCATCTCGGGGTCGGACTCGTTGAAGAAAAGATCTTTCGCCTCTTGCAGGTCGGTCACGGCTTTCTTATAGCGGTGTGCACACTCCAGCACGCGCTCCAAGTCGTGGTAGTCGCGGTTGAGACGCACATAACGCGCCTGATCGGCAATGACCGACGGGTCTGTAATCAGCAGACTCACCTCATGAAACTTAGCCTCTAAGCCGTCTATTTTATCGAGAATGTTCATTGTTGGTTTTCTTCGTCTTTCTCTCTCATCCGTTTCCAGATGCGGTAGTTCTTCCAGATATCCTTCCACTCGCGGGAGGTGATGTACCACTCGCTGTTCTGCCGTGGTGGACGATAGACAGGTCGTGTTTCTATCTGTACCTGCCGTTTGATGGAGTCCAGATTATAGCGTTGTGCCAGGCTGTCGCCTAACAGCAGGGCGTCCTGCTCGTCCGCCTTGCGGATACGGAGCTCGTCAACGGCTATCTCGGTATCGGGATCATCGTTGGGGATTGCGCGCAGTTCATTGACCATTGTGCGCAGCAGGAGATACAGACCCGCTACGGACGCCACTACGATGACCAGTATGAATCCGACATAAGCCTGTTTGTCGCGCATCCGCAGCGCTCCGCCAAAACCTCTGTTTCTGCTCCGGCTGCCCATTTAACGTCTTTTACCGCTCATTTGTTGCACTTTGCGCATCATCTTGGAGGTCTGCTCGAACTGTTTGAGGAAGCGGTTGAGCTCCACGATGGTCACACCTGCCCCCTTGGCGATACGGTTCTTGCGGCTGCCGTTGAGCAGAGACGGATTGGACCGTTCCGCAGGAGTCATGGAGTTGATCATCGCCTCGATGGGCTTGAACGCATCATCGCTGATCTCCACGCCTTTCAGGGCTTTGTCCATGCCCGGGATCATGCCCATCAGTTCTTTCATCGAACCCATCTTCTTGATCTGGTTGAGCTGACCGATGAAGTCATTGAAATCAAACTGGTTCTTGGCGATCTTCTTGCTGATCCGGCGTGCCTCTGCTTCGTCGTACTGCTCCTGCGCGCGCTCCACGAGAGAGACCACGTCACCCATGCCGAGAATCCGGTCCGCCATTCGCGCCGGGTGGAATACATCGAGCGCCTCCATCTTCTCGCCCGTGCCGATGAACTTGATCGGCTTGTCCACCACCGTGCGGATGGACAGAGCGGCACCGCCGCGGGCGTCACCGTCCAGTTTGGTCAGCACCACGCCGTCGAAATCCAGACGGTCGTTAAACTCTTTCGCCGTATTGACTGCGTCCTGTCCGGTCATGGCATCCACGACGAACAGCGTCTCGGAAGGCTGGATAGCTGTCTTGATAGCCGCTATCTCCACCATCATCTGCTCATCGACTGCCAGACGGCCTGCCGTATCAACGATAACCACGTCGTACCCCAGCCTCTTGGCTTCGGCTATGGCGTCCTGCGCCTTCTTGACGGGGTTGGACTCGTTCTCACCCGTATAGACCTTGGCGTTGATCTGTTCGCCTAATACGCGCAACTGCTCAATGGCTGCCGGACGATATACATCGCAGGCAACCAGCATCACTTTCTTGTTTTTCTTCGTCTGGAGATAGTTCGCCAGCTTGGAGGCAAAAGTAGTCTTACCGCTACCTTGCAGACCGGCCATCAGAATCACCGCCGGAGAGCCCTTGAGGTTGATCTCCTGCGTCTCGCCGCCCATCAGCTCCGCCAGCTCGTCATGCGTGATCTTGATCATCAGCTGACCCGGACGAACCGCATTGATGACGTTCTGACCCAGCGCTTTCTCTTTCACCTTGTCGGTAAACTGCTTGGCGGTCTTGTAGTTCACATCCGCCTCTAACAGGGCCTTGCGGATGTCCTTCACCGTCTCCGCAATGTTAATCTCGGTGATGCGGCCCTCGCCTTTCAGAATCTTGAAGGACCGTTCTAACCGTTCGCTTAAATTATCAAACATTCTACTCCTAATTTACATTTTGCGTGCAAAGGTACAAAAAAAATCACACATATGCAAATTTATGTGCGATTTTTCATCAAAAGAGCCTCTATAAGTTCTTTCTCCAAAAGGAAGAGGTGATATCCACCCATTTTTCATCGGTCTTTTTGTAGAGCCGTTGGTTGGTTTTCTCGCTCTTCAGGCCGCCGAGCGCCTCGATATACGGACCGACTTTCACATACGTGAACGGGCTGTCCGTTCCCGGCATCTTTACGCGCCCGCTGTACCACGCCGTCTTCAAGCCGGATATATGTGCCGCCATCCGCGCTACATATGCCGGATCCTGGTCGCCGCCCATGAACGCCACGCAGGTGATCAAGCCCTTGTACCGCTCAGTCAGATCGTCTATCAGCGCTTCGTTCAGCTCCTCGCCGGTGTCCTCCCACAGATGCGGACTGTGGCAACCCGGGCAGTGACAAGGACACCCGGAGAGGTTGAGCGCAAGCGTCACCTCCCCGGGAATCTCTTGAAATACGACGTCGAATGATGCTACTTTCATTAGCACTGCGGAGCTTTGTTCTTCTCGGCGTAGTAACGCTGAGCCGCCTCTTTCTGGCGTGCCTCCGAGAAGTTGGATACCCGCTTCATGTAACCGATCACACGCGTCAGGTAATCTACGTTCTTCGAGTGGCAATGCGGACACTCCTTCAAGTAGCGCTTGTCGATATGACCGCAGTCGTTACAAATCGTGTTCGGGATATTGAACGTGAAGTAGTTGCATCCCTCTACCGCCGCTACACGCAGCAACTGGCGGTACTGCTCCTGGCTCAGGTGCTCCTCCAGGTTGCAGTGCAGCGCGCTGCCACCCGTCAGGTGCTCGATGTACTTGCGCCCGTGCAGACGGAAACGGTCCAGTACGTTCAGGCTCTTGTCCTCCACGATGTAGAAATAGCTGTTGTAGCAGTC